>NZ_JBMKJF010000003.1:0-568789 GCF_049236945.1 Enterobacter cloacae complex sp. SHL020
ATATTACGCTTTCCTCTTTCAGAGTCAACCCGTTATTTCAGGATTTTTTCTCTTCAGTCGAACCGCTTGTTGTGTGAAGTGATCCACATCCGCCGTGTCGATGGAGGCGCATTATAGGGGGCCGCCGAGGAATGACAAGCGGAAAAATGCATTTTTATTTCAACCGCTCATCTTTTCGCCAAAAAGGCTATTTTTGGTGCTTTTTAATCTCTTTTGGCAGATCGGCCAGACTATTAATCACCCAATCCGCTGCATTTTCTGCTTCTGGCGTCACTGGCTTACCGGTGCGAACTAATATTTTGGTTCCTACGCCCGCAGCTGCTGCTGCCTGCATGTCTTCCAGTTTATCGCCCACCATATAAGAAGCAGCCATATCGATGTGCAGGAACTCCTGTGCAGAGATGAACATCCCGGGATGTGGCTTACGGCAGTCACAGGTCTGGCGATACGCTTCAACGGTTCCCTGCGGGTGGTGCGGACAATAGTAGATGCCGTCGAGATCCACACCGCGGTCGGCCAACGACCAGTCCATCCATTCCGTCAGCGTCTCGAACTGCGCTTCGGTGAATTTACCGCGTGCAATACCGGACTGGTTCGTCACAACCACCAGCGCATAACCCATCTCTTTCAGCTGGCGCATGGCATCTATTACGCCCTCGATAAACTCGAATTCATCAATCTCATGGACATAACCGTGATCCACATTAATAGTGCCGTCACGATCGAGAAAAATTGCGGGTACTGATTTTGCCACCGGTTTGCTCCTGAAAAAGGCATGTTCGACTAGTATCTCATGAATCGCAGCGCAATAAAGTGCTCATCGTACAGAGTTGGATTGATTTAGACGTCTGGATGCCTTAACATCCGTTTTGTTTACGGTCATCACCCGTATCTGGCAGAAGAAAATGCCACGGCTAACTTACATACGATAAAAATAATCTAATGATTAAACTTTCCAATATCACCAAAGTGTTCCAGCAGGGGAACCGAACCATTCAGGCGCTGAACAACGTCAGCCTGCATGTTCCTGCTGGTCAAATTTATGGCGTCATTGGCGCATCGGGTGCAGGTAAAAGCACGCTGATTCGTTGTGTTAACCTGCTTGAGCGCCCAACCCAGGGCAGCGTAGAAGTTGGCGGCCAGGAACTTACCGCCCTCTCAGAGAAAGAACTCACCAAAGCGCGTCGTCAGATTGGCATGATCTTCCAGCACTTTAACCTGCTGGCTTCCCGCACCGTGTTCGGCAACGTTGCCTTACCGCTTGAGCTGGATAACACGCCGAAAGAAGAAGTGAAGCGTCGCGTCACCGAGCTGCTCGACCTCGTGGGTCTGGGCGACAAGCATGATAGCTACCCGGCAAATCTGTCCGGCGGGCAAAAACAGCGTGTGGCCATTGCCCGCGCGCTGGCAAGTAATCCTAAGGTACTGCTGTGCGATGAAGCCACCAGCGCACTGGATCCGGCAACCACGCGTTCGATTCTGGAACTGCTGAAAGACATTAACCGTCGCCTGGGCCTGACGATCCTCCTTATTACACATGAGATGGACGTGGTGAAACGCATCTGCGACTGCGTGGCGGTCATCAGCAACGGTGAACTGATCGAGCAGGACACGGTAAGTGAAGTGTTCTCGCATCCGAAGACGCCACTGGCACAGCAGTTCATCCAGTCCACGCTGCATCTGGATATTCCGGAAGATTATCTGGAGCGTTTGAAAACCGAATCCACTGAAGACAGCGTCCCGATGCTGCGCATGGAGTTCACCGGTCAGTCCGTTGACGCTCCCCTGCTTTCCGAAACCGCGCGTCGCTTTAACGTGAACAACAACATCATCAGCGCGCAGATGGATTACGCCGGTGGCGTGAAGTTCGGCATCATGCTGACAGAAATGCACGGCACACAAGAAGAAACCCAGGCCGCGATTGCCTGGCTGCAGGAACACCATGTAAAAGTAGAGGTACTGGGTTATGTCTGAGCCGATGATGTGGCTGCTGGTTCGCGGCGTTTGGGAAACGCTGGCAATGACCTTTGTCTCTGGCTTCTTTGGTTTTGTGATTGGCCTGCCCGTCGGCGTATTGCTGTACGTGACGCGTCCGGGTCAAATCATTGAGAACGCGAAACTGTACCGTACGCTCTCCGCGCTGGTGAACATCTTCCGTTCTATTCCCTTCATTATTCTGCTGGTGTGGATGATTCCGTTTACCCGCGTGATCGTCGGAACGTCTATCGGACTGCAAGCGGCCATTGTTCCGCTGACCGTGGGGGCTGCGCCGTTTATCGCCCGTATGGTGGAAAACGCCCTGCTGGAAATTCCAACCGGTTTGATCGAAGCCTCACGCGCGATGGGCGCAACGCCGATGCAGATCGTCCGCAAAGTTCTGCTCCCGGAAGCACTGCCAGGCCTGGTGAACGCGGCAACCATCACGCTCATCACGCTGGTCGGTTATTCCGCAATGGGTGGCGCAGTTGGCGCTGGCGGTTTAGGTCAGATTGGTTACCAGTACGGCTATATTGGATATAACGCGACCGTGATGAATACCGTACTGGTATTGCTGGTTGTTCTGGTTTATTTAATCCAGTTCTCCGGCGATCGCATCGTCCGGGCTGTTACTCACAAATAACGTTACACACAACACAAACTCTACGAGTTAAGGATAAAACATGGCGTTTAAATTAAAGACCTTCGCAGCAGTAGGCGCGCTGATCGGCTCTCTGGCACTGGTGGGTTGCGGTCAGGACGAAAAAGATCCAAACCACATTAAAGTGGGCGTTATCGTGGGTGCAGAACAGCAGGTTGCGGAAGTTGCTCAGAAAGTGGCGAAAGAGAAATATGGCCTGGACGTGGAGCTGGTAACCTTTAACGATTACGTTCTGCCGAACGAAGCGCTGAGCAAAGGCGATATCGACGCTAACGCCTTCCAGCATAAGCCATATCTCGATCAGCAGATCAAAGATCGCGGTTATAAACTGGTGGGTGTCGGTAACACCTTCGTTTATCCAATTGCCGGTTACTCTAAGAAAATTAAATCACTGGACGAACTGCAGCCAGGCTCTCAGGTTGCCGTCCCTAACGACCCAACTAACCTTGGCCGTTCCCTGCTGCTGCTGCAGAAAGTGGGCCTGATCAAACTGAAAGACGGTGTTGGCCTGCTGCCAACCGTTCTGGACGTCACCGAGAACCCGAAAAATCTGAAAATCGTTGAGCTGGAAGCACCGCAACTGCCACGTTCTCTGGACGATGCGCAGATTGCTCTGGCCGTTATCAACACCACTTACGCCAGCCAGATTGGCCTGACGCCAGCCAAAGACGGTATCTTCATTGAAGATAAAGACTCCCCGTACGTTAACCTGATCGTGACTCGCGAAGACAACAAGGACGCGGAAAACGTGAAGAAATTCGTTCAGGCCTATCAGTCAGATGAAGTTTACCAGGAAGCCAACAAAGTGTTTAACGGCGGCGCTGTTAAAGGCTGGTAATCTCACCTCAGTGTAATATCATCAGGACGGGCTTATGCCCGTCTTGTCATTTGTGCAGTCAACTGATTCAATATCTGACGTTTTGATTATCCATTGAGGAACTATTATGCGTGCTTTACCGATCTGTCTTTTAGCACTCATGCTGAGCGGCTGTTCTATGCTAAGCAGATCTCCCGTTGAACCTGTTCAAAGCACGGCAACCCCGCCAAAGACCGAGCCTGCGAAACCGAAAGTGGTTCGCCCTGCGCCGGTTCGCATTATCACGAAAGCGGACGAACTCGTCGGTAAACCGTTCCGTGAACTGGGCGAAGTGAGCGGCGAATCCTGCCAGGCGACCAATCAGGACTCACCACCGAATATTCCGACAGCGCGTAAACGCATGCAGATTAATGCCGCAAAAATGAAAGCTAACGCGGTCCTGCTGCACAGCTGCGAAGTCACCAGCGGCACGCCGGGCTGCTACCGTCAGGCGGTTTGCATCGGTTCTGCACTGAACATCACGGCGAAATGAGTGCATTTCAGTTCGAGCAGATAGGCGTTATCCACTCTCCTTATAAAGAGAAGTTCGCCGTCCCCCGCCAGCCCGGTCTGGTCACCAGCGGAAGCGGTGAGCTTCACCTGATTGCGCCTTACAATCAGGCCGATGCGGTACGCGGGCTCGAGGCTTTCAGCCATTTATGGGTGGTGTTCGTGTTTCACCAGACGATGGAAGGCGGCTGGCGACCTACCGTGCGCCCTCCTCGTCTTGGCGGAAATGCGAGAATGGGCGTGTTTGCGACGCGCTCGACCTTCCGCCCAAACCCGATTGGAATGTCGCTGGTTGAACTGAAAGGCATACGCTGCCAGAAAAATCGGGTGATACTTGAGTTAGGTAGCCTCGACCTGGTAGACGGCACGCCGGTAATCGACATAAAACCCTATTTGCCCTTCGCCGAAGCGCTCCCGGACGCGCGTGCAAGTTATGCTCAGGACGCGCCGCAGGCGGACATGCCTGTGTATTTTACGCCAGAGATAACCGCGCAGCTCGGTCAGCTGGAGAAACGCTATCCTCGCTTACGGGATTTCATCACCGAAGTTCTGGCACAGGACCCGCGTCCAGCCTACCGTAAAGAAGAGGAAGAAGGAAAAACGTACGCCGTCTTGCTGCTTGATTTCAACGTTCGCTGGCGCGTCACCGGGGCAGGTTTTGAAGTGTTTGCCCTTGAACCCAGGTAATTTTGTTCTCCTCTCTTTTGGCATCTTTGCCACACTGGTAAACTAAACCACTTTTTTTGTGTCAGGCTGGTGTTTCAGCCTGTTCCAATCGTCGAAATGGAACCGTAACAACATGCGTACTAGCCAATATCTGCTCTCCACTCTGAAGGAGACGCCTGCCGACGCCGAAGTGATCAGCCATCAGCTGATGCTGCGCGCCGGGATGATCCGCAAGCTGGCCTCCGGGTTATACACCTGGCTGCCGACCGGCGTGCGCGTCCTGAAAAAAGTCGAAAACATCGTGCGTGAAGAGATGAACAACGCCGGTGCTATCGAGGTGTCCATGCCTGTGGTTCAGCCCGCTGACCTGTGGCAGGAGAGCGGCCGTTGGGAGCAATATGGTCCTGAACTGCTGCGCTTCGTCGATCGCGGCGAGCGTCCGTTCGTTCTCGGCCCAACGCATGAAGAAGTCATTACCGACCTGATTCGTAACGAGCTGAGCTCTTACAAACAGCTGCCGCTGAACTTCTTCCAGATCCAGACCAAGTTCCGTGACGAAGTTCGCCCACGTTTCGGCGTCATGCGCTCTCGCGAATTCCTGATGAAAGATGCCTACTCTTTCCATACCTCTCAGGAATCCCTGCAAGAGACGTACGACGCAATGTACGCGGCGTACAGCAAAATCTTCTCCCGCATGGGTCTGGATTTCCGCGCTGTGCAGGCTGATACCGGCTCCATCGGCGGTAGCGCCTCTCATGAGTTCCAGGTACTGGCGCAGAGCGGTGAAGACGATGTGATCTTCTCTGACTCTTCAGACTACGCAGCGAACATCGAATTTGCAGAAGCGCTGGCACCAAAAGAGCCGCGCGGCGCGGCAACGCAAGAAATGACGCTGGTTGATACGCCAAACGCGAAAACCATTGCCGAGCTGGTTGAGCAATTCAATCTGCCTGTCGAAAAAACCGTGAAAACGCTGCTGGTAAAATCCACCGAAGGCAGCGCTTACCCGCTGGTTGCCCTGCTGGTGCGTGGCGATCATGAGCTGAACGAAGTAAAAGCCGAAAAGCTGCCGCAGGTAGCCAGCCCGCTGACGTTCGCAACGGAAGCGGAAATCCGCGCCGTCGTGAATGCGGGTCCAGGTTCACTGGGTCCAGTCAATCTGCCGGTGCCGGTTGTTATTGACCGCACGGTTGCTGCAATGAGCGACTTCTCCGCCGGTGCGAACATCGACGGTAAACACTACTTCGGCATCAACTGGGATCGCGACGTGGCGACGCCGGAAGTGGCTGACATCCGTAACGTGGTTGCAGGCGATCCAAGCCCGGACGGCCAGGGTACCCTGATGATTAAGCGCGGCATCGAAGTCGGTCACATCTTCCAGCTGGGCGATAAATACTCTCGCGCGCTGAACGCGGCTGTTCAGGGTGAAGATGGCCGTAACCAGATCCTGACCATGGGTTGCTACGGTATCGGGGTGACGCGCGTGGTGGCTGCGGCGATTGAGCAGAACTACGACGAACGCGGCATCGTCTGGCCGGACAATATTGCGCCGTTCCAGGTGGCCATTCTGCCAATGAACATGCACAAGTCTTACCGCGTGCAGGAACTGGCCGAGAAGCTGTATTCCGAGCTGCGCGCTCAGGGTATCGAAGTGCTGATGGATGACCGTAAAGAGCGTCCGGGCGTGATGTTTGCCGATATGGAACTGATCGGTATTCCGCACACCGTCGTCATCGGCGACCGTAACCTCGACAGCGATGAGATTGAATACAAATACCGTCGCAGCGGCGAAAAACAGATGATCAAGACCGGCGACATTCTTGATTACCTGGTGAAAGCCATCAAAGGCTAAACAAAAAACCCCGCTCAGGCGGGGTTTTTTAATGGCACAGCGTCAGCTTATTTACTGTTACAGTCTTTACCCGCTACAAACTTCGCGTCTTTATCCGCCACCAGCGTTTTCACCATCTCTCCGCTATCCGGGTTTGGCTCCAGCGTAAAGTGACCATCCACCGTCAGCAATATCGGCTTGCTGTCATTACCGCGCGCCACAGCGTAATCACGTTCAAGCTGCGCATTGTTTGCCACGCTAATCTTCTTGCCGGTTGCGCAGTCGGTAAAGATCGCCGCATCCGCCATATAGAAGTACATCCCCCGCATTGCCATCGGCGTGGCAGGCAGAGCCGCTTTTACCGGCGCCAGCGTGTAGTTGAACTGGGATTCAATCGGGTTGCCTTCGCGGTCAAGCATCTCCATCCCCTCGCCTTTAGCGCGGAAAAAGGTTTTCTCACCGGTGGTATCCGTCAGGACCAGCTTCTCCGCCGTACGCGCCCATGTTCCATAAGTTGCAAAAGAAGAAGGCTCTTTTGCGCCCTGATAGCGCTGGTTCATCACCCAGGTGCCGTCTTTTTGCAGGAACAGCGACGTTTCAATGCCTTCGCAGTCCGCGCAAGGCAATACGCCGCGCCAGCTCTGCTGCATTGGTTTTAATTCTTCCGTTTGCGTGGGTTGTAAAACCTGCGTTTCGGAGCGGTTGTTACACCCAAAAAGCGCAAAAAGCGTACTCGCTGCCAGCGCTGACCATAATACTTTTTTCACAATGAATTCCTTATGAAAAGTGTGTTCCCTTTCGTCACTCTGTCGGGCGACGAACTTTACCGCGTAGTGCTTTCACTGTGGATTTTTGGGCCTTCGAGGACAACCGACGCTCTTTCGATGCGCGGGTTGGCCGCGTTGCCCGGCGGCTTTTTTGTACCGTCGTTAACTCTTTGATGACCGCCACCAGCCTGGCTATCGCCGCTTCCCGGTTGAGCTCCTGGCTGCGGTACTCCTGGGCTTTGATCACAATCACGCCATCGCTGGTGATCAGGTGATGGCTGGCGGCAAGCAGGCTTTCTTTATAATACTCTGGCAGGCTTGAGGCCCGAATGTCAAAACGCAAATGGATAGCCGTCGACGCCTTGTTGACGTGCTGCCCGCCAGCCCCCTGCGCACGGATGGCGGTGATCTCCAGCTCGTTGTCAGGAATGCTGACGTTTCGGGACAAGACGATCATGACGCGGGTTGCCACGCCGTTAAATGAATTTCCAGATTATTCTGAGAGTCAGAGAGCCAGATGGCGCCATCCTGAATCGTCGCCTGCAAAACCATGGTCCGGCTGGCGAACTCGCTCAACTGCGCCAGCTGCTCATCATCCAGATACCAGACCGTGAGATTTTTAAACTGTCCGCACTTGCTCTTGTTTTGCTGCCACCAAATCTCCGCAGCGCGCTGATTATAAGCGAATAAGGCCACTTCAGCGGACTGGGTGCAGGCCTTTTTAATTCTGCGCTCGTCCGGCAGGCCGAGTTCGATCCACAAATCGATACCCAGATGATCGTTGCGCAGCCAGGCTTCAGGCTCGTCTTCTGCGCTTAACCCACGGGTAAACTGCAGACGTTCGTCGGCATACTTAATCCATGCCAGCAGGCGCAGCATCATGCGCTCCTGGGTTTCGGAGGGGTGGCGTGCCAGCGTAAGCGACGCGTCGAGGAACTGGTTGCGATCCAGATCGGCCACATTGACCACTGCTTTATAAATTGTCGCTTTCAGCGCCATGAGAGAACTCCATTCGAATCAGGCGCACATTGTAGCGAAAACCGCGGCAAAAGGCTGTTATGAGGTGATAAATACACCGCTATCAAGGCGCTGATATTGCTTAAATGAGTATGGTATAGTCACCTTGCTAAACCGAGTTTATCTTCGTAGGCTTAATGATATCTCACAGTAAGTCAGTGCGCTGGCGGGAGGGGATGTGAATAATTATTGTGAGTTAATTCGCAAACGGTATGCGGAAATCGCCAGCGGAGATCTGGGGTATGTCCCGGACGCGTTGGGCTGTGTATTGAAAGTGCTTAATGAAGTGGCCTCTGATGAGAGCCTTTCAGAGTCGGTCAGGGAAAAAGCAGCGTATGCTGCGGCGAATTTACTGGTGAGCGATTATGTCGATGAATGATACTTATCAACCCATCAATTGTGATGACTATGACAACCTCGAACTCGCCTGCCAGCATCATTTATTACTGACGCTGGAGCTAAAAGATGGCGAAGTGTTGAAGGCGAAAGCCAGCGATCTGGTTTCACGCAAAAATGTGGAATACCTGATAGTGGAAGACGCCGGTGCGACGCGTGAGCTGCGTCTGGACAAAATAGCCAGCTTCAGCCACCCGCAAATCGGCACCGTCGTGGTGAGCGAATCCTGATGACACTAACGGGCAGCCTGGCTGCCCGTTACGCTTTTTGCCACTCAAAACGGACACCCTCTTCTGACCACCCCTCTTCCGTGATGAAAACCCCTGCCGCAGCGATAAGCGTTTCACCGTAGAACAGCAGCGGCGTGGTGTCGCGCAGCCATGGCGGCACGTTACACTCCTGCCATATTTTCTTCAGCTTCCGGCCCCCGTTGCGCCCGACGATATGCAGCATGCCGCCAGCCTTAAAGCGCACGGTGACCGGTTCATCGGGCTTCGGCAGCCGCACATGACCAGACGACAAGAGAGAAACGCGTCCTGCCTCACAGGGCAATATCAGGGGCGCGTCAGGAGAAAACCAGTCGAGCACGACATTGGTCTGCGAGGGCATGGATTTTATCCACCAGAGCTCCCCCTTATAGCGTCTAACCTCAAACCCGTTCAGGTGGACGCACGGAGAAGCATCATCCCGCGCCAGTGCGACTTCGTCCCAGATACGGCTCAGCATTGTCCGCGACGGCATCGCGGCGTGATGAGAGGCCAGCCAGCGCCTTATCAGTGCGGCGCGACGCACCGGGCTCATCGCTTGCATCGGGGCGATCGCCAGCGCTCCGTCTTTAGAAATCAGTTCAGCCAGCTCGTCACTTAACAGCTCATCCAGCAGCGATTCCTGTTCGGCGCACAGCATGGCGCTTCTTGCCGTCGCGTCGGCGAAATGCGGCCAGCGCTCGCTCAATAGCGGGAGGACGCGCAGACGCAGGAAGTTACGATCATAGCCGTCATCCTGGTTACTCTCATCTTCGATCCAGCTCAGCTGATGCTCTCGCGCCCAGGCTTCCAGTGAGGCACGCGTCTCGCCAAGCAGCGGGCGCAGTAACGTTGTGCCGGCAAATGCCGAACGCGCCGGCATGGCAGAAAGCCCCGCCGGCCCGCTGCCCCGCTTAAGCGCCAGCAGAAAGGTTTCGCACTGATCGTCCAGATGCTGGGCCGTGACCAGCGCTTCTCCAGTACGTAATGCCCCGGCAAACGCGGCATAGCGGGCTTTACGTGCCTGCGCCTCGATGCCCAGTCCTTCCTCCGTAAGCATAACGCGCTCAACGATGAGCGGGATCGACCAGGCTGCACACAAGGCTTCGCAGTGCGCCACCCACTCCTCTGCGTGAGGACTTAATCCGTGATGAATATGCATCGCCCGTAGCTGGACGTCAGGTTCCCGATCGCGCCAAAGCTTAAGGCGATGCAGCAACACGGTAGAATCCAGGCCACCGCTAAACCCCACCAGCAGCTGGCGGTACGGTGAAACGGCGTGTGCGATAGCGGGTAAGGTCATAGGGAATTACACATAAAAAATGCCCGAACTGAGCGGGCATTATCACACAGGACGAAGATTACTGCTGATAAAGCTCCAGCGGCAGGCCGTCCGGATCGTTGAAAAAGGTAAAGCGCTTGTCGGTGAACGGATCGACGCGGATCGCTTCACACGTCACGCCGTGCGCTTCCAGATGTTTTACCGCGCTATCCAGGTCATCGACGCTGAAGGCAAGATGACGCAGGCCACAGGCTTCCGGCCGGGACGGACGCGCAGGCGGAAAAGGAAAAGAGAACAGTTCAATCACATACTGCCCGTTTAACGCCAGGTCGCCCTTCCAGGAGTCACGCTCCTCGCGGTAGGCCTCGCTCATGAGCGTAAAGCCCAGGATGTCGCAGTAGAAGGCCTTGCTTTTCGCGTAATCGGTCGCAATGATCGCAATATGATGAACCTGTTTTAAACCCAGCATAGCTTCTCCTTTTTATGATGCCTGAACGTTACAACCGAAAACCCGCGCCTGGCAAGCGGTCACCCTTATTTTAGGACTCGCACCCAGTAAACGCCGTTCTCGTCGCGCTTCGCACCGTGAATATCCGTCTCAAAACCGGGATAGTGGCGCCCTACCGAACAGAGCATTAGCAGGAAATCGAGCACGGCCCGACTCTCTTCGGTAATCATCTCTCCCGGCATCAGGAGCGGAACGCCCGGCGGGTAAGGCAGGATCATGTTGGCCGATACGCGCCCGACCAGGTTTTCCAGCTCGACGGTTTCGACCTCCCCTTTCACCTGGCGCTGCCATGCCTTGTGCGGGGTAAACTTCATCTCGGGTAAGACATCGAACGCCTGAAGCATCAGACGCGGCAGATCGTGCTGACGGATCAGCCTGTGGATCCCCTGGGCCAGATCCTGAATGCGCATATTACGATAGAAGTCAGGATCCTCCGCGTAGAGATCCGGCAGCATGTTCTTCACCCGCAGGTTGAGATCGTAGGCGCGCTTAAACTCCATCAGCCCGCGCAGCAATCCCATCGCCCGGGTTTTGTCGATCCCGATGCTGAACAGGAAAAGCAGGTTATAGGGACCGGTTTTCTCCACCACCACGCCACGTTCATCAAGGAATTTCGCGACCAGCGCGGCCGGAATACCTTCCTCGCTCATTATGCCCTGCTCATCCATACCCGGCGTCAGGATCGTCACTTTTACCGGGTCGAGGAACATATGGTCGCTATCGGCATCCCGGAAGCCATGCCAGTCTTCGCCGGGCGAGACGGGCCAGCATTCTGCTTCATCAATCTCTTCCGGCTGCCAGATATCAAAGAACCAGCCGTCGGCTTCATCTTTCAGCCGCTGAACCTCTTTGCGGAAATGCAGCGCACGCTCCACCGAACGGTTGATGAGACGTTTGCCCGGGTTGCCGCGCAGCATCGCCGCGGCCGTTTCAATGGAGGCCACCAGCGGATAGCTCGGTGAGGTGGTGGTATGCATCATAAAGGCTTCGTTGAATGTGTCTTCGTCGTACTCGCCTTTGATGTGAATAAGCGAAGCCTGGGAAAACGCCGCCAGCATTTTATGCGTCGACTGCGTTTCGAAGAACACTTTACCCGGCACGCGTTCACCGCTCATTCCACTTTTCCCCGCGTAAATCGGGTGGAAATTGGTGTACGGCACCCACGCGGAGTCGAAGTGGATCGACGGCACGTCAAGCGTCTTTTTGATCCAGTTCGTGTTGTACAGCAGACCGTCGTAGGTGGAGTTGGTGATCACCGCATGGACAGGCCAGCTTGCGCCAGGAATTGCCGCGACCTTACTTTCAATGGCTTCGTGGGTGAACTCCCGGCGCGGAATGCCGCCAAGAATACCGAGCGCGTTACGCGTGGGCGACAGCCAGAGCGGTACGACGTCGCTCATCATGAGCAGGTGAGCCAGCGACTTATGGCAATTACGGTCAATCAGCAGGGTGCTGCCCGCAGGCGCAGCGTACATCCCGACGATTTTGTTTGAGGTCGAGGTGCCGTTGGTCACCATATAGCTCTGCTCGGCCCCAAAAGTGCGAGCGATATACTCTTCGGCTTCCAGATGCGGGCCGGTGTGATCCAGCAGAGAACCTAGTTCGGTGACTGAAATCGACACGTCCGCTTTCAGCGTGTTGCCACCGAAGAAATCATAGAACAGGCAGCCCACCGGGCTTTTTTGGTAGGCCGTCCCCGCCATATGGCCTGGCGTACAGAAGGTATATTTCCCCTCCTTCACGTAGGTAAAGAGCGCGCGGGTAAAGGGCGGAGTGATGTTATCGAGATATTCATTCGTGTATTGCTGAATTCGGGTCGCAATATCTTCCGCCACGCCGAGGGAATATTCAAAGAACCACAGCGCCATACGCATATCATTGGCGCTGACGTCCATGGTTGAGTGGGTATTAATAAACGCGTACAGCGGGAGATATTCGTTCAGCTTGTTGATATCGCTGCACAGTTCGAGGTCATATTCATCCCAGTCGAAGATCACGCCGCAGATACGCGGATTATGCTCGATGAACTTCAGCAGGTCGGCGCTGTTGTGCGGCCAGATTAGCTGATACCCGCGCGACTGCAGGGCGTGCTCAAGCTCCTTAATCGGCTCATCTTTATAAAAGACGCCGTGTGGCCCCATAATGGCAATGATATTCATGGGCTTCCTCCTTTAAAAACATTAGCTAAGCATAGTCCGGCTAAACCGCAGGTATAAAAAAAGCCGCAACAATGTGCGGCTTTTCAGATAATTGTGAAGCTTACGCGTAACCGTAGGTCATCAGGCGCTGGTAGCGGCGGTTGAGCAGATCTTCTTTGCTCAGCACGTCCAGGTCTGCCAGATCGGCCAGCAGCTGCGCTTTCAGAGAAGCCGCCATCACTTCCGGCTTACGATGCGCACCACCCAGCGGTTCCGGGATGATGGAATCGATCAGCTTAAGCTCTTTCAGGCGTGGCGCAATGATACCCATTGCTTCTGCAGCCAGCGGCGCTTTGTCAGCGCTCTTCCACAGAATGGACGCACAGCCTTCCGGGGAGATAACGGAATAGGTGCTGTACTGCAGCATATTCACTTTATCACCCACGCCGATCGCCAGCGCACCGCCGGAACCACCCTCACCGATAACGGTACAGATGACCGGCACCTTCAGACGAGACATCTCGCGCAGGTTGCGCGCGATGGCTTCAGACTGACCGCGCTCTTCCGCGCCCACGCCAGGGTATGCACCCGGGGTGTCGATGAAGGTGATGATTGGCATGTTGAAACGCTCAGCCATCTCCATCAGACGCAGGGCTTTACGGTAGCCTTCTGGTGCTGGCATACCGAAGTTACGACGGATTTTCTCTTTGGTTTCACGACCTTTCTGATGACCAATGATCATCACCGGGCGTCCGTCCAGACGCGCGATACCACCAACGATAGCTTTATCGTCAGCGTATGCGCGATCGCCTGCCAGTTCGTCAAATTCGTCAAACGCCAGGCGGACATAATCCAGGGTGTACGGACGCTGTGGATGGCGGGCCAGCTGGGCCACCTGCCATGCGCCGAGATCGGCAAAGATTTTGCGCGTCAGCTCTACGCTTTTCTCGCGCAGACGATGCACTTCTTCGTCGATGTTAATATCCAGTTTTTCATCCTGACGGCTTACCGCTGTCAGAGAATCGATTTTCGCTTCCAGCTCAGCAATCGGCTGTTCGAAATCAAGGAAATTCAGACTCATAGTATTCCTGTATTAGTCAAACTCCAGTTCCACCTGCTCCGAACCAATGAGGCCACGGAGATCGTTCAGTAAACGATCGCTCGGAGAGACACGCCACGTTGCACCAAAGCGCAATCGCGCACGTGCATCCGCCCTCTGATAGTAGAGATGTACTGGAATTGTCCCCGAGCGGTGGGGTTCCAGAGACTGACGGAGTCGGTTTAAAAGCTGGTCATCAATTTGCCTGTCCGTCAGCGAGATAGCAAGCCCGCGAGCATATTTTTCCCGGGCTTCGTCAATGTCCATCACTTCGCGGGCGGTCATTTTAAGCCCCCCACTGAAGTCATCAAAGCTGACCTGTCCGCTGACGATAAGTATGCGGTCTTTTTCCAGCAATTGCTGGTATTTATCCAGCGCGTCGGTGAACAACATCACCTCCAGACGCCCGGAACGGTCATCCAACGTACAGATGCCGATACGATTGCCGCGCTTGGTGACCATAACCCTTGCGGCAATCACGAGCCCCGCAGCCGTGGTGATTTTACCACGTTCTGTCGGATGCATGTCTTTAAGCCTATGGCCGCCGACATAGCGCTCAATTTCTTTGATGTACTGGTTGATCGGGTGTCCCGTCAGGTACAAGCCTAACGTCTCACGCTCCCCATCCAGTACCACCTGTTCTGGCCACGGCTGGCAGTTGGAATAAGACTGCTCGATCTGCTCTGGCTCTTCCGCCAGTACGCCGAACATATCCGCCTGACCAATGGCTTCCGCTTTTGCGTGCTGATCCGCCGCTTTCAGGGCGTCGCCGAGGGAATTCATCAGCGCGGCGCGGTGCGGTCCCAGCCTGTCAAACGCGCCGGACATGATCAGTTTTTCCAGCACGCGACGGTTCAGTTTTTTGGTATCGGTACGGGCGCAAAGATCGAACAGCTCGCGGAAGTACCCGCCGTTGTTACGCGCTTCGATGATCGCCTCGATAGGGCCTTCGCCCACGCCTTTGATCGCGCCGATCCCGTAAACGATCTCTCCGTCGTCATTGACGTGGAAGTGGTAGAGCCCTGAGTTAATATCCGGCGGCAGGATCTTAAGCCCCATGCGCCAGCACTCGTCCACCAGGCCAACCACCTTCTCGGTGTTGTCCATATCGGCCGTCATTACCGCCGCCATAAATTCAGCAGGATAGTGCGCTTTCAGCCACAGCGTTTGATACGACACCAAAGCATAGGCGGCGGAGTGGGATTTGTTAAATCCGTACCCGGCGAATTTCTCCACCAGGTCGAAGATTTTCATCGCCAGCTCGCCGTCTACGCCGTTTTTCTTTGCCCCGTCTTCAAAGATGGAGCGCTGCTTGGCCATCTCTTCCGGCTTTTTCTTACCCATCGCACGACGCAGCATGTCCGCGCCGCCGAGGGTATAACCGGAAAGCACCTGGGCGATCTGCATAACCTGTTCCTGGTACAGGATGATGCCGTAGGTGGGCTCCAGCACCGGCTTCAGGCTTTCATGCTGCCACTGAACGTCCGGATAGGAAATCTCTTCGCGGCCGTGCTTACGGTCGATAAAGTTATCTACCATCCCTGACTGCAGTGGGCCCGGACGGAACAGGGCGACCAGCGCGATCATATCTTCGAAGCAGTCGGGCTGCAGACGTTTAATCAGGTCTTTCATGCCGCGGGATTCAAGCTGGAAGACGGCTGTCGTCTCCGAGCGCTGCAGCATGTCGAAACTTTTCTTGTCATCCAGCGGGATGGCGGCAATGTCTATGGGCTCAAGGCCCTGCTTTTCCCGGCGCGGGTTGATCATCTTCAGCGCCCAGTCGATGATCGTCAGCGTACGCAGGCCGAGGAAGTCAAACTTCACCAGCCCGGCGTATTCCACGTCGTTCTTATCAAACTGAGTAACCGGATGCTCACCCGCTTCATCGCAGTAGAGCGGCGCGAAGTCGGTAATTTTGGTCGGGGCGATAACCACGCCCCCCGCATGCTTACCGGCGTTACGCGTCACGCCTTCCAGCTTGCGCGCCATGTCGATCAGCGCTTTCACTTCTTCGTCAGCTTCGTAGATTTCCGGCAGCTGAGGTTCGGCTTCAAACGCTTTTGCCAGCGTCATGCCCGGATCGGGCGGCACCAGTTTAGAGATGCGATCGACAAACCCGTACGGGTGGCCCAGCACGCGGCCGACGTCGCGGATAACCGCCTTCGCCGCCATCGTACCGAAGGTAATAATCTGCGATACCGCATCACGGCCGTACATATCGGCGACGTGCTCGATCACCTGGTCGCGTTTCTCCATGCAGAAGTCGACGTCAAAGTCGGGCATGGAAACACGTTCCGGGTTAAGGAAACGTTCGAACAGCAGGTCGAATTCCAGCGGATCGAGGTCGGTAATTTTCAGCGCATACGCCACCAGAGAGCCCGCACCGGAGCCACGTCCCGGTCCGACCGGTACGCCGTTATCCTTCGACCACTGGATAAACTCCATTACGATCAGGAAGTAGCCCGGGAAGCCCATCTGGTTGATAACCTGGAGTTCAATATCCAGGCGTTCATCATACGGCGGCCGCTTCTCTTTGCGAACGGCCTCATCCGGGAACAGGAATTCCAGACGCTCTTCCAGACCTTCTTTAGATTTCACGACCAGGAAATCTTCCGTGGTCATGTCACCCGTCGGGAACTGCGGCAGGAAATATTCGCCGAGGCGGACGGTAACGTTACAGCGCCTGGCGATCTCCACGCTGTTTTCCAGCGCTTCGGGGATATCGGAGAAGAGGTCACACATCTCCTCCTCGCTGCGCATGTACTGTTGAGCGGAGTAATTACGCGGCCGTTTCGGATCGTCGAGCGTGAAGCCATCGTGGATCGCAACGCGAATTTCGTGAGCGTCAAAATCTCCCGGCTCGAGGAACCGCACATCGTTTGTCGCGACAACGGGCAGACCGCGTTCTTCCGCAAGTGCGACCGCCGCATGCAGATAGCTCTCTTCGTCCTGGCGACCGGTGCGGATCAACTCCAGATAATAACGATCCGGGAAATACTCTTCATAAAACGAGACGCATTGATCCACCAGCGCGCTATTGCCGCGCAGCAGGCATTTACCGACATCCCCCATGCGGCCGCCAGAGATCAGCAGCAGCCCTTCGTTCAGCTCCGCCAGCCAGTCCCTGTCGATCCACGGGCCCAGCGCACCATATCCGCGCTGATAGGCTTTTGAGATAAGCAGAGTGAGGTTTTGATAGCCCGTGTTGTTCATCGCCAACACGGAGATTTGCGTCATTTCATCGCCGATGAGATCGCTCTGCACATGAAAATCTGCGCCGACGATAGGCTTCATCCCCGCGCCGTGCGCCGTTCCGTAGAACTTCACCAGGCCACACAGGTTGGTAAAATCGGTGATCGCCAGCGCGGGCATGCCAAGGGAGGCCGCCTTTTTTACCAGCGGCCCGGTCTTCGCCAGCCCATCGATCATGGAGTAGTCGCTATGCACCCGCAGGTGTACGAAACGTGGTTCAGCCATCTTCAGATTCCGCGTTACTTAATTGCTTGCGTATTGATTCAGGACACCCGTCCCAGCGCGCGTTTCACCGGGCCAAAACTGCGCCGATGGTGTTCGGTTGCGCCATGTTCAGCCAGCCTTTCCAGATGGAAAGGTGTGGGATACCCCTTATGCTGGGCGAAACCATACTGAGGGTAAGTGAGATCCAGCGCGGCCATTTCGGCGTCGCGCGTCACTTTGGCAATAATAGAAGCTGCGCTAATTTCTGCGACCCGGCTATCGCCTTTTACGACCGCCATTGAAGGCATGGGCAATGCCGGACAGCGGTTGCCGTCAATCAGGACATATTCCGGTGAAATTTTCAGGCCTGCTACCGCTCGCTGCATCGCCAGCATCGTGGCATGCAAAATATTCAGCTCGTCTATTTCATGCGGTTCAGCGCGCCCCAGGCTCCAGGCCAGCGCCTTCTCCTGAATCTCACTAAACAGCGCCAGACGGCGCTTTTCAGACAATTTTTTAGAGTCTTTCAGCCCGACGATCGGCCGAGCCGGATCGAGGATCACCGCTGCGGTCACCACGGCCCCCACTAACGGACCACGACCTACTTCATCCACGCCCGCCACAAGGCGAGTGTGAGGATAAACAAATTCCATCATTTTGCTAGCTCCAGCACCGCATCAGCCGCTTGCTCATCAGCATTACAGCGGATCAATTGATGCAGTTCGCGGAAGGTATCGTGCATCTGGTGGCTGGTCTTGCCGTTGGCGAGCAGCGGCAGCAGTGCATCGGCAAGCGCCTGCGGCTGGCACTCATCCTGCAGCAGCTCTTTCACCAGCTCGCGCCCGGCAAGCAGGTTTGGCAGGGAGACATAATCCGTTTTCACCAGACGTTTTGCCAGCCAGAAAGTGAACGGCTTCATACGATAACCGACCACCATAGGACATTTCGCCAGCATGCATTCCAGCGCCGCCGTGCCGGAGGCCAGCAGCGCGGCATCGCTCGCATACATCGCTTCCCGCCCTTTCCCGTCCAGAAGACGGACGTGAAGATCCGGGGCGACTTCCGCTTTGATGCGCTCAAACTGCTCGCGGCGTTTGGCATTCACCAGCGGAACAACCACTTCAAGATCCGGATAGGTCTGGCGAAGAATTTGCGCTGTTTTGAGGAAATCGGCGCTCAGCATCTCCACTTCTGCACCACGGCTGCCTGGCAGCAGTGCCAGACAGTGCACATCATGCGGGATGCCCAGCGCGTCGCGCGCCGCGTTTTTATCCGGATCCAATGGCATCGCATCCGCCATGGTATGACCGATAAAACGGCACGGAACATTAAATCTGTCGTAAAACGCTTTTTCGAAAGGCAGGAAAGCCAGCACCAGGTTGGTGGACCGTCCGATTTTGAAAACGCGTTTCTGTCGCCACGCCCAGACGGACGGACTGACGTAGTGAATGGTTTTAATGCCCTGCTTTTTCAGATTCCCTTCGAGGGTAATGTTGAAATCAGGTGCATCGATACCGACAAACACATCGGGTTTGAGTTCGGTAAAGCGACGGGTGAGATCGGCACGGATGTGCAGTAAACGGCGTAGCCGCCCCAGCACCTCAACGATGCCCATCACGGCGAGCTCTTCCATTTCATACCAGGCTTCACAGCCTTCGGCCTGCATCAGCGGGCCAGCAACGCCGACAAAGCGAGCATTGGGTACACGCGCCTTAAGGGCGCGGATGAGACCGGCACCAAGAATATCGCCGGAGGTTTCTCCGGCGACCAGGGCTATCGTAAGCGGACGACTGTCGACCATTAACGAATCAGACCCCTTGTTGACCGGTCAAAGAATTCCATGAACGCGTTCACTTCCGGGTGCTTATTCGCCAGCTCGGCAATTTCCGGCTTCGCCTCTTCCAGCGTTTTACCGCTACGGTACAGCAGTTTGTACGCGTTGCGGATAGCAGTAATCGCTTCGCGGCTAAAACCACGACGCTTGAGGCCTTCGATGTTCACGCCAAACGGCGTGGCATGGTTGCCCTGCGCAATCACATACGGTGGGACGTCCTGCGCCACACCGGAGCATCCGCCAACCATCACGTGCGCACCAATGATGCAGAACTGATGGACTGCGGTCATGCCGCCAATAATTGCGAAGTCATCAACCGATACGTGTCCCGCCAGCGTTGCGTTGTTGGCAAGAATACAGCGGTCACCCACAGTACAGTCGTGCGCAATATGCGCATTAACCATAAACAGGTTATCGCTGCCCACCTTCGTCAACCCACCACCCTGTACTGTTCCACGATGAATGGTGACGCTTTCGCGAATACGGTTACGATCGCCAATTTCCAGACGGGTCGACTCACCAGCATATTTCAGATCCTGGTTAACTTCGCCGATGGAAGCGAACTGATAGATCTCATTATTGCAGCCAATGGTCGTGTGACCATTCACGACAACGTGAGATTTCAGTACTGTACCCTCACCAATTTCGACATGGGGTCCAACAATACAAAACGGGCCAATGTGGACGTTAGCACCAATGATGGCACCGGTTTCCACAATAGCGGTAGGATGAATAAAGGCGGATTTATCAATCACGTATCAGGACTCCCGGCTACGAGCACACATCATCGTCGCTTCACAAACAACTTTGCCGTCAACCAGCGCTACGCCTTTGAAGCGAGTCAGGCCACGACGCGTTTTTTCAAAAGTGACTTCCATGATCATCTGATCACCAGGCACGACAGGGCGCTTAAAGCGCGCTTCATCAATACCCGCGAAGTAATACAGCTCACCTGGCTCCAGTTTGCCGACGCTTTTAAACGCCAGAATACCGGTAGCCTGAGCCATTGCTTCCAGAATCAACACACCCGGGAAGATAGGCTTACCAGGGAAGTGCCCCTGGAAAAACGGCTCGTTCACGGAAACATTTTTCACTGCGCGCAGAAAACGACCTTCTTCAAAATCCAGCACACGGTCTACCAGCAGAAACGGGTAGCGGTGCGGCAGAAGTTCTAAAATCTCTTCAATATGCAGAGTATGAGTGTCAGTAGTCAAAATACTCTTCCTGTCAAAATATACTGATAACAATAATAACACGGCCTGCCGGTTTATTAGAAAGCCGACAGGCCGGGAAAAATAGCGTTCAACGGATGACGCTTAATCTTGTTGATCGATCTTACGCTCAAGAGACTTGAGGCGCTTGCTCATATCATCAATGTTCATCACCAGAGCTGCTGTTTTACGCCATACCTTGTTGGGTTGTAGCGGAATGCCTGAGGAGTAGACGCCAGGTTCAGTGATAGGACGCATTACCATGCCCATCCCCGTCACGGTGACCTTGTCGCATATTTCCATATGGCCATTAATCACGCTCGCACCGCCAATCATGCAATAACGGCCAATTTTCAGGCTGCCTGCCATGATGACGCCACCCGCAACCGCGGTATTGTCGCCAATCACAACGTTATGCGCAATCTGGCACTGGTTATCGATGATAACACCATTGCCAATGATCGTGTCGTCAAGCGCGCCACGGTCAATGGTGGTACAGGCGCCGATCTCTACGCGATCGCCAATAATAACGCGACCAAGCTGCGGGATCTTAACCCAGTTACCGCGATCGTTAGCGTAACCAAAGCCATCAGAACCAATGACGGTACTGGACTGGACGAGGCAATTTTCGCCAATTTCAACATCATGATAAACGGACACGTTGGCCCATAAACGGGTCCCGGCGCCGATTTTCGTATTTTTCCCAACGAAGCAACCCGGGCCAATGACGGCGTTATCGCCCAGCACAACGCCGGATTCGATAACCGCATTCGCGCCAACGGCGACGTTGTTACCCAGCTTAGCCGTCGGATCAATCGCTGCGCTGGCAGCAATGTTCTGGGCCGGCTGCGGCGTGGTATCAAGAATTTGAGCCATGCGTGCATACGTCAGGTAGGGGTTTTTCACTACCAGCGCGCTTACAGTGGCAAATGGAAGATCGTCCTGCGTCAGAACAACAGCTGACGCCTGGCATTGAGCCAGTTGCTCACGGTACTTAGGGCTTACCATGAAGGTAATCGTGCCAGCTTTAGCAGATTGCATGGACGCAACAGCGGTGATGACGATATCGCCATCACCGTGTAATTCTGCATCCAACTGCTGAGCTAAATCAGCCAGTCGAATTGAAGGCATTACTTATTTAACCTGTTTCAGAACATCAGCAGTGATGTCTTTAACATCTTTGCTGTTGAAAGCGACGGCGTTCGCATCAACAACCAGATCGATGCTCTGATCGGCAGCCACTGCTTTAACAGCAGTCTGAATGCGAGTCACCAGCTTGCCACGTTCTTCGTTAGAACGACGCTGACGATCCTGCTCGAAAGCCTGCGCTTTCTGGGAGAACGTCTGGCGCTGAGCCATTACGTCTTTTTCCAGCTTGCTGCGGTCGCTTGCTTTCATGGTAGAACCATCACGCTGCAGACGCTGCATTTTGGACTGAAGATCGTTTTCCATACCCTGCAGTTCGCTTGCACGGCCTTTGAATTCGTTTTCCAGAGTCGCAGAAACACCCGTTTTCTGTGCAACCTGCTGGAACAAATTACCCATGTTGACGATTGCAATTTTGTCTGCTGCCTGAGCAGAAGTTGCCATCGCTAAACCGAGACCTGCAGCTAATAACCACTTTTTCACAATTAACTCCTTACCATCCCATTGGCACCAGAAGGTACCGTTCTTTGCGTGGCAAGGCGACCGTTTTACCGATCGCCAGTTGTCAGCGCTACACTGCCAACGCATTCCTTTGCTGCGGATTATTACCAGGTTTTACCAATGTTAAACTGGAATTGCTCCGACTTATCTCCATCATATTTCTTAAACGGCTGGGCGTAAGAGAAGACCAACGGCCCCAGCGGTGACATCCATTGTAATGCGATACCGGCAGACATGCGAATATTGCTCGGATCGCTATAATCTGGAACACCTGCCGCACGCATCTGAGCCGTATTCTGCCAGTTGGTATCCCATACCGTACCGGCATCCCAGAAGAAGGACGTACGGACAGAGTTCGCGTATTTATCACTGATAAATGGCGTTGGTGTGATGAACTCCAGACTGGCCACCGCCATCGCGTTACCGCCCACCGCATCATCAGAGCTACAGACTTCGGAGGAGGAAGACTTATCGCAGTTGTCTTTGTCGTTCCCGCCGTAGTAGACCGCTTTCGGACCAATGTTATTGGACTGGAAGCCACGAACGGTGCTGGAACCACCCGCATAGAAGTTTTCATAGAACGGCATCTCTTTGCCGCCCAGACCATCGCCATAGCCCCAACGGGTACGACCCAGAACCACCCACTTGTGATCGTCATCGATTGGGAAGTAGGACGCAGTATCCAGCGTGACCTTATAGAACTCGTTATCGGAACCCGGCACGGTAACTTTACCGTTCAGGTTGACGCGAGAACCTTCCGTTGGGAAGTAACCACGGTCAAGGCGGTTATAGGTCCAGCCGTAGTTAAAGGTGAAGTCATCCGCAGCGAAACCGTTATTATCACTGGACTTACTTGCCGACTGACCAATAGAGTCCAGGTAACGCCACATTGCCACCTGCGGTTGCATGTTGGACAGGTCGTTATGCACGTAGCCCAAGCCTGCACGCAGGGTGTTGTATTCGTTAACCGGGAAGCCAAGCGTACCGTCTACACCGTAACTCTTGTTGGTGTATGAAGACAGGTCCGCGTCATCTGCTTTAAAGTCGTTATAGAAGATACGACCGCCCAGGCTCACACCGTCTACGGTGAAGTATGGGTTAGTCACAGAGAACTCAGAGTAGGTCTGGTAATCGTTTTTGGTGCCGTTAATACCGACAGAGTAACCCGTACCCAGCCAGTTATCCTGCTGCACGCCGACCTGGAAGCTGACGCCGCTTTCAGTACCGTAGCCCACACCGAAGTTAAAGCTACCGGTGTTGCGCTCTTTCACTTTATATACGACATCAACCTGATCCGGGCTGCCCGGTACGCGCTGGGTATCGGTATCCACCGTTTCAAAATAGCCCAGACGGTTCAGACGCTCTTTACCCTGATCAACGAGGTCGCTTCCCAACCATGCGCCTTCCATCTGACGCATTTCGCGACGCAGAACGGAATCTTTGGAGGTGTCGTTACCAACGAAGCGGATCTTACGCACGTAGAAACGGTTGCCCGCATCAACATTCACGTGCAGCTTAACGGTTTTATCCGCGTCATTGATTTCCGGCTGAGTCTGTACGCGCGGATAGGCATAACCATAGCGGCCGAGCAGCTTCTTAATGCTGTCTTCCATTTTGGTTACTTTGGAACCGCTGTACAGGTCGCCCGGCTGAATTTTGGTCAGCGATTCGATTTCAGCAGAATGCCCCGCCAGGTTACCACTCACTTCAACACCAGAAAGCTTGTATTGCTCGCCTTCAGTGATGTTAACCGTAATGTAGATGCCTTTCTTGTCCGGAGTCAGACTGACCTGAGTCGAGTCGATGTTGAAACGCGCATAGCCACGATCGAGATAGTAACTGCGCAGGGTTTCAAGGTCGCCCGCCAGTTTCTGTTTCTGGTATTTGCGATCGCCTACCACGTTCCACCATGGCACTTCATCGCGCAGCTGGAAGGTGGAGATCAGTTCGTCGGTGCTGAACGCGTGGTTGCCGACAATGTTGATCTGCTGGATCTTCGCAGAAACACCTTCCTGGAAGACAAGCTTCAGGTCAACACGGTTACGTGGCAGCGGAGTGACAACCGCTTTCACGCTGGCGCTGTATTTACCGACGCTGTAATAGAAGTCTTCCAGACCTTTTTCAATGTCTGAAAGGGTTGTACGGTCCAGGGATTCACCCACACGAACACCCGATGCTTCAAGGTTCTGCTTGAGCATGTCATCTTTCACCGACTTGTTGCCGGAGAAAGTGATACTGGCGATCGTTGGACGTTCTTTTACCTGCACCAGCAGCGTATCACCATCGCGCAGGACGCGGACATCCTCGAAGTTGCCAGTGGCAAACAGAGCACGGATGGTGTTACTGATATCATCATCATTGACCGTATCGCCGGGGCGTACAGGCATACTGAGGAGGGCCGCACCAACGGCGACACGCTGGAGGCCTTCGAAATGAATATCTTTCACTACGAACCCGTCAGCACCGTATACGGTGGCGCTGCTAAACAGCAGCGACGCTATGAGCAACTTTTTCATCGCCATCGTTATTATGCGTTCTTCCTAACACTCTCTTACAACCGAGAGAAATCATTGAAAAGTGCAAGCCCCATTAACAGCACCAGCAAAATCGAGCCAATGCGATAACTAAAGTCTTGAACTCGCTCGGATACCGGTCCGCCTTTTAGCTTTTCAATCGCTAAAAACAGCAGATGACCCCCGTCTAAAACGGGAAGCGGGAACAGGTTGATTATCCCAAGATTCACGCTAATGAGCGCGAGGAACATGAGATAGTAAATCACCCCGAATTCCGCTGACATCCCAGCCCCCTGAGCAATCGAAATTGGCCCACTGAGGTTGTTCAGTTTCACATCACCGGTTATCAATTTCCCCAACATGTTGACCGTCAGCTTCATCAGTTGCCATGTTTTATCCGTGGCTTCAAGGATGGCGCTGAACGGCCCATACTGGCGTATTGTCTTGTACTCATCTGGCAGCGGGATCACTTTTGGCACAACGCCTGCAAACCCTTCTGCCTTTTTGCCGACCGACTTCGTATCCGGGATCAGCGTCAGCGAAAGCGGACTGCCCTGCCTTTCAACTTCCAGCGCGAGAGACGTTCCCGGATTATCGCGCACCAGAGTAACAAAGGTCATCCACTCTGTTAATGGCTGACCATCGACTTTAACGATCCTGTCGCCCGCTTGCAAACCTGCTTTGCTCGCCGCCGAATTTGCCTGTACTTCGGCTAATACCGGCTCGATCTGCGCGCCGCGTGGACGAATGCCCAGCGCAGCGACGGGATCCTCTTTGTCTGGCTCGAAACGCCAGTGACGTAAATCAAGTACTTTGTCCTGACGCGTATCTGAACCAAACGGCGATACGCTGATGGTGGTCTGCGGATCGCCAATTTTGGCTACCAGCTGCAGTCGCACGGCATCCCAATCAGGGGTTTCGATGCCATCAATCGCTTTAAGTTCCATCCCGGATGTAATTTGCGCACTCGCCGCGATGGAGTTGGGGGCAATTTCACCTACCACAGGACGTACACCAGGGACGCCGATGATAAACACCAGCCAGTAAGCAAAAATCGCAAAGATGAAGTTGGCTACCGGTCCGGCAGCGATGATGGCAGCGCGTTGTCCAACGGTTTTATTGTTGAATGCGCTGTGTCGCAGCTCAGGAGCGACAGGCTCGACGCGTTCGTCGAGCATTTTGACGTAGCCGCCCAGCGGGATAAGGGCGATGACAAATTCCGTGCCGTGGCGGTCGGTGCGCGTCCAGAGTGATTTCCCAAAACCGATGGAAAATCGCTCTACGCGCACGCCACAGCGGCGAGCAACCCAGAAATGGCCAAATTCATGCACGGTAATCAGTACACCCAGTGCAACAATGAACGCCGCCAGATTCCAGAGAATGCTCAGCATAAAACCTTCCGTTAAATCGTCCCGAATACCAGTAAAAGCAAACACGCAAACACTGGAACAGCCGCTGTCAGGCTATCAATGCGATCCAGTATACCGCCATGCCCTGGAATCAGGTGTCCGCTGTCCTTAATCCCTGCTTCACGCTTAAACATACTTTCGGTTAAATCACCGAGCACGGAGGCAAGCGCAGCAAAAATCGAGCACACCAGCAGTATTGACGGTGCCACTTCAAGATTCGCCCAGACGCCGTAGCCCCAGGAGATGATCGCTGCCGTAAACAGGCCGCCGATGAATCCTTGCCAGGTTTTGCCCGGAGAAACCTTCGGTGCCAGCTTATGTTTGCCAAACAGTTTACCAAACATATAGGCCCCGGAGTCAGCCCCCCAGACCAGAATCATCACATAAAGCAGCCAGATCGCACCGCTGTAGTGGTTTTCGTCGTAGTGCCAGGCCCGCAGCGCAACCATACCCCAGAAAAAAGGAATAATGGTGAGCAAGCCAAAAATCAGTCGCAGCACTTTTGAATTACGCCATAATGCCGCGGACCCCGGATAAAAAAGAACCAGCAGCAGCGCTGCAACCCACCAGGCCAACGATATCCACAAGGAACCGGCAACCAGGGGCTGGTGAATATCATGGTGATATTCAGGCAACGTAAACAGCATTATGGCCAGGATAAAGCCACAAAGTACCGCAAGCCATACTCGCTGAGTGCGCGAGGTAAAGCCGCTAAACTGTCCCCATTCCCACGCGGCCAGCATGCACACCACCAGCGTGACAATAGCGAATCCCACCGGGGGCAGTAAAAACAGCGCCGCAATGACAATGGGTATTAATACAAAAGCGGAAATCAGGCGATACTTCAGCAAAAGCTACCCCCATCAGGCGTTGTCGCCACCAGGCTCGGTGCCGCCGAAACGACGCTCTCGATTGGCAAAGGCATGCAGCGCACCTTCAAAGTCTTGTTCATCAAAATCGGGCCAAAGAACATCCGTAAAGTAAAGTTCGGCATAGGCAATTTGCCATATCAAAAAGTTACTTATGCGATGCTCCCCCCCTGTCCTAATTACCAAATCCACAGGTGCCTGTTCATTCATGCAGATTTGCTTGCTCAGCGCCTCTTCATCAATTTGGTCGGGTCTCAACAGCCCTTCCTGAACCTGTTCGGCCAGATGCCGAACGCCCTGGATAATATCCCAGCGTCCGCCGTAATTCGCCGCAATATTCAGCGTCAGACCGGTATTGTTCTCCGTCAGCGCTTCTGCTTTACGAATCCGTTCCTGCAAACGTGAGTTAAAACGACTGGTATCGCCAATGATACGCAGGCGGACGTTGTGGCGGTGCAGGCTTTTTACTTCGCTGTCTAGCGCCCACACAAACAATTCCATCAACGCAGTCACTTCCTGCAGAGGACGATTCCAGTTTTCACTGCTAAAAGCATAGAGCGTTAACGCATCAATGCCGTTGTTGGCGGCAAAAGAAACGGCGCGGCGAACGGATTTCGCCCCCGCTTTATGCCCAAAGGCTCGTATCTTCCCTTGTCTTTTCGCCCAGCGGCCATTGCCATCCATAATGATTGCTACATGACGGCAGCCATGAGCTGGCAAATTTTCGCTTATTGGTTGATTCGCAGACAACATAACGCGTTTTTTGTCCCTGAAAAGGATTTAACGGTACTCAGGAATACTGAAGCCTATACATAAAAAAGCCGTGTCAAACCACGGCTCACCTGACCACATTAAGTCAAATACCTGCGATCAGGTGGCGCAGACTATATCACTGAAGCCCAACGCTAACAAATAGCACGACGACTAGTGCTTGCTTTATCACCAGCTTGCGAGACGTGTCACCTGTTGGCGCGCAATATTACGCGCAGCTGCATCCACCGCCAGCACCTCTTCCACGCTTTGTGGTTCGCGCAAATCCATCATGTCCAGTACCGATAAATTAAGCGATGCGATATCGGTGAAACGAATTTGCTGATTCAGAAATGCCTCAACGGTAATTTCATTGGCTGCATTAAGTGCCGTCGTCGCCGCCTGCCCCTGGTCAAAGGCATTCATCGCAAGCTTCAGACAAGGATAGCGGTCATAGTCTGGTTCACTGAACGTCAGGGAACTTAGCTTGCAGAAATCAAGCGGCTTCACGCCGGATTTCACTCGATTTGGCCACGCCATTGAATGGGCAATTGGCGTACGCATGTCCGGCTCGCCCAGCTGTGCCAGCACGCTGCCATCCTGGTAACGCACCATCGAGTGAATCACCGATTGCGGGTGAATCAGTACTTCCATCTGTTTCGCTGACGCATTAAACAGCCAGCGCGCTTCAATGTATTCCAGACCTTTGTTCATCATGGTGGCAGAATCAACGGAGATTTTACGCCCCATCGACCAGTTCGGATGACGGCACGCCTGATCGGGTGTCATTGCACGCAGTTCAGACAGTGGCGTTTCACGGAACGGGCCACCAGACCCGGTAAGCAGGATAGACACCACGCCATTCTGCTCCAGGTCAGCGTACCCCAGGTTCTGTTGAAAAGGTTGCGGTAAACTCTGAAAAATCGCGTTGTGTTCGCTGTCGACCGGCAAAAGACGCGCCCCACGCTGCTTCACCGCCTCCATGAACAGGCGTCCGCAGGTGACCAGCGACTCTTTATTGGCCAGCAGAACATCCTTACCGGCATCAATCGCAGCAAGCGTCGGCAGCAGCCCTGCCGCGCCGACAATGGCCGCCATGACCTGATCCACCTCATCCAGCGCCGCCATCTCGCATGCCGCCTGCTGGCCGCTCAGCACCTCGGTTCGACTGCCCTTTTCACGCAGCTGTGCTTTCAGCAGACGCGCGCTCTCTTCGTCATCCATCACCGCATAGCGGGGCGCAAACTCCAGGCACTGCTCGACCATTCGCTGCACATTCTTACCGGCCACCAGCGCTGTCACGGTGTAAAGTTCAGGATTATGGCGAACGACGTCGAGAGTGCTGCAACCGATAGAGCCGGTTGAGCCGAGGAGTGTTAAATGCTTCATGAGATGCCCGAAAAAAGTTAGACCAGATAAAAGCAAAACGCCGCCAGCAAGACCCGAAGTCCTTCTGAACGGCGTTTATCAGTGTACGACAGAAATCAGAACTGCATCAGTTCCGCTTCTTTTTCTGCCAGCGCCGCATCAATTTTCTTGATGGCCGCGTCGGTCATTTTCTGAATGTCGTCCTGAGAACGACGATCGTCATCTTCGCTGATCTCTTTTTCTTTCAGCAGCGCTTTCACTTTATCGTTCGCGTCGCGACGTACGTTACGCACGGATACACGACCCTGCTCAGCTTCGCCACGAACCACTTTGATAAGATCTTTACGACGTTCTTCCGTCAGCGGAGGAAGTGGAACGCGGATGTCTGCGCCCGCAGAGCTTGGGTTCAGTCCGAGGTCAGAGGCCATAATCGCTTTCTCAACGGCCGGGCTCATAGAGCGGTCGAAGACGTTGATTTTAAGCGTACGGGTATCTTCAACCGTCACGCTCGCCAACTGGCGCAGAGGGGTTGGCGTACCGTAATATTCTACGATGATGCCATCCAGCAGGCTTGGGGAAGCACGGCCAGTACGGATTTTGCTGATTTGGTTTTTGAACGCTTCTACGCATTTGTCCATGCGTACTTCAGCATCTTTTCTGATGTCGTTAATCACGTTACGAATCCTTGAAAACTTGTCTCAGGCAGACTATCCGCCAGCACAGCGCTACAGGTGTGCTAAGTATAGTCGCGTTTAATTCATGACAACGCCAAAGGCGCGCCCGGGTAAGATACCACTACAAAATAAAGCGGAATCTTACCTGTATTTATCGTCAACGGAAATTATTCCGTGATCAAAGTGCCTTCTTTTTCGCCCATGACCACGCGACGCAGTGCGCCAGGTTTGTTCATGTTGAAGACACGGATCGGCAGTTTGTGGTCGCGAGCCAGCGTAAAGGCGGCAAGATCCATCACTTTCAGCTCTTTATCCAGCACTTCGCTGTAGCTCAGCTGATCGTACATGGTGGCAGAAGGATCTTTTGCCGGGTCGGCAGTAAACACGCCGTCTACTTTGGTCGCTTTCAGTACCACATCGGCTTCGATCTCGATACCGCGCAGGCAGGCGGCGGAATCGGTTGTAAAGAACGGGTTACCCGTACCGGCGGAGAGGATCACCACGCGGTTGTTGCGCAGCAGGCTGATGGCTTCCGCCCAGCTGTAATTATCGCAAACGCCATTCAGCGGAATTGCGGACATCAGGCGGGCGTTCACATAAGCGCGATGCAGCGCGTCACGCATTGCCAGGCCATTCATCACGGTTGCCAGCATACCCATGTGGTCGCCCACAACGCGGTTCATCCCCGCTTTCGCCAGACCAGCACCACGGAAAAGGTTGCCACCGCCAATGACCACGCCAACCTGGATGCCCAGTTCGACCAGTTCTTTGATTTCCTGTGCCATGCGATCAAGGATGCTTGCGTCAATACCGAAGCCTTCCGATCCCTGCAGCGCTTCGCCACTCAGCTTAAGCAGAATGCGTTTGTACACGGGTTTTGCATTGGTAGCCATGTTTCTTTCCTGAGACTGTCAACGATTAAGATGGGGTTAATTCTGGCGACATGATATGCCGCAAATCAGCACAGCGATACTGGAGCCTGTCTGATTTCCTGTGACGGGTGACAAAAAGAAGCCGCCCTCAGGCGGCTCCTTTTCAATCATTAAGACTGCTTGGACATTGCAGCAACTTCTGCTGCGAAGTCAGTCTCAACTTTCTCGATGCCTTCGCCCACTTCGAAGCGGATGAAGCCAGTTACGTCAGCGTTGTGCTCTTTCAGCAGCTGAGCAACAGACTTGCTTGGGTCCATTACGAATGGCTGGCCAGTCAGAGAAACTTCGCCGGTGAATTTCTTCATGCGGCCTTCAACCATTTTCTCTGCGATTTCTTTTGGCTTACCAGACTGCATCGCGATGTCCAGCTGAACCTGGTACTCTTTCTCTACCACTTCAGCAGACACGTCTTCTGGCTTAACGAATTCTGGCTTGCTTGCAGCGATGTGCATTGCCAGCTGTTTAACCAGCTCTTCGTCAGCGCCTTTAGCCGCAACCAGAACACCGATACGTGCACCGTGCTGGTAAGAGCCCAGAACGTCGCCTTCCAGAGAAGATACGCGACGGATGTTGATGTTTTCACCGATTTTAGCAACCAGCGCAACACGTTCTTCTTCGAACTGTGCTTTCAGAACTTCAACGTCAGTGATTTTACCAGCAACAGCTGCGTCCAGAACTTTGTTAGCAAATGCCTGGAAACCACCATCTTTAGCAACGAAGTCAGTCTGGCAGTTAACTTCCAGAATGATGCCGTAGTTGCCGTCGATCTTAGTGATGATCACGCCGTCAGCAGCAACGTTGCCTGCTTTTTTAGCTGCTTTGATCGCACCGGATTTACGCATGTTTTCGATTGCCAGCTCGATGTCGCCGTTCGCTTCAGTCAGCGCTTTTTTGCAATCCATCATGCCTGCGCCAGTACGCTCGCGCAGCTCTTTTACCAGGGATGCGGTAATTTCAGCCATTCTTAAATCCTCGGGAGATGTGAACTGCCCGGCCGGGGGCCAAACAGTGTAAATTGAAAAAAGGGGCCGGTAATGGGCCCCTATTCATACACGGTACTAATAAGGGGTAAAACCTTATTATTCAGCTTCTACGAAGCTTTCTTCCGCCTGAGAAGCCAGATCCTGGGAACGGCCTTCACGAACGGTAGCAGCTACAGCGCTCAGGTACAGGCTAACAGCACGGATTGCGTCGTCGTTACCCGGGATAACGAAGTCAACACCGTCCGGATCGGAGTTGGTATCAACGATAGCGAATACCGGGATACCCAGGTTGTTAGCTTCTTTGATTGCGATGTGCTCGTGGTCTGCATCGATTACGAACAGCGCGTCTGGCAGGCCGCCCATATCTTTAATACCGCCCAGGCTGTTTTCCAGCTTGTCCAGTTCACGAGTGCGCATCAGCGCTTCTTTCTTAGTCAGCTTGTCGAAAGTACCGTCCTGAGACTGGGTTTCCAGATCTTTCAGGCGTTTGATGGACTGACGAACAGTTTTCCAGTTGGTCAGCATGCCGCCCAACCAGCGATGGTTCACGAAGAACTGGTCGCAGCTGTTAGCAGCATCTTTCACAGCTTCGCTTGCAGCGCGCTTAGTACCAACGAACAGAATCTTACCTTTACGGGAAGAGATCTTGTTCAGCTCAGCCAGGGCTTCGTTGAACATTGGTACAGTTTTCTCAAGGTTGATGATGTGAACTTTGTTACGTGCGCCGAAGATGAAAGGCTTCATTTTCGGGTTCCAGTAACGGGTCTGGTGACCAAAGTGAACACCAGCCTTGAGCATGTCGCGCATGGAAACAGTTGCCATGTTTAAAACCTCTATATTGAAAGTTGGGGTTATGCCTCCACGTATCCCATATTACCGACCCCGAAGGGCACCCCGGAATATGTGCCGATACGTGTGTGTTGTTACACAAAGTGAGATTTGTCGCTTCCGTCCAGCCTGTGTATCTGAGATGGATCGGAAGTCCGGCGCGCTTTATACCACAAAACACGACCAGAAACCAACAGTTGTTGGCGGAGTGTGCTGTTAATGATTCTCAATTTGGCACGGAGCGTGCCTGACTGATACCATTGACGACACTTAGACTAGTATTGTCGAAAAAATCGACACCGATGGACAGATTACATGGCTATCTCTATTAAGACACCTGAAGAAATTGAAAAGATGCGCGTCGCCGGTCGTCTGGCCGCGGAAGTGCTGGAAATGATCGAGCCGTTCGTGAAGCCGGGCGTCAGCACCGGTGAGCTGGACCGTATCTGTAACGACTATATCGTAAACGAGCAGCACGCGGTTTCCGCCTGCCTCGGCTACCACGGTTTTCCGAAATCCGTCTGCATCTCTATTAATGAAGTGGTGTGTCACGGTATTCCGGACGATGAAAAACTGCTGAAAGACGGCGACATCGTTAACATCGACGTGACCGTCATTAAAGACGAATACCACGGTGACACTTCAAAAATGTTCATCGTTGGCAAGCCGACTATTCTTGGCGAGCGTCTGTGCAAAGTGACGCAAGAGAGCCTCTACCTGGCACTGAAAATGGTGAAGCCGGGTATTCGCCTGCGTACCATCGGTGCGGCAATCCAGAAGTTTGTCGAAGCAGAAGGTTTCTCCGTGGTGCGCGAGTACTGCGGTCACGGCATTGGTCGCGTCTTCCATGAAGAACCGCAGGTCCTGCACTATGATGCAGACGACGGCGGCGTGGTGCTGCAAAAAGGCATGACCTTTACCATTGAGCCGATGGTCAACGCGGGTGACTATCGCATCCGAACCATGAAAGACGGCTGGACGGTGAAAACCAAAGACAGAAGCTTGTCTGCGCAGTACGAGCATACTATTGTGGTAACAGACAACGGCTGCGAAATTATGACGTTGCGCAAGGATGACACCATCCCGGCGATACTGACGCACGATGAATGATAAAAAAGCCGGCAAATGCCGGCTTTTTTAATGGCTATAGCTTTTTCTTATGGGTGGCGCACGATGAGTAATCTTTTACCCGAACAGTATGCTAACACAGCACTTCCCACCCTCCCCGACCAGCCCGATAACCCGGGCGTCTGGCCGTCGCACGAGCTGACCTGCGCGCATATTAAAGCCCATATGGATGTTTTCCATCGCTGGCTGGGCAGCGCCTTCGACGCAGGCGTGTCGGCTGAGCAACTCATTGAGGCGCGCACTGAATTTATCGACCAGCTGCTGCAGCGCCTGTGGATCGATTACGGATTTGGGCAAATCAGCGACGTTGCGCTGGTTGCTGTCGGAGGCTATGGCCGCGGTGAGCTGCATCCGCTTTCCGATATCGATCTCCTGATCCTAAGCCGCAAAAAGCTGCCGGACGAACAGGCGCAAAAAATTGGCGAACTGCTGACGCTGCTCTGGGACGTAAAGCTGGAAGTCGGCCACAGCGTGCGCACCCTGGAAGAGTGTCTGCTGGAAGGGTTATCGGACCTGACCGTCGCCACCAACCTGATTGAAACCCGCCTGCTGATTGGTGACGTCGCTCTGTTCCTGGAGCTGCAAAAACACATCTTCAGCGACGGCTTCTGGCCGTCAGAAAAGTTCTTCGCCGCGAAGGTCGAGGAGCAAAATCAGCGCCACCAGCGCTACCACGGCACCAGCTATAATCTTGAACCCGATATTAAAAGCAGCCCCGGCGGCCTGCGCGACATCCACACCCTGCAGTGGGTCGCCCGCCGTCATTTTGGCGCCACCTCGATGGACGAGATGGTCGGCTTCGGCTTTTTAACCGAGGCCGAGCGTAACGAGCTGAACGAGTGCCTGCACCTGCTGTGGCGCATCCGGTTTGCCCTGCATCTGGAAGTCACCCGCTACGATAACCGCCTGCTGTTTGACCGCCAGCTCAGCGTGGCTCAGCGTCTGAATTATCAGGGCGAAGGCAACGAGCCGGTTGAGCACATGATGAAGGATTTCTTCCGCGTCACACGCCGGGTGACCGAGCTGAACCAGATGCTGTTGCAGCTGTTCGACGAGGCCATTCTGGCCCTGACGGCGGACGAAAAACCGCGCCCGATTGATGACGAATTCCAGCTGCGCGGCACGCTTATCGACCTGCGCGACGAAACGCTGTTCATCCGCGAGCCGGAAGCGATTCTGCGGATGTTCTATACCATGGTGCGCAACAGCACCATCACAGGCATCTACTCCACCACCCTGCGCCATCTGCGCCATGCGCGCCGTCATTTGACGCAGCCGCTGTGCTATATCCCGGAAGCGCGTTCGCTGTTCCTGAGCATGCTCCGCCACCCGGGCGCCGTCAGCCGCGGCCTGCTGCCAATGCACCGCCACAGCGTGCTGTGGGCCTATATGCCGCAGTGGTCGCACATTGTCGGGCAAATGCAGTTCGATCTGTTCCACGCCTACACGGTGGATGAACACACGATCCGCGTGATGCTCAAGCTGGAAAGCTTTGCGAAAGAAGAGACGCGCTCCCGCCACCCGCTCTGCGTGGAGCTGTGGCCGCGCCTGACCCATCCGGAACTGATCCTGATTGCCGCCCTGTTCCACGATATCGCCAAAGGTCGCGGCGGTGACCACTCGGTGCTGGGCGCGCAGGACGTGCTGAAATTTGCCGAACTGCACGGCCTGAACTCGCGTGAAACGCAGCTGGTGGCCTGGCTGGTGCGCCATCACCTGCTGATGTCGGTTACCGCGCAGCGTCGTGACATTCAGGATCCGGAAGTGATAAAGCAGTTCGCTGAAGAGGTTCAGACGGAAAACCGTCTGCGCTATCTGGTCTGCCTGACGGTGGCCGATATCTGCGCCACCAACGAGACCCTGTGGAACAGCTGGAAGCAGAGCCTGCTGCGCGAGCTGTACTTCGCCACCGAAAAACAGCTGCGTCGCGGGATGCAAAACACCCCGGACATGCGCGAACGCGTGCGCCATCACCAGCTGCAGGCGCTGGCGCTGCTGCGGATGGATAACATTGATGAAGAGGCACTGCATCAGATTTGGGCCCGCTGCCGCGCCAACTATTTTGTCCGCCATAGCCCAAACCAGCTTGCGTGGCACGCGCGGCATCTGCTCAAGCACGATCTATCCCAGCCGATGATCCTGCTGAGCCCGCAGGCCACCCGCGGCGGGACGGAGATTTTCATCTGGAGCCCGGACCGACCTTATCTGTTTGCTGCGGTCTGCGCCGAGCTGGACAGGCGTAACCTGAGCGTTCACGACGCGCAGATTTTCACCACCCGCGACGGCATGGCGATGGACACCTTTATCGTGCTTGAGCCGGACGGCAGCCCGCTCTCGTCGGACAGGCATGAAGGGATACGTTTCGGTCTGGAACAGGCGATTACCCAGCGCAGCTGGCAGCCCCCGCAGCCGCGTCGCCAGCCGGCGAAATTGCGCCACTTTACCGTCGATACCGAGGTCAATTTCCTGCCGACCCACACCGACCGTAAATCGTTCCTGGAGCTGATCGCGCTCGACCAGCCGGGGCTGCTTGCTCGCGTCGGCCAGGTTTTTGCCGATCTGGGAATTTCGCTCCACGGGGCCCGAATTACAACGATTGGCGAGCGAGTAGAAGATTTATTTATAATCGCGACAGCGGACCGGCGTGCCCTTAATAATGACCTGCAGCTTGAAGTGCAACAACGGTTGACAGCAGCCCTCAATCCAAACGATAAAGGGTGATATGTTTTTTAGTGAAATGGAAAGAGTAAACAATGCAGCAGTTACAGAACGTTATTGAGTCCGCTTTTGAGCGTCGCGCCGAGATTACCCCGGCAAATGTGGATACCGTGACCCGTGAAGCGGTAAACCAGGTGATTTCCCTTCTGGATTCCGGCGCGCTGCGCGTGGCAGAAAAAATCGACGGTCAGTGGGTCACTCATCAATGGCTGAAGAAAGCCGTGCTGCTCTCTTTCCGCATCAACGATAACCAGGTTATCGACGGAGCAGAAAGCCGCTACTTCGATAAAGTGCCAATGAAATTCGCTGACTACGACGAAGCGCGTTTCCAGAAAGAAGGATTCCGCGTGGTACCGCCTGCGGCGGTTCGCCAGGGTGCGTTCATCGCACGTAACACCGTGCTGATGCCATCCTACGTGAATATCGGTGCCTACGTTGACGAAGGCACCATGGTCGACACCTGGGCGACCGTCGGTTCCTGCGCGCAGATCGGTAAAAACGTTCACCTGTCCGGCGGCGTGGGCATCGGGGGTGTTCTGGAGCCACTGCAGGCTAACCCGACCATTATCGAAGACAACTGCTTCATCGGCGCGCGCTCTGAAGTGGTTGAAGGCGTGATCGTTGAAGAAGGCTCCGTGATCTCCATGGGCGTTTACATCGGTCAGAGCACCCGTATTTACGACCGTGAAACCGGTGAAGTTCACTACGGTCGCGTTCCGGCGGGCTCCGTGGTGGTTTCCGGCAACCTGCCGTCAAAAGATGGCAAATACAGCCTGTACTGTGCGGTTATCGTGAAGAAAGTGGATGCGAAAACGCGCGGTAAAGTGGGCATCAACGAATTGCTGCGCACCATTGATTAATCGGGTATAACAAAAAGCGGGGGCAACCCCGCTTTTTTTATATCTGAGGGTGGCGAAAATAGATTTTTTCGTTAATTATTCAAAGGTTATGTTGAGATCAAGGGTACCGCTATGTACGATAATCTGAAAAGTCTGGGCATTACCAATCCTGATGAAATTGATCGTTACAGCCTCCGTCAGGAAGCCAATAACGATATTCTGAAAATCTATTTTCACAAGGACAAAGGAGAGTTTTTCGCCAAAAGCGTGAAGTTTAAATATCCACGCCAGCGTAAGACCGTTGTGGCTGACGGTGTAGGACAGGGCTACAAAGAAGTACAGGAAATCAGCCCTAACCTGCGCTATGTGATCGATGAACTCGATCAGATCTGCCAGCGCGACCGCACCGAAGTCGATCTCAAGCGTAAGATCCTTGACGATCTGCGTCACCTTGAAAGCGTTGTAACAAATAAGATCAGCGAGATTGAAGCGGATCTTGAGAAATTAACGCGGAAATAAAAGCAAAACGGCAATCCTTGATTGCCGTTTTTAGTGTTTGCGCCCTCTCCCCGTCGGAGAGGGATGGGGTAAGTGCACCAGACCGCACTCAGTCATCTCTGTTCGTCCAGCTGAAGCGCCACATACAGCAGCAGCCTGTCGTCAAAGTTTCCCAGATCCAGCCCCGTCAGCTCTGAAATCCGGTTTAACCGATACTCAAGCGTATTGCGGTGAATAAACAGCGCCTTTGAGGTCGCCAGCGGCTGCACGTTATGGCGGAACCACGCCTGCAGCGTCCGGCGCAGCAGGCCGTTGTTGTCCATGGCTTTCAGACGCGCTAATGGCCGCGCCAGCTCATTGGCCTGCCAGCCCCCGCGCAGGCTGTCGAGCAGCACCGGCAGCATCAGATCCTGATAGAAATAGCTGCGGCTCTCCGGCATCCGCTGCTTGCCCACCATCATGGTGGTGCGCGCGGTACGCCAGGAGCGGGCGATACTGCCCGGCCCGGTAAAGTAGTTGCCCAGCGCAACGCGAAAACGCAGCTGACCGTTCTCCTCCATCCGGGAGATCAGCTGCTCCACGCGACGACGATGATCGTCGGCATCCCAGCGGCCGAACGCATTGAGCGCCGGCTTGAGGACCACCATTTCCGTCAGGGAGACTATCGCCACCAGGTTATCGCGCTCCGGCGTCGCCAGCGCATTTTGCAGCTGCTGCAGCTCGGCCATCGCGCTGTCCACGCCAAGCTGGCCGCTATCCACCTCAATGACCGCCACCACGCGCGGCTGGTTGAGATCGATCCCCAGACGCTGCGCCCATTCGCTGAGCGCAGGCGTATGCTCTTCCGCCTGAATAAGGTTCATCACTAGCTCTTCACGCAGGCGGCTGTCCTGGGCAAGCAGGTGCATCAGGCGCGACTGCTCCAGCATCATCTCCGCCGTCATACAGACCAGCTCACCGTATTTTCGCAGTAACTCGGGCTCGCCGGTGAGGCCAATTACCCCCACAATTTCGCCTTCAAGGCGCAGCGGTAAATTGATGCCCTGGCGTACGCCGTGCAGGTGTTTCGCTACCGCATCGTCGATATCCACGACTCGCCCCTGAGACAGCACCAGCAGCGCGCCTTCGTGCAATTCCCCAATACGCTCGCGATCGCCGCTGCCAATAATACGCCCGCGGGCATCCATTACGTTGATATTGGTATCAATGATGCGCATGGTGCGCGCCACGATATCCTGCGCCATTTTGGTATCAAGATGCCAGCCAGCCATGTAACCCTCCCGTGAGCAGAGCTCAAGCATAGGGAAGTTCAGCGACGGCTGCATTGTGCTAATGCACAAAGAGAGAGGGAGAAGTATGGAGTTGTGGCAAGAATCACAGAAACGAGAAAGCCCCTGCGAACAGGGGCTTCTGAGGATTACTGCATCAGCAGATAAAGAGAGGTATCACCACGCTGGATATTCAGCGCCAGCACGGAAGGCTTGCTGTCGAGAATTTTGCGCAGTTCAGCGATGTTTTTCACCGGCTGCTGGTTAGCGCCCATGATCACATCGCCTTTTTTCAGGCCGATACGGGCTGCCGGTGAATTCGCTTTCACGTTGTTCACCACCACGCCTTTGTCTGCGCCTTTATTGCTCATCTCGGCACCTTCAATCCCGCTGAATATGGTGCTGGAATCCACCTGATTCTGGCTGCTCTGCTGCAGCTCCAGGCTCACGTTAACCGGCTTACCGTCGCGCAGCAGGCCGAGGGTCACTTTACTGCCAATCGGCATCGAGCCCACTTCGGCACGCAGGGCGGCAAAGCTGCTGATCGGTTTACCGTTCAGGGAGGTGATTACATCCCCCGCTTTAATGCCCGCTTTCGCCGCAGACGAATTCGGCATCACCTGGCTGACGAATGCCCCGCGCTGGGCGTCAACCTTCATCGCCTTAGCGAGTTCGGAGTTCAGCTCCGTACCGAGGATACCCAGCTCGCCGCGTTTCACCTGGCCATACTGCACCATCTGCGCGGTCAGGTTTTTCACCATGTTACTCGGGATAGCAAAACCGATACCGATGTTGCCGCCGTCCGGGGCAAGGATAGCGGTGTTGATACCGATCAGCTCACCGTTCAGGTTCACCAGCGCACCGCCGGAGTTACCGCGGTTGATCGCCGCATCCGTCTGGATGAAGTTCTCATAGTTCTCAGCGTTGAGGCCGCTACGACCCAGCGCAGAGACGATACCCGAGGTCACGGTTTCACCCAGACCGAACGGGTTACCGATCGCCACGGTATAGTCGCCCACGCGCAGCGCGTCGGAGTCGGCAATTTTAATCGCCGTCAGGTTTTTCGGATCCTGAATCTGGATCAGCGCGATGTCAGAACGCGGGTCTTTGCCGACCACTTTGGCGTCAAACTTACGGCCATCGCTCAGCTGAACCTTAATGCTGTTCGCGTTATCGACAACGTGGTTGTTAGTGACGACGTAGCCTTTCGCCGCATCAATAATTACCCCCGAGCCAAGCGCCATGAATTTCTGCTGCTGGCCGCCGCCCTGGCTGTCATCCCCGGCACCGCCGCCCTGACAGAACGGAGAGCTCTGGAATGGCGAACCGTCCTGGCAGAACGGCGAGTTGTCGCCGAAGAACTGCTGGAAGTTACGCGGCATACGCGGCGTATTGACGGTCGTGCTGCCCTCAACGTTAATACTCACCACCGATGGCATCACTTTTTCGAGCATCGGTGCCAGGCTTGGCATCTGCTGCGCGGTTGCTGCCGACGACGCGGTCTCGGCTGCAGTAGCAGTCACAGGAGACAGCGCTAAACCTAAACTCAGAGCCAGTGCACTCATTGCTAATGTGGTTTTTTTCATGTTTCTCAATCTCGATTTACAGGTAACGCAAAATTGCTGTGTAACTCAGATTCGTTTTATACCGCTTAGTTCCGGCGATAAGTTTATGGAAAAGGTAAAAATTTATTGGCCGTCTTTACAAAACTCCGGGATTATTCCACCGCCATGAGCTTGCGATATTCATCCCAGGCATACAAATCAGTCATGCCGCTGATATAGTCCTGGATAAGACGGCAGCGATAATAATATTCCATCACCGGCCACTGTGGAGAATGGCGCTCCAGCTTGCTAATTGCTTCGACATACGCCAGACGATGCCGGGTAGAGAGTTTTTGATAAAGCCGCGATTCGATAGGTATTCTGCGCACGCGCTCGTGTTCCACCAGTTCGCTGAATTCATCGACCGACAGCTGAAGCAACGGGGAATAAATTTCCAGTAACCCACTGATTACCCGATAGCCCTGCAGCTCTAGCTGTTCAACATCCGGGTGGCTGAATACATGCCGCATCGCCACATGTTTATAAAGCTCAAGGAGCTGGCTGAAACTGCTGTCATCTTCCAGCAGCGCGTGGTTGAATTCCCCGCTGAAAATGAGCGGCAAATTATCAATAAAACGCGACGCCGCATACGGCACCAGTTTATTTAATGTATTGACCCGCAAATACATAAAGAACTGGTCTTCCGTACTGCGGCTTAATGTATTTGAGCGCGATTTTTCCCAGGCATTTTCGACAACCTGCTCAAACAGCGAGCCTTTTTCATGAGTTCCCCAGGCTGCATAAAGATGCTGATAAAGCTCCTCGACGCTGAAGATTCTTTTCTCCACGGCATCTTCCAGATCGGCCACACAATAGGAAATATCATCGGCGGCTTCCATAATCCAGGTCAATGGAAAGCGGCCATTTGCAGTCAATGAAAGTTCTTTACGTAACCGCTCAATATAGGCCTCTTCAGAAAGGTAATAGCCCGGTTTTTTCATTAAATAGCTGTGGGACGCGGGCGTATCCCCCATCCACCACGCGGGACGCGTATATTTCAGAATGCAGCCGACCTGGGCCCAGGTCAGGTTCATGCGCATCAGGGAGTGGACCAGCCGGATCCCCTGCGCGTTGCCCTCGAAGTGACATAAATCCTGGCGCACTTTGCGGCGCAGATCGTTCAGCCCCTCTTCACCTTCACGCAGGCGCAAATCGCGTACGATGCAGCGGTCATCGCTGAGGGGCTGGCTTACCGCATCCGAAGGGAAAAGCCGCTGCTTAAACCAGTCATTGATAGCCGCCTCACCAAAGTGGCCGAAAGGCGGGTTGCCGATGTCGTGCATCAGGCAGGCCATCTCAACGATGCTCTCGAAGGGCCCCGTCAGCTCGTCCAGACCATAGGTTTCCAGTAAACGCTGCTCTTTGAGACGGCTCAAAATCTCTTTGGCAATATAGCGCCCGACCTGCTGCACTTCCATGGAGTGGGTTAAGCGCGTGCGCACCGCGGCGTTACGCTCCAGCGGGAACACCTGAGTTTTTTGCTGCAGACGTCGGATGGCTGGCGAGTTAATGATCCGCCCGCGATCGCTTTCGAAGATACGCAGGATCCCATGTTCGCTCTTGTCGCCCTGCGGCGAACGGAAACGTCGGTGCCAGTTAATTTTGGTGCGAAAATCGATTGGTGACATGTGCTCCCCCGCGTGAGAATGCGTTTCCCCTTAACCGCATGATAGACTATGCATCTTAACAAGGCACATCGCGAGTAAATCTATGAAAATCGGCATTATTGGTGCAATGGAAGAAGAAGTTACGCTGCTGCGTGACAAAATTGAGAACCGTCAGACCCTCTCTCTGGGGGGTTGTGAGATCTACACCGGCCAGCTGAACGGTGTTGACGTGGCTCTGCTGAAATCAGGCATCGGTAAAGTGGCTGCTGCGCTGGGTGCAACCCTGCTGCTTGAGCGCTGCAAGCCGGACGTTATCGTGAATACCGGCTCTGCGGGCGGCCTGGCGCCGACGCTGAAAGTGGGCGATATCGTTGTCTCCGACGAAGCGCGTTACCACGATGCCGACGTCACCGCGTTTGGTTACGAGTACGGTCAGCTACCGGGCTGTCCTGCTGGTTTTAAAGCTGACGACAAACTGATTGCGGCGGCAGAGACCTGCATCGCAGAACTCAACCTCAACGCGGTACGCGGTCTGATTGTCAGCGGTGATGCCTTCATCAACGGCTCCGTTGGGCTGGCGAAAATCCGTCATAACTTCCCTCAGGCGGTTGCCGTTGAGATGGAAGCGACAGCGATCGCTCATGTCTGCCATAACTTCAGCGTCCCCTTCGTGGTGGTTCGCGCCATCTCTGACGTGGCAGACCAGCAGTCCCACATCAGCTTCGACGAGTTCCTGACCGTTGCGGCAAAACAGTCCACCGTGATGGTGGAACGCCTGGTGCAGAATCTGGCACGTGGCTAAACATACCTTCAGGGCGCTGGCCGCCCTGCTTCTTCTCGCACCGCTGTGGCTCAATGCGTTACCGCGCGTGATTACCCTCTCTCCCGCGAACACGGAACTGGCGTTTGCCGCCGGGATCACGCCCGTTGGCGTGAGTAGCTATTCGGATTACCCACCGCAAGCCGCGGGTATTGAACAGGTGGCAACCTGGCAGGGGATGAACCTTGAGCGCATCGTGGCGCTTAAACCGGATCTCGTGCTGGCCTGGCGCGGCGGCAACGCCGAGCGGCAGGTCAACCAGCTCACCTCGCTTGGCATAAAAGTGATGTGGATTGATGCCGTCAGCATTGAACAAGTCGCTCAGGCGCTACGTTCTCTCGCCCCTTATAGCCCAACCCCCAAAAAAGCCGAGAGCGCAGCGAAACAGATGCTCAGTGACTATGCTGCGCTGAAATCCCGATACGATACCCCTGTTAAAAAGCGCATCTTCCTGCAGTTTGGCAGCCAGCCGCTGTTCACCACCGGAAAAGGGTCGATTCAGAACCAGGTGCTGGAAGTCTGCGGCGGTGAAAACATCTTTTCCGCCAGCCGGGTGCCGTGGCCTCAGGTGAGCCGCGAGCAGGTTCTGGCGCGCCAGCCGCAGGCCATCGTCGTGGTCGGAAATGCGAGCGAGATTCCTAAAATTGAACAATTCTGGCAAAAGCAGCTAAAAATTCCGGTGATCCCACTCAACAGCGACTGGTTTGAACGCGCCAGCCCGCGTATTATCCTCGCCGCAAAACAGCTCTGTGCCGCGCTGGCAGAGAGTCACTAACATAAGACCCTTTTCGAGGATTTAACGATGCTCGTTTATTGGCTGGATATTCTTGGCACAGCCGTTTTTGCTATCTCCGGCGTTCTGCTCGCCGGAAAACTACGCATGGATCCGTTTGGCGTGCTGGTGCTGGGCGTCGTGACCGCCGTCGGCGGCGGGACTATCCGTGATATGGCGCTGGCGAATGGCCCGGTGTTTTGGGTGAAAGATCCTACCGATCTGGTGGTTGCTATGGTCACCTGCCTGTTAACCATTGTACTGGTTCGCCAGCCTCGCCGCTTACCCAAGTGGATATTGCCGGTACTGGATGCCGTCGGTCTGGCCGTGTTTGTTGGTATTGGCGTCAATAAGGCGTTTAATGCCGGTACCGGTCCGATGGTGGCAATCTGCATGGGCGTATTAACCGGCGTGGGCGGTGGGATCATACGCGACATTCTGGCGCGTGAAGTGCCGATGATCCTGCGTACTGAAATTTACGCAACGGCCTGCATTGTGGGCGGGATTGTTCACGCTACCGCGTACTACACCTTTGCCCTCCCGCTGGAAAATGCCGCGATGCTGGGGATGGTGGTCACGCTGGTGATACGTTTAGCGGCGATACGCTGGCATCTGAAGCTACCGACGTTTGCGCTGGATGATAACGGAAGGTAAAAGCAAAACGGTAACCGCCAGGTTACCGTTTTTTGGTCATCAGATGCTGAACGACGAACCACATCCGCAGGTGCTGGTTGCGTTCGGGTTAGTCACAACAAAGCGTGAACCTTCCAGACCTTCAGTGTAATCCACCGAACCGCCTACCAGATATTGCAGGCTCATCGGGTCAACCACCAGCGCGACGCCCTGTTTCTCGATAGTCATATCGCCATCGTTAACCTGATCGTCAAAGGTAAAACCATACTGGAAGCCGCTGCAGCCGCCACCGGTAATATAAACACGCAGTTTCAGATCCGGATTGTCTTCGTCGGCAATCAGGTTTTTCACTTTGTTGGCTGCTGCTTCGGTAAATTCGAGCGGTACAGCTACTACGTCATCACTCATCTTATGCTCCCATGAATACTGCTATTGGGCAAAATTCACCCAATTCTTTATGTCATTATCTAATACCCTGGTAATTCATTCAAGTATTCTGCGCGGCGGCCCGCTCCGCCTCTTGTTTTGCCAGGGTACGCGCAAGGATGGTGGAGTATAGCGGTTTTCCACCCAGGAACTGGGCTAATAGTGTCGCGCCGAGACAGGTAATGATCATTGGCAAAATGAGCTGGTAATTATCCGTCATCTCCAGCACCAGCACGATGCCAGTCAACGGCGCACGCAGGGACGCGGCCAGCAGCGCGCCCATTCCGGCCACCGCAAACGTCCCGGCTTCAAGGTGATAGGCGGGAAAGCCCACTTCAGCCGCCATACCAAACGCAGTCCCCAGCAGCGTGCCCAGCGCCAGCATCGGGGCAAAAATCCCCCCGGGCGCGCCGGAAGAGAAGCACAGTACCGTCGTGATAACCCGGGAGATAAACATGAACAGCAGCAGACCCACGCTGAAATTCCCCGCCGCCGCAATGGGAATCAGCCCGAACCCACCGCCTGCGGCATTCGGCTCGATAAACCCGAGTACGCCACACATGCCGCCCAGCAGACCACCCATCAGCACCCATTTTGTGGTATTTCCGCCGTGAATGCGCTGGAACATATCCTGGGCGCGCAGGATAAAGGTGTTAAACAGCGGCCCCACCACGCCAAAAATCATGCCGAGGATCAGGTAAAGCCACAGGGTATTGACCGGCGCGTTGGTGAGTTTACCCACCTCAATGACCGCGCCCTCGCCATTAAAGATGCGAAACACGATGCTCGACATAATGACGCCGGTAAACACCGCTTTAATTGAGATCAGGTTGTAGCGGAACTGCGCGCGCATCTCTTCAATAATGAACAAAATGCCCGCCAGCGGCGCGTTAAACGCGGCGGAAAGCCCCGCCGCCGCGCCGGTTGCCAGCAGCGTATGGCGCGCTTCGGCGCTTCGCATCCGAAACAGATCGCCCACCATGCGGCCGACGTTCCCCCCCAGCTGTACCGTGGGTCCTTCCCGTCCAAGCACCATTCCCGCGCCCAGAGTCCCCATGCCGCCGATGAACTTAACCGGAATCACCCGCCACCAGCGCACCGGACGCAGCTCCTCGAGCGCGCCCTCAATTTCCGGGATGCCCGATCCCCCCGCCTCCGGCGCGAATTTACGCACCAGAAAATACCCCACCATGGCAAACAGCGCGGACAGCCCGAATGCCCACACCCAGACCAGCCATTCGCTGTCGGCGAAACCGGCCACGGTGCCCACTCGCCAGTTGAGTACGGCATTAACCGCTTTTTCAAACGCCACGCCAACCAGGCCCGCGAGAGTACCCACCACGGCAGCGGCCAGCAGGATCGCCAGCGGCGTTTTATCGCGATTGAGCAGCCGCCGAATGCTGATTCGGTGCTGGGCGCGCGTAAACTGTTGTTCTTCAAAAGACGGAGAATCTGATTTCATGTCCTGTTCTTATTTGTCACACAAAAAGCCGCAAGGATTTTACCAGAGACGGCCCCACCGTCTCCTGAAAATTACTTAACAAATCTTAAAGCATTGCCCGGCTAAAAATTTCATAACCTTCCTCGAATCACATAGAATAGTGGGCTTAACCATTTTATTCGAACCAGGAACGACGCCATGAGCAAGTCTGAAAACCTCTACAGTGCAGCCCGCGAGCTTATTCCGGGTGGCGTGAACTCACCTGTGCGCGCCTTCACCGGCGTGGGCGGTACGCCGCTGTTTATCGAACGTGCTGACGGCGCGTATCTGTATGATGTCGATGGCAAAGCCTATATCGATTATGTAGGTTCCTGGGGACCGATGGTGCTGGGTCACAACCACCCTGCCATTCGTAACGCGGTGATTGAAGCCGCCCAGCGCGGCCTGAGCTTCGGTGCGCCAACCGAAATGGAAGTGAAAATGGCGGAGCTGGTGACCGAGCTGGTGCCTACCATGGACATGGTGCGTATGGTGAACTCCGGTACCGAAGCCACCATGAGCGCCATCCGCCTGGCGCGCGGTTTTACCGGTCGCGATAAAATCATCAAGTTTGAAGGCTGCTACCACGGTCATGCGGACTGCCTGCTGGTGAAAGCCGGTTCCGGCGCGCTGACGCTCGGCCAGCCGAACTCGCCTGGCGTACCGGCAGATTTCGCGAAGCATACCCTGACCTGCACCTACAACGATATTGCTACCGTTCGCGCGGCGTTCGAGCAGTATCCGCAGGAGATCGCCTGCATCATCGTTGAGCCGGTTGCCGGCAACATGAACTGCATCCCACCGCAGCCTGACTTCCTGCCGGGCCTGCGCGCCCTGTGCGATGAGTTCGGCGCGTTGCTGATCATCGATGAAGTCATGACCGGCTTCCGCGTCGCGCTGGCGGGTGCCCAGTCTTACTACGACGTCGTGCCGGACCTGACCTGCCTCGGCAAAATCATCGGCGGCGGCATGCCGGTCGGCGCATTCGGTGGTCGTAAGGACGTGATGGAAGCCCTGGCGCCAACCGGTCCGGTTTACCAGGCGGGCACGCTCTCCGGTAACCCCATCGCCATGGCGGCGGGCTTTGCCTGCCTGACCGAGGTGGCACAGCCGGGTATTCACGAAACCCTGACCGACCTGACCACGCAGCTGGCAAACGGTCTGCTGGAAGCCGCAGAAGAGGCCGGTATCCCTCTGGTGGTCAACCACGTGGGCGGCATGTTCGGGATTTTCTTCACCGATGCGAAAACCGTGACCTGCTATCAGGACGTGGTGAAGTGCGACGTTGAACGCTTCAAGCGCTTCTTCCACCTGATGCTGGACGAAGGCGTGTACCTGGCGCCGTCCGCGTTCGAAGCGGGCTTTATGTCCGTGGCGCACAGCGAAGAAGATATCAACAACACCATCGACGCGGCGCGCAAGGTGTTTGCGAAGCTGTAAGATGTGCGGCTTGATGCCCTCACCCCAACCCTCTCCCACGGGGAGAGGGAGCAAACACTAAAACGGCAATCTAAAGATTGCCGTTTACTTTTATTACCGGCTCTGCTTTCTCAACAGATAAATAAAGTACGGCGCACCGATAAAGGTCGACAGCAGACCCGCCGGGATCTGATACGGGAACAGCACCATTCTTCCGCACCAGTCCGCAAACACCAGCATCACTCCGCCCGTCAGGGCCGACATCACGATATGCGGCATCGTCCGGCGGAACCCCATCATTCTGGCAATGTGCGGCGCCATTAACCCGACAAAACTCAGCGGTCCAATCGTCAGGGTTGCCACAGCCGTCAGGCACGCCGCCAGCAGCAGCAGGGCCACACGCGCTGGCGTCAGCGCCATTCCCACCGCGCGCGCGGTTTCGCCGCCGAGCGGCAGAATGGTCATCCAGCGGCGGCACAGCGGCACCATCGCCAGCAGCACGAGCATCACGATCCCGGACCAGACCACCTGGCTGCCGGTGGCGTTGTACGTTGAGCCGGAAATCCAGGTCAGGATCTTCGCCATACGCGGATCGCCGCTTGCCTGCAGCATCATCAGCAGCATGGTAAATGCGGTGCTGAGCGCCATCCCGGCCAGCAGCATGCGGTGCGGTGAAAATCCGCCGCGACCGGCGGCAATAAGGATAATCATCAGCGTGACTGCCGCGCCGATACTGCCGGCAGGCATCAGCCAGCCAAACGCATTCCCCGGCACAAAGAACAGCATCAGCACCACGCCAAAGGCGGCGCCAGAGCTGATCCCGAGCACTTCCGGGCTTGCCATCGGGTTGCCGGTCAGACGCTGAATAATGCACCCCGCCACCGCCAGCATTACCCCTGCGATCAGCGCAGCGAAGATACGCGGCCAGCGCCACTGCACCAGTTCATTGAGTAAATCCCCCGTCGCCCAGTGCCAGCCCACGGCATCGCGTCCAAATGAGAGCGCCGCAAACGAAGCGATAATCAGCACCGCCAGACCGACAAGGCTAAACCACAGCACCGACCGACGTTCAGCGTAAACTTTATCGCCGGCGTCCATCGCCGGTGCGCTCATGCTGCGCAGGCGCGGGAGCAGCCACAGCAGCAGCGGCGCCCCGATAAGCGCGGTCACCGAGCCGGTGGACACTTCCCTCCAGACCTGCGCCAGCCAGAGAACAAGCTGATCGGAAAGCCAGAGGATCAGGGCCCCAATCAGCGGCGCCAGCATCAGACGCGCCAGCAGGCGACGCGCCCCGAGCATTTTCGCCAGCAGCGGCGCAAACAGGCCGATAAACCCGATGATGCCGACCGCGTTGACCAGCAGGGCGCTTAATACAATCGCCAGCGTCAGCGCCGCCAGACGAGCCAGCGACAGCGCCAGCCCCAGGTTTCGCGCCACGCCATCATCCAGCCCCATGAGCGTCAGAGGGCGCAGGAGCAGCAGCGTCAGCACGACGCCGCCAGCCAGCTGCGGCCACAGGTGCAGGACAACGCTCCAGTCGGTTTGGGTGAGCGTGCCGGTACTCCACAGGAACATGCTTTGCAGCCGATCGTGATGGAACAGCACCAGCAGCTGGTTAATCGCCCCGCAGTACAGGCTCACCACCAGCCCGGCCAGAATAAGCGTTACAGGAGAAAGGCGCTTGCCCCAGGCCACGCCAAAGACCAGCGCGCCCACCACGCACGCCCCCGCGAGTGCCGCAAACTGCGAGGTTAACGCTCCCGGCAGCGCCCACAGCGTGGTGATGGTGATCCCAAGCTGCGCGCCGGTCGCGACGCCGAGCGTGGTTGGCTCTGCCAGCGGGTTACGTAAAACCTGCTGGAACAGCACGCCCACCAGCCCTAAGCCGGCCCCGACCAAAAGGGAGATCGCCAGACGCGGCAGCAGGCTGTAGTGGAACAGCATCTGCTGAATATTGTCGATATCCGGCGAGGCCAGAGCGGCCCCCCACTGCGCGCGTGGTAAGGCCGCGGAGAGGTTGAATCCGGTTAATACCAGCGCAACCAGAAAAAGCAGGGATAACAGCAGCGCCGGGAAGCGGGCGATACGCGTACTCATGCTTTACCTCCCAGGGCGTTATCCAGCACGCGGGCAAAATGCATGGCCGACAGCGTCGCACCGTAGAACCAGACCGCCGGGGCGCGCTGGAAGCGCTTCTCGCGTACAAACGGCATCGCCTGCCAGAGCGGGGTCGCCATCAGGGTTTGCATGTCGCGTTCGTTACCGTGGTCGAAACAGAGCACGTCCACATCGCGAAACGCCGCCAGACGATCGATACCCACGGCGGTACTGCCCCAGAAGGTCATCTCCCCTTCCCAGGCATTGCGAATGCCGAAGCTGTCCAGCACCTCCTGGAACAGACAGTTTTTACCGAAGACCAGCATATGGCGGGCATCCAGCAGCGTCACCATCAGCAGCGGACGATCGCCCCGGTGAGCAAAGCGCGGCTTCAGCGAGTCTATCAGGGCATCAAATTCGTCGAGATGCTTTTTGGCCTCCGCTTCGCGGTTGAGGAAATGCGCCATCTCGTTAATCGAGTTTTTCGCCACGGCCAGCGGTTTTTTACCGTCGCTGAAAGCAAATCCACGTCCTGGCGCAATGCGCGCCATAGTCTCCTCTGACGGGCCGTAGCCCGCTGACCAGAACAGGAACGAGGGTTTCATCTGGGTGAGCAGCTCAAGGTTTGGCTCCGTTCGCAGGCCGACGTCGATTACCGAGTCCGGCAGCTTTGGCTCGTTCACCCAGAGGTTATAGTTAGGAATGTCCGCCACGCCATAGGGCGTGACGCCGAGCGCCATCATCAGTTCGACCGGCAGCCACTCCAGGGCCACAATACGGTGCGGATCGACGGCGGCGGCACGCGCCGTATTCATTTTTAACAGCAGCGGCGAGAGCGCCATCGCCGTCAGCAGGCGACGGCGGCTAATGCGTGTGTTATTCAGCATCAGTAGACAAAGCTCACCGGTGCAGCCCCGGCCGGGTGAGGCAGAATACCCATCGGAATACCGTAAATATGTTCCAGCGTTTCGCTGCGCATCAGCTCGGCCGGTGTCCCCTGGGCAATCATCTCGCCCCCGCGCAGCGCGACGAGGTAGTCACAATAGCGCGCGGCCATGTTGATATCGTGCAGGACCGCAATGACCGTCAGGCCACGCTGCTGGCTCAGGCGATGCACCAGCGCCAGGACGTCGACCTGATGGGCGATATCCAGCGCAGAGGTCGGTTCATCCAACAGCAGACAGCGGCTGTCCTGCGCCACCAGCATCGCGATCCACGCGCGCTGACGTTCGCCGCCGGACAGGCTATCCACCAGACGGTGCGCCAGCGGTTTTAGCCCGACCAGCGCAATCGCCTCTTCCACCTTCTCTCTGTCGGCGACGCCGAAGCGCCCAAGCGCACCGTGCCACGGATAACGCCCAATCGCCACCAGCTCACGCACCGTCATCCCTTCCGCCTGCGGCAGCTGCTGCGGCAGATAGGCCACTTTGCGGGCAAAGGCTTTACTGCTCCAGCTCTCCAGCGGTTGGTCATCCAGCAGAATATCGCCTTCTGAAGGCGGCTGATGGCGCCCCAGCATCTTGAGCAGCGTGGATTTACCGGAACCGTTGTGACCAATCAGTCCCGTCACTTTACCGGCCGGAAACGTCAGAGAGAGCGGATGCAGCAGCGTGCGCCCGGGTACGCGAAAGGAGAGATGGTTGAGCGTAAAGGTGGTGTCGGGTTGCGTTTGAATATCCTGCATATCAGCCAACTTAAATAAAAAGGGCACGGCGAACCGTGCCCGAAGAGAGATTAGAAGCGGAAGGTCGCGGTGGCAACAACCTGACGTTCAGCACCCCAGAAGCAGCCGTAGGTATTGAAGCAGCTGGCAACGTACTCACGATCGAACAGGTTGTTCACGTGCAGCGCCACGTTTGAGCCAGCCATGCCAACGCGTGCCAGATCGTATCTGACCAGCGCATCGACAACGGTATAGCTGCCCACCTTGAAGGAGTTCGCCGGATCGCCATAGCTTGAGCCGGTGTAACGCACCCCGGTGCCCAGCGTCAGACCAGACAGCGCACCGTCAAACAGGGTGTAATCGCCCCACAACGACGCCATGTGTTTTGGCACCTGAGCAGGCGTGTTGCCTTTGTAGGTGGTGTCCGTGGTGTATTCCGCATCGGTATAGGTATAAGAACCCACCAGGTTGACGCTTGCAGACAGGGCCGCTTTCGCTTCCAGTTCTACGCCACGCGCGCGGATTTCACCGCCCTGAACCGAGAAGAAGGAGCCCGCCGGGTCCGCCATCAGGTTGTTGGTTTTGGTCAGCTGGTACAACGCACCGGTGACGACGATCGGACGATCGTTCGGCACGTATTTCACGCCCGCTTCGTACTGTTTGCCTTTAGACGGTGCAAAGACGTTGCCGTTCGCTCCGGTCTGAGAAGCCGGTTCAAACGACTCGCTATAGCTAAAGTACGGGGTTACACCGTTATCAAACAAGTAGTTAACGCCACCGCGCCAGGTGAACTGGGTATCATCACGTTTGGAGGTGGTGTTCGTCACGCGGTTGTAGGATTCCTGATCGGCCCAGTCATAACGACCGCCCAGGGTTACCAGGACTTTGTCCCACTCAATTTGATCCTGAGCGTAAACGCCGGTCTGTTTTTGCTTGTTCAACACCTGATAGGCACCTGACGGTCCAGGATGTGAACCGAAATCGAAATCGCTACGATCGAGGTTATAGATATCAGATGGCGCAACGGAACCGGCATAGCCGAACCACGAGTCGATGTCATTACGCATGCGCATGAAATCCACCCCAGTAAGCAGAGTATGATCGAGTGAACCTGTCGCGAACTTGCTCTGCAACTGCGTATCAACAGTGAAGTTTTCCAGCTTCTCGTTATCGATCACATACTGGCGAGTCAGTGTATGACCCCACTGCGACTGAGGAACGCTCGCGCAAGGGCTGGATGCCGGATTACTCGAGTAGAGCGGGTCGGAACACATGCCGTAGCCGTAGACGCTGTTCTGGGAAGTTTTATTCTGCGCATAGCGCAGGTTCTGACGCACGGTAAAGGTATCGTTGAACTCGTGGTCGAAGCTGTATCCCACCATTTTCTGGTTACGGGAATAGGTATTGTTCTTCGCGCCTTCGTTGAAGTTCGTCGGCAGACGATCGCCGTTCGGCAGCGGATCAACCGTTCCCTCTTTTGGCAGCCAGCCATAGTAGCCCGTTTCAGGTTCGTTCTGGAAATAGGAGAGGAACGTGAAGGTGGTTTTATCATCCGGACGCCAGGAGAACGATGGCGCGATGGCGTAACGCTGCTCGCCCTTACCTTCCTGCTGGGAATTATTAGAACGCGCAACGCCCGTTAAACGGTAAGAGTAAACGCCGTCGTCGTCGATCGCATCGCTAAAGTCAAACCCGGTCTGGAACAGGCTATCCGTGCCGACTTTGAACTGGATCTCTTTCAGCGGCTCGGTTGTTGGGCGCTTACTGACCATGTTCAGCAAACCGCCCGGGCTGCTTTTGCCGTACAGAACGGAAACCGGACCGCGCATGATCTCGGCGCGCTCAAGCATATAAGGGTCAATCACCGCGTCGTTATAGAAGTTCCCCTGCATTTTCATGCCGTCGAGGTAGTTATTCTGCGTCTGGCCATCGGCCGCGAAGCCGCGAATGATCAAATAGTCATAGGTGTTAGACGCGCCGCGCGTGCCTACCGCAACGCCCGGCGTGTAGCTCAGGGCTTCTTTCACCGAGCGCGGCTGATGCAGCGCCATCTCTTCGGCCGTGACCACAGAAATAGACTGCGGAACCTTTTGAATAGGGGTATCCGTTTTGGTTCCGGTCGCGGATTGCCGTGCGGCGATGGTCGCAGCTGGCCCCCAGGCACTTTCCTGTGCCGCAGGAGCTGCGGTTACCGTAATGGTTTCTTCTTTTTTCGGGGTTTCGGCCGCGTGAGCATAAGCAGACATGCCGGCAACCGCTGTGGCGACGACGACCGCGAGCTTACGCAGCGACGTGTTCATTGGCTGAGCAGTATTGGAAAGCGCCATGTTGAATCTCTGATGTGAAAGTGAATGATAACGTAAACGAGAATTATTATTATGAGCGCCAGAATAATATGCGAAACGCTGGTTGCATAGCAAGCAGTAAGCGGCCCTATGAGAATTAAGGGTTTAAGAAATCATCAAGAGAAAACGAAGGGTTAATCAGAATTAAAGCTAGGGTTAACGAAATGAGGTCTACGGGTAAAAAAAGCCCCCTTCCGGGGAAGAGGGCTTTAAAAGCTTAGTTACCGCCGAACATGTCTTTAATCCAGCCCGCGACACCGTCGCTGTCTTTCTTCTCATTCTGCTGCTGCGGCTGTTGCTGCTGCGGCTGCTGTGGCTGAGAAGACTGGTCAAACGGGTTACCCGTTGGCTGTTCTGGCTGGCTTTGCTGGCACAGCGAGTCAGGGTTTGCGGTCCAGACAGGCAGCGTACGCATTCCGCCGCCGCAGACGAAGTTACCGGAGCTGTCCACGCCCATATCGACGATATCTTCCGGCGCAACCAGATTCAGCGGCACAGGAGACTGATTGGCCAGATAGCGCTGGTAAATCGACATCGCCCCGCTCGCGCCGTACAGCTTGGTCGGCTGGTTGTTGTCGCGGCCTACCCAGGTAATCACCACTTCACGACCATCAATACCGGCGAACCAGGTATCGACGTTGTTGTTGGTGGTCCCGGTTTTACCCGCCAGATGCAGACCCGGATACTTCGCCCCCAGCTGACGCCCAGTACCGCGCTGCACGACCTGCTGCATCGTCCACAGCGTCATATAGGCGGCCTGAGCAGGAACGGCACGTTCTGCCTGCGGGAAGCTCTGATACAGCACGGAGCCATCTTCGGCTATCACCGAACGCAGGGCAGACAACGGCGCGCGGTTGCCCCCGCTGGCAATGGTCTGGAACGCCTGCGCCACTTCAATCGGCGTCAGGTTAAGCGCACCGAGGATCATCGCCGGCACCGGATGCAGCTGATCTTTCGCCACGCCCAGCTTTTGCCAGGTGTCGACAATCGCCGGCAGTCCCAGCGACATGCCCAGGTTCACCGTTGGCACGTTCATGGAACGGGTCAACGCATCCACCAGCATGACCTGGCCGCTGAACTGTTTATCATCGTTCTGCGGTGACCAGACCTGGCCGTTAGGCTGGCGCAGGGAGATCGGCGCATCCGCAATCCAGGTATTCAGGCGATACTGATTTGGCTGGCTCAGGGCTGTGAGGTAGGTTGCCGGTTTTGCCAGAGAGCCGATTGAGCGACGCGCCTGCATCGCACGGTTGTAGCCTGCAAACTGCGGCTCGGCACCACCCACCATCGCGCGCACTTCGCCGGTGTTACGGTCAACCACCACCATCGCGGTTTCAAGATCGGAGAGCTTACGCTGTTTCTTCAGCGCCGGAATGCCTTCCACAGCCGCTTTTTCGGCCGCATCCTGCGCCACGGAGTCAAAGGTGGTGAAGATCTTCACGCCGGAGAGATCTTTCACCTTATCACCGAGCTTGCTTTGCAGCTCCTGACGCACCAGCTGCATAAACGCTGGCTGAGGCGAGATCACGCCGCCGCGCGGCTGAACGCCAAGCGGACGCGCGCTCAGCATGTCGTACAGCTCCTGGTCAATCACCTGCTGCTGTTGCAGCAGACGCAGAACGAGGTTACGACGTTCCAGCGCCAGTTTCGGGTTGCGCCACGGGTTATAAATGGACGCCCCTTTCACCATACCCACCAACAGCGCCTGCTGGTCCAGGCTCAGCTCTTCCACCGGACGGCCAAAGTAGTACAGACTCGCCAGCGGGAAGCCGCGGATTTCGTTATCGCCGCTCTGACCGAGGTACACCTCGTTCATGTACAGCTCAAGGATACGATCCTTGCTGTAGCGCGCATCCATCAGCACGGCCATGTAGGCTTCGTTCGCTTTACGCCAGTAAGAGCGTTCGCTGGAGAGGAACAGGTTTTTCACCAGCTGCTGAGTCAGCGTACTCGCTCCCTGCACGGTACGACCGGCAGTGAGGTTAGCCAGCACCGCACGACCAATCGAGTAGAGGCTGATGCCATCGTGCTCGTAGAAGTGACGGTCTTCGGTTGCCAGCAGGGTATCGACCAGCAAATCCGGGAAGCCGTTACGCGCCACGAACAGGCGCTGCTCGCCGTTTGCTGACGAAAGCATGGTGATCAGACGCGGATCGAGGCGGAAGAAACCGAACTGACGGTTGTTATCCATGTTCTCGATGGTGTCCAGACGATCGCCGTCAAAGGTCAGACGCGCGCGCACCTGCCCCTCTTTGCTGTCCGGGAAATCAAACGGACGACGGATCATCTCAATGCTGTTGGACTGCACGGTAAATTCGCCAGGACGGGTCATTTTAGACACCTGACGATACTGGGTGGCTTCCAGCAGTTTGACCATCTCGTTCTTGGTGATGGACATATCTGGCTCAAGGTTCACCATACGGCCATACACTGCCGCAGGTAGCTGCCAGACTTTACCGTCGATACGGCTGCGGATCTTCTGATCCAGATACACGCCGTAAATCGCCATCAGCACGACAAAAACAATAAACAGCTTCAGCAGCAGCCAGAACCAGCCGCGTTTGCCCCGAGGCTTACGCCCTTTGCCTTTTCCATTACGCGGCATCGGTTCTTCATCCTCATAATCGTCTTCATAGTCATCGTCATAGTCCTCATCTCTGAGGCGACGACGGCTTACCTTTTCTTTCGCCGGACGCGCTGGTTTTCCCTTACGTCCTATTGGCTCGCGGTCATTCCCCGCCATGCTTTTTCTCCGCAACTTTCAGGCGCAAAGGCCAGATTTTCTTTTCTTTCACAGGCCTGTGAAAGAAGAAATCTCTCAAAATTTGTTTTCTCCCTCTCCCTGTGGGAGAGGGCCGGGGTGAGGGCATCAGGCCGCACTCCCCTCTTTCACCTAACTTACGAATATTTCTTCGTTCGCCGCGTCGGCGCCGTATTCGCCGGATCGTCCGGCCAGACATGTTTGGGATATCGCCCCTTCATCTCTTTCTGCACTTCACGGTAGCTTCCCGCCCAGAACGCCCCCAGATCTCGGGTGATTTGTAATGGACGATGCGCAGGCGACAGCAGCTCAAGCACTAACGGCACACGCCCTTCCGCAATGGACGGCGTGGTGGCTTCACCAAACATCTCCTGCATCCGAACCGCCAGCGCCGGCGGATTATCCTCATGATAACGGATGGCAATCCTGCTTCCGGTCGGCACAGTGTAATGCCCTGGCAGTTCACTATCCAGACGTTGACGTAATGACCAGTCCAGTAAATTCTGTAACGCGGTCTTAACATCAAGCGCCTTAAGGGCTCGCAGAGAGTGTACGCCGCTCATTTGCGGCAGTAGCCAGCGCTCAAGCGTAGCGAGCAGCGTCTCGTCATCCACCGCAGGCCAACCGTATTCCGGTAGCCACTTCGCGGCGCAGTGCAGACGAATACGGTACTGCTCCGCTTCCGGCGTCCAGCTCAGGGCGCTCAGCCCTTTTTCCCGAATTCCGTTCAGCATCGCCTGGTGAAGCTCGTCTTCCGACGGCTTCGCCAGCGGCTTCGTTCCTAACGTCAACTTACCAATCTGGCTGCGACGAAAGGCCTTCAGCGTGCCCTGGGCGTCATCCCATTCCACGGTATCAGATTGCTGAAGCAGCTGCGGACAGGCACGCGTCAGGGCGTCAATTTCTACGGCAATCGCCTGCAGGATACGCGCATCCGGAGAATGGCTGCCCTGCAGCAACAGCGGGGCGATCAGCCACTCGTGACGCGTCAGCGCATCATCGCTGTCCAGCATCGCCCCCATGCCGTTTGCCAGCTGGTAGCGACCGTCCAGCCCGCGCCGACGTGCGATCCTGTCCGGGAAGGCCTGGGCCAGCAGGAAGGCAATCTTATCGCTGTCAGGCGCACCTCCCCGGCTATTCAGGCGTTTACACAACTGCTGCGCCCGCTGCTGCCAGTTCCCCTGGCTGCGCGAAAACGCCTGCCCCAGATCGCTGCTGCCACCGCGAGGCGGCTCCTCAAGAATAGCCGCCAGTTTTGCCGCCGTGGCAATTTCATCATCCCCTTGCGCGGCCACCAGCATCGCGGCCAGACGCGGATCGTTGCCCAGCGCCGCCATTTTCTGGCCGCGCGCCGTCAGACGCTCGCCTTCCAGCGCGCCGAGCTGGGTCAGCAGGGTGCGCGCAGCGGTGAGGTTTACGACAGGAGGAGGATTAAGCCAGGTGAGCTGCTCAGGGTTCGGGCAGCCCCACTGGAGCAGATCCATCACCAGACCAGACAAATCGCTTTGTAAAATTTCCGGCGTGCTTTGCTGTGCGGCGCGTTCAGCCTGCTCCGCGCTGGTCAAATGCAGGCAGATGCCCGGCTCAAGACGCCCCGCGCGGCCCGCGCGCTGCACCATCGACGCCTGGCTGATGCGCTGCGTCAGGAGTTTAGTCAGCCCGGTGCGCGGGTCAAAGCTTGCCACCCTCTCCTGCGCGCTATCCACCACCAGGCGAATCCCTTCAATGGTCAAACTGGTCTCAGCAATGTTGGTTGCCAGCACCACCTTGCGCTGCCCCGCCGGTGCAGGAACAATCGCTTTACGCTGATCCTGTAACGACAACGCGCCGTAGAGCGGACAAAGCAGCACATCGGCGCCTGCGCGGGCAGAAAGCTGCTCCTGCACGCGCTGAATTTCGCCCACGCCGGGCAAAAACAGCAGCAGGGAACCCGCTTCCTGGCGCAGCAGCTCAGCGGTGGCAATGGCGATGGCCTCGTCAAAACGCTGATGGGAGGGAAGCGGCTGATAGCGGCGTTCAACCGGAAACGCCCGCCCTTCTGAGCTGATGACCGGCGCATCGGGTAATGCCTGTCGTAGCCGCTCGTTATCCAGCGTGGCCGACATAATAAGCAGCCGGAGATCGTCGCGCAGCCCCTGCTGCACGTCCAGCAACAGCGCGAGGGCCAGATCCGCCTGCAGGCTGCGCTCGTGGAATTCATCGAGGATCACCAGCCCGACGCCGGTCAGCTCAGGATCGTTTTGCAGCATGCGGGTGAGAATACCCTCGGTGACCACTTCAAGACGCGTGGTCGGGCCAACGCAGGTCTCGGCACGCATCCTGTAACCTACCGTTTCGCCCGGTTTTTCATTCAGCAGTTCCGCCAGACGCTGCGCCACGTTGCGCGCGGCCAGCCTGCGCGGCTCCAGCAGGATAATTTTCCCGCTGATGTTTCCGTCTTTCAGAATCTGCAGCGGCAGCCAGGTAGACTTGCCCGCGCCCGTAGGGGCATTCAGCAAAACCTGCGGGGCATGGTGTAAGGCAGCGAGAAGCTCAGGAAGAATGACGGCGACCGGCAATGAGGACACTAACAGCTCCAGAGGGTTAACATTAGTCGGCGTACATTGTAGCATCGGCGCATATCATTACCGAGTCCTCCGTATGCCTGAGTCGAAACGGCTGTTTTTTGCCATTGAATTGCCCACCACGATACAACGTCAAATTGTTCGCTGGCGTGCCGACAACTTCCCGCCGGAAGCAGGCCGTCCTGTCGCGGCGGCCAACCTGCACCTGACGCTGGCCTTTTTGGGCGACGTCAGCACCGAAAAACAGCGGGCGTTAGCCGCCATGGCCGGGCGTATTGCCCAGCCGGAATTTACGCTGCAACTCGACGACGCGGGTCAGTGGCTGCGTTCGCGCGTGGTCTGGCTGGGAACGCGCCAGCCGCCGCGCGGATTATTGCAGCTGGCGAACATGCTGCGTGCCCAGGCGGCGCGCAGCGGCTGTTATCAGAGCCCGCAGCCGTTTCATCCACACATCACGCTGCTGCGCGATGCCGGCCAGGCCGTTGCTATCCCGCCGCCGGGTTTTCACTGGGCCTTTCCGGTCAACGGATTCGCGCTCTACGAATCCGTCTTTGCACAGGGACGCACCCGCTATACTCCGCTACAGCGCTGGACGCTGGGCAACACCGAAAGGAATTCCGATGAAGTTTAGTCCTCCCCTGCAGCACGCTACGCTTATCCAACGCTACAAACGCTTCCTCGCCGATGTGATCACCCCCGAAGGGGTTCAGCTCACCCTGCACTGCCCCAATACCGGCGCCATGACGGGGTGTGCGACGCCAGGTGACAGGGTCTGGTATTCCACATCAGAAAATAGTAAACGCAAATATGCCCATACCTGGGAAATGACCGAAACCCAAAACGGGGCATTTATTTGCGTTAACACCCTGCGTGCAAATCAGCTTGTTAAGGAAGCGCTGACCCTTGGTGCCATTCCCGAACTGGTGGGATATGGCACGCATAAAAGTGAAGTGAAATATGGCGATGAAGGCAGCAGAATTGACTTCATGTTACAGGCGGAAGACAGGCCTGAGTGCTATATTGAAGTGAAATCAGTGACGTTAGCGGAACAGGAAAATGGCTACTTCCCGGATGCGGTAACGCTACGTGGCCAGAAGCATCTGCGAGAGCTAATGAGTGTTGCGGCGGCGGGCAAACGCGCCGTATTGCTGTTTGCGGTGTTGCATTCAGCCATTGAACGTTTCTCCCCTGCCCGCCATATTGATCCTAAATACGCGCAATTGTTGAATGAGGCACAAAAGCAGGGGGTAGAGGTTTTCGCTTATAAAGCGGAACTTTCTGCCGATAATATGACTCTGAGATCCTCTCTTCCCATTGTCTTATAAGGGATTAGACGATTGTCGAATAAGTGTTCTGGCCGCGTGCGCAAATACGCTTTTCCTCACAGGCTTGTCAAGTGTTACGTTTAGATAATTGCCATACGGAAAAGCATCTGCTATTTATAGCGACCTGATTTTTCCCCCAACACGGGGATCGATAGTGCGTGTTAAGGAGAAGCAACATGCAAGAAGGGCAAAACCGTAAAACATCGTCCCTGAGTATTCTCGCCATCGCTGGGGTGGAGCCGTATCAAGAGAAGCCGGGCGAAGAGTATATGAACGAAGCCCAGCTGTCGCACTTCAAGCGTATTCTTGAAGCATGGCGTAATCAACTCAGGGATGAAGTCGATCGCACCGTTACTCATATGCAGGATGAAGCTGCCAACTTCCCGGATCCGGTAGACCGTGCCGCTCAGGAAGAAGAGTTCAGCCTCGAACTGCGTAACCGTGACCGCGAACGCAAACTGATCAAAAAGATCGAGAAAACGCTGAAAAAAGTCGAAGACGAAGATTTTGGCTACTGCGAATCCTGCGGTGTTGAAATTGGCATTCGTCGCCTGGAAGCGCGTCCAACCGCCGATCTGTGCATCGACTGTAAAACGCTGGCCGAAATCCGCGAAAAACAGATGGCCGGTTAATACCAGCGCTGTTTACACACTCTAAAGGCGGGAGTCTCTCCCGCCTTGTTACTGTTGATATGTCTGAATCACACTATATTGGGCGCTTCGCGCCATCTCCTTCCGGTGAATTACACTTCGGCTCATTAATTGCCGCGCTCGGCAGCTACCTGCAGGCTCGCGCCCGTCAGGGCAAATGGCTTGTCCGCATTGAAGATATTGATCCCCCGCGTGAAGTTCCCGGTGCTGCAAACACTATTCTGCGTCAGCTGGAACATTACGGTCTTCACTGGGATGACGAGGTTCTCTGGCAGTCAAAACGTCACGATGCCTATCGGGAACGTCTGGCCTGGCTTCGCGATCGGGGGCTTTCCTATAACTGCACCTGCACCCGCGCGCGTATCCAGAGCGTGGGAGGGGTTTATGATGGCCACTGTCGTACGCTCAACCTTCCCCCGGAAAATGCCGCCGTACGTATAAAGCAGCGCTCCCCGGTGACGCGCTTTAACGATCTCCTCTCCGGTGAGATTCATGCCGATGAACGTCTGGCACGTGAGGATTTTATTATTCACCGTCGTGACGGCCTTTTCGCCTATAACCTGGCCGTGGTCGTCGACGATCGTTTTCAGGGCGTGACGGAAATTGTGCGCGGGGCGGATCTGGTCGAACCGACCGTGCGACAAATATCGCTATATCACCAGTTTGGCTGGACGGCGCCGGACTACATTCATCTGCCGCTGGCAGTCAATGCGCAGGGCTTTAAATTGTCAAAGCAGAACCACGCCCCGGCCCTGCCAGACGGCGATCCGCGTCCTGTTTTGATCGACGCGCTGCGATTTCTCAACCAGAATGTAACCAACGAATGGCAGGATCTGCGTATTGACGAACTGCTGAAAATGGCCGTTGCCAACTGGACGCTCTCGGCAGTGCCAAAAATCCAGCATTCTCAAATGCGTTGCGCTGAGCTATGATTAGCCGCTTTTTTCATAACAAAACACACTACGAGGTGTACCATTTTTACCCGAGTCGCTAATTTTTGCCGTAAAGTGCTAAGCCGCGAAGAGAGCATGGCGAACGATGCTATTGCAGAGCCACACATGTCGGTTATTCCGCGTGAGCAGCACACTATTTCCCGCAAAGATATCAGTGAAAATGCCCTCAAGGTGCTCTATCGTCTGAATAAAGCGGGCTACGAGGCCTACCTCGTGGGCGGTGGAGTGCGTGATTTACTGCTGGGCAAAAAACCAAAAGATTTCGACGTGACGACCAGCGCCACGCCTGAGCAGGTGCGCAAACTATTCCGCAACTGCCGTCTCGTTGGCCGCCGTTTCCGTCTGGCTCACGTGATGTTTGGGCCGGAAATTATCGAAGTGGCGACCTTCCGCGGCCACCACGAAGCAGGCGCATCCGATCGCACCACGTCACAGCGCGGCCAGAACGGCATGCTGCTGCGCGACAATATCTTCGGCTCCATCGAAGAAGATGCCCAGCGTCGCGACTTCACCATCAACAGCCTTTATTACAGCGTGGCGGATTTCACCGTGCGCGATTATGTCGGCGGCATGCAGGACCTGAAAGAAGGTCTGATCCGTCTGATCGGCACGCCGGAAACGCGCTATCGCGAAGATCCCGTCCGTATGCTGCGCGCCGTGCGTTTCGCAGCCAAGCTCAATATGCGCATCAGCCCGGAAACGGCAGAGCCGATTCCGCGCCTGGCGACGTTGATTAACGACGTGCCGCCTGCCCGCCTGTTCGAAGAGGCGCTGAAGCTGCTGCAGGCCGGCCACGGCTTTGAAACCTACAATCTGCTGCGCGAATACAATCTGTTCCAGCCCCTGTTCCCGACCATTACCCGCTACTTCACCGAAAGCGGTGACAGCCCAATGGAGCGAATGATTGCGCAGGTGCTGAAGAATACCGATACCCGTATTCGCAACGACATGCGCGTGAATCCGGCGTTCCTGTTTGCGGCAATGTTCTGGTATCCGCTGCTGGAAACGGCACAGAGAATTACCCAGGAGAGCGGGCTTGCCTACTATGACGCCTTCGCGCTGGCCGCAAACGACGTGCTGGACGAAGGGTGCCGTACGCTCGCTATTCCAAAACGCATTACCACGCTGGTGCGCGATATCTGGCAGCTTCAGCTGCGCATGTCCCGTCGTCAGGGCAAACGCGCCTGGAAGCTGATGGAGCATCCAAAATTCCGCGCCGCCTTCGATCTGCTGTCGCTGCGTGCTGAAATTGAACGCAACCAGGAGCTGCAGCGCCTGGCGCAGTGGTGGGCCGAATTCCAGGTTTCCGCCCCGCCGGAGCAAAAAGATATGCTCACCGGTCTGGATGAAGAGCCGGAACCGCGTCGCCGCCATCGTCGCCCGCGCAAACGCGCGCCGCGTCGTGAAGGGACAGCATGACCCTCGCGTATATCGCCATCGGCAGCAATTTAGCCTCTCCGCTGGAGCAGGTGAACGCTGCCCTACAGGCGCTTGGGGAGATCCCGCAAAGCAGGATTGTGGCGGTCTCCTCTTTCTACCGCACGCCACCGCTGGGCCCGCAGGATCAGCCTGATTATCTCAATGCCGCCGCGGTGCTGGAAACTGCCCTTGATGCCGAAACGCTGCTGGATAACACCCAGCGCATCGAACTGCAGCAGGGCCGCGTACGCAAAGAAGAACGCTGGGGACCGCGCACGCTGGACCTCGACATTATGCTGTTTGGTCACGAGACCATTAACACTGAACGTCTCACCGTTCCGCATTACGACATGAAAAATCGCGGGTTTATGCTCTGGCCGCTGTTTGAAGTCGCCCCCGATCTCATCTTCCCGGATGGCATCCCACTCAGGACCATTCTGGACAACCTCAACGCGGAAAGACCCGCCCGCTGGTGATCCGGTTCCCCTGCCGATTAACCTCAAAATAATTGTGGCTAATCGGTTACCTAAAATCATTGTTCCCCCGAATGTTACTGTTAGAATGCGCAAAGATTCGCTTTTGGGCTATCAGGAAACAGTATGAAACCAACCACCATCTCCTTACTGCAGAAATGCAAACAGGAAAAAAAACGCTTCGCCACCATCACCGCGTATGACTACAGCTTCGCAAAACTCTTTGCCGAAGAGGGTATCAACGTCATGCTGGTCGGAGATTCGTTAGGGATGACGGTACAAGGACATGATTCCACCCTGCCGGTCACGGTTGAGGATATCGCTTACCATACGCGTGCGGTGCGCCGCGGGGCTCCAGCCTGCCTGCTGCTTTCCGATCTGCCGTTTATGGCCTATGCCACGCCGGAGCAGGCATTCGAAAACGCGGCAGCGGTTATGCGTGCTGGCGCTAACATGGTCAAAATTGAAGGCGGCGCCTGGCTGGTGGATACGGTGAAGATGCTCACCGAGCGCGCCGTGCCGGTGTGCGGCCATTTGGGCTTGACGCCGCAGTCCGTCAACATCTTTGGTGGATATAAAGTGCAGGGCCGCGGTGACGCCGCCCAGACGCTGTTTGATGATGCCCTGGCGCTGGAGGCCGCAGGCGCCCAGCTGCTGGTGCTGGAGTGCGTGCCGGTTGAGCTGGCGAAGCGTATTACTGAAGCCCTGTCGATTCCGGTGATTGGTATTGGCGCGGGCAACGTGACCGACGGTCAGATCCTGGTGATGCACGACGCCTTTGGCATCACCGGCGGGCATATTCCGAAGTTTGCCAAAAATTTCCTCACCGAAGCGGGCGACATGCGCGCTGCGGTCAGGCAGTATATTGCCGACGTTGAATCCGGTGTTTACCCGGGTGAAGAACACAGTTTCCATTAAGGAGTCTCGTTGTGCTAATCATTGAAACCTTGCCGCTGCTGCGCCAGCATATCCGTCGCGCGCGTCAGGAAGGTAAACGTATCGCACTGGTCCCGACCATGGGCAACCTGCATGACGGCCATATGAAGCTGGTTGACGAAGCAAGAGCCCGTGCAGATATCGTGGTGGTCAGTATCTTCGTTAACCCAATGCAGTTTGACCGCGCCGACGATCTGGCACGCTATCCGCGCACCCTGCAGGAAGATTGCGAGAAGCTCAAAAAACGCCATGCGGATATTGTCTTCTCTCCGGCACCGGCGGATGTCTATCCTCAGGGTACCGAGGAGGCCACTTACGTTGACGTACCGGGCATTTCTACCATGCTGGAAGGCGCAAGCCGCCCGGGTCATTTCCGCGGCGTATCGACCATCGTCAGCAAGCTGTTCAACCTGGTGCAGCCGGACGTAGCCTGCTTCGGTGAGAAAGATTTCCAGCAGCTGGCGCTGATCCGCAAGATGGTTGCGGATATGGGCTACGATATCGAGATTGTCGGCGTACCGATTGTACGCGCCAAAGACGGTCTGGCGCTCAGCTCGCGAAATGGCTACCTGACCGCGGACCAGCGTAAAATCGCGCCGGGATTAAGCAAGGTCATGAACACCATGGCAGAACAGCTGCTGGCAAAAGAGTTAACTGCCGAAGAGATTATTGCTCTGGCTGAGCAGGCGCTGAACGATAAAGGCTTCCGCGCTGATGATATTCAAATTCGCGATGCCGACACGCTTCTGGAGCTAACACAGACCAGCAAACGTGCGGTCATTCTGGTGGCGGCATGGCTTGGTCAGGCCCGCCTAATCGACAACAAAGTGGTTGAACTGGCGTAGGTTTCTCTACCCGGAAGATGAAAGGTAAACGTAATGATTCGCAAAATGCTGCAAGGTAAGCTTCACCGTGTGAAAGTCACCCAGGCCGACCTGCACTATGAAGGCTCCTGCGCCATCGACCAGGATTTCCTTGATGCTGCGGGCATCCTTGAAAACGAAGCGATTGATATCTGGAACGTTAACAACGGCAAACGTTTCTCAACCTACGCCATCGCCGCCGAGCGCGGGTCTAAAATCATCTCCGTTAACGGCGCGGCAGCGCACTGCGCGGACGTGGGCGATATTGTGATTATCGCCAGCTTCGTGATGATGTCTGATGAAGAGGCTCGCCGCTGGCAGCCGAAAGTTGCCTACTTTGAAGGCGACAACGACATGAAACGTACCGCGAAGGCGATTCCGGTTCAGGTTGCTTAAGCACTATCCCTGCGGCTGATTGCTGATCAGCCGCGACATGGTCTCCAGCGAATCCGTTCTTAAGATGTACAGGCGTTTCAGCAAGAACGGATTATCCCCCGGCTTCACCTTCCCTTTCACCGTCGTCACCGCCAGATGAAAACCGGCGTCATTCGCCGCCTTTATCGCTTTATTGTCGTAGCCGCCAAACGGATAGGAAAGATAGAGCACGCGTGGATTAAACTGCGCCAGCGCGCGACGCGAGCGTTCAAAATCAAACAAAATCACGTGATAGCTGCGGCTCAGTAAAATCGGGTGTTTATACCCATCCACGCGGTGCAGGAAGTGGGTGTGAGACTGAATATCGAACACATCCTGAATCCCCTTAATCTCCTGCACGCTCATAAACTGCAGCGATTTAGGATCCCACTTCTGCGGATGGCCTTTTATGCGGGAAGAGATAATAAACGCGGTAGCCTTGAAGCCGTACTCTTTCAGCACAGGATAGGCATAGCGGCTGACCGATTTCAGGCCGTCGTCAAAGGTAATCACCACCGATTTTGCTGGCAGGTTCATTTTGTTACGCACGTACCCTTCAAGCTGGTACATCGTCAGGGTGGTATAGCCCTGATCGCGTAGCCAGGCCATCTGGTTGTTGAACGCACGTACGCTGGTCGTTGTGGACGTATGTCGAAAGCGCGTGTTTTCTTCATCACGCAAAATATGATGGTAGGTCAGAATTGGAAGTCCATTATCTTCCTGCGCGTCCAGGCTGCTGATCCACGCCAGACGATTGCCGATGCGGATCTGGAACCAGGTCTGATTCAGCCGGTCTTTCAGTTTGTTCAGTATTGGATAGCGCAGATTGGCGCTTAATGTGCCGAACGGCGCGCTGCCGCTCGACGGCGCGTTATACACCGGCGTGTCTTTCCAGGTAATGAGGTTCTGATTGCTCAGGGGCTTATTGAGATCCCCGAGGCTGTCCTCGACGCGCTGTTTCCCCTGAACCGGCTCCAGGTGTCCCTTGTCGATAAACCCCGTGCCAAAACCGAAGCGAAATTCGTAGTAGTCCGCCGCCGCGGGCACAACGGCCAGGATTTGCCCGGCGCGCACGTTACCGACGTTGATCACGCTGTTCCCCACCTGCGCCCAGATCGCCGCGTCTTCGGTGGTTTGCATGTACTGGGCAGGCAGCGTTTGCTGGCTGAGTAAACTGGCTGAGCTGACGCCGGAAATGAGCATCAATAGCAAGAAAAGAGTGCGCGGTAGCATGGTGTCTTAATCGGTGCGGAAAACTGCCGCTATTGTAACAAATGAGACATCAATACCCACGTTTAATTCTTATACAAATCGTGGAGCAGGACGAAAGGAGGATTTTTTTGCTGCTGATGCCACAAGCTGCTGACGCCCGGAACGCCCTGCGCCACGATGGCCTGGCGAAACTCAGCGCTGCTTAAGGATCCACGCTGCGGATACATTAACGCCAGCAGGGAGAGGTTAATACCCGAGATCACTTCACAGCACGCGTGCTTATGGCTCAGCAACGCGGCTGCGCGGTAAGGCGCCGCGCCCGATTTATCGGTAAGAAAAATCACGCCATCACCGGTGTCCGTTTCATGCAGGGCATCGCACATCATGCGGCTAAGCATGTTGGTGCTCAACCCGCGCCAGTAGTTTACCGCCCGGCATTGCACCAGCGGGCCAAATCTGGCTTCAAGCTTATCCAGCATGTCCTGCGCCTGTTCATCGTGGCAGGTGATAACCCATCCCAGCATAACTCCCTCCTTAGCAGGCAAGTAGTTTAGCGAAGTGAAGGTTAGCGTACGGTGATAACTGTCAAAGAAAGTGCCCGGCAAACAGAGCGTCGCCGGGCAAAAGATTAGCTGCGCAGCCCGCGTCCACGCTGAATCAGCGACCAGCAGAGCAGGTAGAAGGCGATGATAAACACCACCAGCACCGCCACCGTGGTAAACAGCGGCACATCGGTGATGCCGAGGAAACCAAAGCGGAAGCCGCTGATCATGTAGACAATCGGGTTCAGGTGCGACAGCGCCTGCCAGAACGGTGGCAGCAGCGTCAGGGAGTAGAACACCCCGCCGAGATAGGTCAGCGGCGTCAGCACGAAGGTCGGGATCAGGCTGATATCGTCAAACGTTTTGGCGAACACGGCGTTCAGCAGACCGGCCAGCGAGAACAGGATCGCCGTCAGGAGCAGCGTCAGCGCGACAAACAGCCACGAGTGGACCTGGAACGGCACGAAGAACAGCGAAATCGCCGTGACCAGGATCCCCACGCACAGCCCGCGTGCCACTCCGCCGCCGACGTAGCCCGCGATGATGACGTGCGTCGGCACAGGCGCGACCAGAAGCTCTTCAATATTGCGCTGGAACTTGGCGCTGAAGAACGACGACGCTACGTTGGCGTAAGCGTTAGTGATCACCGCCATCATGATCAGGCCGGGCACAATAAACTGCATATAGGTAAAGCCGTGCATCTCACCAATCCTGGAGCCAATCAGGTTACCGAAGATGATGAAATAGAGCGTCATCGTGATGACCGGCGGCACCAGGGTTTGCACCCAGATACGCATAAAGCGGTTGATCTCTTTCGCCCAGATACTTTTCAGCGCGACCCAGTAAAGATGCGTCATGCCTTGTCTCCTTGTTTGTCATGTACCAGAGAGACAAACAGCTCTTCCAGTCGGTTCGCTTTGTTACGCATGCTTAAAACCTGAATCCCCTGCGCGCTCAGCTGTGAGAACACGCTGTTAATCCCCTGCTCGCGCAGCACTTCCACTTCCAGCGTCGAGGTATCCACCAGACGATAGTTGTAACCTTCAAGTTTTGGCAGCGCGCTTTTCGCCGCCAGATCGAGAATGAAGGTTTCTGATTTCAGCTTGGAGAGCAGATTCTTCATCGAGGTGTTTTCCACCAGCTCGCCGTGCTGAATGATGCCGATGTTGCGGCACAGCATTTCAGCCTCTTCCAGGTAGTGGGTGGTCAGAATAATGGTGGTGCCTTTATCGTTGAGATCTTTCAGGAAGCCCCACATGGAGCGACGAAGTTCGATATCGACACCCGCAGTCGGCTCATCGAGGATCAGCAGTTTTGGCTCATGCATCAGCGCACGGGCGATCATCAGGCGGCGCTTCATCCCGCCGGACAACATGCGCGCGCGTTCGTTACGCTTTTCCCACAGATCGAGCTGCTTAAGATATTTTTCGCTACGCTCGAGGGCCTCTTTACGCTCAACGCCATAATAGCCCGCCTGGTTAACTACAATTTGCTGCACCGTCTCGAACGGGTTGAAGTTGAACTCCTGCGGTACCAGCCCCAGCTGGCGCTTGGCGTTCACCACATCTTTTTGCAGGTCGTACCCAAAGACGCTCACCCGGCCGGACGTTTTATTGACCAGCGAGCTGATAATCCCAATGGTGGTCGATTTCCCCGCCCCGTTCGGCCCCAGAAGCGCGTAAAAATCACCGGCCTCTACTTTAAGATCTATTCCGCGCAGCGCCTGAACGCCGCCCGGATAGGTTTTTTTAAGCTGCTCAAGCTCCAGTGCAATTGCCATGAAATTCACTTACCTTCAGTTCTGACACACGTTGTGTGGTTTCATTAAAAGTCGGGTTACCCTATAGTAGCGCAACGCAATTACTCGGTTACAGGTCGCTAACCTCCATGAACAACATAGATACACTCATCAGCAACAATGCACTATGGTCAAAAATGCTGGTGGAGGAAGACCCCGGATTTTTTGGAAAACTCGCGCAGGCTCAGAACCCACGCTTTCTCTGGATTGGATGTTCCGACAGCCGCGTACCGGCGGAGCGCCTGACCGGCCTTGAACCCGGCGAACTGTTTGTTCACCGTAATGTCGCCAATCTCGTGATTCACACCGATCTCAACTGTCTTTCTGTTGTTCAGTATGCCGTGGACGTTCTGCAAGTCGAGCACATCATCATTTGCGGCCATTATGGCTGCGGCGGCGTGCAGGCGGCGGTGGAAAACACGGAACTGGGGCTCATTGATAACTGGCTACTGCACATCCGCGATATCTGGTTCAAACATAGCTCACTGCTGGGCGAAATGCCGCAGGAGCGTCGTATGGATACCCTTTGCGAACTCAACGTGATGGAGCAGGTGTATAACCTGGGCCACTCAACGATCATGCAATCAGCGTGGAAACGCGGGCAGAAGGTCTCTATCCACGGCTGGGCGTATGGTATTCACGATGGCCTGCTGCGCAATCTGGAAGTGACCGCCACCAACCGCGAAACGCTGGAGCAGCGTTACCGTTCGGGGATTGCCAACCTTCAGCTTAAGCATGTAAACCATAAATAAAGCCGGGGATGTTCTCCCTCTCCCTGTGGGAGAGGGCCGGGATGAGGCATTAGCCCGCCATTACTCGTCCAGCAGTACCACTTTCCCAACATACGGCAGATGACGATAGCGCTGCGCGTAGTCAATGCCGTAACCGACGACGAATTCGTCAGGAATCGAGAAGCCCACGAACTCTACCGGCACCTGCACTTCACGACGGTCAGGTTTGTCCAGCAGCGTACAAATCGCCAGAGATTTTGGCTCGCGCAGGCTCAGGATCTCGCGCACTTTTGACAGCGTGTTGCCGGAGTCGATGATGTCCTCAACGATCAACACATCTTTGCCACGAATATCTTCATCCAGATCTTTCAGGATTTTCACATCACGGGTGGTGGACATGCCGCTGCCGTAGCTGGAGGCGGTCATAAAATCGACCTCATGGGGCACATGCACTTCACGGCACAGGTCTGCCATGAACATGAAAGAGCCGCGCAACAGACCGACCAGCACCATTTCGCTGCCGCTGTCCTTGTAATGTTCGGTGATTTGACGACCCAGTTCGGCGATACGCGCTTTGATCTCGGCTTCCGGGATCATCACTTCAACAGTATGTTTCATATTACTAACCAAATGATTTTAATGAAAATCTCTCAATACGGATGAGTTAATATCCAGCACTGATACGCAAGCCACTCATTATATCAGCAAATGGATAAGCCTGGCGTATGAGTTATAAAAAGCAAATATTGTGATTCCGATCACACTTGTTAATACCTATAATTAGTTGCTAGCAAATTATTAACAAAAACTGATGAGTACACTTTCTATGGCTGAAACAAACTCTAAACAGCCGCGTCTACTGGTGACATTAACAGCCGCATTCGCAGCCTTCTGCGCGCTGTATCTGTTAATCGGTGGCGTCTGGCTGGTCGCGTTAGGCGGCTCCTGGTACTACCCGATTGCGGGTCTGGTTATGGTTGCCGTAACCGTCCTGCTGTTGCGTAGAAAACAATCTGCACTGTGGCTGTATGCCGCACTCCTTCTTGCCACCATGATCTGGGGCGTCTGGGAAGTCGGGTTTGACTTCTGGGCGCTGACGCCGCGCAGCGACATCCTGGTCTTCTTCGGCATCTGGCTGATCCTGCCGTTCGTCTGGCGTCGCCTGATTGTGCCGTCCAGCGGTGCGGTGGCGGGCCTGGTTGTTGCCCTGCTGATTACCGGTGGTATTCTGACCTGGGCCGGTTTTAATGACCCACAGGAGATCAACGGTACGCTGAACGCAGAATCCACGCCTGCGGCAGCTATCTCCCAGGTCGCTGACGGCGACTGGCCTGCATATGGTCGTAACCAGGAAGGTCAACGTTACTCCCCGCTGAAGCAGATCAACGCGGACAACGTTAAAAACCTGAAGGAAGCCTGGGTATTCCGTACCGGTGACCTGAAGATGCCGAACGATCCGGGCGAGCTGACCAACGAAGTGACGCCGATTAAAGTCGGCAATATGCTCTACCTGTGTACGGCGCACCAGCGTCTGTTCGCGCTCGACGCGGCCACCGGTAAAGAGAAATGGCACTTCGATCCGCAGCTGAACTCTAACCCGTCCTTCCAGCATGTCACCTGCCGTGGCGTCTCTTACCACGAAGCGCGCGCCGATAATGCGAGCCCGGAAGTCATTGCCGACTGTCCTCGCCGCATCATGCTGCCGGTGAACGATGGCCGTCTGTTCGCCATCAACGCCGAAACGGGCAAGCTGTGTGAAACCTTTGCCAACAAAGGTATCCTGAACCTGCAGACCAACATGCCGGACACCACGCCGGGTCTGTATGAGCCAACCTCACCGCCAATCATCACCGATAAAACCATCGTGATTGCCGGTTCGGTAACGGATAACTTCTCCACGCGTGAAACCTCCGGCGTTATCCGTGGTTTCGACGTGAACACCGGTAAACTGCTGTGGGCCTTCGACCCGGGCGCGAAAGATCCAAACGCGATCCCGTCGGACGAGCACACCTTTACCTTTAACTCGCCAAACTCCTGGGCACCGGCGGCGTATGACGCGAAGCTGGACCTGGTCTATCTGCCAATGGGTGTGACCACGCCAGATATCTGGGGCGGTAACCGCACGCCGGAGCAGGAGCGTTATGCGAGCGCTATCGTGGCGCTGAATGCGACCACCGGCAAGCTGGCGTGGAGCTACCAGACCGTTCACCACGATCTGTGGGATATGGACATGCCGTCACAGCCGACGCTGGCGGACATTACCGTAGATGGCAAAACCGTTCCGGTGATTTACGCTCCGGCCAAGACGGGCAACATCTTCGTGCTGGATCGCAGCAACGGCAAGCTGGTTGTGCCTGCACCGGAAAAACCGGTTCCGCAGGGCGCGGCGAAAGGCGATTACGTCAGCAAAACCCAGCCGTTCTCTGACCTGAGCTTCCGTCCGAAGAAAGACCTCAGCGGTGCAGACATGTGGGGTGCCACCATGTTTGACCAGCTGGTGTGCCGCGTGATGTTCCACCAGCTGCGCTATGAAGGCATCTTCACGCCGCCGTCTGAGCAGGGCACGCTGGTCTTCCCGGGTAACCTGGGGATGTTCGAATGGGGCGGGATCTCCGTTGACCCTAACCGTCAGGTGGCGATTGCCAACCCGATGGCGCTGCCGTTCGTTTCCCGCCTGATCCCGCGCGGTCCGGGCAACCCAATGGAGCAGCCGAAAGATGCGAAAGGCAGCGGTACCGAAGCCGGCATCCAGCCGCAGTACGGCGTACCGTTTGGCGTAACGCTGAACCCGTTCCTGTCTCCGTTTGGTCTGCCGTGTAAACAGCCTGCCTGGGGTTATATCTCCGGTCTGGATCTGAAGACTAACCAGATCGTATGGAAAAAACGTATTGGTACGCCACAGGACAGCATGCCGTTCCCGATGCCTGTTCCGGTGCCGTTCAATATGGGTATGCCGATGCTGGGTGGCCCAATTTCCACCGCCGGTAACGTGCTGTTCATCGCGGCAACCGCAGACAACTACCTGCGCGCGTACAACATGACCAACGGTGAAAAACTGTGGCAGGGCCGTCTGCCGGCTGGTGGACAGGCCACGCCGATGACCTATGAAGTGAATGGCAAGCAGTACGTTGTCATCTCTGCGGGTGGTCACGGTTCGTTTGGCACGAAGATGGGCGACTATATTGTCGCGTATGCGTTGCCTGACGAAGGCAAATAAAAGCAAAACGGCAACTTCGGTTGCCGTTTTTGTGTTTGTTCCCTCTCCCTGTGGGAGAGGGTCAGGGTGAGGGCATCAGGCCGCACCTGCGACCACCCGGCTTTTTTTATACGGTAAAGCCGAGCATCATCCCCGTATCCTCATGCTCCAGCAGGTGGCAGTGTGCCATATAGGCAAACTCCTTCGGCGCATCGTGGTCAAACTTCACCAGCACCTCGCTGACGCCGCCTTCCACTCTCACCGTATCTTTCCAGCCCGCGCGATGCGCATCCGGCGCTTTGCCGTTCTCTGTGAGAATACGGAACTGGGTGCCGTGGATATGGAACGGATGCAGCATCATGTCCCCTTCGCCTGAAATCACCCAGCGCTCAAGCTGACCTTTTGTCGCAGCAAACATCGGCGTGTTCATGTCGAACGCTTTGCCGTTGATCATGTTGGCGTTGTGGAAATCAAAGCCATGGTCGCCGTGATTCATGTTCCCCATGCCGCCCATTTTGCCGTGGTCCATATTCATGTGGCCCATCATCTGCCCGTGGTGCATCCCCGCCATCGCCTTATCGCCATATTTCGCCATCAGCGCCTGCATCCCCATCATATCGAGCATCGGGTTCATGGAGAGCTGCAGCTTGCGCTGCGTAAGCCCCTCCAGCGACGGGAGGGCTGGCAGAGTGGTTAACGTATCAGGCAGCGTGCCGGATGCGGTCACTAACAGCGGCTGAATACGAAGCACCGGATGCGGCTTATCAAACGGTGCGACCGCCATCCCCATCTGGCTCACCGGCATCGTCACGAGGTCAAACGGCTTGCCGTCGCTGATATCCACCAGCACCTCAAAGCGTTCGCCCATCAGCATCGGCAGCTCACTTACCTTCACCGGCTCCGGCAGCAGGCCGCCATCGCTGGCGACCACGTACAGCGGACGCTTATCGCTAGTGGCGAAATTGAGCGAGCGAGCGTTACAGCCGTTGAGCAGGCGCAGGCGCAGCCAGCCGTTCGGCGCGGCATGCTGAGGGTAAATGGCGCCGTTGGTCAGCAGCGTGTCGCCAAACCAGCCTACCGCCGCGCTCATCACGTCCAGCTGGTAGTCTATTTGCCCGTCAGCGTTGAATTTCTTGTCCTGCACAATCACCGGTACGTCGTCGATGCCCCACTGTTTCGGCAGGCGCAGCAGGCGGCTCTCGTCGTCTTCAATCAGCACCAGCCCCGCCAGCCCCATCGCCACCTGATGGCCCGTTTTGCCATGCTGATGCGGATGGAACCAGCAGGTCGCCGCGCGCTGCTCGGGCGTAAAGGTGACGCTGCGCGTACCGCCCGCTTTGATAATGCCCTGCGGCCCGCCGTCCACCTCGCCCGGCACTTCCAGCCCGTGCCAGTGCAGCGTCGTCTCTTCGGCGAGCGTGTTGTGGATATCCACCGTCACCGCTTTCCCTTTACGTAGCTGAAGCGCCGGACCGAGCAAATTACCGTTATAGCCCCACGTCGTGGCGTTGTGCGCACCGAATGTTGTTTTACCGGCCTGAACCACAAGCTGGATACGGCTGCGGGCGTCAGCGGTCAGTAAGTCAGGGATGGGTAAGGCAGGTCTGTCGGCCGCAAAAACCGCGCGGCTCCAGAGTGGTAATGCGCTGGCAGCCCCCAGCACAGCGGAATATTTTAAAAAATCACGACGTTGCATGTTCATTTCCTTATTTCCAGCAGGCGATCTTTTGAGCATAAACCCTCCCCTTACCGGAAGGTCAAGTCAAGCGGCAATAATAAAGATCGTCGCACTGGCATCAAGTATGCTAACGTTAATTTTCCGTGAAGAAGTGGTAGAAGCAATGAAGACGTTTTTCAGGACAATTTTGTTCGGAAGCCTGATGGCAATGTGTGCGAACAGCTATGCGCTAAGTGAAAATGAAGCGGAAGATATGGCCGATTTAACGGCGGTTTTTGTATTCCTGAAAAATGATTGTGGCTACCAGAATTTACCCAACGGGCAAATTCGCCGCGCGCTGGTCTTTTTTGCCCAGCAGAACCAGTGGGATCTCAGCAACTACGACAGCTTCGACATGAAGGCGCTCGGTGAAGACAGCTACCGTGACTTAAGCGGTATTGGTATTCCCACTGCCAAAAAATGCAAAGCGCTAGCTCGCGATTCGCTCAGCCTGCTCGCCTACGTGAAATAACCTTCCCGACGCCCCTGTTGAACCTCTGACCGTGCAACCACGGTTAGAGTTAGCTATCATGTTTCGCTCATTTTTTGTGAGCATAACGGATGTTAATACAGGAGGAGTTCGCTATGGCCGACCACACGTTGTGGCATGAAACACTGCATGACCAGTTTGGTCAGTACTTTGCCGTTGATAACGTGCTCTATCATGAGAAAACCGATCACCAGGATCTGATCATCTTCGAGAATGCCGCCTTTGGCCGCGTCATGGCGCTGGACGGTGTTGTGCAAACCACCGAGCGCGACGAGTTTATCTATCATGAGATGATGACCCACGTCCCGCTGCTGGCGCACGGTCACGCGAAGCATGTCCTGATTATCGGCGGTGGCGACGGTGCAATGCTGCGTGAAGTTTCCCGCCATCGTTCCATCGAAACCATCACCATGGTGGAAATCGATGCGGGCGTCGTCTCTTTCTGCCGCCAGTATCTGCCCAACCACAATGCCGGTAGCTATGACGATCCGCGCTTTAGCCTGGTGATTGACGACGGCGTTAACTTTGTTAACCAGACCTCGCAGACCTTTGACGTGATCATCTCCGACTGCACCGACCCAATCGGCCCCGGCGCGTCGCTGTTTACCTCCTCCTTCTACGAAGGCTGCAAGCGCTGCCTGAACCCGGGCGGGATCTTCGTCGCACAAAATGGCGTCTGCTTCCTGCAGCAGGATGAAGCGCTCGACAGCCATCGTAAGCTCAGCACCTATTTCGATGATGTCAGCTTCTATCAGGCGGCCATTCCGACGTACTACGGCGGGATCATGACCTTTGCCTGGGCAACGGATAACGACGTATTACGCCATCTCTCCACCGAAATTATTCAGGCCCGCTTCCATCAGGCCGGTCTTCAGTGCCGATACTACAATCCGGCTATCCATACCGCAGCGTTTGCTCTGCCGCAGTACCTGCAAGACGCATTATCCACTAAGGGGGTGAGCTAATTGAAAAAGCTTAAACTGCATGGCTTTAACAACCTGACGAAAAGCCTGAGTTTTTGTATTTACGATATCTGCTATGCCAAAACAGCGGAAGAACGCGATGGGTACATCGCCTATATCGACGAACTCTACAACGCCAACCGTCTGACCGAGATCCTGTCAGAAACCTGTTCCATTATCGGCGCAAACATCCTGAACATCGCCCGACAGGATTATGAACCTCAGGGCGCCAGCGTGACCATTCTGGTCAGCGAAGAGCCGGTCGACCCGAAGCTTATCGACAAAACTGAACATCCGGGCCCGCTGCCGGAAGTGGTCGTGGCCCACCTGGATAAAAGCCATATCTGCGTGCACACCTACCCGGAGAGTCACCCGGAAGGCGGGCTGTGCACGTTCCGTGCCGATATCGAAGTGTCGACCTGCGGCGTGATTTCCCCGCTGAACGCGCTGAACTATTTAATCCACCAGCTGGAATCGGACATCGTCACCATTGACTATCGCGTGCGCGGTTTTACCCGTGATATCAACGGCATGAAGCATTTCATCGACCACGAGATCAACTCCATCCAGAACTTTATGTCCGAAGACATGAAATCGCTGTACGACATGATGGACGTGAACGTGTATCAGGAAAACATCTTCCATACCAAGATGTTACTTAAGGAATTTGACCTTAAGCACTACATGTTCCACACGAAGCCGGAAGATTTGAGCGAAGAAGAGCGTAAGGCGATTACTGACCTGCTCTGGAAAGAGATGCGCGAGATTTACTACGGCCGCAATATTCCGGCCGTGTAAGAGCAAGCCGGAGCAGGGATGCTCCGGGCTGTTATTTCTGTTTCATGAAGTCACGGTAGGCGTTCACGACCTGAAGGAAATCCTCTACGCCGCACATCGACAGGCTTTCTTCGTCGTAGTAGCTCATCCCCTCTTCCATCTCGTCACCTGAAAACTCGAGCTGGTTGGCACGCACCATGACCTCTTCACCGTCCATCCACAGCGTATATTCATGCCCGGCGCGCTGCCAGGATCGTTCACTGCCTTTCACCGTATTTGCCGCCTGTTCAACCTCATCAAGAAGTGCGAGATTTTCTTTCACCTCTTCGTTAAACCAGTGTCCAACGGCTTCGTGGCCCATCGACATATGCACTTTCACCACTCCGGTGATGTCGCGCAGAAATTCGTAATCCATAGTGTTTTCCTCTGCAAAGCCATTAAGGTAATTATCGCAGCAGCGAGGAAGAAAAAAAGCGGGAGAGGTGGGAGGAATGAAAATAAAAAGGTGAGAGCAAGACCCTGCGGCCTGATGCCCTCACCCCGTCCCTCTCCCGTGGGAGAGGGTGCAAACACAAAAAACCGTCTCATGGAGACGGTTTTGCTGTTTATACCGCCGTCTGGAAGATAACCCCGTCGGCCTTCTCGGTGTACTGAGAGAGCTGGTCGAAGTTCAGATAGCGATAGGTATCCACCGCGGTCTTATCCACCTGAGCCACAAAGGTCTGGTACTCTTCCGGCGTTGGCAGTTTGCCAATCAGCGCCGCAACCGCCGCCAGCTCCGCAGAGGCCAGGAAGACGTTCGCACCGGTACCTAAACGGTTCGGGAAGTTACGGGTAGAGGTGGAAACCACCGTCGCACCGTCAGCTACGCGCGCCTGGTTGCCCATACACAGGGAACAGCCAGGGATTTCGATACGCGCACCGCTCTTACCAAACACGCTGTAGTAGCCCTCTTCGGTCAGCTGAGCCGCGTCCATACGGGTTGGCGGCGCCACCCACAGACGGGTTGGCAGCTGGCCTTTGTGGGTATCCAGCAGCTTACCGGCAGCACGGAAGTGACCGATGTTGGTCATACAGGATCCGATGAACACTTCGTCGATCTTCTCGCCCTGAACCTCAGACAGCGGACGCGCGTCGTCCGGATCGTTCGGTGCACACAGGATTGGCTCTTTGATATCCGCCAGATCGATGTCGATCACCGCCGCGTACTCTGCGTCAGCATCGGCTTCCAGCAGTTGCGGATCGGCCAGCCATTTTTCCATGCCCTGGATACGACGCTCCAGCGTACGACGGTCGCCGTAGCCTTCTGCAATCATCCACTTCAGCAGCACGATGTTGGAGGTCAGATACTCGATAATCGGCTCTTTGTTCAGCTTGATGGTACAGCCCGCCGCAGAACGCTCGGCGGAAGCATCGGTCAGCTCGAACGCCTGCTCCACTTTCAGATCCGGCAGCCCTTCAATTTCCAGGATACGGCCAGAGAAGATGTTTTTCTTACCTTTCTTCTCAACGGTCAGCAGGCCCTGTTTAATCGCATACAGCGGGATGGCATGAACCAGGTCGCGCAGGGTGATACCCGGCTGCATTTTACCTTTGAAGCGCACCAGCACCGATTCCGGCATATCCAGCGGCATCACGCCAGTCGCAGCAGCAAACGCCACCAGACCGGAGCCCGCCGGGAAAGAGATACCGATTGGGAAACGGGTATGGGAGTCACCGCCGGTACCCACGGTATCCGGCAGCAGCATGCGGTTCAGCCAGGAGTGGATGACGCCGTCGCCCGGACGCAGGGAAACGCCGCCGCGGTTCATGATGAAGTCTGGCAGCGTGTGGTGCGTGGTCACGTCAACCGGCTTCGGATAGGCCGCCGTGTGGCAGAAGGACTGCATCACCAGGTCAGAAGAGAAGCCCAGGCACGCCAGGTCTTTCAGTTCGTCACGGGTCATTGGGCCAGTGGTGTCCTGAGAGCCCACGGAGGTCATCTTAGGCTCGCAGTACGCGCCAGGACGAACACCGGCTACGCCGCACGCGCGGCCCACCATTTTCTGTGCCAGAGAATAACCGCGATTGCTTTCAGCAACGTCTTTCGCGTGACGGAATACATCACTGTGCGGCAGACCCAGCGCTTCACGCGCTTTGGTAGTCAGACCACGACCAATGATCAGCGGGATACGACCACCGGCACGCACTTCGTCGATCAGCACGTCGGTTTTCAGCTCGAAGCTTGCCAGCAGCTCGTTGGTCTCGTGGTTGCGCACTTCGCCTTTGTACGGGTAAACGTCGATCACGTCGCCCATATTCAGGTTAGAAACGTCCACTTCGATCGGCAGTGCGCCCGCATCTTCCATGGTGTTGAAGAAGATTGGCGCAATTTTGCCGCCGAGGCACAGGCCGCCGCCGCGCTTGTTTGGCACGTGCGGAATGTCGTCGCCCATGAACCACAGCACGGAGTTGGTTGCGGACTTACGGGAAGAACCGGTACCCACAACGTCACCCACATAGGCCAGCGGGAACCCTTTTTTCTGCAGAGCTTCGATCTGTTTGATCGGGCCAACGCTGCCCGGCTGATCCGGCTCAATGCCTTCACGGGCGTTTTTCAGCATCGCCAGAGCGTGCAGAGGGATATCCGGGCGAGACCACGCGTCCGGTGCCGGAGAGAGGTCATCGGTGTTGGTTTCACCGGTCACTTTAAAGACGGTAACGGTGATTTTTTCAGCCAGAGCAGGACGGTTCAGGAACCATTCGGCATCGGCCCAGGACTGCATCACCTGCTTCGCATAGACGTTGCCTGCTTTGGCTTTTTCTTCTACGTCGTAGAAGTTATCGAACATCAGCAGCGTGGAAGAGAGCGCTTTAGCGGCAATTGGTGCCAGCTTGTCGTTATCCAGCGCGTCAATCAGCGGATGAATGTTGTAACCACCCTGCATGGTGCCGAGCAGTTCAATGGCTTTTTCAGGAGTAACCAGTGGGGAGGTGGCTTCGCCTTTGGCGATAGCAGCAAGGAATCCGGCTTTTACGTAGGCAGCTTCATCTACGCCAGGCGGTACGCGGTTGATCAGCAGATCTAACAGGAATTCTTCTTCGCCCTTAGGCGGGTTCTTCAGCAGCTCGACGAGCGCGGCCATTTGGGTTGCATCTAAAGGTTTGGGTACAATTCCCTCGGCGGCACGTTCTGCTACGTGCTTACGGTATTCTTCTAGCACGACGGTTCTCCTCGCTCTCATTGTCATATGCGGCGGGCGTTCTCTTCACGCTCCTGTGAGACAGCAGTTTGTAGGGTAAATGCCCGATACCGCGTCGGGCAGCATAGCAGGATTTCTGCACAGTGTTAATCCGTTTACAAAAAAGCAACATTAAAAAATTTGCTGAATCGTTAAGCATGGTGTAGCGGGGATTCAGGGCATCTTTTTGCGGTATCTTCTGCACCGTGACGCTTCAGTTTTTTCTTCATCAGATATAATTGTGTAATAAATACTCACACTCTTTATCCGGACGTCCCGGACGCTTCCCAATAAAAGTCAAAACTGTAAAAGACGGGTGAATAATACTCACGCCAACCGTAACGCCTCACGGCACAGCGCTTGTCTCGTTGGAGTCATTTTATGAAGTTGCCCTTTAAGCCACATCTGCTCGTCCTTGTGTGCAGTGCCGGGCTGTTTGCCGCCTCGGGCGTCATGTTTGTCAAAGGCCGCGCCACGGAGCCCGCCGCGCCGGCCCCCGTCGCACAACAACCGGCTGCACCTGCGCCTGCCGCAGCCCAGCCCGCACCTGTTGTCGCGCCAGCCTACACTGCCGCGCAAATCGATCAGTGGGTTGCTCCCATCGCGCTCTACCCGGATGCCCTGCTGTCGCAAATTTTAATGGCGTCGACCTATCCGGCCAACGTGATCCAGGCGGCGCAGTGGTCCAAAGACAACCCTAAAATGGAAGGGGACGCCGCGATTCAGGCCGTTGCCAGCCAGCCCTGGGATCCCAGCGTAAAATCGCTGGTCGCGTTTCCTCAGCTTATGTCCCTGATGGGTGAAAACCCGCCGTGGGTACAAAATCTGGGTGATGCGTTTCTCGCGCAGCCGAAAGACGTGATGGATTCCGTTCAGCGCCTGCGCGCGCTGGCGCAGAAGACCGGCGCTCTACAATCCACCCCTCAGCAGACGGTCACCACCGTGACAAAACCGGCGCCAGCGAAAACCAGCGCCACTGAGGCAACGACAACAACGACGGTCGCGCCCGCCCCAACGGTAATCAAAATTGAATCTGCCGATCCGCAGGTTGTTTACGTCCCCACCTATAACCCCAATACGGTTTACGGGACCTGGCCAAACACCGCCTATCCTCCCACCTATCTCCCGCCTACACCCGGGGAGCAGTTTGGCAGCAGCTTCGTAAACGGTTTAGGCTTCAGCCTGGGTGTTGCCACTACCTATGCCATCTTCAGCAACATCGACTGGGATGACGACGATGACTGGGATCATCACCATGACGACTGGGATAATCATGGCGGCTATAACCGCAACGGTGATAACAACATCAATATCAACGTCGAGAACTTCAATAAAATCAGCGGACAGCGCCTGACGGACGCTAACCGTACCTGGCAGCACAACCCGGCCTATCGGGAAGGCGTGCCCTATCCGACTAACCAGCTCAACACTCGCTTCCACTCCACCAACGCGGCCGCAGGGCTAAGTTCAACGCAGCAAAAACCGGTTAACCGCGATAGCCAGCGCCAGGCAGCGCTAAGCCAGATGGAGAAGTCCACGGGTAAAACCTTCCCGCAAACGGCGCGCTCCGGAACGAAAGACGTGCAGCGTCAGGCCTCAGGCGAACAGCTGAAGCAGATTTCGCAGCGCAATAACTATCGCGGCTACGACACCAAACCGCAGACGACGAAGCGGAGCACCGCGCAGCAGCGAGAAAACCGCCAGACCACCGGGCAGAGACAAGAGAAACGGGCTTCACAGCCCGCGCAGCAACGCACTCTGCAGCAGCGAAACAGCCAGCCGCGGGCCAATGCGCTGAGCGGTAACGACAGCCGCTCGGCGAACTGGCAGGCGCAGCAGCAGCGCGGTGCGCAAAGCAGACAGCTCGCTGCGCGCCAGCAGCAGCCACGTCAGGCGTCTGGTGGACGCGCTGAACGCCGTGAAATTCGACATCGCTAAGGGAACCGACATGAAACGTAAACTACTCAGCGGAATGGTGTTATTTATGCTTTCGGCCCCGGTGATGGCGCAGCAGTCCTTTAGCACCCCCGCTCAGGCAACCGATGCGCTGACCAAAGCCATCAGTGAGCAAAATGAGAGCGCGATGACCAACCTGCTTGGAGAGAACTGGCGCGATTTTCTGCCCCCTGAGGGCGTTGATCCGGATGCCGTCGATCGCTTCCTGCGCGACTGGAACGTCCGTCATACCACGGTTGTCGAAGGAGATACGGCGCATCTGGTTGTCGGAGACAGCGGCTGGCAGCTTCCCATCCCGGTGATCAAAACCTCTGCAGGCTGGCAGTTCGACATCAAAGAAGGGGCAGAAGAGATCCTGACCCGCGAAATCGGGCGTAACGAGCTCGCCGCCATTGAAGCCTTACATGCCTATGTTGATGCTCAGCAAAGCTATTTTGCGATGAACCAGAAATACGCGCAGAAGATTGTCAGCTCGAAAGGCAAAAAAGACGGTTTGTACTGGCCCGCCTCGCCCGGCGAAGCGCCCAGCCCGCTCGGCCCGGCATTTAGCCCGAAAGAGCCAGGTACCGGCTATCACGGCTATCGCTTCCGCATCCTGCCGGAGAGTAACGGTTTCGCGATGGTGGCCTGGCCGGTTAGCTACGGTCAGACGGGCGTAATGAGCTTTGTGATAAACCAGGACGACAAGGTGTACCAGTCCGATCTCGGCAGTGATTCAGAGCAGAAAGCCCGGGCGCTAGCCGCCTATAGCCCTGATAAAACCTGGCAGCCTGTGGCCCCCTGAACGCAGCGCATAAAAAAAGCGGCCATTGGCCGCTTTTTTTCATCTGAAGAAACTTATTTCTTCTTCGCTTTCGCGTTTGGCAGGTCGGTGATGCTGCCTTCAAACACTTCTGCCGCCAGGCCCACGGACTCGTGCAGAGTCGGGTGAGCGTGGATGGTCAGCGCGATGTCTTCAGCGTCACAGCCCATTTCGATAGCCAGACCGATTTCACCCAGCAGCTCGCCGCCGTTGGTACCGACAATCGCACCACCGATGACGCGGTGAGTTTCTTTGTCGAAGATCAGTTTGGTCATACCGTCAGCGCAGTCGGAAGCGATAGCACGGCCAGAAGCAGCCCACGGGAAGGTGGCGGTTTCGTAGCTGATGCCTTTCTCTTTCGCTTCTTTCTCAGTCAGACCCACCCATGCCACTTCTGGCTCGGTGTACGCGATAGATGGAATGACTTTCGGATCGAAGTAGTGCTTCATGCCGGCGATAACTTCAGCGGCAACGTGACCTTCGTGAACACCTTTGTGCGCCAGCATTGGCTGACCGACGATATCGCCGATAGCAAAGATGTGCGGCACGTTAGTGCGCAGCTGTTTGTCAACGCGGATAAAGCCACGGTCGTCCACTTCCACGCCAGCTTTGCCCGCGTCGAGGTTTTTACCGTTCGGCACACGACCGATAGCCACCAGCACGGCGTCGTAACGCTGTGGTTCGGATGGGGCTTTTTTGCCTTCCATGGAAACGTAAATACCGTCTTCTTTCGCTTCAACGGCAGTCACTTTGGTTTCCAGCATCAGGTTGAATTTCTTGCTGATGCGTTTGGTGAAGACTTTAACGATGTCTTTGTCGGCAGCCGGGATAACCTGGTCGAACATTTCAACCACGTCGATCTCTGAACCCAGCGCATGGTACACGGTACCCATTTCCAGACCGATGATACCGCCGCCCATGACCAGCAGACGCTTAGGAACGGTTTTCAGCTCCAGCGCATCGGTGGAATCCCACACGCGTGGATCTTCATGCGGAATGAATGGCAGTTCGATTGGGCGAGAGCCTGCCGCGATGATCGCGTTGTCGAAGTTGATCACGGTTTTGCCGTTTTCGCCTTCCACTTCCAGGGTGTTCGCACCGGTGAATTTACCCAGACCGTTTACCACTTTCACTTTACGGCCTTTGGCCATACCCGCCAGACCGCCGGTCAGCTGAGTGATAACTTTCTCTTTCCAGGTACGAATTTTGTCGATATCGGTTTTCGGCTCGCCGAAGACGATACCGTGTTCAGCCAGCGCTTTGGCTTCTTCGATAACTTTCGCTACGTGGAGCAGCGCTTTAGAAGGGATACAGCCGACGTTCAGACAAACACCGCCGAGGGTGCTGTAACGTTCTACGATGACGGTTTCCAGACCTAAATCCGCTGCACGGAATGCTGCGGAGTAACCTGCCGGGCCTGCCCCAAGTACTACGACCTGAGTTTTGATTTCTGTGCTCATCATGACCTCTTAATTTATACCCGTCGTCCACCGGGTCGTTCTATCCGCCCGCAGTTTACAAAATTGTTAACAATTTTGAAACAACAAACGGCTCACGAATTGTCGCTTTCGCCAATAACCTCACAAACACCATGAGATTATCAGAAAAAAGCCGGCCGACTGGCCGGCTTTTCGATTACATCACCAGGCGGCGAATGTCGCTCAGCATGTTGTTGATGATGGTGATGAAGCGCGCACCATCAGCACCGTCGATCACGCGGTGGTCGAAGGACAGAGAGATTGGCATCATCAGACGCGGCACGAACTCTTTGCCGTTCCACACCGGCTCCATCGCGGACTTGGACACACCGAGGATAGCCACTTCCGGCGCGTTAACAATCGGTGCGAAGTGGGTGGTACCCAGGCCGCCGATGCTGGAGATAGTGAAGCAGCCGCCCTGCATTTCGCCGGCAGTCAGCTTACCATCACGCGCTTTCTTGGAGATCACGGTCAGTTCACGGGACAGCTCAGTGATGCTCTTCTTGTTCACGTCTTTGAAGACCGGAACAACCAGACCATTTGGCGTATCAACCGCAACACCGATGTTGATGTATTTCTTCAGCGTCAGCTTCTGGCCGTCTTCGGACAGGGAGCTGTTGAAGCGTGGCATCTGCTCAAGGGCAGCGGCAACGGCTTTCATGATGAAGACCACTGGGGTGAATTTCACGTCCAGTTTGCGCTTCTCAGCTTCAGCGTTCTGCTGTTTACGGAAGGCTTCCAGATCGGTGATATCGGTTTTGTCGAAGTGCGTAACGTGCGGGATCATCACCCAGTTACGGCTCAGGTTAGCACCAGAGATTTTCTGGATGCGGCCCAGCTCCACTTCTTCGATTTCGCCGAACTTGCTGAAGTCCACTTTCGGCCATGGCAGCATGCCCGGGATACCGCCGCCAGCGGCTGCAGCTGGTGCAGCTTCGGCGCGTTTCACCGCGTCTTTCACGTAGGTCTGAACGTCTTCGCGCAGGATACGACCCTTACGGCCGGTCCCTTTCACTTTCGCCAGGTTAACACCGAATTCGCGCGCCAGGCGACGAATCAGCGGGGTAGCGTGGACATAAGCGTCGTTTTCAGCGAACTCAGATTTTTCTGCTTTAGCAGCAGGGGCAGCGGCTGGTTTAGCAGCCTGAGCCGGTGCAGCAGCAGGGGCTGGAGCAGCCGCGGCAGCCGGAGCTGCGGCAGGCGCAGCGCCTTCCACTTCGAAGACCATGATCAGAGAGCCGGTAGACACTTTGTCGCCGGTGCTGATCTTGATCTCTTTAACGGTACCCGCGAACGGCGCTGGCACTTCCATAGAAGCTTTGTCGCCTTCAACGGTGATCAGTGATTGTTCAGCGGCAACTTTGTCGCCCACTTTCACCATCACTTCGGTCACTTCAACTTCGTCACCGCCGATGTCCGGTACGTTCACGTCTTTCGCGCCGCCAGCAGCTGCTGGTGCAGCAGCCGGAGCCGGAGCAGCGGCCTGCGCAGGCGCAGCAGCAGGTGCAGGTGCAGCACCCGCCACTTCGAAGATCATGATAAGCGACCCGGTAGACACTTTGTCGCCGGTGTTGATCTTGATCTCTTTAACGGTACCCGCGAACGGAGCCGGCACTTCCATAGAGGCTTTATCGCCTTCTACGGTGATCAGTGACTGCTCAGCCGCAACGGTGTCGCCCACTTTCACCAGGATTTCAGTGACTTCAACTTCGTCACCGCCGATGTCAGGCACGTTCACTTCTTTCGCGCTCGCGGCAGCTGCTGGAGCAGCGGCGGCCGGAGCGGCTTTCTTCTCTTCCTGCGCAGGTGCAGCTGCTGCTGCACCGTCGGCGGAATCGAAAATCATGATCAGTTTGCCGGTCTCGGTTTTATCGCCAACAGAGACTTTGATCTCTTTAACGATGCCAGCCTGAGGAGACGGGACTTCCATAGAGGCTTTATCGCCTTCTACGGTGATCAGCGACTGTTCAGCTTCAACTTTGTCGCCTACTTTGACCAGGATCTCGGTGATTTCAACTTCATCAGCCCCGATGTCCGGTACATTGATTTCGATAGCCATTATTCTTTTACCTCTTACGCCAGACGCGGGTTAACTTTTTCTGCATCGATGTTGAATTTGGTGATTGCGTCCGCAACCACTTTCTTATCGATTTCGCCACGTTTAGCCAGTTCGCCCAGTGCTGCTACAACCACGTAAGAAGCATCAACTTCGAAGTGGTGACGCAGGTTTTCGCGGCTGTCAGAACGACCGAAGCCGTCAGTACCCAGAACGCGATAATCATCAGCTGGAACGTAAGTACGAACCTGCTCAGCGAACAGTTTCATATAGTCAGTAGACGCCACCGCTGGCGCGTCGTTCATCACCTGAGCGATGTACGGAACGCGTGGAGTTTCCATTGGGTGCAGCATGTTCCAACGCTCACAATCCTGGCCATCACGCGCCAGTTCAGTGAAGGAAGTCACAGAGTACACGTCGGAACCCACACCGTAGTCTTTCGCCAGGATCTGCGCTGCTTCACGTACGTGACGCAGGATAGAGCCGGAGCCCAGCAGCTGAACTTTACCTTTGCTACCTTCGAGGGTTTCGAGTTTGTAGATACCTTTACGGATACCTTCCTCGGCACCTGCTGGCATTGCCGGCATGTGGTAGTTTTCGTTCAGGGTGGTGATGTAGTAGTAAATGTTCTCTTGCGCTTCACCGTACATGCGCTGCAGACCGTCATGCATGATGACTGCCACTTCGTACGCGTAAGACGGGTCGTAAGAGATACAGTTAGGGATAGTCAGAGACTGAATGTGGCTGTGGCCATCTTCGTGCTGCAGACCTTCACCGTTCAGAGTCGTACGACCGGAGGTACCGCCTACCAGGAAGCCGCGAGCCTGCTGGTCGCCTGCCTGCCAGCACAGGTCACCGATACGCTGGAACCCGAACATGGAGTAGTAGATGTAGAACGGGATCATCGGCAGGTTGTTGGTGCTGTAAGAGGTCGCAGCAGCCAGCCAGGATGCGCCTGCGCCCAGCTCGTTGATACCTTCCTGCAGAATCTGACCTTTCTCGTCTTCTTTGTAGTATGCAACCTGCTCACGGTCCTGCGGGGTGTACTGCTGGCCGTTCGGGCTGTAGATACCGATCTGACGGAACAGACCTTCCATACCGAAAGTACGCGCTTCGTCGGCGATGATTGGAACCAGACGATCTTTGATCGACTTGTTCTTCAGCATCACGTTCAGGGCACGAACGAAAGCGATAGTGGTGGAGATCTCTTTGTTCTGCTCTTCCAGCAGCTGAGAGAAGTCTTCCAGCGCTGGCAGTTCCAGCTTCTCGGTGAAGTTTGGCTGACGAGCTGGCAGGTAGCCTTTCAGCGCCTGACGACGTTCGTGCAGGTACTTGTGCTCTTCAGAGCCTTCCGGGAAGGTGATGTAAGACAGGTTTTCTACCTGCTCATCGGTCACTGGAACGTTGAAACGGTCGCGGATATAACGCACGCCGTCCATGTTCATTTTCTTAACCTGGTGAGCGATGTTTTTACCTTCTGCGGTATCACCCATGCCGTAACCTTTGATGGTATGGGCCAGGATTACAGTCGCTTTACCTTTGGTTTCACGCGCTTTTTTCAGTGCAGCGTAGACTTTCTTCGGATCGTGACCACCACGGTTCAGGGCCCAGATCTGCTCATCAGTCCAGTCAGCAACGAGTGCTGCGGTTTCAGGATATTTACCGAAGAAGTGCTCACGAACGTAGGCACCGTCTTTGGATTTGAAGGTCTGGTAGTCACCGTCAACGGTTTCGTTCATCAGCTGGATCAGCTTACCGCTGGTATCTTTACGCAGCAGTTCATCCCAACGACCGCCCCACATGACCTTGATCACGTTCCAGCCAGCACCTGCGAAGATGCCTTCCAGTTCGTTGATGATCTTGCCGTTACCGGTTACCGGACCATCCAGACGCTGCAGGTTACAGTTGATGATGAAGCACAGGTTGTCCAGCTTCTCACGGGTTGCGATGGTGATCGCACCTTTGGATTCTGGCTCATCCATTTCGCCGTCGCCCAGGAAGGCGTAAACGGTCTGCTCAGAGGTGTCTTTCAGACCACGGTGTTCCAGGTATTTCAGGAATTTAGCCTGGTAGATCGCACCGATTGGGCCCAGACCCATAGATACGGTCGGGAACTGCCAGAATTCAGGCATCAGTTTAGGGTGCGGGTAAGAAGACAGACCTTTACCGTGAACTTCCTGACGGAAGTTGTTCATCTGCTCTTCAGTCAGACGACCTTCCAGGAATGCACGTGCATAGATACCCGGAGAGATGTGGCCCTGGAAGTACACCAGATCGCCGCCGTCTTTCTCGTTCGCTGCACGGAAGAAGTGGTTGAAGCACACTTCGTAAACGGTCGCAGAAGACTGGAAGGACGCCATGTGACCACCCAGTTCCAGGTCTTTCTTGGATGCGCGCAGAACGGTCATGATGGCGTTCCAGCGGATTGCAGAACGGATACGACGTTCCAGATCCAGATTGCCCGGGTATTCCGGTTCGTCTTCGACGGCAATCGTGTTTACGTAGTTGCTAGCCCCTGCACCTGAAGCAACCTTCACACCGCCTTTGCGGGCTTCAGAAAGCAGCTGATCAATCAGATACTGAGCGCGCTCAACACCTTCTTCACGGATGACCGATTCGATCGCCTGTAGCCAGTCGCGAGTTTCGATCGGATCCACGTCATTTTGGAGACGTTCTGACATGGGGGTATTCCTTATCTATCTAATACGTTGATTTGTCTGGAACCTGTCCCATTGTGCTCTTTGTTCTTAATATTTCGGGTTATCTCTTTGTTGGCTGCGCTTTCTCACCCCGGTCACATAGTTCGCTATGCTCCCGGGGATTCGCGCGCTTGCCGCCGCGATATAACCCGAACTATTTGAACAACCAAAAGCACAATAAGACAGGTTCTGCGTTTAGTTGCCGCGCTCTAAAAGTACCTGGCGCTTAATCCTTTCGTTGCTGTATGCGGCGTAATGAACGTTCGCGACGCGATTGTTCACGGCTGCGGTCCAGCAAGATTTCCTCAATGAAAGCCAGATGGCGGTGCGACGCTTCGCGCGCCTGCTCCGGTTCCCCGGCCATTATCGCCTCGAATACTCGGGTGCGATGGTTGCTTACCAGTGGGAGCATGTCCCGACGGGCATACAACAATTCAAAATTCTGACGAACGTTCTGGGCCAGCATCGGCTCCATGCAGCGTAGCAGATGGAGGAGCACCACGTTGTGGGCCGCTTCGGTGACGGCGATTTGATACTGGACGACGGCGCTGGACTCGGCGTCTAAATCGCCGGACTGCTGTGCCCGTTCAATGGCCTGATGCAGTTCGCGGATACGCACGCGATCTTCATCAGTGCTGCGAAGGGCGGCGTAATAGGCCGCAATACCTTCAAGCGCGTGACGGGTCTCAAGCAGGTCAAACTGGGATTCTGGGTGGTCAGAGAGAAGTTCTACCAGCGGATCGCTGAAGCTCTGCCACAGGCTGTTTTGCACAAAGGTTCCGCCGCCCTGGCGACGAAGCAGCAAGCCCTTTGCTTCGAGACGTTGAATCGCCTCACGCAGAGAGGGACGTGAAACGTCGAACTGTTTTGCCAGCTCGCGTTCTGGCGGAAGTTTCTCACCCGGGCGCAGAGTCCCTTCGAGGATTAAAAACTCCAGCTGCTGCTCAATCACATCAGATAGTTTTGGTTGGCGAATTTTGCTGTAGGCCATATTCCCTGTCTTACGCCTTTTTGCCCGGAGTCAATTGGTCTTACCAATTTCTATTTCGTATCGCTAAAGTAACAAAGTATTCACCTTCTGTCCATATTGGTTTTGATTGAAATCAGTAAACCCTGCACATTTTAACAACCTTACAGAAATAACGTTTCAGAAATGTAACTTTGCACAAATGAGTTGATTACTCACAAAGAGGGAGTTTTAACCATAATGAAACGAGGGTTTTTGCAATCTGAAGCGATTCAACAAGGCAAATAATGAAAATTCGCCCACTTACGGCGCATTTCTATTCTATAGGTTGGGTGAGGAAGAATGAGCGGGCCGATTTACAAATGCTTTCTTTTTATTCAAGTCGTCATCACCCCTTCATAAAGCAGGTGCATTCGCAGGCACTTACCACTATTCTTGCGCTTACGGAAGTCATTCCCGCTTTTTTCGGTCTCGTTAACCGTAAAGAAATAAATACAGAATATGGATTTTCATAATTACACACGCACAGCGTGAACATAACAACCACACACGAGGTTTCAAATGGAAGCTCAACAGCACGGCGATCAGCTAAAGCGCGGGCTTAAAAACCGCCATATACAGCTCATCGCACTGGGCGGTGCGATTGGTACCGGCCTGTTTCTGGGCAGCGCATCCGTTATCCAGTCAGCCGGTCCCGGCATTATTTTGGGTTACGCGATTGCGGGTTTCATAGCTTTTCTCATCATGCGCCAGCTGGGTGAAATGGTGGTTGAAGAGCCGGTCGCAGGCTCCTTCAGCCACTTTGCCTATAAATACTGGGGCAGCTTTGCCGGTTTCGCCTCGGGCTGGAACTACTGGGTGCTGTACGTTCTGGTTGCCATGGCCGAGCTTACCGCCGTCGGGAAATACATTCAGTTCTGGTATCCCGAGATCCCAACCTGGGCCTCCGCAGCGGCTTTCTTCGTCATTATTAACGCCATTAACCTGACCAACGTAAAAGTATTCGGGGAAATGGAGTTCTGGTTTGCCATTATTAAGGTGATTGCCGTAGTGGCGATGATTATCTTTGGCGGCTGGCTGCTGTTCAGCGGCAACGGCGGCCCGCAGGCCACCGTGCGCAACCTCTGGGAACAGGGCGGATTCCTGCCTCACGGCATGACCGGCCTGGTAATGATGATGGCCATTATCATGTTCTCCTTCGGCGGCCTCGAGCTGGTGGGCATCACCGCCGCTGAAGCCGACAACCCGGAGCAGAGCATTCCAAAAGCCACTAACCAGGTTATCTATCGCATTCTGATCTTCTATGTGGGCTCGCTGGCCGTGCTGCTCTCCCTGCTGCCGTGGACGCGCGTGACCGCCGACACCAGCCCGTTTGTGCTGATCTTCCACGAGCTGGGCGACACCTTTGTCGCGAACGCCCTGAACATCGTGGTGCTGACCGCCGCGCTCTCCGTTTACAACAGCTGCGTATACTGCAACAGCCGCATGCTGTTCGGCCTGGCCCAGCAGGGGAACGCGCCAAAAGCGCTGCTCAACGTCGATAAACGCGGCGTGCCGGTAAACACAATTCTGGTTTCGGCGGTCGTGACCGCGCTGTGCGTACTCATTAACTACATGGCACCGGAATCGGCATTTGGCCTGCTGATGGCACTGGTGGTCTCTGCCCTGGTCATCAACTGGGCGATGATCAGCCTGGCGCACATGAAGTTCCGCCGCGCAAAACAGCAGCAGGGCGTCACCACGCGCTTCCCTGCCCTGCTCTATCCGCTGGGCAACTGGGTGTGCCTGGTGTTCATGGCGGCCGTGCTGGTGATCATGCTGATCACGCCGGGAATGGCGATTTCCGTCTACCTGATCCCGGTCTGGATTGCGATCCTTGGCGTGGGCTATCTCTTCAGTCAGAAAAGCCGTAAAGCCATGAAGGCACACTAAGCCCCTCTCCGCGGCGCCTGCTTTTGCGGGTGCCGCGCGTTGTTACCTCCCTCACACTTTCACGCCCACAGCGCTTTTATCCATATCACCGCCCTGATACTGCAACGCATATATTCCTTTGCCAGCGAATAATTCTCTCCATACCGTAAACCGGAGAGCTGTCGATGGATAACAACACACTGTCAGTAAAAGAAAAGATCGGCTATGGGATGGGCGACGCGGGATGCAACATCATCTTCGGCGCCATCATGCTGTTTGTTAACTATTTTTATACGGATATTTTTGGCCTTGCCCCTGCACTGGTCGGCGTGCTGCTGCTTTCCGTGCGCGTGATTGATGCCGTAACGGACCCGATCATGGGCGCGATTGCTGACCGAACCCGCAGTAAATATGGTCGGTTTCGTCCATGGCTGCTGTGGATCGCTTTCCCCTACGCGCTGTTCAGCATTCTGATGTTCACCACGCCGGAGTGGAGCTATAACAGCAAAGTTATCTATGCGTTTGTCACCTACTTCCTGCTCTCTTTGACCTATACGGCCATCAACATTCCCTACTGCTCGCTGGGCGGGGTGATCACCAACGATCCAAAAGAACGCGTGGCCTGCCAGTCTTATCGCTTCGTGCTGGTCGGTATCGCCACGCTGCTGCTCTCATTAACGCTGCTGCCGATGGCTGACTGGTTTGGCGGGGATAACAAAGCCAAAGGCTACCAGATGGCGATGACCGTCCTGGCGCTGATTGGGACCTGCATGTTCCTGTTCTGCTTCGCCACCGTGCGCGAGCGCGTGCGTCCGGCGGTACAGAGCAACGACGAGCTGAAAAACGATCTGAAAGACGTGTGGAAGAACGACCAGTGGGTACGCATTCTGCTCCTGACGCTCTGCAACGTCTGCCCGGGCTTTATCCGCATGGCGGCCACCATGTATTACGTCACCTGGGTGATGGGCCAGAGCACCCACTTCGCCACGCTGTTTATCAGCCTGGGCGTGGTCGGCATGATGCTCGGCAGCATGCTGGCAAAAGTGCTGACCGACCGCTGGTGCAAGCTGAAGGTCTTCTTCTGGACCAATATCGTTCTGGCGATTTTCTCAACCGCCTTTTATTTCTTCGACCCGAAAGCCACCGTCACCATCGTGGTGCTCTACGTCCTGCTGAACATCCTGCACCAGATCCCGTCTCCGCTACACTGGTCGCTGATGGCCGACGTGGACGACTACGGCGAGTGGAAGACCGGTAAGCGCATCACGGGGATCAGCTTCTCCGGCAACATCTTCTTCCTGAAGCTGGGGCTGGCGATTGCCGGGGCGATGGTCGGCTTCCTGCTCTCCTGGTACGGTTATGACGCGGGCGCAAAAGCGCAGAGCGCGGACGCCATCAATGGGATCGTGCTGCTCTTTACCGTCATTCCCGGCATTGGATACTTAGTTACTGCGGGCGTGGTGCGCCTGCTGAAAGTGGACCGCGAAACCATGAAGCAGATCCAGTCCGATCTGGAAAAGCGTCGCAATAACTACCGCGAGCTGAATGATTATCAGGAACTCAAAGTCGCTGAGACAAAATAAGGAAAGCCAAATGCAAACCTGGCCAAACCCGTTTATTGAACAACGCGCAGATCCGTACATTTTACGCCACGAGGGGCAGTATTATTTTATCGCCTCCGTGCCGGAGTACGACAGGCTGGCGATCCGCCGCGCAGCGTCGCTGGAAGACTTACGTCATGCCGAAGAAGTAGTGGTCTGGCGCAAACCCGAGACCGGGCCGATGAGCCAGCTAATCTGGGCGCCGGAACTGCACCACATCGACGGGAAGTGGTACATCTATTTTGCTGCGACGCACACCCAGGCGCTCGACGGGCTCGGAATGTTCCAGCACCGCATGTTCGCCATTGAATGTGCCGACGGCGATCCGCTCACCGGGGCGTGGGTGGATAAAGGGCAAATCAAAACGCCTTTCGATACCTTCGCTCTGGACGCTACCACCTTTGTTCATCAGGGGAAACACTGGTATCTGTGGGCGCAAAAAGCGCCGGATATCACCGGCAACTCCAATCTTTATCTGTGTGAAATGGAGAACCCGTGGACGCTGAAAGGCGAGCCGGTGATGCTCAGCAAGCCGGAGTATGACTGGGAGCGTCGCGGGTTTTGGGTCAACGAGGGCCCGGCGGTACTTGTTCACGGCGATCGGCTGTTTATCAGCTATTCCGCCAGCGCCACCGACGAGAACTACTGCATGGGGTTACTGTGGATAGAGCTGAATGCCGATCCGCAAAACCCGGCAAACTGGCACAAATCCCCGCGTCCAGTGTTCGTTACCAGCTATGAGAACCGCCAGTTCGGCCCGGGCCACAACAGCTTTACGCAAACGCCGGAAGGGGAAGATGTGCTGGTGTATCACGCGCGGAATTACACCGAAATTGAGGGCGACCCGCTGTACGATCCGAATCGCCATACCCGACTGAAGCTTGTCCGCTGGAATGAAAACGGGATGCCTGATTTCGGCATCCCGCCCGCAGATACGCTTTAGCCTTTGCGGCGCGCTGGCCTACACCAGCGTGCCGTAAATCGTCAGCAGCGCCACGATCACCACCACCACAAACGACGTTTTCTTCGCCATGGAGACAGCGGCCTTCGGCGTTTCAATCTTGTCTGTATGCGGCTCGCGCGCCAGCGAGAACTGCGCCAGACGCGTTAACACCTGGTACTGAGACGTATGGCGGTCGGTAAGCGAGGCAAACCACGCGGGAAGCGCTTTTTCACCGTGTCCAATTAACGCGTACACTACGCCCACCAGACGCACGGGGAGCCAGTCGAGAACGTGCAGGATGGCATCGATGCCGGACAGCAAACGTTCATGCGGCGTCAGATAACGTGCAAGCCAGGTCTGCCAGGCGCGCAGGAACGCATACCCCATCAGCAGTACCGGTCCCCACGGCCCCCCCACTACAAACCAGAACAGCGGCGCAAGATAGTAACGGAAGTTAATCCACAGCAGCGCGTTTTGCAGCTCGCGCAGGAATTCGCGCTCGTCGCAGTCAGGCGGCACGCCGTGGATCATCGTCAGCTCGCTCGCCATGGCACCGCGCGCATGGGCATCGTCACGGGAGGCGGCTTTCAGGTAGGCGTGATAGTGCAAACGCACCTTGCCTGCGCCAATGCACAGCACTCCAAGCAGGATCCACACCACCAGCAGCGGCACGTTGAAAAAGAGTCCGTACAGCGAGCGCAGGAGCAGGAACGTAATGACCATCACCCCTGCCATCATCAGCAGCGTGCGCAGCATGGAAAAATGTTTGATACGGCGGAATAACACCTCCAGCCGGTGATCCAGATGCCAGTGCTCGCCGAGCTTGAACAGGCGTTCAGCGATGATAACCAGCAGCATGGTAAACAACGTCATGGTATCTCCTTATTCTGACGACGCGGTGAGCATGGCGCGAAACCGGGGCCAGTCAAAGGCCGGGCCGGGATCGGTTTTTCTCTCCGGGGCAATATCACTGTGTCCCGTGATATTGTCGGCGATAGCCGGGTAGAGTCCGATAAGCGTGCGGGTCACTGCCGCTAGCCGTTGATACTGTGAATCGGTGTAGGGCGTAGTATCCGTGCCTTCCATTTCGATCCCGATAGAAAAATCGTTGCACCGTTCGCGCCCGTGATACATCGACACGCCGGCATGCCAGGCGCGCTTATCAAAGGGAACATACTGAACCACTTCACCATCGCGACGAATCAGGCAGTGAGCCGATACGCGCAGATGTGCAATTTCAGCAAAGAAGGGATGAGCATCGGGATCAATAGTTCCCGTGAATAACGCATCGATCCACGGGCCGCCAAATTCACCCGGCAGGAGACTAATATTATGAACCACCAGCAGTGTGGGCTTTTCATCCTCCGGGCGGCAATCGTGGTGCGGCGAGGGCACACGCCGCGCATCCACCAGCCATCCGTTTTCTAACAACATGCTGGAACTCCTTCTGTATGGTGCAATGACTCGGTTCAGAGTAGCATGTTTCAATATTATGATTCGTTACCAATTTGGAGTTTTATCATGCCGCCTCGCCGCTACAACCCGGACCACCGACGTGAAGCGCTTCTGGAACGTATTAATATGGATATTCCGGCAAGCGTCTCCCATGCTTTGAAAGAAGATCTGGGCGGTGACGTTAACGCTGAAAAGGATATTACCGCACAATTATTGCCAAAAGAGACACGCTCGCACGCGGTCATTATCACCCGTGAAGAGGGCGTGTTTTGCGGCAAGCGTTGGGTCGAAGAGGTATTTACCCAGCTGGCGGGTGATGATGTGCAGATTATCTGGCACGTTGAAGACGGCGATGCAATTACGGCAAACCAGCCGCTGTTCGAGCTGGACGGTCCTTCCCGCGTCTTGCTGACCGGCGAACGTACCGCGCTCAATTTTGTACAAACGCTCTCCGGCGTCGCCAGCGAAGTGCGTCGCTACGTTGACCTGCTGGCCGGTACCCGAACCCAGCTGCTGGATACCCGCAAAACACTGCCGGGCCTGCGCACCGCGCTGAAGTACGCGGTGCTCTGCGGCGGCGGCGCAAACCATCGTCTGGGCCTGTCCGACGCTTTCCTGATTAAAGAGAACCACATTATTGCCTCGGGCTCCGTGCGTCAGGCGGTGGAGAAGGCCTTCTGGCTGCACCCTGATGTGCCGGTTGAAGTGGAAGTGGAAAACCTGGACGAGCTGGAGCAGGCGATTAAGGCCGGGGCCGATATCATCATGCTCGATAACTTCGAAACCGAGCAGATGCGTGAGGCGGTGAAACTGACCAACGGCCGGGCCCAGCTCGAAGTGTCCGGAAACGTCACCTTCGAAACAATCCGTGAATTTGCCGAAACCGGCGTGGATTACATCTCCGTCGGCGCACTGACCAAGCACGTTCGCGCTCTCGACCTCTCGATGCGTTTTAAATAGTCATTCCTCTCCCCTCTCCGCCCTGAGAGGGGAATTTCAGCCCCGCTCGCAAATCCGCTGTTCTTCCCTGCAACGCGGCATAAATTCTCTGAATGCGCTCTCCCGTTCCTTTTTTTGTCCCTCGTTTCTGCACTTTCCCGCTGACAAAGTAGCGCAACTTTGCATAAGGAGCAGATATGAACAGACAACAAGGCTTCACACTCATTGAGCTAATGGTAGTCATTGGCATCATTGCGATCCTGAGCGCCATCGGCGTTCCCGCCTATCAGAACTACCTGCGCAAGGCGGCGCTGACCGATATGCTGCAAACCTTCGTTCCCTACCGCACGGCCATCGAGCTTTGCGCGCTGGATCACGGTGGCGTGGAGAGCTGCGATGCCGGCAGTAACGGTATCCCTTCCCCCACCACGACACGCTACGTTTCAGGAATGAGCGTGGCGAAAGGGACCGTGACCTTAACAGGACAGGAGAGTCTTAACGGGCTGACGGTAACCATGACGCCACGGTGGAGCGACGGCAACGGTATGACGGGCTGGACGCGCGACTGCAACATCAGCGCGGACAGCGCCCTGAAACAGGCCTGCGAAGACGTTTTCCGCTTCGACAATAACTGAGGAGCGGATAATGAATACCGATCAACTCGTGGCGCTTTGTCAGCGCCATCACGCTCTGCTGCTCACCAGCGACAGTGACATGGTCAGCATCGCCGTCGTGGGCAGCCCCGCGGCTGAACTCATGGAGGCGCTGCGCTTCGCGACCCAGAAACGGATTGATATTGAGTGCTGGAGCGCTGAGCGCATGGAAAAACACCGGCAGCTAACGTCACAATCGCATCTGCCCGTTGTTTCGCAAACACACTCGACGGTGGATATCCTCAACCACACGCTGCAGCTGGCAATCAACCAGCGCGCCTCCGACATTCATATCGAACCGATGGAGCACGCATGCCAGATCCGTTTACGCATCGACGGGGTGCTTTGCCCCCAGCCTCCGCTTTCCGCCTCGCTGGCCAGCCTGTTCAGCGCACGTTTAAAGGTGCTGGGTAACCTGGATATTGCAGAACGTCGTTTACCTCAGGACGGTCAGTTTACGATTGAGCTGGCAAACGCGCCGGTCTCGTTTCGGATCGCGACGCTTCCCTGCAGCGGCGGCGAGAAAATTGTGCTGCGTCTGCTGCATCAGGTTCAGCAGGCTCTTGAGCCGAAAGCGCTTGGTATGAGCGCAGAACAACTGGCCTGTTTTAATGAGGTCCTCCACCAGCCGCAGGGGCTGATTCTGGTCACCGGCCCTACCGGCAGCGGCAAAACCGTGACGCTGTACAGCGCGCTGCAGGCGCGTAACACCCCCGACGTCAACATCTGTAGCGTAGAGGATCCCATTGAGATCCCCCTTGCGGGATTAAACCAGACGCAGATTAATCCCCGGGCGGGTTTAACATTCCAGAGCGTGCTGAGGGCGCTGCTGCGTCAGGATCCAGACATCATTATGGTCGGCGAAATCCGTGACGGCGAAACGGCAGAAATTGCCATTAATGCCGCTCAGACCGGTCATCTGGTACTGTCAACGCTGCACACCAACTCAACGACGGAAACCCTGATTCGTCTGGAGCAGATGGGCGTCGCGCGCTGGATGATATCTTCCGCGCTGTCGATGGTGATTGCCCAGCGGCTGGTCCGGCGTTTGTGTCCGCACTGTCGCCGGGAAGCCAGCGAGCATGCTGAATTACCGCGCTCCGTATGGCCCAGACCGCTTCCACGCTGGCAGCCCACCGGCTGCGATCGCTGTTATCACGGTTTTTATGGCCGCGTGGCCATTTTTGAAGTGCTGGCGATCGACAATGCCTTGCGTCAGGCCATTGCCAGCGGGGCGGGAATCGAAGTGATAGAGGCGAGTGCCCGGCAGGCGGGAATGATTTCTCTTTTTGAGCACGGCTGCATGGCCGTAGAACAAGGGCTGACCACGATCGAAGAGCTGGTGCGCGTGCTGGGAATGCCGGATGGCTGCTAATCAGCTCTGGCGCTGGCGAGCGCTCACCAAAGAAGGAGAACCCCGAAGCGGAACACTCTGGGCCACAGACCGCACTGCCGCCTTCACCAGGCTGATGCGTAGCGATCTCCATCCTCTGGCGCTGACCCGATGCGCTCAGCGGCACCGCTGGCGGCCGCATCACTGCTGCGAGATGTTTCGCCAGCTCGCAACGCTTCTGCAGGCGGGGCTGACGTTGTCCCACAGCCTGCAGATGCTGGCAGAGCAACATCCGTTAAAACCGTGGCAGGCGCTGCTGCAAAGCATTGCCGATGAGCTCAGTGAGGGATCCCCCTTTTCTGAGTCGCTAAAAAAGTGGCCAGCGGTGTTTAGCCCACTGCATGTCTCTATGGTGAAAACCGGTGAGCTCACAGGGAAACTGGAGGAGTGCTGCCGTCAGCTCGCGCAGCAGCAAAAAGCGCAGCAGCAGCTCAGAGAGAAGGTGAAAAAGGCCCTACGCTACCCGGCGATCGTCCTGACGCTGGCCGTACTCGTGGTGCTGGCGATGGTCATTCTGGTCTTGCCCGAGTTTGCCGCGATCTACAAAACGTTTAACACGCCGCTCCCGATGCTGACGCAAATGGTCATGGGGATGGCCGCATTTATCCAGTCCTATGCCCTCGCGTTGTTCGTCGCGTTATTAACGCCCTTAGCCGCCGCCTGGGCACTGCGGCACAATCCTCGCTGGCAGCGCATGCTGATGCACATGCCCGTGATGGGCGCGCTGGCAAAAGGCCAAAAACTGGGGCACATCTTTACCGTGCTGTCACTCACGCAGCAGGCAGGTATCCCCTTTTTACAGGGTCTGGAGAGCGCAGAGGAGACCGTTGAAAGTTGTTACTGGCGGGGGATACTCCACAGCGTTCGGGAGGACATTGAAAAAGGTCTCCCCGTCTGGTCATCCTTTCAGAAAGCGGCCATCTTTACCCCGCTGTGTATTCAGCTTTTACGAACCGGTGAAATGTCAGGTGCGCTGGACATCATGCTGGCAAATCTCGCCCGGCACCACACGGAACAGACCTTTCAACGGGCAGATAATCTGGCGGCACTTCTCGAGCCAGTGCTTCTGATTGTGACAGGGGTCATCATCGGCACGCTGGTAGTGGCAATGTATCTGCCGATTTTCCATCTGGGGGATGCGATGAGCGCGGGGTAGTGCTGAACAGCGCTGGCGCACGGGCATGCGCCAGCAGAAGCCATTACAGGCTGTTGAATACGCGGTTTTCCTGTTCCTGAACGCGAATAAACGTCGTACGTTTAGTCAGCTCTTTCAGGCGGGATGCCCCAACGTAGGTGCAGGCCGAGCGCAGGCCGCCGAGGATATCGCGCGCGGTGTATTCAACCGGGCCACGCAGAGGCAGCTTCACGGTTTTACCTTCCGCCGCACGGTATTTTGCCACGCCACCGACGTGACGGGTCATCGCGGATTCAGAGCTCATGCCGTAGAACAGCATAAATTTCTCGCCGTTCTCTTCAACAACGGTACCACCGCTCTCTTCGTGGCCTGCCAGCATACCGCCGAGCATCACGAAGTCGGCGCCGCCGCCGAAGGCTTTCGCAACGTCGCCCGGCATGGTACAGCCGCCATCACTGATGATCTGACCGCCCAGACCGTGCGCCGCATCGGCGCATTCAATGACGGCGGAAAGCTGCGGATAACCGACGCCGGTTTTGACGCGGGTCGTGCACACGGAGCCCGGGCCAATACCCACTTTCACGATATCTGCACCGGAAAGGATCAGCTCTTCACACATTTCACCGGTCACCACGTTGCCCGCGATGATGGTTTTCGTCGGCCAGGCCTCACGTGCCTTGCTGACGAACTGCACGAAGTGCTCGGAGTAACCGTTCGCAACGTCAATACAAACGAAGTTGAGCGCCGGGTTAGCGTTCAGGATCTGTTTCGTCTTCTCGAAATCCGCATCGGAGGTCCCAGTAGAAACCATCACATGCTTCACCACGTCAGCAGACGCGGACGCAACAAACGCATTCCACTCTTCAGGGCTGTAATGTTTGTGCACGGCGGTGAGAATGTCGAACTGTGCCAGGGCGGTTGCCATCTCAAAGGTTCCCACAGTATCCATGTTGGCGGCGATGATCGGTACGCCAGACCAGGTCTGACCGGAATGCTTAAAGGTGAACTGACGTTCGAGTTCAACGTCTGAGCGACTTTTCAGTGTAGAGCGTTTAGGGCGGATAAGAACGTCTTTGAAACCTAACTTCAGATCTTCTTCGATACGCATGTGCGGATTCCTGGGGTTAGAGGCAAATATGTTAAAAGCACAACTCCAGTGACGTTATCATACGCACTAATACCTGCTCCGCAAGACTGCGAAATTCTCTTTTTTTACGCTACAATCCTATAAATTTACCTGGTAAAAAGCCGGTAAACAGGACCAAACAGTTGCTGGCGCACCTAAGAGTTTTAAACAACTGATTTTAATAATGAATAATTCCCAGGATTTGAATTAATGGGGTATATCGTCGCATTAACCGGCGGCATCGGTAGTGGCAAAAGTACCGTTGCGGACGCGTTCTCTCGTTTGGGTATCACGATTATTGATGCCGATATCATTGCCCGCCAGGTGGTAGAGCCCAATACACCCGCGCTAAAAGCCATCGCAGAACATTTTGGTCAGGCAGTCATCAGTGCCGATGGCACACTGAATCGCCGTCAGCTTCGCGAATGCATTTTTTCTGATTCTGCGGAAAAAGCCTGGCTTAATGCCCTGCTCCACCCCATCATCCACCAGGAAACTCAGCGTCAGATAGCCGCAGCCCGCTCGCCCTATGTACTGTGGGTGGTTCCGCTACTGGTTGAAAATCAGCTGCATAAGAAAGCCGATCGGGTTCTGGTGATTGATGTCTCACCTGAAACGCAAATCCAGAGAACCATGGCGCGCGATCGCGTCTCGCGGGAGCATGCTGAACAAATTCTTGCCGCTCAGGCTACGCGCGCTCAGCGCCTTGCCGTGGCGGATGATGTTATTGATAATAACGGCACACCAGATGCCATTGCATCGGATGTTGCCCGTCTGCACGCGCAGTATCTGACGTTCGCCGCGCAGGCCGTTGCACAGGAAAAACCATAATGTCGACCCACATCCTTTTTGAGCATCCGCTCAACGAAAAAATGCGTACCTGGCTGCGCATCGAATTTCTTATTCAACAACTTTCACAACATCTGCCTGTTAACGATCATGCCACGGCGCTGCACTTCTTCCGCAACGTAGGCGATCTGCTGGATGTGATTGAACGCGGCGATGTCCGCACAGAATTACTCAAAGAGCTGGAGCGCCAGCAGCGTAAATTGCAGGCATGGACAGAGGTCCCCGGCGTAGATCAGAGCCGTATCGACGCGCTCCGCCAGCAGTTGAAAAGCAGCAGCGCCGTCCTGATGGCCGCGCCGCGCGTCGGGCAGTTTTTGCGTGAAGACCGCCTGATTGGCCTGGTGCGCCAGCGTCTGAGCATCCCTGGCGGCTGCTGTAGCTTCGACCTGCCGACGCTGCATATGTGGCTACATATGCCACAGGCGCAGCGTGACGCACAGGTGAACAGCTGGCTGGCAAGCCTGGATCCAATGCACCAGACGCTGTCGTTGATCCTCGATCTGATCCGTAACTCTGCGCCGTTCCGCAAGCAAACCAGCCTGAATGGTTTCTTCCAGGATAACGGTGATGATGCCGATCTTCTGCGTCTCAACCTGTCTCTTGGCGAACAGCTTTACCCGCAGATTTCCGGGCATAAAAGCCGCTTTGCGATTCGCTTTATGCCGCTGGACAGTGAAAATGGCACCGTGCCGGAACGTCTCGATTTTGAACTGGCCTGTTGTTAAGGAGTGCCGATGTCTGATGTCACCACCGTAAGCTGCCCAACCTGTGGCAAAACCGTTGTCTGGGGCGAAGTCAGTCCGTTCCGCCCATTCTGCTGCAAACGCTGTCAGCTCATTGACCTGGGCGAATGGGCGGCGGAAGAGAAACGCATTCCAAGCGAAGGCGATCTCTCGGACAGCGATGACTGGAGCGAAACCCAGCAGTAATCTGTAAAGCCTGCTGGCGCTTCGCCTGGCAGGCCTACGGTTGTGCGACTAACCGCAGGATCACGGGCTCATTAGCTGGCGGGAATTTTTCGGCATCACCTGCCTGAAGTTCCACCCAGCTACCCGGCTGTCCCTCTTTTCCCCAGGGTTCACCTTCCCAGTTTTCCACCAGCCAGAACCACAGCGTGATGTGCCTGTCAGGAAACTGGTACTCAAGCTTATCAAACAGCGTTGCGCCAAGCGGCGTGATCCCCACCTCTTCCTGAAGCTCCCGAACCAGCGCCTCTTCCGGCGTTTCACCTGACTCGATTTTACCGCCCGGAAACTCCCACTTGTTCGCCATATGGGCGTCGGCAGCGCGCTGGGTGATAAAGATTTGGTTTTGCGGGTTGCGAATAATCCCGACGGCAATTTGCAGTATTTTCATATTGTCACTTCCATAAAAAAGGCGCAGATTTCTGCGCCTTTTTGTTTTTTTATGAACTTAGCTCAGACGGCCGTGGCACGCCTTGTACTTTTTACCGGAACCACACGGGCACGGATCGTTACGACCCACTTTACGATCGCCGGTCTGCGCGGCGATCGCCGCTGCGGCTTCGCTGTCGTCGGTCTGATGACTCAGCTGTTGCATCTGTGCCAGACGCTCGGCTTCTTCACGACGCTGCTGCTCCATCGCTTCCACTTCTTCAGGCATACGCACCTGAACCTTGCTCAGGGTGCTGATCACTTCGTACTTCAGTGATTCCAGCATAGAGGCAAACATGGAGAAGGATTCACGCTTATATTCCTGCTTCGGATCTTTCTGCGCATAGCCGCGCAGGTGGATACCCTGACGCAGGTAGTCCATCGCCGCCAGGTGCTCTTTCCACAGGGAGTCCAGCGTCTGCAGCATCACGCCTTTTTCGAAGTGACGCATCATTTCAGCGCCAACAACCTCTTCCTTACGCTTGTAGACGTCCAGCGCGGTTTCAAAGATACGTTCACGAAGGGTCTCTTCGTGCAGCTCAGGCTCTTTATCCAGCCACTCTTTGATTGGCAGATCGAGGTCAAAGTCATTTTTCAGACGTTCCTGCAGGCCTTCGATATCCCACATCTCTTCCAGAGACTGCGGTGGAATATGCGCGTCGATGGTGGCTTTAAACACATCTTCACGAATGCTGTTGATGGTTTCGCTTACGTCGGAGACGTCCAGCAGTTCGTTACGCTGGGTGTAGATCGCACGACGCTGATCGTTAGCCACATCATCATATTCCAGCAGCTGCTTACGAATATCAAAGTTGCGGCTTTCCACTTTACGCTGTGCGTTAGCGATCGCTTTGGTGACCCATGGGTGCTCAATCGCTTCGCCAGGCTTCATACCCAGTTTACGCATCATGCCGGACACGCGGTCGGAGGCGAAAATACGCATCAGCGCATCTTCCATAGACAGGTAGAAGCGGGATGAACCGGCATCGCCCTGACGACCCGCACGGCCACGCAGCTGGTTATCGATACGACGGGATTCATGACGCTCGGTACCGATGATGTGCAGACCGCCGGAAGCCAGAACGGCGTCATGACGAACCTGCCAGTCGGCTTTGATCTGCGCAATCTGTTCTGGCGTTGGGTTTTCCAGCTCAGCCACTTCAGCCTGCCAGCTACCGCCCAGCATAATATCGGTACCACGACCCGCCATGTTGGTGGCGATGGTTACGGCAGCCGGATAACCCGCCTGCGCAACAATGTCCGCTTCTTTGGCGTGGAATTTGGCGTTCAGAACGTTGTGTTTGATACCCGCTTTCGTCAGCTCGTGAGAAACCACTTCGGATTTCTCGATGGAGATGGTCCCCACCAGAACCGGCTGGCCGTTGGCTGTGCGGTCGCGAATATCTTCGATGATCGCCTGAATTTTTTCCGCTTCGGTCATGTACACCAGGTCCGGCATATCCTTACGGATCATTGGACGGTTGGTTGGAACAACCACGGTATCCAGCTTGTAGATAGAGCTGAATTCAAACGCTTCGGTATCAGCAGTACCGGTCATCCCCGCCAGCTTCTCATACAGACGGAAGTAGTTCTGGAAGGTGATAGACGCCAGCGTCTGGTTTTCATTCTGAATATCCACACCTTCTTTGGCTTCCACAGCCTGGTGCAGACCGTCAGACCAGCGACGTCCCTGCATGGTACGGCCCGTGTGTTCATCGACGATGATCACTTCGCCGTCTTTAACGATGTAATCGACGTCGCGGGTGAACAGCGCGTGGGCGCGCAGTGCAGCGGTCACGTGGTGCATCAGCATGATGTTGCTCGGGGAGTACAGGGACTCGCCCTCTTCCATGATGCCTTCAGCGACCAGCAGCTCTTCAATTTTCACCAGACCGCGTTCGGTCAGGTTCACCTGGCGCGCTTTTTCATCTACGGAGAAGTGACCTTCACCCTGGAAGGTATCCGAGTCCTCTTTCTCCTGGCGCAGCAGGTGTGGAATGATTTTGTCGACTTTACGGTACATCTCGGAGCTGTCTTCAGCCGGGCCGGAGATGATCAGCGGAGTACGTGCTTCATCGATCAGGATGGAGTCAACCTCATCCACCAGCGCATAGTGCAGCTTACGCTGGACGCGCTCTTCCGGGCTGAACGCCATGTTGTCACGCAGGTAGTCGAAGCCGTATTCGTTGTTGGTGCCGTAGGTGATGTCCGCGTTATACGCTTCGCGCTTGGCTGGCGCAGGCAGGCCGGACATGTTGATGCCGACGGTCATACCGAGGAATTCGAACAGTGGACGGTTGTTTTCGGCGTCACGCTGCGCCAGATAGTCGTTGACGGTAACGACGTGAACGCCTTTACCGGTCAGCGCGTTCAGGTAAGCCGGCAGCGTTGCGGTCAGGGTTTTACCTTCACCGGTACGCATTTCCGCGATGCAGCGCTCGTTGAGCACCATACCACCCAGCAGCTGGACGTCGAAATGACGCATGCCGAATACGCGCTTACTCGCTTCGCGCACGACAGCAAACGCTTCCGGGATCAGGCTTTCTAAGGTTTCACCTTTTTCCAGACGCGCGCGGAATTCCGCCGTTTTCGCTTTCAGCTCGTCATCAGAGAGCTTCTCCATCGCCGGTTCCATACCGTTGATGACGGCAACAGCTTTACGCATACGGCGCAGGGTACGATCGTTACGACTACCAAAAACTTTAGTTAACAATTTGATTAGCATAATAAATTCTCAAACGCCCCATTATGGGCAGATAAATTAAGGTATTGAAAAAGTTAATTTAGCTGAGGCGCTGCGGCCCGGCACGAATGCCGTGAGCCTGGCTAATCCAGGTTGAAACAGAGAATGAAACAGGCGAGACAAACGCACGCTGCGCTGTCTGACGAACCATGACCGGCGGCTGGCTGTCCTGCGTGAGCAGCGCGTTGAGCGTGTCCAGCAGGGCAAGATGCTGAGCCTGCACCGGCAGCGCCTCTTCCGCAACAGGCATGGCCTGCGGTGCCATCGCGAAGGACAGATGGCGAATAACCGTGCGGATAGCGTGCTGGTGCCAGTAATCGACGGTGAAGTTTGGGCGGCGACTGGCTTCAAGCCACGCGAGGTTAGTGAAGTTAACCCGCGTGTTGAAATCGTGTTTAGTGGTGGAGGTTTTTGCGGGCGTCGCCGCTTCGGCACTGTTGCTGAGCGCAGGCAAGCCGAAACTCGCCGCGACCATCCCTAATAAGAGATGCGGCCAGAAGTAACGTCTGCCAAATTGTCGCCAGCGCGTCAGTATTCCGCTCACCTGCTCCACCCAATAAGCCAGCCTCGCAGAGGCTGAGTTCAGTTATTCTTTTTAGCGCCCAGATAGTACCACTAAAGCCAATATACATCAGCAGGAATGAGGTGCCGCCGCGGGGAAAAACGGTCAAGAATGCAGCTAACGCGCACATTTTCTGCGTAAGACAAACGAGAGATAACGCTGGGGCAAACGAAGAAGGGTAAAAATAAAAACGACTGGTCTTCCTGGTCGGAGAGAGTACCAGGTTAACCAGTCGAGTTTTTTACGAAACGGTTTGAACCGTTACGCCAGAACCATGCTTGGTGCTTTGAAAGCCAGCGGCAGTTCAGCTTCGTCTTCGAAGGTCACATATTCCCAGGCTTCCTGTTTTGCCAGGACGGCCTGCAACAGTTTGTTGTTCAGTGCATGACCGGATTTAAACGCGGTAAATGCACCAATGATGTTGTGACCACACATGAACAGGTCGCCGATAGCATCCAGCATTTTGTGACGAACGAATTCATCTTCGAAACGCAGGCCGTCTTCGTTCAGTACGCGATAATCGTCAACAACGATGGCACAATCGAAGCTGCCGCCCAGGCACAGGCCGCGGGACTGCAGATATTCGATATCACGCATGAAGCCAAACGTACGGGCTCGGCTGATCTGGCGCATAAACGCATCGGCAGAGAAGTTCATCGCATAGCGTTGCGTGCTGGAATCAATCGCCGGATGGTTAAAGTCGATGGTAAAGTCCAACGAGAAACCATTGTACGGTTTGAATTCAGCCCATTTGTCGCCATCTTCGACGCGAACGGTCTCTTTGATGCGTACAAATTTCTTCGCGCAGTTCAGTTCTTCGATGCCGGCATCCAGCAACAGATAGACGAACGGTGCAGCACTGCCATCCATAATCGGGATTTCTGGCGCATCGACTTCAACAATAATGTTGTCGATACCCAGCCCCGCCAGGGCGGCGTTCAGGTGCTCAACGGTAGAAATCCGCACGTCATGCTCGTTCACCAGACAAGTACAGAGCATAGTATCACGCACAGATTTGGCATCGGCCGGAAAATCTACCGGTGGATTCAAGTCGGTGCGACGATAGATGACCCCGGTATTGGCCGGCGCAGGGCGTAACGTCAGCGTGACTTTCTTGCCGGTATGTAAACCGACACCCGTCGCCTGAACGATACGTTTAAGTGTCCTTTGTTTGATCATCGTATAATCTCGCCAAATTAACTATCCAACCGAGAGTGTATATCACTAACGGTGGGCCAGTTTAGCACAAAGAGCGCAAATCCCCAAATTCCAGCCAATTCTTAGTCAGCTTGCTTACGCAGGAACGCCGGGATATCCAGATAATCTGGCTCTTTCGCCGTTTGCGGCGTTGGGTCGTTCACCACTTTCGCGGCCGGTTTCTGCTCCTGAGTCAGAGGAGACATACCGTGCTGCTGGTAACGATCCATTACCGGTTGCTGAGTCTGCTTGTTGGTCACTAAGGTGATCTCAGGACGCTTGTCCATACCGATACCGGTCGCAACAACGGTAACACGCAGCTCGTCGTTCATTTCAGGGTCAAGGGAAGTACCGATTACCACGGTAGCGTTGTCAGAGGCGAACGCACGGATAGTGTTACCCACGGTTTCGAACTCATCCAGACGCAGGTCAAAGCCAGCGGTAATGTTGACCAGCACGCCGCGCGCACCAGACAGATCGATATCTTCCAGCAGTGGAGAAGAGATAGCCATTTCAGCCGCTTCTTCTGCACGGTCTTCACCGCTTGCCACGCCAGAGCCCATCATCGCGTAGCCCATTTCGGACATCACGGTGCGAACGTCTGCAAAGTCAACGTTCATCAGGCCAGGACGGGTAATCAGTTCAGCGATACCCTGAACCGCGCCTTTCAGCACGTCGTTTGCTGCACCGAATGCGTCCAGCAGGGAGATACCGCGACCCAGAACTTTCAACAGTTTGTCGTTCGGGATGGTGATCAGCGAGTCCACATGCTTGGACAGCTCGGTGATACCCTGCTCCGCGAACGCCATACGCTTCTTGCCTTCAAAGTTGAAAGGCTTGGTCACGACAGCAACGGTCAGGATACCTAAATCTTTAGCTACTTCAGCCACAACAGGTGCTGCACCGGTACCCGTACCGCCACCCATACCTGCTGCGATAAAGACCATGTCCGCACCTTCCAGCGCAGCGCGCAGCGCTTCACGATCTTCTTCAGCCGCATTGCGACCGACTTCCGGGTTAGCCCCTGCTCCCAGCCCTTTGGTGATACCACCGCCGATCTGGATAGTCTGGCCTACAGCCGTCTTACGCAGTGCCTGCGCATCGGTGTTAACTGCGAAGAATTCAACACCTTCAATGCGTTCACGCACCATATGCTCTACGGCGTTACCGCCGCCGCCACCGACGCCGATGACTTTAATCACCGCGTCGTTGGTCAGTTCCATAGGTTCAAACATAATTTCTCTCTCCGTTGTGCCTGTCGCCCGAGACCGCTAATTCTCTCCGGTCTCTTAAAAAAATTAAAACTCTTTTCGCAACCAGTTGTTCAGTCGTTTGACCCACGACCCCACTGAGACGCGTTTTTCCACTTCTGCTTCACCACTGAGATGAGATTCCTTCCCGTAGTGGAGCAGACCCACAGCCGTTGAATAATACGGCTCCTGAGCATAATCCGTTAAACCGGTAATATTCAGCGGCGCACCAATACGCACCTGCGTATGGAATACGCGCTGAGCACAGGCCGCAAGACCTTCAATTTGCGCTGCACCGCCGGTTAATACAATCCCCGCCGCAAGATGATGTTTAACGCCCTGCTGACGAAGCTGTTCCTGTAACTGTAAAATCTCTTCGTTGACCAGGTTGAGCAGCTCGGTATAGCGCGGCTCAATGACCTCTGCCAACGTCTGGCGCTGCAGGCTACGCGGTGGACGACCACCGACGCTCGGCACTTCAACGCTCTCATCTTTGCCAACGATGGACCCCAGCGCACAGCCGTGGCGCACTTTAATCGCTTCTGCATCGCTCGGCGGCGTACCAAAAGCGTAAGCAATATCGCTGGTCACAACGTTCCCGGCATAAGGGATCACTTTCGTGTGGCGCAACGCACCGCCGGTATAGACGGCGATATCCATTGTACCACCACCAATATCGACCACACAGACACCCAGTTCACGTTCATCTTCGGTCAGTACGGAATAACTTGCCGCCAGACCGGCGAAAATAAGTTGGTCAACTTTCAGGCCACAACGTTCAACGGCTTTTACAATGTTCTTCGCCATATCGTTGTGACATGTGATCAGGTGCACTTTTGCCTGCATACGTACGCCAGAAAGACCGACCGGGTTCTTGATCCCTTCCTGGTAGTCAATCGCATATTCCTGCGGAATGACATGCAGTACGCGATGCTCGTCGCGGACACGCACGGATTTCGCCGTGTGCACGACGTTTTCAACGTCTTCCTGCGTCACTTCTTCTTCGGAAATCGGCACCATACCGATTTCGTTCTGGCAGCTAATGTGCTTGCCAGAAAGGGCTAGATAGACAGAAGAAATCTGGCAATCTGCCATCAGTTCAGCCTGATCGATGGCGCGCTGAACGCATTTGACCACCGATTCAAGATCGTTTACCCCGCCTTTATCCATACCACGGGACGGGCAACTGCCTACGCCAATGATATTGACCATACCGTCGGGCAGAACTTCCCCTACTAAAGCGGCAACCTTCGCGGTGCCAATCTCCAGTCCAACTACCAGTTTTCTGTCCGTCGCCTTGATCATTGTTGTTCTGCCTGTACCTGTGCCTGATTCTGTTGCTGATTAGGTTCCTCGACCGGAGCCGGTACCCAACCGACTGCTGCGCCTGAGTCATAGCGCAAATCAACGTAGCTTATCCGTTTGCCGTCAGTCTGTGCCTGCTGCTGTAAAACCGGGTAAAGTTCAACAAAACGCGCCAGACGCTTCATGGTGTCCCCGCGCCCCAGGTTGAGCTTAATGCCATTCGTTAACGTCAGCTGCCAGGAACGGCGCGCCGTCATGGCTGCATCTTTTAACGTAAACCTGTCCTTCGCCAGCACCTGACCCATTTCACGAAAACCTTGTAACACTTCGTTTTCGCTGCCTTCAGGGCCATACAACATCGGTAAATTTTGCTTGTTGACACGATCGGCCGGGACGCTGAAGGAATTTCCATCGACGTCAACCATGTGCTGATCATTCCAACGCGCAATGGGCACATATTCAACCAGATGAATCTTCAATTCATCAGGCCATTGCTTTCTTACGCTCGCCTGTTTTATCCATGGCAGACGTTCTATCTGACTCTGGATAATGTTGACGTCCTGCGTCATAAAGGTGCCAGGCGAGCCCAGCGCCAGTATTGACTGGCGAATATCGTCGTTACGCGTGTAGTGACGCTCACCGGTGACCACCAGCTTAGAGAGCGGCAACCGCTGCGCATCTTCCATCCAGCCCAGGACCATCCAGCCGCTGATAAACACGGTGCACAGCACCCCGAGCAGGAAAATGATGCCTGCAAGACGCGTTCCATTACTGCGGCGTGAAGAGGCGTATTCGTCCTCGTCATCGCGGTTGCGCGTGTTCAATGCAGCCTGAGACATATCAGCCCGCCTGGTCCAGAATGCGTACGACTAACTGCGAGAAACTCATCCCCGCCTGACGCGCGGCCATCGGCACAAGGCTGTGGCTGGTCATTCCCGGAGAGGTATTGGCTTCCAGCAGATAAAATTGTCCATCACTGTCCTGCATCACGTCGATGCGTCCCCAGCCCTGACAACCCAGAACATGCCAGGCTTTAAGCACCAGGGACTGTAAATCTGCTTCACGCTCAGCTTCAAGACCACAAGGGCAGAAATATTGCGTCTCATCAGAGAGATACTTCGCCTCATAATCATAGAAGGTTCCGGCCGGTTGGATACGAATTGACGGTAAAATTTCTTCGCCAAGCATCGCCACGGTAAATTCCGGCCCGCTGAGCCATTTTTCAATCAGAACTTCTTCATCATGTTGAAATGCCAGTGCTAAAGCGGACGAAAGATCTTCAGCTTTGTCGACTTTGGACATTCCCACGCTGGAGCCTTCCCGGCTGGGCTTTACAATAACCGGTAAGCCCAGTTCAGCAATGCGTGTATTAACGCTATCCGGCAGGCCCAATTCAAATTCGCGACGCGTCAGCGCGACCCATGGCGCAACGGGTAACCCCGCGCCCTGCCACAGCAGCTTGCTGCGCAGTTTATCCATAGAGATAGCGGAGGCCATCACGCCGCTGCCGGTGTATGGCATGCCGATCAGATCCAGAAGGCCCTGCAGGGTGCCGTCTTCACCGCCGCGACCATGCAAAGCGATAAAGACTTTATCGAAGCCCATGGCTTTTAATTGCGTCACGTCGACCTCTTTTGGGTCGACCAGGTGCGCATTGACGCCACCTTCACGCAGGCCCGCCAGCACAGCCGCGCCGGAGTTCAGGGAAACCTCGCGCTCGGCGGAGGTGCCGCCAGACAGGACAGCAATCTTATCAGCCATGATGCTCATCCTCCTGGGTTTGCGGCTTCAGTTTGATTTCAGCTAAGGTACGGGCGATTTTGCCGATATTTCCCGCGCCCTGAATCAGAATCAGATCGTTACCTGTCAGGACCGGTGCCAGAATTTCCGCCACCTGTGCAGGATCAGAAACCAGAATAGGGTCAACTTTCCCGCGCCCACGGATGGTACGGCACAGAGAACGGCTGTCAGCCCCTGGAATCGGCGTCTCGCCTGCGGCGTACACGTCCAGCATTAACAGGGTGTCTACCTGTGACAGGACGCTGGCGAAATCGTCATACAGATCGCGCGTACGCGTGAAGCGGTGCGGCTGGAAGACCATCACCAGATTTTTGTCAGGCCAGCCTGCACGCGCGGCTTTAATGGTGGCGTCCACTTCGGTCGGATGGTGGCCGTAGTCGTCCACCAGCATCGCTGTGCCGGTTTTACCGTTCACGGCGTCCAGCGGGAATTCACCAAGGAAGTCGAAGCGACGACCGGTGCCCTGGAAGCTTTCCAGCGCGCGCAGAATCGCATCATCATCAATGCCTTCTTCCGTCGCGACGGCCACTGCCGCTGCGGCATTGAGGGCGTTATGGCGCCCCGGCGCATTCAGCGTGACGTGCAGCAGCTCTTTGTCCTGACGCGCCAGAGTGAAATGCCCCTGCGCACCAATCTGTTTGTACTCTTCCACGCGGACGTCAGCGTCTTCACTGAAGCCGTAAGTGGTGATTTGACGACCCACGCGCGGCAGCAGCTCGCGGATCACCGGATCGTCTACGCACATCACCGCGCGCCCGTAGAACGGCAGGTTGTGCAGGAAGTTGATGAAGGTCTGCTTTAAGTTTTCGAAGTCGCCCTGGTAGGTATCCATATGGTCAGCTTCGATGTTAGTGACAATCGCCACCATCGGCTGCAGGTGCAGGAACGACGCGTCGCTCTCATCCGCTTCAGCAATCAGGTAACGACTGTGGCCCAGACGCGCGTGTACGCCCGCGGCTTTGACCAGACCGCCGTTGACGAACGTCGGGTCGAGACCCGCTTCCGCATAAATACTGGAAACCATCGCCGTGGTCGTCGTTTTACCGTGGGTCCCGGCAATGGCGATGCCGTGACGGAAACGCATCAGTTCCGCCAGCATTTCTGCACGGCGGATCACCGGAATGCGCGCTTCGTGCGCGGCAACGATTTCCGGGTTATCAGAGGAGATGGCGCTTGAGACCACCACCACGCTCGCATCGCGCACGTTTTCCGGACGATGGTTGAAATAGATAGTCGCCCCAAGCGACGCCAGCTGCTGCGTAACAGGGTTTGGCGCCAGGTCAGACCCGCTGATCTGATAGCCTTCGTTAGCTAACACTTCGGCAATACCGCCCATGCCAGCACCACCGATGCCAACAAAGTGAATGTGCCGGACGCGACGCATCTCGGGCACGATTGAACGCAGTTTTGCCAGTTGTTGTGTATTCATTCTCTAAACGCCATCGACTACTTAAAATTCGTGCAGCGCAACACGCGCTGCGAGGGTTAAGCCTGGGCTGCCAGGCTCACTTCTTTTGCCACCCGTTCAGTCGCATCAGGGATAGCGGCCGCGCGCGCGCGTTGCGCCATCTCCAGCAGTGCGTCTCTGTTCCAGCCCGCCAGGGTGGTGGCGACCGCGTCGGCGGTAAATTGTGGCTGTTCAAATATCTTCGCGGCACCGGCTTTCTCAAGCGGCAGCGCATTCCAGTACTGCTGTCTGTCTTTGTGCTGGAACGGCACAAACAGGGCCGGCAGACCCGCGGCTGCGATTTCGCTCACCGTCAGCGCGCCTGAACGACAGACCACGACATCGGCCCAGGCATAGGCTGCCGCCATGTCGTCGATAAACTCTGTAACTTTATGCTGCGGCTGGCCTTCGTCTGCGTAAGCTTGCTCAACGGTCTGCTGAGCGCCTTTTCCGCTCTGGTGCCAGATGGTCACGGTATCCCCCAGCTTTGCGGCAACCTGCGGCATCGTCTGGTTTAGGACACGCGCCCCCTGAGAACCGCCGACGACCAGTACACGAACCGGCCCTTCACGGCCCGTCAGGCGAGCGTCCGGCAGCGGGAGCGCCAGCACATCCACACGCACCGGGTTCCCCACCACGTCCGCTTTCGGGAACGCACCGGGAAACGCCTGCATGACTTTGGTAGCGATTTTCGCCAGCCACTTGTTGGTCAGACCGGCAATACCGTTCTGTTCATGCAGCACAACGGGAATGCCTAACGACCACGCCGCCAGCCCGCCAGGACCCGAGACATAGCCGCCCATGCCCAGCACCACATCTGGCTTAAAGCGCTTCATGATGGTGCGCGCCTGACGCCAGGCGTTAAAAATACGCACCGGAGCCAGCAGCATTGCCTTGAGGCCTTTGCCCCGAAGGCCGGAAATACGAATAAAGTCGATCTCGATACCGTGCTTCGGCACCAGGTCGGCTTCCATGCGGTCTGCGGTTCCCAGCCAGCGTACCTGCCAGCCCTGATCCATTAAATGGTGCGCAACCGCCAGCCCCGGGAACACGTGTCCGCCGGTACCGCCTGCCATCACCATTAACCGCTTCGGTTGATTCATCGTGAACCTCGTGTAAACGCCTGGGCTTTTTCCAGACGCGTCTCATAATCTATGCGCAACAAAAACATGATGGCCGTCGACATAATCAACAGACTCGAACCACCATAACTGATCAACGGCAACGTCAGACCTTTGGTCGGCAGCATACCCGCTGCGGCCCCGACGTTAACCAATGCCTGGAAGCTAAACCAGATACCAATAGAACAGGCTAAGAATCCTGAGAAGCGGTGATCGATCTCCAGCGCTTTCCGGCCGATGGACATGGCGCGGAAAGCGACGAAGAATACCATTAAAAGCGCTAATACCACACCGATATAACCCAGTTCTTCCGCAATAATGGAGAAGATGAAGTCAGTATGCGCTTCCGGTAAATACTCCAGTTTCTGTACCGAGTTACCCAGCCCCTGCCCCCAGACTTCACCGCGACCAAAGGCCATCAGCGACTGCGTCAGCTGATAGCCGCTGCCGAAGGGATCTTCCCACGGGTTCCAGAACGAGGTCACACGGCGAATACGGTAAGGCTCGGCGAGGATCAGCAGCACAACCGCCGAAATCCCCATCCCGATAATAGCGATGAACTGCCACAGCTTCGCGCCCGCCAGGAACAGCATGGCCAGGGTGGTCACAAACAGTACCACCACGGTACCGAGGTCAGGCTGCGCCAGCAGTAATACCGCCAGCACCAGAATCACGCCCATCGGTTTTAAGAAGCCGCGCAGGTTGTTACGCACTTCATCTACCTTACGCACCAGGTAGTTAGCCAGGTAGCAGAACAGGGAGAGCTTGGTAAATTCCGCAGGCTGAATACGCAGCGGGCCAAAGGCGATCCAGCGTGATGCCCCGTTAACAGAGCTCCCCACCACCAGTACGATCAGCAGCATAATAATCGAGGCGATCAGCATCGCCGTACTGTGCCGCTGCCAGAACTCCATCGGCAGACGCAAGGTCACCAGCGCCAGGCAGAACGCCAGGATAATGTAAAGACCATCACGCTTGGCAAACAGGAAAGGATCGTTCGCCAGACGCTGCCCGACAGGCATTGAGGCTGACGTCACCATTATGAAGCCGACCGCCGCCAGCCCCATCGTGAGCCAGAACAGCGTGCGATCGTACATGACAAGGCTGTCGTTATCTTTTTGACGAGAGCCCATCACCCAGCCTTTGAGCGCCGCAAACAACCATGCCAGGATCCCAAATCCTGGCAGGCGCGGCATTTTCAGGCGAGGGAGAGATAAACGCATCAGCCTAACTCCTTCGCCAGGCGGGTAAAGACATCACCACGCTGTTCGAAATTCTTGAATTGATCGAGGCTGGCGCAAGCCGGAGAGAGCAGCACCATGTCGCCTGGCTTCACGCGCGGCGCGATCAGGCGCAGCGCCTGTTCCATGGTATCAGTTTGCTCGGCAATCTCCGGGCGCAGTTCAGCCAGCTCGCTGCCGTCACGACCGAAGCAGTACAGGCGGATGTTATCTCCGGCGAGATACGGCTTCAGAGAGGAGAAATCCGCTGATTTACCGTCGCCGCCCAGCAGTAAGTGCAGGGTGCCGTCAACGTGCAGACCGTTGAGCGCGGCCTCGGTGCTGCCCACGTTGGTGGCTTTGGAGTCGTTGATCCAGCGCACGCCATTGTGCTCCAGCGCCAGCTGGAAACGGTGCGCCAGGCCAGAAAACGTGGTTAACGCCTTCAGGCTGGAGGAGCGCGGCAGCCCTACTGCATCCGCTAGCGCCAGCGCCGCCAGGGCATTGGTATAGTTGTGCTGACCAGAGAGCTTCATCTCTTTCACGTTCAGCACTTTCTCACCCTTCACGCGCAGCCAGGTTTCGCCCAGCTGACGGTTCAGGTGGTAATCCCCCATGGTGATACCGAAGCTAATACAGCGATCGTCTGCGCCACGCACCGGCATGGTCAGCGCGTCATCGGCGTTAACAACGCAGACTTTGGCATTTTCATAAACGCGGAGCTTGGCGGCACGGTACTGCTGCAGACCAAATGGATATCGGTCCATATGATCTTCGGTCACGTTAAGGATCGTCGCAGCCGCGGCATGCAGGCTGGAGGTCGTTTCCAGCTGGAAGCTGGAAAGTTCAAGAACATACAGCTCGCAGCCTTTGTCCAGCAGCATCAGCGCCGGTAAACCAATGTTACCGCCAACGCCGACATTCATGCCCGCCGCTTTCGCCATTTCCCCCACCAGGGTGGTGACGGTGCTTTTACCGTTAGAGCCGGTAATGGCGATAACAGGCGCCTGCGCTTCGCGGCAGAACAGCTCGATATCGCCGACAATTTCCACCCCCGCATCCGCGGCAGCGCTCAGCGAAGGGTGCGCCAGCGCCATACCCGGGCTTGCGACAATCAGATCGGCTGCCAGCAGCCAGTCATCATTCAGACCACCAAGGTGGCGTTCAACCTGCTCCGGCAGTTTGTCCAGACCCGGCGGAGAGACACGCGTATCCATCACGCGTGGCGTCACGCCGCGCGCGAGGAAAAAGTCCACGCAGGAGAGCCCCGTGAGGCCCAACCCGATGATAACGACTTTTTTGCCCTGGTAATCTGCCATGATTAACGTACCTTCAGCGTTGCCAGGCCAATCAGCACCAGCATCAGCGAAATAATCCAGAAACGCACAATCACGCGCGGCTCCGGCCAGCCTTTCAGTTCATAGTGGTGGTGAATCGGCGCCATACGGAAGATGCGCTGACCGCGCAGCTTGAAGGAACCGACCTGCAAAATCACCGACAGGGTTTCAACCACAAACACGCCGCCCATGATCACCAGCAGGAACTCCTGACGAAGCAGTACGGCGATAATGCCGAGCGCACCGCCCAAAGCCAGAGAACCGACGTCACCCATAAAGACCTGCGCCGGATAGGTGTTGAACCACAGGAAGCCCAGCCCCGCGCCGACAATCGCCGTACAGACGATCACCAGCTCACCCGCGTGGCGCAGATAAGGGATGTGCAGGTAGTTCGCAAAGTTCATGTTACCGGTCGCCCACGCCACCAGCGCAAAACCGGCTGCCACAAACACGGTTGGCATAATCGCCAGACCATCCAGACCGTCGGTCAGGTTAACGGCGTTGCCGGTACCGACAATCACAAAGTAGGCCAGCAGGATGTAGAACAGCCCCAGCTGTGGCATCACGTCTTTAAAGAACGGCACGACCAGCTCGGTAGCTGGCGTGTCTTTGCCTGCCAGATACAGCGCGAAGGCAACGCCCAGCGCGATCACCGACATCCAGAAATATTTCCAGCGCGCGATCAGGCCTTTGGTATCTTTGCGGACGACTTTGCGGTAATCATCCACAAAACCGATGATCCCGTAACCCACCAGTACCGTCAGAACGCACCAGACGTACGGGTTGGAAGGATACGCCCACAGCAGCACGGAAACGACGATGGCCGTCAGGATCATGATCCCGCCCATGGTCGGCGTGCCGCGCTTGCTGAAGTGCGATTCCGGACCGTCGTTACGCACAACCTGGCCGAAAGAGAGTTTTTGCAGACGGGCAATCATGCGCGGGCCCATCCACAACGAGATGAACAGCGCAGTCAGCAGGCTGACGATGGCGCGAAACGTCAGATACGAAAAGACGTTAAAGCCTGAATAATATTTGACCAAATGTTCGGCCAGCCAAACTAACATGTCCCGTTCTCCTGTAATGCGTGCACAACCTCTTCCATGGCGGCACTACGTGAACCTTTCACTAACACAGTCACAATTTGTTTTTCTGTAATCAACGCCTTAAGGCGCGCTATCAACGCGGCTTTATCAGCAAAATGCTCGCCAACGCCGCTGGCATGGCTAATCGCCTGGCTCAGTTTTCCTGCGCTCAGCACGCAGTCCAGCCCTGCCGCTTTCGCCGCTTCACCGACCTGGGTATGGCAGGCTTCGCTTTCGTCGCCCAGCTCTGCCATATCGCCCACCACCATGATGCGATAGCCCGGCATTTCAGATAACACCTGCACCGCCGCCGTCATTGAGCCAACGTTCGCGTTGTAGGAGTCATCCAGCAGCAGCTTGTTTTCCGAAAGCTGAATCGGGAACAGACGCCCCGGCACGGCTTTCAGGTTCGCCAGCCCGGTTTTAATCGCTTCATGCGACGCGCCCACCGCCGTCGACAGCGCCGCCGCCGCAAGCGCATTGGCGATGTTATGGCGACCCGGCAGCGGCAGCAGCACATCAACGTCACCCGTTGGGGTGGTGAGGGTGAACTCCGTGCCGTGCGACGTCACGTGGATATTGGTCGCGGTAAAGTCACTGTTGGCCGCATTCGGCGAGAAGCGCCAGGTTTTACGCGAACCGATAATGCTCTGCCAGTTCAGCCAGTCGTTGTTGTCGGCGTTCAGGATGGCGATACCGTCATCCGGCAGGCCGGTGTAAATCTCACCTTTGGCTTTCGCTACGCCTTCCAGCGAGCCAAAACCTTCCAGATGCGCCGCCGCGAGGTTATTCACCAGCGCGGCTTCCGGGCGAGTCAGGCTCACGGTCCAGGCGATTTCGCCCTGGTGGTTTGCCCCTAACTCGATCACCGCAAATTCATGTTCTTTGGTCAGGCGGAGTAATGTCATCGGCACGCCGATGTCATTATTGAGGTTGCCCGCGGTATAAAGCGTATTCCCGCACTGGCTGAGGATCGCCGCCGTCATCTCTTTCACCGACGTCTTGCCTGATGAACCGGTCAAGGCGACAACGCGCGTAGGGACCTGCTGACGCACCCAGGCGGCCAGCTCACCGAACGCGAGACGCGTATCTTTCACCACAATTTGTGGCAGATCGATATCGAGCCTGCGGCTGACGAGCAGCGCACCAGCGCCGTTCTCTTTGGCCTGTTCCGCAAAATCATGTGCGTCAAAACGCTCGCCTTTCAGCGCCACAAACAGACAGCCTGCGGTGATTTTACGGGTGTCCGTCGTTACGGCATCAATGGTCAGGTCTTGCCCGTAGAGGTCGCCCTGCAGAATAGCAGCGGCCTGGCTTAACGTGATGCTAATCATGCCACGACTCCCAGCAGGCGTGCTGCCGTTACGCGGTCCGAGTAGTCCAGACGGCGATTGCCAACGATCTGATAATCTTCATGGCCTTTGCCCGCCAGCAGAACAACATCATTCTCCTGCGCCTGCATGATGGTGTTGGTCACGGCTTCCGCACGCCCTTCCACCACGCGAGCGCGGCCCGCGTCCAGCATGCCCGCCAGAATGTCATTAATGATGGCGCGCGGCTCTTCGGTACGCGGGTTGTCATCGGTCACAACCGGAATATCTGCAAACTGCTCGGCAATAGCCCCCATCAGCGGGCGTTTGCCTTTATCGCGATCGCCGCCGCAGCCAAACACGCACCAGAGCTTACCGGCGCAGTGCAGGCGCGCCGCTTCCAGCGCTTTTTCCAGCGCATCCGGCGTGTGGGCATAATCAACCACAACGGTCGGTTTGCCCGGCGCGCTGAACACTTCCATGCGGCCGCAAACCGGCTGCAGACGCGCTGAGGTTTTCAGCAGTTCAGCCATCGGATAACCCAGCGCCAGCAGCGTTGCCAGCGCCAGCAGCAGGTTGCTGACGTTAAAGGCGCCCATCAGGCGGCTTTCAATCTCACCTTCACCCCAGGAAGAGGCAAAGCGGATTGTCGCCCCGCTGTCGTGATAATTCACCTCAACCGCCTTCAGCCAGCGGCCGCGGCAGTTCGGATTGATATGGTCTTCCATCGACACCGCAACCGCATCCGGCAGCTTCGCCAGCCAGCGGCGGCCCACTTCGTCGTCGGCGTTGATGATGGCTTGTCCGTAATGGTGAGTAGAGAACAGCAGCCATTTCGCGGCTTCGTAATGCTCCATATCACCGTGATAATCAAGATGATCGCGGCTCAGGTTGGTAAATACGGAAGCAGCAAATTTCAGCGCCGCGACGCGGTGCTGAACCAGACCGTGCGAAGAGACTTCCATCGCAGCAAAGGTTGCCCCCTGCCCTGCCAGACCGGCAAGCACATGCTGTACGTCTACCGCCGAGCCGGTGGTATTTTCCGTCGGGCTCACTTTACCCAGCAGGCCGTTACCCACGGTACCCATCACCGCCCCGGTTTCACCCAGCAGCTGGGCCCACTGAGCCATCAGCTGCGTGGTAGTGGTTTTACCGTTCGTACCCGTGACGCCAACCAGGCGCAGCTGGTCGGAAGGTTCGTGATAAAAACGTCCCGCCAGCGCGGAAAGACGCTCGTTTAACTGGCTGAGATAGATAACCGGCACTCCGTGCATTTCACGGATCTCACCGTCGGTTGCCTCATCTTTCGCCTCAGCAATAATGGCAGCCACACCTTGCGCAATCGCCTGCGGGATATAACGACGCCCGTCCGCCTGATGACCGACCACCGCCACAAAAAGATCGCCAGAAGCAGCCACGCGGCTGTCCAGTATCATCTCTCGCAGTGCTCGCTCCGGTGCATTTGGCACCCACGGAGCGAGAAGGTCGCGCAAATTACGATCTGCCACCTGTACCCTCGCCTTGATTAATTACAAATTCACTTTTTTCGCCCGTCGCCAGCGCATCCGGTTCAATGTTCATGGTGCGTAACACGCCGCCCATGATAGCCCCGAACACAGGCGCGGAGACGGCGCCGCCGTAGTATTTACCCGCCTGTGGATCGTTTATCACGACCACCAGCGCAAAACGCGGATTGCTTGCAGGCGCAACGCCTGCGGTATAGGCAATGTATTTGTTGATATAGCGGCCGTCCGGCCCTACTTTTTTCGCCGTACCGGTCTTGATGGCGATGCGATAACCTTTGATTGCCGCCTTAACGCCGCCGCCACCGGGCAGCGCCACGCTTTCCATCATATGAACAACAGTACGGACGGTTGATTCCGGGAAGATACGCTCGCCGGGAACCGGTGGATCAACTTTGGTAATCGACAGCGGACGATATACGCCATAGCTGCCGATCGTTGCATAGACTCGCGCTAACTGTAACGGTGTCACCATTAGCCCGTAGCCGAAAGAGAAGGTGGCCCTCTCTATGTCAGACCACCGTTGTTTTTGAGGATATAAGCCACTGCGTTCTCCGACCAACCCCAAATTGGTCGCCTTTCCAAGCCCAAAACGTGAGTAAGTCTCTACTAACGCTGAGGACGGCATCGCTAACGCCAGCTTTGAAACACCGACGTTACTCGACTTCTGTAATACCCCGGTCAGGGTCAATTCGCTGTAGCGCGCCACGTCTTTGATTTCGTGGCCGTTAATTCGGTATGGAATGGTATTCAGTACGGTGTTTTCATTGACGATACCGCGCTGAAGTGCAGTCATGACCACCATCGGCTTAACGGTCGAACCCGGTTCGAATACGTCGGTGATGGTACGGTTACGCATAACATCCTTCTGCGTACCGGTGAGATTGTTAGGGTTGTAGGAAGGGCTATTGGCCATCGCCAGCACTTCACCCGTGTTGACGTCGACTAACACGGCACTGCCCGATTCCGCTTTGTTGAAAGCCACGGCATTGTTCAGCTCGCGGTAAACCAGCGCCTGTAACCGCTCATCAATACTCAGCGCCAGGTTGTGTGCGGCCTGGCTGTCCGTAGAGGAGATATCCTCGATTACGCGACCATAGCGGTCTTTACGCACAATGCGCTCGCCGGGCTGACCGGTGAGCCATTTATCAAAGCTTTTTTCAACGCCCTCAATCCCCTGGCTATCGACGTTAGTAAAGCCAATGAGGTGAGCAGTCACTTCGCCGGAGGGATAGTAACGACGGGATTCTTCACGCAGGTGGATGCCCGGCAGCTTTAATTTTTTGATGTAGTCCGCCATGTCAGGGTTCACCTGACGCGCCAGATAGATAAACCGCCCTCTCGGGTTGGTATTCACGCGTGAAGCTAACTGGTCCAGCGGCATCTTCAACGCATCCGCAAGCGCCTTCCAGCGGTTATCAAGCGTGATCCCGCCTGCATCATGCAATTCTTTCGGATCGGCCCAGATCGCCTTCACCGGCACGCTCACCGCCAGCGGACGACCCGAGCGGTCGGTGATCATCCCGCGGGATGTCGACACTTCCTGAACGCGCAGGGAACGCATGTCACCCTGGCGCACCAGCATGTCAGGAGCGATGATTTGTAGCCAGGCCACGCGTCCAAGCAGAAAACCCAGAGCGAGTAAAATGCAGCCGCAAAGCAACGCAAAACGCCAACTGACAAAGTTGGCCTGTTCTTCCTGACGTTTTGGTTTTAGCGTTTTTGCCGCTGCTTTCATGCGTCGCGTTTTCCCTTATTTTTGTACTACGATATTTTCCTGCGAAGGATCAACATGCTGCAATTGCAGCTTTTCCGTTGCGATCCGTTCAACCCGGCTGTGATCGCCGAGCGCGTTTTCTTCAAGGATCAGATTTCGCCATTCAATATCCAGCGCATCGCGTTCCAGTACCATCTGCTCGCGTTGCGCAGTCAATAAACGTGTATGGTGGGCGGTGGTCACCACCGTAACTGCTGTGACAATGATGCAAATGAACAGACAGAGTGGCAGTTTCCCAAACCGCAAAAGATCGTCGCCGATCACGCCAGGCAAGGCATGGCGCTCGTTGCTTCCTAACGAATCCTTAACTTTGCTTAGGGTCTCTGTCACTCTGCCGATCATGCGTTCGTCCTCTCTGCAACACGCAGCACTGAACTACGGGCGCGTGGATTCTCTGCCACTTCTTCTTCGCCCGGCATCAACTTGCCTAATACTCGCAACTGACGGCCACCCAGCTTCCTGAGTTGTTCTTCCGTCATCGGCAGCCCCGCTGGCACCTGTGGACCGCGGCTTTGTTCACGCATAAAGCGTTTCACAATACGGTCTTCCAGCGAATGGAAGCTGATGATGGATAACCGCCCACCCGGGGCCAGCACGTCGAGCGAGCTTTTTAGCGCCAGCTCTATTTCCTCCAGTTCACTGTTTACCCAGATGCGAACCGCCTGGAAGGTACGGGTCGCGGGATGTTTGTGCTTATCCTTCACCGGTGTCGCCGCCGCGATTACCTCAGCCAACTCTTTGGTACGGGTCATGGGTTCAATGCGATTGCGCTCAACGATGGCGCGCGCAATACGTTTGCCAAAGCGCTCCTCGCCAAACGTTTTGATGACCCATGCAATATCGGCTTCGTCAGCGGTCTGTAACCACTCAGCGGCAGACTGACCGCGCGTTGGGTCCATACGCATGTCCAGCGGACCATCACGCATAAAGGAGAAACCACGTTCAGCGTCATCAAGTTGGGGTGAAGAGACGCCAAGATCGAGAAGAATCCCGTCGATCTTGCCCGTCAGGCCGCGCTCGGCAACATAATCTGCGAGCGCGGAGAAAGGTCCATGCACGATGGAAAAGCGTGGGTCATTGATGGTCTGTGCAACGGCAATAGCCTGCGGATCGCGATCGATTGCCAGCAGACGTCCTTCCTCTCCAAGCTGGGAGAGAATCAAACGCGAGTGACCACCGCGACCAAAAGTGCCATCAATGTAGATGCCATCCGGACGAATATTCAGACCGTTTACGGCCTCGTCCAGTAACACCGTTTTATGTTTATAATTTTCCATCATATTTATAGAGACAAGTCCTGCAGCCGTTCCGATAATGTCGCGGAATCAGACTGCTCAGCGTCGATATCTTCCTTGACCTGTTGATACCAGGTCGTTTCATCCCACAGTTCAAACTTGTTGAACTGCCCGACCAGCATCACTTCTTTGGTCAGACCGGCATGTTGCCGCAACACAGGCGCGATCAGTAATCGCCCTGCGTTATCCATCTGACATTCACTGGCATGTCCCAATAACAGCCGCTGCACGCGGCGTTCCTGCGGGTTCATGCTCGACAGTCGCGACAGCTTTTGCTCAATAATTTCCCATTCAGGCAAGGGGTAAAGCAGCAGGCAGGGGGAGTTAATGTCAATGGTGCAAACCATTTGACCCGCAGCGTTCTCAATCAGCTGGTCGCGGTATCGGGTTGGTACCGATAATCGCCCTTTGCTGTCGAGATTGACTAACGTTGCTCCACGGAACATGCCAGTCTCACCCCTCCTCTCCACTTTAACCCACAAATTCCCACCTAAAGGAGTTTACGGAGCGAGGGAAAAGCTTGTCAAGCCAGGACTCTCCCTATAAGGACTCGGAAGCCCTCTATTTACAGAGATAAACAGTCCTGGCTAATAACTGCACAACTGGCGAGGCAAAATTAACGTTATGAATATTTGTAAGAAAAAAACCGAATATGCACACTAGCGTTAAAGCTCACTCAATATCATCGCAGATAAATATAAAGTGTCAGTTTGCGACGCGGGCAGCATTTTATGACAGATTCTCAGGGGATAACAGCGCCAGATTCACTCTGGCACCCGGTAAGCGCGGCGGTTGCCACTTAAGCTGGCACAGGAGGAGGAAAAACGTCTGATTATTCATCGGCCGAATAGGGTTTGTAACAAAACAATACAAAGATAGCTGTTTAAAATCGCTGAGATGTTCTTTAAAGGACAATTTAAAAGCCAAAATGAATTAAAAAAAATAGGCGATTATGATCTCGCAAGAATTATCCTAATTTCTCTCCGGGAATTATCCGTACGATTTATCGCAGCAAAATGGGGCAGATTTCGCCGCCCCAGTCATTTCATTTTTGGCGGCTTAAAATTCCGCGATGGTAGAGATTACGTTTGATCCGCGTCAGGCCCGGCTTCGGTTTGCGCGGCTCATCCAGGCTTGCCAGCACAATCTCCAGCACGCGTTCAGCCACATCGCGGTGACGCTGTGCTACCGCCAGCACCGGGCACTGGAGGAAGTCGAGCAGCTCGTTATCCCCGAACGTGGCAATCGCCAGATCGGAGGGCAGTTTACCTTCACGGCGTAAGGTCACATCCATGACGCCCTGCAACAGCGCAAACGAGGTGGTGAACAGCGCCTGAGGCATCGGGTGCGTTTCCAGCCATTTTTCGAACAGCTGCGCCGCGGCTTCACGCTCGTAGCTATTGGCATAGAGGTAGTGGACCTCGCGCGGATCGTCTTTCCAGGCGGTTCTGAATCCCTGCTCGCGCAGGAAGCTCACGGAAAGCTCGGGCAACGCGCCAAGATACAGCACTGTCTCTGCGGGGAACGTTCTCAGCTCTGCGGCCAGCATTTCTGCATCATCCTGATCCGCACCCACGACGCTGGTGAAATGCTCGCGATCGAGCGCGCGATCCAGCGCAACGATTGGGAACGGGTCGTTCGCCCAGCGCTGGTAGAACGGATGCTCTGGCGGCAAGGAGGTCGACACGATGATTGCATCCACCTGGCGCTGGAGCAGATGCTCAATGCAGCGCATCTCGTTGTCGGGCTGGTCTTCCGAGCAGGCAATCAGCAATTGATAGCCGCGCTGGCGCGCCTGACGTTCAAGATAGTTGGCGATACGGGTATAGCTGGTGTTTTCCAGGTCAGGGATCACCAGACCAATAGAGCGGGTACGCCCGGCACGTAGGCCGGCTGCGACAGCATTCGGATGGTAGTTATGCTCACGAACCACCGCCATAACTTTTTCAACGGTCTTGTCGCTGACACGGTACTGCTTTGCTTTACCGTTAATCACATAGCTGGCCGTTGTTCGTGACACGCCGGCTAGCCGGGCGATTTCATCCAGTTTCACAATTGCCCCTTAAAAAAAGAAAAGAGTCCATGGCCCTGTCAAGGTTATGGTTAAATCTTTTAACATCTAAACGCAGAAAAGCCTTCGCGGCAACCGCTTTTATCTGCGTTGTCGGCTGATTACGCAAAAAAAAGCCCGGCTTTGGTGACCGGGCAGAAAGAGGCGAACCTTTTTGACAACTAACGCATGATTTTCTCGCCGCGTGACAGACCCACTACACCCGATCTCGCGACCTCGACAATTTTTGCGACATCCCGCACGGACGCCAGGAAAGCATCCAACTTGTCGCTTGTCCCAACCAGCTGAACCGTATAAAGAGAAGGCGTGACGTCGATAATTTGTCCGCGGAAAATATCCGCATTGCGTTTGACTTCATCACGCCCGTAGCCACTGGCCTGGATTTTTACCAGCATGACCTCACGTTCAACGTAGGCCCCCTGCCCCAGCTCGCTCACGCGCAGTACGTCGACCAGCTTATGCAGTTGTTTCTCAATCTGCTCAAGCACTTTGGCATCACCGACGGTTTGGATCGTCATGCGCGACAGCGTCGGGTCTTCCGTCGGGGCAACGGTCAGGCTTTCAATGTTATAGCCGCGCTGCGCAAAAAGGCCAATGACGCGCGACAGTGCGCCAGACTCGTTTTCCAGTAAAACAGATAATATCCGGCGCATATCAGGTTCTCTCCGTTTTGCTTAACCACATTTCATCCATACCACCACCACGAATATGCATCGGATAAACGTGCTCGGTTCCATCAACAATCACATCCATAAAGACGAGGCGGTTGTTTTTAACGTGCTCAAGCGCTTGTGCGAGCTTCGTTTCCAGCTCAGCCGGATCGGTCACCCGCATGCCTACATGACCGTAGGCTTCAGCAAGACGAACAAAGTCCGGCAGCGATTTCATGTAGGACTGGGAGTGGCGGCCAGAGTAGATCATATCCTGCCACTGCTTGACCATACCGAGATAGCCGTTATTCAGGTTCAGCACCAGTACCGGCAGTTCATATTGCAGCGCGGTAGACAGCTCCTGAATGTTCATCTGAATACTGCCGTCCCCCGTCACGCAGACGACGGTTTCATTCGGCAGCGCCAGCTTCACGCCCAGCGCGGCAGGCAGACCAAAGCCCATGGTTCCTAACCCACCGGAGTTGATCCAGTGTCGCGGTTTATCAAACGGGTAATACAGGGCGGCAAACATCTGATGCTGCCCCACGTCTGAGGTCACGTACGCCTCACCTTTCGTCAGTCGCCACAACGCTTCAATGACCGCCTGCGGCTTAATGTTTTCACTTTGCGAGTCATATTTCAGGCACTGACGCGCGCGCCACTGCTCAATCTGCTGCCACCAGTCGCGGATCTCATCCAGCGGCTGGGTTGCACTCTCCTGGGCCAGCAGATCCAGCATTTGCTCCAGAACCTGCCGGGCATCACCGACGATCGGCACATCAGCCGACACCGTTTTTGAAATTGACGTTGGATCGATATCAATGTGCAGCACGGTGGCGTTCGGACAATACTTCGCCAGGTTGTTGGTGGTGCGATCGTCAAAGCGCACGCCGACGGCAAAAATCACATCGGAATGATGCATTGTCATGTTGGCTTCATAGGTACCGTGCATACCCAGCATCCCCAGCGCCTGACTATGGGTTGCAGGGAACGCCCCCAGCCCCATCAGCGACGACGCAACGGGAAGATTAAGCTTTTCAATCAGTTCACGAAGCTGGGCTTCACAGGCAGAGTTGATTGCCCCGCCACCGACATAGACCACCGGTTTTTTGGCGGCCAGAAGCGTTTGCAACGCTCGCTTGATCTGACCTTTATGCCCCTGCGTTGTGGGGTTATAAGAGCGCATGCTTACCGATTCCGGCCAGACATAAGGCAGCTTGTTTGCCGGGTTGAGGATATCTTTAGGCAGATCGACCACCACCGGTCCCGGGCGTCCGCTCGCCGCCAGCCAGAAGGCTTTTTTCAGTATGCCTGGAATGTCTTCTGTTTGCTTGACCAGGAAGCTGTGCTTCACAACGGGACGCGAAATCCCGACCATGTCGCACTCCTGAAACGCATCGTAGCCTATCAGCGAGGTTGCCACCTGCCCGGAGAGGATCACCAGCGGGATAGAGTCCATATAGGCCGTCGCAATGCCGGTAATGGCGTTTGTCGCGCCGGGGCCGGACGTGACTAATACCACGCCCACTTCACCCGTCGCACGTGCCAGGCCGTCAGCCATGTGTACCGCCGCCTGCTCGTGACGTACCAGAACATGGTCAATGCCCCCAACCGTATGCAGCGCATCATAAATATCGAGGACCGCACCGCCAGGGTAGCCGAACACTTGCTTTACGCCCTGATCGATCAGCGACCGAACGACCATTTCCGCGCCAGACAACATCTCCATGCTTTGCCTCCAGGCATTTTGTTATAGACGGACTGCCGAATTCATTTCCGCACCGTCTTACGATTGGGATAAACCAATCTTATATTTTGCAGAGTGTTCTTTACCTTAACCGCTCGTTATGAGGCAGGCAATTAGCAAACCTGGAGAGATAAACGGTGGGTAAAGCAGAAAAAGCAGCCGTTAAGAGAAGATATGGTTAATTCCTCTGAGAATAGAGGATGGGGTGATAAATCATCGCTGAAAAGCGCGACAACGCAGAAAATCATCTATTTTTGCGCGCCAGAGAGCAACCCGAAAAAAAGCACAATAGAATAAAATATCAGTTATCTAAAAAAAATCAGGATAAATCATATAAACCGATGCGATTTATCCTGATGCGTTTACCGGCGGCAGATGCCAACCAGCAACTCTTCCATCCACTGATGTCCTTTATCCCGGCCCGCTGCTTCATGCCAGGAAAGATAACAGGTTCGGCTATTTAGCTTAAGCGGCAGAGGCAAAATTTGCAGATTTAAAGATTCAGAAAACTCTTCTGCCAGCCAGCGCGGTGCAATCGCCACCAGATGCGTTTGGGAGACAACGTTTAATACGCTGACCATAGCCATCCCCTGATAAGCCACGCTCGCCTGTTTATCCGCAGTGTCATACCACGGCAGGCTAAAAGAAGCATATCTGTCGAGCGCAACAACGGCGTGCTGCTCGTTATAAACATCGTTTTCTCGCAGCGGAGAATTCATGCGCGGGTGTTTTTTACTGGCGACCAGAACCATTTCATCCTTAAACAGCGGCACGCAGGAAAATTCCGGACGACGGAACTCTTCATACCCCAGAACGAACTCTATCTCCTGATAGCGTAACTGATGTTCCGTGTTTTGATTCAGGGATGATTTAAAAGCAAGATGGATATTTGGTGCGATCTCTTCAACTTTATTATAGATAATCGACGTTAAATAATTATCTAATGGACTACAGACACAAAGATGGAATACGCGCTCGCTGCTTAAGGGTTCAAAGCCCGACCCCGGCAGCTCATTTTGAACCAGTTGCAACGCCTGGCGAATAGAGCCAAACAGCTGGTATGCGCGCGCCGTAGGCTGAATCCCTCTCCCGTAGCGAACAAATAATTCGTCGTTAAACATAAGCTTAAGCCTGGCAACGGCATTACTCACGGCAGGTTGTGACATCCCCAAGGTTTGAGCAGCGCGGGTGATATTCTGTTCCTGCATGACAGCATCAAACACCGTCAGAAGATTCAGATCCACCGTGCGTAACTGCGGTTTAATCCCATCAGTAGCTTGAGGTTGTTTAATATTATTTTCTGGCACTTCTGACTCCACTGTCACGCTACACCCCTTTGCCAACGTACGGTAATAATCTCGAAAAATATGATTTATCATGCAAATACGATCAGCGAAAGAGAATGATTTAAAATTCGGAATATATAAAGACTCTATATTAACGAAAATTAATGAACAAAAATGATATGTTTGACTTTAGGAGCCAAATGAAACCATAAACTAAACAAATATACAATTGCCATCAGGTTAATGATGACGTAAGTATTATTAAACAATTATTGCTATCGTCCTACAGTTAGTTAACAACCTGTTATCCCCGTTCGCTTTTCAGCATTCTGGAATAGATTCACTGCATTTATAACTTAATGATCTCAAAACGCTTTAAGCACAAAGTATTCTCTTCAACCCGTTTCACGCTTGTTTGAACAATTATATTTTTTTGTTTCTGCAATTTTTTATTAAGTCCAAAATTAGACAATTAGACTGGTCAAAAAAGCAAAAACCAGCACAATTAGCTAAAGTGAATATCCTGTTGATCTCGTCTGTCGGGGCCGTTTTCATCCTCAGGGGTTGACATGAACAGCCGTATCCAGTACCACTAAAAGCATATTGAATTTAACGGAGCACGATTCATGACACGCACCATTCGTTTCACCGGTCTACTACTACTAAACGCATCCACTGTGCGCGGTAGACTGGCGGGCGAAATTCAGCGTTGAATCGTCACCAGTAAGACTAGAAACCCGCGCCACTGCGCGGGTTTTTTTATGCTCGTAGCAAGGCGCCCTAAGACTGACAAGGACCTAACCCATGAGCCAGCAAGTCATTATTTTCGATACTACTTTACGTGACGGTGAACAGGCATTACAGGCAAGCCTGAGTGTAAAAGAGAAACTGCAGATCGCGCTGGCTCTCGAACGTATGGGTGTCGACGTGATGGAGGTCGGTTTCCCGGTCTCGTCTCCGGGTGATTTCGAATCCGTACAGACCATTGCGCGCACCATTAAAAACAGCCGCGTATGTGCCCTGGCGCGCTGCGTAGAGAAAGACATCGACGTCGCCGCCGAGTCGCTGAAGGTCGCCGAAGCGTTCCGTATCCACACCTTTATTGCTACCTCACCTATGCACATCGCAACCAAATTGCGCAGCACGCTGGATGAGGTGATTGAGCGCGCGGTCTACATGGTTAAGCGCGCACGCAACTATACCGATGACGTTGAGTTCTCCTGTGAAGATGCGGGCCGTACGCCAATTGAAGACCTGGCGCGCGTTGTAGAAGCCGCCATCAACGCGGGCGCGAAAACCATCAACATCCCGGACACCGTCGGCTACACCATGCCGTTTGAGTTCTCCAACATCATCACCGGACTGTATGACCGCGTGCCGAATATTGATAAAGCAATTATCTCCGTCCACACCCACGATGATTTGGGTCTGGCCGTGGGTAATGCGATCGCCGCCGTCCACGCTGGCGCACGTCAGGTAGAAGGCGCGATGAACGGTATCGGCGAACGCGCGGGCAACTGTTCGCTGGAAGAAGTGATCATGGCGATCAAAGTGCGCAAAGACATTATGGACGTGCACACCCGCATCAATCACAACGAAATCTGGCGCACCAGCCAGACCGTCAGCCAGATTTGCAACATGCCTATTCCGGCTAACAAAGCGATTGTCGGCACCGGTGCCTTCGCGCACTCCTCCGGTATTCACCAGGATGGTGTCCTGAAGAATCGTGAAAACTACGAAATCATGACCCCGGAATCCATCGGCCTGAATCAGGTGCAGTTGAACCTGACCTCCCGTTCCGGTCGCGCCGCGGTTAAACACCGTATGGAAGAGATGGGTTATAAGGACAGCGATTACAACATGGATCAGCTGTACGACGCGTTCCTGAAGCTGGCCGACAAAAAAGGTCAGGTGTTCGACTATGACCTGGAAGCGCTGGCCTTTATTAACAAGCAGCAGGAAGAGCCGGAGCATTTCCGTCTGGATTACTTCAACGTGCAGTCCGGCTCCAGCGATATCGCCACCGCCTCGGTCAAACTGGCCTGCGGGGATGAAATTAAAGCAGAGGCCGCTAACGGTAACGGCCCTGTCGATGCCATCTACCAGGCGATTAATCGCGTCACCGAGTACGACGTTGAGCTGGTGAAATATGACCTGACGGCCAAGGGCCACGGCAAAGATGCACTGGGTCAGGTCGACATTGTTGTTACCCACAATGGCCGCCGCTTCCACGGCGTGGGCCTGGCGACCGACATCGTTGAATCCTCCGCGAAAGCGATGGTGCATGTTCTGAACAACATCTGGCGCGCCGCCGAAGTCGAAAAAGAGTTGCAACGCAAAGCTCAGAATAAAGAGAACAACAAGGAAACCGTGTAATGTCGAAGAATTACCATATTGCTGTGTTGCCGGGCGACGGTATTGGTCCGGAAGTGATGGCACAGGCGCTGAAAGTACTGGAAGCCGTTCGCGCGCGTTTTGCGATGAAAATCACTACCAGCCACTATGACGTGGGCGGTATTGCGATTGATAACCACGGCACGCCGCTGCCAAAAGCGACCGTGGAAGGCTGCGAAAATGCCGATGCCGTGCTGTTTGGTTCCGTCGGTGGCCTGAAATGGGAACACCTGCCGCCGGCAGAGCAGCCAGAGCGCGGCGCGCTGCTGCCGCTGCGTAAACATTTCAAGCTGTTCAGCAACCTGCGTCCGGCGAAGCTGTATCAGGGTCTGGAAGAGTTCTGCCCGCTGCGCGCGGATATCGCCGCCAACGGTTTCGACATTCTGTGCGTGCGTGAACTGACCGGCGGGATCTACTTCGGTCAGCCAAAAGGCCGCGAAGGCAGCGGACAACACGAGAAAGCGTTCGACACCGAGGTGTATCACCGTTTCGAAATCGAACGTATCGCCCACATCGCGTTCGAGTCGGCGCGCAAACGCCGCCATAAAGTGACCTCCATTGATAAAGCGAACGTGCTGCAGTCCTCCATTTTGTGGCGCGAGATCGTCAGTGAAGTCGCTAAGCAGTACCCGGACGTCGCGCTGTCGCACATGTACATCGACAATGCGACCATGCAGCTGATTAAAGATCCGTCCCAGTTTGACGTGCTGCTGTGCTCCAACCTGTTCGGCGATATCCTCTCTGACGAGTGCGCGATGATCACCGGCTCGATGGGCATGCTGCCCTCCGCAAGCCTGAATGAAGAAGGCTTTGGCCTGTACGAGCCTGCGGGCGGCTCCGCGCCGGATATTGCAGGCAAAAACATTGCCAACCCTATTGCGCAGATCCTCTCCCTGGCCCTGCTGCTGCGCTACAGCCTGGATGCAGGCGATGCAGCAACCGCAATTGAAAACGCCATTAACCGGGCGTTAGAAGAAGGCGTCCGTACCGGCGATTTAGCACGCGGCACGGCGGCAGTCAGTACCGATGAAATGGGCGACATCATTGCCCGCTATGTCGCTGAAGGGGTGTAATCATGGCTAAGACGTTATATGAAAAGTTGTTTGATGCGCACGTTGTTTACGAGGCGCCAAACGAAACCCCGCTGCTGTACATTGACCGTCATCTTGTGCACGAAGTGACCTCTCCTCAGGCCTTTGACGGCCTGCGCGCGCACAAGCGCCCGGTACGTCAGCCGGGTAAAACCTTCGCGACGATGGATCACAACGTTTCCACCCAGACCAAAGACATTAATGCCTCGGGTGAGATGGCGCGTATCCAGATGCAGGAGCTGATTAAGAACTGCAACGAGTTTGGCGTTGAGCTGTACGATCTGAACCATCCGTATCAGGGCATCGTTCACGTGATGGGGCCTGAGCAAGGGATCACCCTGCCGGGCATGACCATCGTCTGCGGTGACTCCCATACCGCAACCCACGGCGCGTTTGGCGCCCTGGCGTTCGGGATTGGCACGTCTGAAGTTGAACACGTTCTGGCTACACAGACCCTGAAGCAGGGCCGCGCCAAAACGATGAAGATTGAAGTGAAGGGTAAAGCCGCACCTGGCATTACCGCGAAAGATATCGTGCTGGCGATTATCGGTAAAACCGGCAGCGCAGGCGGCACCGGTCATGTTGTCGAGTTCTGCGGGGAAGCCATCCAGGCGCTGAGCATGGAGGGTCGCATGACCCTGTGCAACATGGCCATTGAGATGGGTGCCAAAGCCGGTCTGGTCGCGCCGGACGAAACCACCTTCAACTACGTGAAGGGTCGTCTGCACGCGCCGAAAGGTCAGGATTTTGACGACGCGGTAGCGTACTGGAAAACCCTGAAAACCGACGATGGGGCGACGTTTGACACCGTCGTCACGCTGCAGGCAGAAGAGATTGCGCCGCAGGTGACCTGGGGCACCAACCCGGGCCAGGTAATTTCCGTCAATGACGCGATTCCCGATCCGGCCTCCTTCGCCGATCCGGTCGAGCGCGCCAGTGCGGAAAAAGCGCTGGCCTACATGGGTCTGAAGCCTGGCGTACCATTGACCGACGTGACCATTGATAAAGTCTTTATCGGTTCCTGCACCAACTCCCGTATCGAAGATTTGCGTGCCGCAGCCGAGATTGCCAAAGGCCGCAAAGTGGCGCCTGGCGTTCAGGCGCTGGTGGTTCCTGGCTCCGGCCCGGTGAAAGCCCAGGCGGAAGCCGAAGGTCTGGATAAGATCTTTATCGAAGCGGGCTTCGAGTGGCGCCTGCCCGGCTGCTCCATGTGTCTGGCCATGAACAACGATCGCCTGAATCCGGGTGAGCGCTGCGCCTCTACCAGCAACCGTAACTTTGAAGGCCGTCAGGGCCGCGGTGGGCGCACCCATCTGGTCAGCCCGGCAATGGCCGCCGCTGCGGCAGTCACCGGCCATTTCGCCGATATTCGCAGCCTGAAATAAGGAGACAATCATGGCAGAGAAATTTACCCAACATACGGGCCGTGTTGTCCCGCTGGACGCCGCTAACGTCGATACTGACGCTATTATTCCAAAACAGTTTCTGCAGAAAGTGACGCGCACCGGTTTCGGCGCACATCTGTTTAACGACTGGCGTTTCCTGGACGATAAGGGAGAAGTGCCTAATCCGGAATTCGTTCTGAACTTCCCGGAATATAAAGGCGCCTCCATTTTGCTGGCACGCGAAAACTTTGGCTGCGGCTCATCCCGTGAACACGCGCCGTGGGCGCTCACCGACTACGGTTTTAAAGTGGTCATTGCCCCAAGCTTCGCGGATATTTTTTACGGTAACAGCTTCAACAACCAGCTGCTGCCCGTCACGCTGAGCGATGAACAGGTCGATGAGCTGTTCGCACTGGTTAACGCGAATCCGGGCATTTCGTTTGAAGTGGATCTGGAAGCAGAAGTGGTGAAAGCCGGGGATAAGACCTACAGCTTCAGCATTGATGCCTTCCGCCGTCACTGCATGCTGAACGGTCTGGACAGCATTGGTTTAACTCTCCAGCACGAAGACGCTATCTCAGCGTATGAGAACAAACAGCCTGCGTTTATGGGCTAAAGGCAGTGGCCCGCTAAGCGCGGGCCACTGATTCCAGCACATTTTTGCATTCCAGCCCTCTTATTGCTTTTCGGCTTCCAGTATCAAACGTCTTTAACCCGGCACGTCAATACCAGCGTGATGACCGAGATCGCTGCGATCGTCCAGTACACGGATGCATGCCCATAGCTTTGCGCCAGCGCCCCCTGAATCACGCCCGCCAGAATCACCCCGGTTGAAATGCTGTTGGTAAAAAGCGTGGTCGCCGAGCCGGCACGGCCGGGCATGAGATCCTGAAACCAGAGCATGCCGATCCCGGCAACAATCCCAATAAACACGGCGTTAAACAGCTGCAGCGCCAGCAACGCTTCCCGCGAATGGAAAAGGATCAGCCCCGCGTAGAACAGCACCCCGGCCGCCACGGCGACGATCATCATCCTGCGCTTTCCAAAGCGCTTAACGTAATAACCCGCCAGAATCATCGCCGGAATTTCCAGCCCGGCGGCAGTTCCCATTAAGATCCCCGCAAGCTTGTCCGGCAGGCCCAGATCGCTGCTGATCCACAGCGGCATATCGATGATGTACATGGTGTTGCAGGTCCACATCAGCGTGGAGGCAATAAACAGCATGCGGACGTTTTTGTCCTGCCAGCCGCTCACCTCGGTGACAGGTTTATCGGTCGTCTGTTCGACGCGCGCCACGGACGGCAGCGCGAAGGCAATCAGCGCCAGGCTGATGACAAAAATCCCGGCGGCGATGGAAAACATGGTGGTAAAGCCGTAGTTCAACGCCAGCATGAAGGCCAGCGGCGGACCAATGACCCACGCCAGCGAAAGCTGGGCGCGCATCACCGAGCTGAACATCACCACTTCACGCGCCGAGTTATCCGCATATTCACGGGCCAGCGCGAACAGCTGCGGCATGGCGGTATTCGCCAGCGACGCCAGCAGCACGCCGCAGGTAATGAGCGTCAGATAATGACGGTTGAAGGCAAAGAGCAGCGCGTTTCCCACGGCCATGGCGCAGCAAAAGAGGATCAGCCTGCGGCGATCGCCCTGGCTGTCCGATCGTTTCGCCAGCGCGAGGCTGACCAGGATCCCGGCAATGGCGTTGACGGTATAAAACAGGCCGACCCAAAACGGCTGCGCCCCCACCTCGCGGCTGAGAAACAGGCTCAGCGTCGGCGCCTGCAGCGCCCCCGCCACGCCCATCATAAAGGCCACCAGCATAAAAGCGGCATACACGCCATTCAGGCGTCGTCCCATCGTCATCAACCACAGCATGCGCAAGTCCTTGTGAAAGCGAATCGAAATTGGGTGAATAGTAAACGAAAAAAGCCAGCAAAAACATTTTGCTGGCGGGTGATAAGCACCAATACTCAGTCACACATGATCGAGGCGAGTTAGCGGGAAGAGGTCGGGGCTGTAACGTCCCACTGCATCAGTTCTTCTAACGTTTTCAGCCGTTGCTCTGCACACCGGCGGGCCAGCCAGGACGATCCTTTTGTCGCTGAAAAGTACTGCTGATAAAACTGACGTGCGGTAGACCTCTTCATAATTTACCTCCTCGCTTCATCGGGGAGAATTATTGGCCTAATATAGGGATAAATAAATTGCTGGTTTTTTGTCAGGAGTTCCCCTTTTATGCCTTCCGGTCGTCTGCAACAACAGTTTATCCGCCTCTGGCAGTGCTGCGAGGGGCAATCGCAGGAGACCACGCTCAACGAGCTGGCTGACCTGCTTAGCTGCTCCCGCCGCCATATGCGCACGCTGCTCAACACCATGCAGCAGCAGGGCTGGTTAAGCTGGGAAGCGGAGGCGGGACGCGGCAAACGTTCGCGGCTGACCTTCCTCTATACCGGGCTGGCGCTGCAGCAGCAGCGCGCGGAAGATCTGCTCGAACAGGATCGCATCGATCAGCTGGTCCAGCTGGTGGGCGACAAGGCCGCCGTGCGCCAGATGCTGGTTTCCCATCTCGGGCGCAGCTTTCGTCAGGGCCGCCACATTCTGCGGGTGCTCTACTACCGTCCGATGAAAAATCTATTGCCCGGCACGGCCTTACGCCGCTCTGAAACCCACATGGCCCGACAAATATTCAGCGGCCTGACGCGCATAAATGAGGAAAACGGGGAACTGGAGGCGGATATCGCGCACCACTGGCAGCAGCTTTCCCCTCGCCACTGGCGCTTCTTCTTACGCCCCGGCATCCACTTTCACCACGGCCGCGAGCTGGAAATGCACGACGTCATCGCCTCTCTGGAACGCGCCCGCAGGCTGCCGCTCTACTCGCATATTTCGCGCATCCACTCCCCCACGGCCTGGACGCTGGATATTGAGCTGTCGCAGCAGGACAAGTGGCTTCCCTGGCTGCTGGGCTACGTGCCGTCGATGATTTTGCCCGGCGAGTGGGAATCGATGAACAATTTTGCCAGCCTGCCGATTGGCACCGGGCCTTACTCCGTGTCCCGCAATAACAGCAACCAGCTGAAAATCCGCGCGTTTGATGACTACTTTGGCTATCGGGCGCTGATCGACGAGGTGAACGTCTGGGTATTACCGGATCTCAATGAAGACCTGAGCTGCGGGCTGACGCTGGAAGGCCCCACCACGGGAGAAAAAGCCGTGGAGAGTCGCCTGGAGGAGGGATGCTACTATCTTCTCTTTGACCGCCGCACCCACCGTGGGGCAAACCAGGCCGTCCGCAAGTGGGTTAGCCACGTTTTGTCCCCTTCTAATCTGATTTACCATGCTGAAGAGCAGTACCAGACATACTGGTTCCCGGCGTACGGCCTGCTTCCGCGCTGGCACCACGCCCGCCCGGTGCACTGCGACAAACCCGCCGGGCTGGAGTCCATCACCCTGACCTACTACCGCGAGCACGTGGAGCACCGCTTTATCGCCAGAATTATGACCCGGCTGCTGGCAGCCGAGGGGGTCAGGTTAGAGGTCAGGGAAGTGGACTATGACGAATGGCATCAGGGGGAGATCGCCAGTGATATCTGGCTCAACAGCGCCAACTTTACCCTGCCGCTCGATTTTTCCCTTTTCTCACATTTGTATGAAGTCCCGCTGATCCAGCACTGCATCGACCGTGACTGGCAGCAGGATGCCGCCCTGTGGCGCGCGGGCGAAATGAATCTTGCAGCGTGGTGCCAGCAGCTTCTGGCCGAGCAGTCGATCGTCCCGCTGATCCACCACTGGCTGATGATCCAGGGCCAGCGCAGCATGCGCGGCCTGCGGATGAACACCCTGGGCTGGTTTGATTTTAAATCCGCCTGGTTTGCGCCGCCGGAGCCATAACGCTTTCGTAATATTCACCAAATCATTACAATAGCGCCGTTCTCAACGGGGTGCTGCATCACAGATGTGCGCTGAGATAATACCCGTCGAACCTGATCCGGATAACGCCGGCGAAGGGATTTGAGGCTGTTGCTCAAAATCCTTTGCCACTCAACTTTGAGGTGCAAAGTGTTAAAAAAAGTTCTTCCCCTGCTGGCGCTGTTTGCGCTGCCTGCTTTTGCGAAGCCCGTCCTGACGGTCTACACCTATGACTCCTTCTCTGCCGACTGGGGCCCTGGCCCGGTGGTTAAAAAAGCCTTTGAAGCGGACTGCAACTGCGAGCTGAAGTTCGTGGCGCTGGAAGATGGCGTGTCGCTGCTCAACCGTCTGCGCATGGAAGGAAAAAACAGTAAAGCCGACGTGGTGCTCGGGCTGGATAACAACCTGCTGGAAGCCGCCTCGCAAACCAAACTGTTTGCCAAAAGCGGCGTCGCGGCAGATGCCGTTAACGTGCCGGGCGGCTGGAAGAACGACACCTTTGTGCCGTTCGACTATGGCTACTTTGCTTTTGTTTACGACAAAAATAAGCTGAAAAACCCGCCGAAGAGCCTGAAAGAGCTGGTTGAGAGTGACCAGAAATGGCGCGTGATTTATGAAGATCCGCGCACCAGCACGCCAGGCCTGGGCCTGCTGCTGTGGATGCAAAAGGTTTATGGGGATAAAGCGCCGGAGGCGTGGCAGAAACTGGCCGCTAAAACCGTCACCGTCACCAAGGGCTGGAGCGAAGCCTATGGCCTGTTCCTCAAAGGCGAAAGCGACCTTGTGCTGAGCTACACCACCTCTCCGGCCTATCACATTATCGCCGAGAAGAAAGATAACTACGCTGCCGCTAATTTTGCTGAAGGGCACTATCTGCAGGTGGAAGTCGCCGCGCGTACCGCCGCCAGCAAACAGCCGGAGCTGGCCGAGAAGTTCCTGAAGTTTATGGTTTCACCGGGGTTCCAGAATGCCATCCCGGCTGGCAACTGGATGTATCCGGTCACGAACGTTACCCTGCCCGCAGGTTTCGAGCAGTTGACCAAACCAAACACCTCGCTGGAGTTTACGCCGCAGCAGGTCGCCGCGCAGCGTGCAGCATGGGTAAGTGAATGGCAACGCGCCGTCAGCCGTTGATTCCGGGCTGGTTACGTCCCGGGCTACTCGCCGCCACAGTGATGGTGGCGGTCAGCCTGGGGGCTTTTCTTGCACTGTGGTTCAACGCGCCAGAGAGCGACCTGCTCGCCCTCTGGCACGACAGCTACCTCTGGCACGTCATTCGGTTCTCCTTCTGGCAGGCGTCTCTCTCTGCCCTGCTGTCGGTGTTCCCGGCCATTTTCCTGGCGCGCGCCCTGTACCGGCGGCGTTTTCCCGGCAGGCTGGCACTGCTGCGCCTGTGCGCCATGACGCTGATCCTGCCCGTGCTGGTGGCGGTATTTGGCATCCTCAGCGTTTACGGTCGTCAGGGCTGGCTGGCTTCGCTGTTCGGCGAGTTTGGTCTGGAATGGTCATTCTCTCCTTACGGCCTGCAGGGCATTCTGCTCGCGCACGTGTTTTTCAATATGCCAATGGCAACGCGCCTCTTCTTGCAGGCGCTGGAAAACATTCCCGGCGAACAGCGTCAGATTGCGGCTCAGCTAGGCATGCGCGGCTGGTCATTCTTCCGCTTTGTCGAATGGCCGTGGCTGCGCCGCCAGATCCCGCCCGTCGCGGCGTTAATCTTCATGCTCTGCTTTGCCAGCTTTGCCACCGTGCTGTCGCTCGGCGGCGGGCCGCAGGCCACCACTATTGAGCTGGCGATTTACCAGGCCTTAAGTTACGACTACGATCCCGGTCGCGCCGCGTTGCTGGCAATGGTGCAGATGGCGTGCTGTCTGGCGCTGGTGCTGTTGAGCCAGCGGCTGAGTAAAGCCATTCCCGCTGGCAGTAATCAAATTACCGGCTGGCGCGATCCGCAGGACAGCCTGCACAGCCGCGTTACCGATTTTATCCTGATCGCGCTGGCGCTCCTGCTTCTGCTGCCGCCGCTGATGGCCGTTATCGTTGACGGACTGAACCTTAATCTCATGTCCGTCCTGCAGCAGCCCGTCCTCTGGCAGGCGACATGGACCTCGCTGCGTATCGCCCTGGCAGCAGGGTTACTGTGCGTCATGCTAACCATGATGCTGCTGTGGAGCAGCCGTGAACTCTATGCCCGGCAGGCCCAAAAGGCCGGACAGGCGCTGGAGCTGACGGGCATGCTGATTCTGGCAATGCCGGGCATCGTGCTGGCGACGGGCTTCTTTTTGCTGTTCAACAGCACCGTCGGCCTGCCGGAAAGCGCCGACGGCATTGTGATTTTTACCAACGCCCTGATGGCCATCCCTTACGCGCTCAAAGTGCTGGAAAACCCGATGCGCGACGTCAACAGCCGCTACGGTTTGCTGTGCCAGTCGCTGGGCATGCAGGGCTGGCAGCGGCTGAAGGTGGTCGAACTGCGCGCGCTGAAACGCCCGCTGGCGCAGGCGCTGGCGTTTGCCTGCGTGCTCTCTATTGGAGACTTTGGCGTCGTGGCGCTGTTCGGCAATGACGATTTCCGCACGCTGCCATACTGGCTCTATCAGCAGATCGGCTCTTATCGCAGTCAGGACGGCGCGGTCACCGCGCTGTTACTGCTGCTGCTGTGCTTTGCCTTATTTACCGTTATCGAGAAACTTCCGGGGCGTGATGTTAAAACTGACTGATGTAATCTGGCTTTATCAGCATCTGCCGATGCGCTTCACGCTCTCCGTGCGCCAGGGGGAGATGATCGCCGTACTTGGCCCAAGCGGCGCGGGAAAAAGCACGCTGCTTAATCTGATTGCGGGTTTTCTGCAGCCGGCAAGCGGCTCGATAGTCATTGAAAATCAAGATTATACCCACGCACCTCCCGCAAAACGTCCTGTCTCGATGCTGTTTCAGGAAAACAACCTGTTTACCCATCTGACGGTGCGGCAAAACATCGCGCTGGGAATGCATCCGGGACTCAGGCTGAACGATGCCCAGCGCCAGAAGCTGGAGATCATTGCCGCCCAGATGGGGATCAGCGAGTTCATCGACAGACTGCCGGGCGAGCTTTCCGGCGGCCAGCGTCAGCGCGTGGCGCTGGCGCGATGCCTGGTTCGCGAGCAGCCGATCCTGCTGCTGGATGAGCCGTTCTCGGCGCTCGATCCCGCGCTGCGCCAGGAGATGCTCGCCCTGGTGCAGGACGTCTGCCAGCGCCAGCGGCTGACGATGCTGATGGTTTCACACAGTATTGAGGATGCTGCCCGCATCGCACCGCGATCGGTGGTGATTGCCGAAGGGCGTATTTTGTGGGATGGAAAAACAGAAGAACTGCTGAGTGGTAAGGCGGGGGCGTCTTCACTGTTGGGTATTCGTGCGGTCTGATGCCCTCACCCTGGCCCTCTCCCACCGGGAGAGGGCAAACACGTTAACGGCTCACCACTTTCAATAAAATCTCACCGTACACCGGCATCAGCGGATGACGAATCAGCGCGACAAGGGCTACCACTGCCACGCCCAGCGTCAGCGGCGCCAGCCAGAGCAGACGAGTACGCGGAAGGTAGCGCGTCAGGCGATCGACATTGGCTTTCGCGCTGCGCCACAGCCGCCAGCAGAGCCATGCTGCCAGCCACAGCAGCACGGCCGTTCCCAGCAGCAGCCACTTAAACTCACCGCTTTGCATACCGTCAGGAATATCGATGGCTGCGCCCGCGAGGATCCCCGGCAGGAAGTAGAACGGAGGCCAGAAAACGCAGCCGATAATGTTCGGCACCACGAATTTCGCGACGGGCAGATCCAGCATCCCCGCCACCATCGGCACCAGCGGACGCGTTGGCCCTACAAAGCGGCCGACGAGGATGGTGAACATGCTGTGCTGATGCAGCGCATGCTCGGTTTTATCCAGCAAGGCTTTGTTCTTTTTCATGAACGACCAGCGGTGCAGCGGCTTCTTAAAGCGCCAGCCCAGCCAGAAGGAGATCCAGTCGCCGAGCAGGCAGCCGATAATCCCGGCCAGCCACGCCTGCCAGAAATTAACCTCGCCGCTGCCAATAAGCGCCCCAAGCCCGGCCATCATCACGGTGCCGGGTAGGATCAGCCCAACCAGCGCCAGCGATTCCAGAAACGCCACCAGCGCCACGGCGATGAGCGAGTACATAACGGACTGGGTAATAAAGTGTTCCAGCAATGCCTGCATAACTATTCCGGTCAGAAAACGAATCAGCGATTCTGCTTAGCGCCCCGCACCGCGTCAAGGCAACAATTGTCTGAATAGTTTACAGGTTGCTTTCTGCATTCACCTGTTTGTTTATCTTTTTTTACCGTTTATTCACATCCCGCACGGAATTCGCTCGGGCTGGCCCCGGTACATTTTTTAAATACCCGGGAGAAATAGAGCTGATCCTCAAAGCCCACGTTGCGCCCGACGGTGGCAATCGGCATCCGGGTGGTGCTGAGCAGCAGCTTTGCCTGGCTGATGCGCTGATCCTCGCGCCAGCTCAATACGCTGACGCCAAGCTGCTGGCGGAACAGATGCGACAGCCGCGACGGCGACAGGCAGACGTGCTGAGCAACGCTGGCGATATCAAACTGGCTATCGGCCAGGTGGTCGCTGATGTACTGGCAGGCGTCGCGCACGCGGTTATCCAGCGGGGGGTTAAGCGATTCGTTAATCGCCTCCATCCGTCGCAGCAGCAGCTGTTCAAGCAGGTTAATCGCCAGCAGTTCGGCGTAGCGCCCACCGGCCTGTCCCGCCTCGATAATCTGCGCAAAAAGCTCGCGAAACTGCGCCAGATGAACCTCATCCGGGCGATAAAAACCGGTGTGCGCAAAAATAGCTGGCCAGGAAAGCCACTCCTGCCAGTAGGCGCGCGGACGGAAATAGACCCACTGGTGATACCACTCTCTGGCATCCGGATGACGGCCATAGTGGTGGATCTCCCCCGGCGGGAACAGCAGGATATCGCCGGGGCGGCAGACAAACTGCTGGTCACCGTTCTTGATGATCCCTTCCCCTCGCACGGTCAGATTGAGGATATACCCTTTCATGCCGAGCGGTCGGTCGACGTAAAAGTCGAGATATCCCTCAGCCTCGATAGGGGTCAGTCCCGCCACAAGGTGCGCGTTAAACGAGTATCCCGGCAGCAGGGGATCGTTTTGCGTTTCGGCCATAGATTCAGTTCTCCCAAGGGTCCTGAAGGAAACCAATTGTCCATATCACTAAAAGCAGCTTTAAAATGGCCCGCGAAAAGATCCAAAAAGCATCACGCCGCTTTTACGTCCGCCATGTTTCAGCCTTTCCCCCTGATTTCTCCGCCAGAGCAGGCAGATAACCAGTAACAAAAGTGTCTATAAGTGCGGCAGAAATGTCCACATTGAATATTTGCACGGCGTCACACTTTCCGTTGTAACAGCAATTTAGTCCATAAGATTAGCGGATCCTGCCTGACGACTTTTTTCCCCAGTCTCTAATGTTCTTCCATACCTGTTTTTTCGATGGAGCAACACCATGGCAATTGCGATTGGCCTCGATTTTGGCAGCGATTCGGTTCGCGCGCTGGCAGTGGACTGTACGTCCGGCCAGGAGATAGCAACCAGCGTTGAGTGGTACCCGCGCTGGCAAGAGGGGCGCTACTGCGATGCGCCTAACAACCAGTTCCGCCACCACCCGCGTGACTATATCGAGTCGATGGAAGCGGCGATCAAAACCGTCCTTGCCGAACTGACTGACGCCCAGCGGGCTGAGATTGTCGGGATTGGCGTCGACAGCACCGGCTCCACGCCTGCCCCTGTGGATGCCGAAGGCCGCGTGTTGGCGCTGCGCCCGGAGTTTGCCGACAACCCGAACGCCATGTTCGTACTGTGGAAAGACCACACCGCCGTGGAAGAGGCCGAAGCCATTACGCGCCTGTGCCATCAGCCGGGCAAAACAGACTACTCCCGCTACATCGGCGGGATTTATTCCAGCGAATGGTTCTGGGCCAAGATCCTTCACGTCACCCGTGCCGACGCAGCCGTTGCGCAGGCTGCGGCGTCATGGGTTGAGCTGTGCGACTGGGTGCCTGCCCTGCTCTCCGGCACCACCCGCCCGCAGGATATCCGCCGCGGCCGCTGCAGCGCCGGGCATAAATCCCTGTGGCACGAAAGCTGGGGCGGTCTGCCACCGGCCGCGTTCTTCGACGAGCTCGATCCGATCGTCAACAAGAGCCTGACGTACCCGCTGTTTACCGACACCTTCACCGCCGATATTCCCGTCGGCACCCTCTGCGAAGAGTGGGCGACGCGCCTCGGCCTGCCGCAGAACGTAGCGATCTCGGGCGGTGCCTTTGACTGCCATATGGGCGCCGTGGGCGCGGGCGCACAGCCAAACACGCTGGTTAAAGTCATCGGGACCTCAACCTGCGACATCCTGACGGCGGATAAAGCCACCGTCGGCGAGCGCGCGGTAAAAGGCATCTGCGGCCAGGTTGACGGCAGCGTGGTGCCGGACTTTATCGGCCTCGAAGCCGGTCAGTCCGCATTTGGCGATATCTACGCCTGGTTTGGTCGCGTGCTCGGCTGGCCGCTGGACCAGCTGGCGGCGGCGCATCCTGAACTGAAAACCCAGATAGCCGACAGCAAAAAGCAGCTTCTGCCGCAGCTCACCGAAGCCTGGGCAAAAAATCCGTCTCTCGATCACCTCCCGGTGGTGCTGGACTGGTTTAACGGCCGCCGCACGCCGTTTGCCAACCAGCGCCTGAAAGGGGTGATCGCGGATCTCAACCTGGCGACCGACGCCCCTGCGCTGTTCGGCGGCCTGATTGCCGCAACGGCCTTCGGTGCCCGCGCCATTATGGAGTGCTTCACAGGGCAGGGTATCGACGTCAACAACGTGATGGCGCTGGGCGGTATCGCCCGTAAAAATCAGGTGATCATGCAGGCCTGCTGCGACGTGCTGAACCGTCCGCTGCAGATTGTGGCCTCCGATCAGTGCTGCGCGCTGGGCGCGGCGATTTTCGCCGCCGTGGCCGCGGGCGTTCATGCGGACATTCCGACTGCGCAGCAGCATATGGCGAGCGCCGTCGAAAACACGCTTCAGCCGCGCGCCCAGCAGGCACAACGCTTTGAACAGCTTTATCAGCGCTACCAGCAATGGGCAAAAAGCGCCGAACTTCACTATCTCCCTGTCGCCGCCCCGGCCAAAAGCACCGCGGACACTACGGCAACCCTGACCCATTAAGGACACGATGATGACCATTTTTAATAACTATGAAGTGTGGTTTGTGATTGGAAGCCAGCATCTGTACGGACCGGAAGCGCTGCAGCAGGTGACGAAACACGCGGAGCACGTCGTTAACGCGCTGAACGCGGAAGCTAAACTGCCGTGCAAACTGGTGCTGAAACCGCTGGGCACCACGCCGGACGAAATCACCCACATCTGCCGCGACGCCAACTACGACGATAAATGCGCCGGTCTGGTGGTGTGGCTGCACACATTCTCTCCGGCCAAAATGTGGATCAACGGCCTGTCTATCCTCAACAAACCGCTGCTGCAGTTCCATACCCAGTTCAACGCCTCCCTGCCGTGGGACAGTATCGACATGGACTTTATGAACCTGAATCAGACCGCGCACGGCGGCCGCGAGTTCGGCTTCATCGGCGCGCGTATGCGTCAGCAGCACGCGGTGGTCACCGGCCACTGGCAGGATGGCAAGGCGCAACAGCGTATCGGCTCCTGGATGCGTCAGGCGGTATCCAAACAGGATACCCGCCATCTGAAAGTGGTGCGTTTCGGCGACAACATGCGTGAAGTTGCGGTCACCGACGGCGATAAAGTCGCCGCGCAGATCAAGTTCGGCTTCTCCGTGAATACCTGGGCCGTGGGCGACCTGGTGCAGGTGGTGAATGAAATCAGCGATGGCGACGTGAGCGCGCTGGTGGACGAGTACGAAAGCAGCTACCGCCTGACGCCTGCGGCACAAATCAACGGCGACAAGCGTCAGAACGTACTGGACGCAGCGCGCATCGAGCTGGGCATGAAGCGCTTCCTGGAACAGGGCGGCTTCCACGCCTTTACCACTACCTTTGAAGACCTCCACGGTCTGAAACAGCTGCCGGGTCTGGCAGTACAACGTCTGATGCAGCAGGGCTACGGCTTTGCGGGCGAAGGCGACTGGAAAACTGCCGCTCTGCTTCGCATCATGAAGGTGATGTCGACCGGTCTGCAGGGCGGCACCTCCTTTATGGAGGACTACACCTATCACTTCGAAAACGGCAACGACCTGGTGCTCGGCTCCCACATGCTGGAAGTGTGTCCATCTATCGCCGTCGAAGAGAAACCGATCCTCGACGTGCAGTACCTCGGCATCGGCGGTAAAGCCGATCCGGCGCGTCTGATCTTCAACACCCGCACCGGCCCGGCCATCAACGCCAGCCTGATCGACCTCGGCGATCGTTTCCGCCTGCTGGTGAACTGCGTCGATGCGGTTGAAACCCCACATTCTCTGCCGAAACTGCCGGTCGCCAACGCCCTGTGGAAAGCACAGCCTGACCTGCCAACCGCATCAGAAGCCTGGATCCTGGCGGGCGGCGCGCACCACACGGTGTTCAGCCACGCGCTGGATCTGAGCGACATGCGTCAGTTCGCCGAGCTACACGACATCGAGCTGACCGTGATTGATAACGATACCCGCCTGCCCGCCTTCAAAGACGCGCTGCGCTGGAACGAAGTCTATTACGGTTCAAAACGCTAAGTACGGAATGCCCGGTGACGCTACGCTCACCGGGCAGGGAGACAACAATGTTAGACGATCTCAAACGTCAGGTGCTCGAAGCCAACCTGGCGCTGCCGAAACATAATCTGGTCACCCTGACCTGGGGCAACGTCAGCGCCGTTGACCGCGAAAAAGGCGTGTTCGTGATTAAGCCTTCCGGCGTGGATTACACGGTGATGACCGCAGACGATATGGTCGTTGTCAGCCTCGAGACTGGCGAAGTGGTTGAAGGTAAGAAAAAACCGTCCTCCGATACGCCGACTCATCACCTGCTGTACCGGTCATTCCCGACCATCGGCGGCATCGTGCATACCCATTCGCGCCACGCCACCATCTGGGCGCAGGCGGGCCAGTCCATCCCGGCGACCGGCACCACCCACGCGGACTACTTCTTCGGTACCATTCCCTGCACGCGTCTGATGACCGATGCTGAGATTAACGGTGAGTACGAGTGGGAAACGGGGAATGTGATTGTCGAAACCTTCGAAAAACAGGGGATCGACGCGGCGCAGATGCCCGGCGTGCTGGTGCACTCCCACGGCCCGTTTGCCTGGGGTAAAAACGCGGAAGACGCGGTGCATAACGCCATCGTGCTTGAAGAGGTCGCCTATATGGGGATCTTCTGTCGCCAGCTGGCGCCGCAGCTGCCGGATATGCAGCAAACCCTGCTGGATAAGCATTACCTGCGCAAGCACGGCGCGAAGGCCTATTACGGGCAGTAAACTGTATATAAACCCAGCATTAAATTCTTAACCAGGCTATAATCAGGCCTGGTTTTGTTTTCTGGGATAACGGCGTGGCGCAGGCGCAAGAAGGCTTTTTACTGACCCGACACTGGCGGGATACCCCTCAGGGCACCGAGGTCGCGTTCTGGCTGGCGACGGACAACGGTCCGCTGCACGTTACGCTTCCCCCGCAGGAATCCGTGGCTTTTATTCCTGAAGCGCACGTCGAAAAAGTGAAACAGCTACTGCGCGGCGAAAACGGCTGGCGCATCACTCCGCTTGAGCTGAAAGATTTCCACCGTCAGCCGGTTTACGGCCTCTACTGTCGCGCCCAACGTCAGCTGATGCGCTATGAAAAGCTGCTCCGCGAGGCGGGCGTTACGCTCTACGAGGCGGATATTCGCCCACCGGAACGCTTTCTGATGGAGCGGTTTATTACCGCCCCCGTCTGGGTCGACGGCACCGATCATAGCGGCAGCCTCGTTAACGCGCGCCTGAAACCCAATCCGCACTACCGCCCGCCGCTGAAGTGGGTCTCCCTGGATATCGAAACCACCCGCCACGGCGAACTGTACTGCATAGGTCTGGAAGGCTGCGGCGATCGGGTTGTCTATATGCTCGGGCCGCCGAATGGCGATGCGTCCACGCTGGATTTCCGGCTTGAGTACGTCAACAGCCGCCCGCAGCTGCTGGAGAAGCTTAACCAGTGGTTTGCAGACTATGATCCCGACGTTCTGATCGGCTGGAACGTGGTGCAGTTTGACCTGCGCGTGCTGCAAAAACACGCCGAGCGCTACCGCATCCCGCTGATGCTGGGGCGCGGAAACAGCGAGCTGGAATGGCGCGAACATGGTTTTAAGAACGGTGTCTTCTTCGCGCAGGCTAACGGTCGCCTGATCATCGACGGCATCGAGGCGCTTAAGTCCGCCTTCTGGAACTTCTCTTCATTCTCCCTCGAAGCGGTCGCACAGGAACTGCTTGGCGAAGGCAAATCCATCGACAACCCCTGGGACAGAATGGACGAGATCGACCGGCGCTTTAACGAAGACAAACCCGCGCTCGCCACCTATAACCTGAAAGACTGCGAGCTGGTCACGCAGATCTTCCACAAAACCGAGATTATGCCGTTCCTGCTGGAGCGCGCGACGGTAAACGGCCTGGCCGTCGACAGACACGGCGGCTCCGTAGCGGCCTTTAGCCACCTCTATTTTCCGCGGATGCATCGGGCAGGATACGTCGCCCCCAACCTCGGGGACGTGCCGCCGCAGGCAAGTCCCGGCGGGTATGTGATGGACTCCCGGCCAGGTTTGTATGACTCGGTGCTGGTACTGGACTACAAAAGCCTGTACCCGTCGATTATCCGAACCTTCCTCATCGATCCCGTCGGGCTGGTTGAGGGCATGGCCCAGCCGGATGATGAGCACAGCACGGAAGGTTTCCTCGGCGCACGCTTCTCGCGCGAAAAACACTGTCTGCCTGAAATCGTGGGAAACATCTGGCACGGGCGCGACGAGGCCAAGCGCCACGGCAACAAGCCGCTATCACAGGCGCTGAAAATCATCATGAATGCCTTTTACGGCGTGCTGGGCACCAGCGCCTGCCGCTTCTTTGACCCGCGTCTGGCCTCCTCGATCACCATGCGCGGGCACGAGATTATGCGCCAGACCAAAGCGCTGATTGAGTCCCGGGGCTATGACGTCATCTACGGCGACACCGACTCCACCTTTGTGTGGCTTAAGGGCGCGCACTCGGAAGACGACGCCGCGCAAATCGGCAAATCGCTGGTCGCCTTCGTGAACGACTGGTGGCAGGAACATTTGCAGAAAGAGCGGTTAACCAGCGCGCTGGAGCTGGAATTTGAAACCCATTTCGCCCGCTTTTTAATGCCCACCATTCGCGGTACCGATCAGGGCAGCAAGAAGCGTTACGCGGGGCTGATTCAGGAAGGCGACGCGCAGCGGATGGTTTTTAAAGGGCTGGAAACGGTGCGTACCGACTGGACGCCGCTGGCGCAGCAGTTCCAGCAGACGCTCTATCTGCGCGTGTTTCGCAATGAGCCGTATCAGGACTACGTGCGCGAGACGATAGCCAGCCTGATGGCGGGCGAACTTGACGCGCAGCTGGTATACCGCAAGCGCCTGCGCCGCCCGCTGGCGGAGTACCAGCGTAACGTTCCTCCGCACGTACGCGCCGCACGTCTCGCGGATGAAGAAAACGTCCGCCGTGGCCGCGCGCCGCAGTATCAAAACCGGGGAACCATCAAATACGTCTGGACCACTAGCGGCCCGGAACCCGTGGATTATCAGCATTCTCCTCTGGATTACGAACACTATCTGACGCGTCAGCTTCAGCCGGTTGCCGACGGAATTTTGCCCTTCATCGACGATGATTTTGCTACACTAGTGACAGGGCAACTTGGCCTATTTTGACGCGTGACGAAATGGCTGCCATCCAGTACCATAGCGCCCTTTCCATTCCCGGACCCATTTTTCGATGACCGTCTTTTTTGACGGTAGCCGAACTATTGCCTGCAATTAAAGATTAGAGCCGAACAACTATGCCTTTTACACTTGGTCAACGCTGGATCAGCGATACAGAAAGCGAACTTGGATTAGGAACCGTCGTAGCAATCGATACGCGTATGGTTACCCTCCTCTTCCCTGCCACCGGTGAAAACCGTCTGTACGCTCGCAATGACTCCCCTGTAACCCGCGTGATGTTTAATCCGGGTGACACCGTGACCAGCCATGACGGCTGGCAGCTCAAGATTGAAGACGTAAAAGAAGAGAATGGACTGCTCGCCTACATTGGTACTCGTCTTGATACGGATGAAGCCAATGTCGTCCTGCGTGAAGTGCTGCTCGACAGCAAACTGGTGTTCAGTAAGCCGCAGGACCGCCTGTTTGCCGGGCAAATCGACCGTATGGATCGCTTCTCCCTGCGCTATCGCGCGCGTAAGTTCCAGAGTGAACAGTACCGCATGCCGTGGAGCGGCCTGCGCGGCCAGCGCACCAGCCTGATCCCCCACCAGCTGAACATCGCCCACGACGTGGGCCGTCGCCACGCGCCGCGCGTGCTGCTGGCAGATGAAGTGGGCCTGGGTAAAACCATCGAAGCGGGCATGATCCTGCATCAACAGCTGCTTTCCGGCGCTGCCGAACGCGTGCTGATCGTGGTGCCAGAAACCCTGCAACACCAGTGGCTGGTTGAGATGCTGCGCCGCTTCAACCTGCGCTTCTCCCTGTTCGACGATGAACGCTATGCCGAAGCGCAGCACGATGCCGACAACCCGTTTGAAACCGAACAGCTGGTCATTTGCTCCCTGGACTTCGTGCGCCGCAGCAAGCAGCGTCTTGAGCACCTGTGCGATGCCGAGTGGGACATTATGGTTGTTGACGAGGCGCACCACCTGGTCTGGAGCGAAGACGCGCCGAGCCGCGAATACATGGCTATAGAGCAGCTTGCGGAACGCGTGCCTGGCGTCCTGCTGCTGACCGCAACGCCGGAGCAGCTGGGTCTGGAAAGCCACTTCGCCCGTCTGCGCCTGCTCGATCCAAACCGTTTCCACGACTTTGCGCAGTTCGTGGAAGAGCAAAATAACTATCGCCCGGTCGCCGATGCCGTCGCCATGCTGCTGGCGGGCAAGCGTCTTTCTGATGACGAACTTAACACCCTGAGCGATCTGATTGGCGAGCAGGATATCGAGCCGCTTTTGCAGGCCGCGAACAGCGACAGCGACAACGCGGAATCCGCGCGTAAAGAGCTGATCGACATGCTGATGGACCGCCACGGCACCAGCCGCGTGCTGTTCCGAAACACCCGTAACGGCGTCAAAGGCTTCCCGAAACGCGAGCTGCATACGATTAAACTGCCGCTGCCGACGCAGTATCAGACGGCGATTAAAGTCTCCGGCATTATGGGTGCGCGCAAAACCCAGGAAGAGCGCGCCCGCGACATGCTTTATCCGGAACAAATCTACCAGGAATTTGAAGGCGATACCGGCACCTGGTGGAACTTCGATCCGCGCGTGGAGTGGCTGATGGGCTACCTGACCGCCCACCGCTCCCAGAAAGTGCTGGTGATCTGCGCCAAAGCGGCCACCGCGCTGCAGCTGGAGCAGGTTCTGCGCGAGCGTGAAGGCATTCGCGCCGCCGTGTTCCACGAAGGCATGTCCATCGTCGAACGCGACCGCGCCGCGGCGTGGTTCGGGGAAGAGGACAGCGGCGCACAGGTTCTGCTGTGCTCGGAAATCGGCTCTGAAGGCCGTAACTTCCAGTTTGCCAGTAACCTGGTGATGTTCGATCTGCCGTTCAACCCGGATCTGCTGGAGCAGCGTATCGGCCGTCTGGATCGTATCGGTCAGGCGCATGATATTCAGATCCACGTGCCGTATCTGGAAAAAACCGCGCAGTCCGTGCTGGTACGCTGGTTCCACGAAGGTCTGGATGCGTTTGAGCACACCTGCCCGACGGGCCGCACCATTTATGACCAGGTGCATGGCGATCTGATCGGTTACCTGGCCGCGCCGGAAAATACCGACGGCTTTGACGATTTGATTAAGTCCTGCCGCGAGAAGCACGACGCGCTGAAAGCGCAGCTGGAGCAGGGTCGCGATCGCCTGCTGGAGATCCATTCCAACGGCGGCGAAAAAGCGCAGGCGCTGGCTGAGAGTATTGAAGAGCAGGATGATGACACCAGTCTCATCAGCTTCTCCATGAACCTGTTCGATATCGTCGGCATCAACCAGGACGACCGCGGCGAGAACCTGATTGTCCTGACCCCGTCCGATCACATGCTGGTGCCAGATTTCCCGGGCCTGCCGGAAGATGGCTGCACCATCACCTTTGAGCGCGATGTGGCGCTGTCCCGCGAAGACGCCCAGTTCATCACCTGGGAACACCCGCTGATCCGTAACGGCCTGGACCTGATCCTCTCCGGCGATACCGGCAGCAGTACCATTTCCCTGTTGAAAAACAAGGCGCTGCCGGTGGGCACCCTGCTGGTGGAGCTGATCTACGTTGTGGAAGCGCAGGCGCCGAAACAGCTGCAGCTCACCCGCTTCCTGCCGCCAACGCCGGTCCGCCTGCTGCTGGACAAAAACGGCACGAACCTGGCCGGACAGGTCGAGTTCGAAAGCTTCAACCGACAGCTGAGCGCGGTAAACCGCCATACGGGCAGCAAGCTGGTGAACGCGGTACAGCAGGATGTGCACGCTATTCTGCAGCTGGGCGAAACCCAGATTGAAAAAGCGGCCAGAGCGCTGATTGACGCCGCGCGCAGTGAAGCCGACGAGAAACTGTCTGCGGAGCTGTCCCGTCTGGAAGCGTTAAAAGCCGTCAACCCGAACATCCGTGACGACGAGCTGGCGGCGATTGAAAGCAACCGTCAGCAGGTGCTGGAAAGCCTGAATCAGGCTGGCTGGCGTCTGGATGCCCTGCGTCTTATCGTTGTGACGCATCAGTAAACGGAGCGCAAGATGGTGATGGAGCCTTACAATCCGCCGCAGGATCCCTGGCTGGTCATTCTGTATCAGGATGAACACATTATGGTGGTCAACAAGCCCAGCGGCCTGTTGTCCGTGCCGGGGCGTCTGGACGAGCACAAAGACAGCGTGATGACGCGCATTCAGCGCGATTATCCGCAGGCGGAGTCAGTCCATCGCCTGGATATGGCCACCAGCGGCGTGATTGTGGTAGCGCTGAACAAAGCGGCGGAACGCGAGTTAAAGCGCCAGTTCCGCGAGCGCGAGCCGAAAAAGCAGTATGTCGCCCGCGTCTGGGGTCATCCCGCGCAGGCGGAAGGGCTGGTGGATTTACCGCTGATCTGCGACTGGCCGAACCGGCCAAAGCAGAAGGTGTGTTACGAAACCGGCAAGGCCGCGCAGACCGAGTACGAAGTGCTGGAGTACGCGCCGGATAATACCGCGCGCGTCCTGCTTAAGCCGATTACCGGACGTTCACACCAGCTGCGCGTGCATATGCTTGCCCTGGGTCATCCGATTCTGGGCGACCGCTTCTATGCGCCGCCTGAAGCGCTGGCCCTGGCGCCACGTCTGCAGCTGCACGCTCAGACGCTCACCATTACCCATCCGGCCTTCGGTAACGCGATGACGTTTAAAGCCCCGGTGGACTTCTAAAAAAAAAGCCCGACATCGTCGGGCTTTTTTTTATTTGAAACCTTTCTTCTCTTTAATGAGCTCGTACGCCTTCTGGATTTCCTGCGCTTTTTGCTTCGCCATCTCCATCATTTCTGGCGGTAAGCCTTTCGCGACCAGTTTGTCCGGATGATGCTCGCTCATGAGCTTACGATAGGCACGTTTAATCGTGGTCTGATCGTCAGAGGGCTTAACGCCAAGCACGTTGCAGGCGTCTTCCAGCGTCGGACCACGCTGCGCCTGCTGCCAGGCACCGCCGGACGACTGCTGATGATAGCCGCCGCCAAACTGCGCCCCGCCCTGCATCATGCGCAGGAACTGGTCGAATTGCATGCGGGAGATGCCCAGTTCTTCCGCAATGACGTACAGCACGTCACGTTCATTAGGGTGAAGCGAGCCGTCGGCGAAGGCCGCCTGGATTTGAATTTCCAGAAACATCCGAATTAAATCAAAACGTCCAAAGCAGATGCTGCGGAACTGACGCATTTTTTCGCGAAGCGGATAATTATCCGACTTGCCGATGCGAAACGCATTTTGCGCTGCCAGACGGGAGTCGCCGTGCAGGTTCATGCGATCCATAAAAACGCTGGCAATCTGAATATCGGCTTCTGTGACACGCCCTTTGGATTTGGTTAAGTGCCCCATGACCTCAAAGGTGGTGGAGAAAAAGAGTGACTGACGCTCGCGCTGGTTGGCAAACCAGGCCATTTTGCGGCTGCGCGCCTTATCAAACATATGGCCGATAATAAGCCCAAGCACAATCCCCCAGAACCCGGCACCCATGATGATGGCGAACGCAACGCCGATTATTTTACCCCAATACTGCATATACTCCCCGGATAGTCATATTCCTGGCCGACGCAACGTCATCATCACTGTGTTCAAGTCACGGTCAATTGAAGGACATCGCCTATAATTTGCTTTATCATACTCGTCATTCGATAGCGAGCCTAACACTCTGGCACGCAAACGGGCAGGATTAACGCTGGTACTGCGCAGATGAGTAAGATAGTCTCTGAGCGTTTGTAAGCCGTAGCCACTGATGACGGAACAATAAAATACAACGTATGAAAAAACGTATCCCCACCCTCCTGGCCACAATGATTGGCTCCGCCCTGTATAGTCAACAGGGGCTGGCGGCCGATCTCGCCTCGCAGTGTATGCTTGGCGTTCCAAGTTATAATCGCCCACTGGTGAGTGGCGATACAAATAGCTTGCCGGTAACCATTACTGCCGACAGTTCGAAAGGGACTTACCCTGACAATGCCACGTTTACGGGCAATGTCGATATTAACCAGGGCAATAGCCGCCTGCAGGCAGACGAAGTGCAGCTGCACCAGAAGCAGCCGGAAGGTGCGGCCGAGCCGGTACGAACGGTGGATGCGCTGGGTAATGTGCACTATGACGACAATCAGGTCATCCTGAAAGGTCCGAAAGCCTGGTCAAACCTGAATACTAAAGATACTAACGTCTGGAAAGGTGATTACCAGATGGTGGGTCGCCAGGGGCGCGGTGACGCAGACCTGATGAAACAGCGCGGTGAAAACCGCTATACGATCCTGGAAAACGGCACGTTCACGTCATGTCTGCCGGGTTCCAATACCTGGAGCGTGGTCGGGAGCGAGGTTATCCATGACCGCGAAGAACAGGTCGCAGAGATCTGGAACGCCCGCTTCAAGCTGGGCCCTGTTCCCATATTCTACAGCCCTTATCTGCAGCTTCCCGTCGGTGACAAACGTCGCTCCGGTTTCCTGATCCCGAATGCCAAATACAGCACCACGAACTACTTTGAGTTCTATCTGCCGTATTACTGGAACATCGCGCCAAACATGGATGCGACGATCACGCCGCACTATATCCACAAGCGCGGCAACATCATGTGGGAGAACGAGTTCCGCTATCTGACCCACGCCGGTGCGGGTCTGATGGAGCTGGATTATCTGCCGTCGGATAAAGTCTTCCAGGACGAGCATCCAACCGAAGGCGATAAGCACCGCTGGATGTATTTCTGGCAGCATTCCGGGGTGATGGACAAGGTCTGGCGTTTCAACGTCAACTACACCAAAGTCAGTGACCCGAACTACTTCAATGATTTCTCATCCAAATACGGTTCGAGTACCGACGGTTATGCCACGCAGATCTTCAGCGTGGGTTACGCGGTTCAGAACTTCGATGCGACGGTAACCAACAAACAGTTCCAGGTATTCTCCAACCAAACGGCAAGTACCTATGGCGCCGAGCCTCAGTTGGACGTTAACTGGTACCAGAATGACGTGGGTCCGTTCGACACCCGTATTTATGGTCAGGCGGTGCATTTTGTAAACACCAATTCCAGTATGCCGGAAGCCACCCGAGTTCACCTGGAGCCCGTTATCAACTTGCCATGGTCGAATGACTGGGCAAGCCTGAACACGGAAGCCAAGCTGATGGCGACACACTATCAGCAAAAAAATATTGATGATTACAATACCAGCAACAACGCCCATCTTGAGGAATCCGTAAACCGTACGCTTCCGCAGTTCAAGATGGACGGTAAGCTGATCTTCGAACGCAATATGGCACTTCTGGCGGATGGCTATACCCAGACGCTGGAGCCACGTATGCAGTACCTGTACGTGCCTTATCGCGACCAGAGCAACATTAACAACTATGACTCTTCTTTACTGCAGTCTGACTACAGCGGCCTGTTCCGCGACCGTACCTACGGTGGTCTTGACCGCATCGCGTCAGCGAACCAGTTAACGACCGGGGTCACATCGCGCGTTTATGATGACGCTGCCGTTGAACGTTTTAACGTTTCTGTTGGTCAAATCTACTATTTCACCGAGTCTCGTACGGGCGATGACAATATTAAGTGGGAGAAAGATAACAAGACAGGTTCGCTGATTTGGGCTGGTGATACCTACTGGCGTATGACCGATCGTTGGGGTCTTCGCGGTGGCGTGCAATATGACACCCGTCTAGACAATATCGCCAACAGTACGGCGGCGATTGAGTATCGCCGGGATGAAGATCGTATGCTGCAGTTGACCTATCGTTATGCCAGCCCGGAATATATTCAGGCGACGCTACCGAACTATGGTACTGCCGAGCAGTATAAAGATGGTATTTCGCAGGTGGGTGGCGCAGCGAGCTGGCCAATCGCCGACCGCTGGTCAATCGTAGGCGCGTACTACTTTGACACCAACGCCAATAAAGCTGCTGACCAGATGGTAGGTCTGCAATATAACTCCTGCTGTTACGCGCTGCGTCTCGGTTACGAACGTAAGCTTAACGGCTGGGAAAACAATCAGAGCAAATACGATAACGTGATTGGCTTTAACTTCGAGTTACGCGGCCTGAGTTCCAACTACGGTCTGGGTACGCAGAAAATGCTGCGCTCGAATATTCTGCCGTACAGTAGCGCCTTGTAATGTGCTTGATTTGCAACGTAATCCGCTTTGCGGTTAATTGAAATGGAAAAAGTATGAAGAACTGGAAAACGCTGCTGCTCGGTGTCGCTATGGTTGCGAATACCAGCTTCGCCGCCCCCCAGGTTGTTGATAAAGTCGCTGCTGTGGTTAACAACGGCGTCGTGCTTGAAAGTGACGTTGACGGTCTGATGAAATCGGTGAAGCTCAATTCGGGCGAAGCCGGTCAACAGCTTCCGGATGACGCCACGCTGCGCCACCAGATCCTGGAGCGTCTGATCATGGATCAGATCGTTCTGCAGATGGGGCAGAAAATGGGTGTGAAGATCACTGACGAGCAGCTCGATCAGGCGATCGCTAACATTGCGAAGCAGAACAATATGTCTTTAGACCAGATGCGCAGCCGCCTGGCCTATGACGGCATCAGCTACGCCACCTACCGTAACCAGATCCGTAAAGAGATGCTGATTTCGGAAGTGCGTAACAACGAAGTGCGTCGCCGCGTCACTATCCTGCCTCAGGAAGTGGACGCGCTGGCAAAACAGGTGGGTAACCAGAACGATGCGAGCACAGAGCTGAACCTGAGCCACATTCTGATCCCACTGCCAGAGAACCCAACGTCCGATCAAGCTGCGGAAGCCGAAAGCCAGGCGCGTTCGATTGTTGAACAGGCGCGTAACGGCGGCGACTTTGGCAAGCTGGCAATCACCTACTCCGCTGACCAACAGGCGCTGAAAGGTGGCCAGATGGGCTGGGGACGCATTCAGGAGCTGCCATCTATCTTTGCCCAGGCGCTGAGCACGGCGAAGAAAGGGGATATCGTCGGTCCTATCCGTTCAGGCGTGGGCTTCCACATTCTGAAGGTGAACGATCTGCGCGGCCAGAGCCAAAATATCTCCGTCACCGAAGTTCACGCTCGCCACATTCTTCTGAAACCGTCACCGATCATGACTGACGATCAGGCGCGGGCGAAGCTGGAACAGATCGCAGCAGACATTAAGAGCGGCAAAACCACATTTGCGAAGGCAGCAAAAGAGTTCTCTCAGGATCCAGGCTCTGCAAACCAGGGCGGCGATCTGGGCTGGGCGGCTGCGGATATCTACGATCCTGCCTTCCGTGACGCGTTGATGAAGCTGAACAAAGGCCAGATCAGCGCGCCGGTCCACTCTTCGTTTGGCTGGCATCTGATCGAGCTGATGGACACCCGTAACGTTGATAAAACGGATGCGGCACAGAAAGACAGAGCCTACCGTATGCTGTTTAACCGTAAGTTCTCTGAAGAAGCAGCAACCTGGATGCAGGAACAACGCGCCAGCGCTTACGTGAAAGTTCTGAGCAACTAATGAAACAGCATCGTGTTGTTATCACGCCCGGCGAACCCGCCGGGATTGGGCCTGACCTCGTTGTCCAGCTCGCCCAGCGCAGCTGGCCGGTAGAACTGGTTGTCTGCGCCGATGCAACACTGTTACAAGACCGGGCAACGCTGCTCGGTCTGCCTTTAACGCTCATCCCTTACGTTGAAGGCCAACAGCCTGCACCGCAGCAAGCCGGTACGCTCACCCTTCTTTCTGTTCCCCTTCGTACGCCGGTTATTCCGGGCCAGCTCAGCACGGAAAACGGCCACTATGTCGTTGAAACCCTTGCGCGCGCCTGCGACGGTTGCCTGAAGGGCGAATTTGCCGCCCTGATCACCGGCCCCGTCCACAAAGGCGTCATCAACGAAGCGGGTATACCCTTTACCGGGCATACGGAGTTCTTCGAAGAGCGCTCGCACAGCCCGAAAGTAGTGATGATGCTGGCGACGGAGGAAATGCGCGTTGCGCTGGTGACTACCCATCTGCCGATCAAAGCCATCCCTGATGCGATCACCCCTGAACTCCTGCGCGAGATCATCGGGATTTTGCATCACGATCTACAGACAAAGTTTGGGATCCCGCAGCCGCACGTGCTGGTCTGCGGCCTGAATCCGCACGCCGGTGAAGGCGGGCACATGGGCACCGAAGAGATCGACACCATCATTCCGGTACTCAACGAAATGCGGGCGAAGGGGATGAACCTCAGCGGGCCGCTGCCTGCAGATACCCTTTTCCAGCCGAAATACCTGGATAATGCCGACGCCGTGCTCGCGATGTACCACGATCAGGGCCTGCCCGTGCTAAAATACCAGGGCTTTGGCCGCGGGGTGAATATCACCCTCGGTTTACCCTTTATTCGAACGTCCGTTGACCACGGTACTGCGCTGGATCTGGCAGGCCAGGGGAAAGCGGATGTCGGCAGTTTTATTACGGCGCTTAATCTCGCCATCAAAATGATTGTTAATACTCAATGACTAATCGAGTCCATCAGGGCCACTTAGCCCGTAAACGTTTCGGGCAAAACTTCCTTAACGATCAGTTCGTGATCGAAAGCATTGTCTCGGCTATTAATCCGCAAAAAGGTCAGGCGATGGTCGAAATCGGCCCGGGCCTTGCCGCGCTGACCGAGCCGGTAGGCGAACGCCTCGACGAGCTGACCGTCATCGAACTGGACCGCGATCTGGCCGCACGCCTGCAAACGCACCCGTTCCTCGGGCCGAAGCTGACCATCTATCAGCAGGACGCCATGACGATGAACTTTGGCGAACTGTCGGAAAAAATGGGCCAGCCGCTGCGCGTCTTCGGCAACCTGCCGTACAACATCTCCACGCCGCTCATGTTCCACCTCTTTAGCTATACTGATGCCATTGCCGACATGCACTTCATGTTGCAAAAAGAGGTTGTTAACCGTCTGGTTGCAGGCCCGAACAGTAAAGCGTATGGTCGTTTAAGCGTGATGGCACAGTATTACTGCAACGTGATCCCGGTACTCGAAGTACCGCCGTCAGCGTTCACACCACCACCGAAAGTGGATTCAGCGGTTGTGCGCCTTGTGCCGCACAAGACGAAACCGTATCCGGTTAAAGATCTGCGCGTGCTGAGCCGCATTACCACAGAAGCCTTTAACCAGCGCCGTAAAACGATCCGTAACAGCCTGAGCAATTCGTTTACCGTTGAGGTGTTAGCCGAGCTGGGGATCGACCCGGCAATGCGTGCGGAGAACATTTCCGTAGAGCAGTACTGCAAGCTGGCTAATTACATCAGCGATAATGCGCCGCCGAAGGAGAGTTAAGCCATGATTGATTCGCCCCGCGTATGTGTCCATGTACAAAGCGTCTATGTTGAATCACAGTCCTCACCGGACGAAGAACGTTTTGTTTTCGCTTACACCGTGACCATTCGCAATCTGGGGCGGATGCCCGTACAGCTGCGCGGGCGCTACTGGCTTATCACTAACGGCAATGGCCGCGAAATCGAAGTTCAGGGTGAAGGTGTGGTTGGTGAACAGCCCCACATCGCCCCTGGCGAAGAGTACCAGTACACCAGCGGCGCGGTGATTGAAACGCCGATGGGTACTATGCAAGGCCATTATGAAATGGTCGACGTCGATGGCAATGATTTCCGCGTTGCCATTCCTGTGTTCCGTCTCGCCGTAACCACACTCATTCATTAATCTAATGTCTACATATCTGATTGGCGACGTTCACGGTTGCTACGATGAACTGATCGCATTATTAAAACAGGTCGACTTTACGCCAGGACAGGACACGCTCTGGCTGACGGGCGATTTAGTCGCGCGTGGCCCCGGCTCCCTTGAGGTTCTGCGCTTCGTTAAATCACTCGGCGATAGCGTGCGCATGGTGCTGGGCAATCACGATCTGCATCTTCTGGCGGTTTTCGCCGGGATCAGCCGCAACAAACTTAAAGATCGCCTCACCCCACTGCTGGATGCGCCGGACGCGGACGATCTGATTAACTGGCTGCGCCGTCAGCCCCTGCTGCAGATCGACGAAGAGAAAAAGCTGGTCATGGCGCATGCCGGGATCACCCCGCAATGGGATCTTGAGACGGCGAAAACCTGCGCGCGTGACGTTGAGGCGGTGCTGGCGAGCGACTCGTATCCTTTCTTCCTCGATGCCATGTACGGTGATATGCCGAACCACTGGAGCGAGGATCTCAGCGGTCTGGCCCGTCTGCGCTTTATCACCAACGCCTTCACCCGCATGCGCTTCTGCTTCCCGAACGGACAGCTGGACATGTATTCCAAAGAGACGCCGGAAAGCGCGCCCGCTCCGCTGAAACCGTGGTTTGCCATTCCGGGACCGGTGACCAGCGAGTACAGCGTGGTATTTGGTCACTGGGCTGCGCTGGAAGGAAAAGGAACACCGGAAGGGATTTACGGTCTGGATACCGGATGCTGCTGGGGCGGAGAGTTAACCTGCTTACGCTGGGAAGATAAAGCTTACTTTGTGCAGCCGTCCAACCGACAGCTGGACTTAGGAGAAAGCGAGGCCGTTGCCTCCTGATACGCTATTCCCTCTCCCGGCCGGGAGAGGGAAAATCACTTAACGACGTTCCAGAATCTCGAAGCAGTAGCTGTGGGAGTTCTGTGCATCCGCGTCGTGGAATTCGCTGAATACCGATTCCCACTCGTCCGGATCGTAGTCCGGGAAATGGGTATCCCCTTCCACTTCTGCATCAATGTGGGTCAGATACAGCTTCTGCGCTTTTGGCAGGAACTGCTCGTACACGCGCCCACCGCCAATCACCATGATCTCTTCGGCATTGCCGCATGCAGCAATCGCCTCGTCTACTGATTTTACCCATTCGACGCGATCGTCAGTGCCCGGCTGGCTGCTGATAACGATATTCTTACGGCCCGGTAATGGACGACCAATCGACTCCCAGGTCAGGCGGCCCATCACTACCGGCTTGTTTAACGTAGTACGTTTAAACCATGCGAGATCGGCAGGCAGGTTCCACGGCATGGCATTTTCCATACCGATAACGCGGTCCACCGCCAGCGCTGCAATCAGACTGATCATTGAAAATTTCCCGGATGCAAAAAATTGCCGCCACTATACGGAAAGCTTAATCTTTCGTCGACTGGCGGCAGGGTAAAGATAAAGAAATTTTTTATTATTGCTGGCAACTCCACTTCACGCGGAAGGTTTACTCTCGGGCTCGTCAGCCGGATCGCCGGTATGCTTGCCCTCTTCCGTGCCCTGCCAGCCATGACGCTGGATCAGCGACAGGTGATTACGATCCTCGTTAATGATTTCCGTCAGCATCGCGCTGGTGCGCTTGAACACCGCCGCGCGCTCGGTGGCCGAACTGCCGGCCATCGCCGCCATCTCTTCAACCATCTCGGTATTAAAGCGGCGGAACAGGTCTGCCCGTTCGCGTGCCTCATATGCGCCGAGCCCCAGGTTTTCCAGCGCCACGCGGCCAGACTTCAGCGCGCCTTCGAACGTTTCACGCTCCGGCGCCTCTACGCCCGCCTGCCGCAGCCGGATGTAGTGATCCACATCGCGCGCGCGGGAGATAATAGTCAGCGCCGGGAAATGCTCTTTTACCAGCTCAACCATCTGCATGCTGGTTTCCGGATCGTCAATGGCGTTAATCAACACCTCGGCTTTTGCCGCCCCGGCGGATTCCAGCAGATCGACGCGGGTTGCATCCCCGTAAAACACCTTCATATCAAATTTACGCAGGGTATCGACATGATCGGGATCGTGATCGAGGATGACCATTTTCACCCCGCTCGACAGCAGCAAACGCCCCACGATCTGCCCGTAGCGGCCAAATCCGGCGATGATGACGCGCGGCTGCTCCTCGTCGATCTCGTCGGCCTCGCGCTCCTGCTCGCTGCCCGCTTTTTCCAGGCGCGTCAGCACCACCAGCAGCACGGGCGTCGCCGCCATCGACAGTGCCACCGCCAGCGTCAGCGCCTTCGCCCACTCGGGATCGAGCACGTTTGCCATCTGCGCGGCGCCAAAGACCACGAACGCAAATTCACTCCCCTGCCCCAGCAGCACGGCGAACCAGCGGCGCTGCCTGCCCGGCACGTTCAACGGGCGAGCTATCAGCCACAGCATCACCATTTTAATGACCAGGAAGCCGACAAGCAGGATGACGATCCGCAGCGGGTGCGTCACCAGCGTGCCGAAATCGACGGACATCCCGACGCCGATGAAAAACAGCCCCAGCAGCAGTCCTTTGAACGGCTCGATATCGCTTTCCAGCGCGTGACGGTATTCAGAGCTCGCCAGCAGAACGCCTGCGAGGAACGCCCCCATCGCCATCGACAGCCCGGCTTCCTCCAGCAGCAGACCGAAGCCAAACACCAGGAACAGCGCTACGGCGCTGAACACTTCGCGCAGGCCAGAACGGGCAACAAACCGCAGCAGCGGGCGGGTCACGTAGCGGCCAAGGAGCACCACCAGCGCCAGCGCGCCCGCCACCTTCAGCGCCGACAGAGCAAAAGCGCCCAGCGTGGTAGAGGAACCGCTGGCCGCCAGCAGCGGGATCATCGCCACGAGCGGGATAGCGGCAATGTCCTGGAACAGCAGCACCGAGAACGCGCTGCGTCCCATCTGGGAGACCGTCAGGTTTCGCTCGTTCATCGCCTGCATGGCAATCGCCGTCGAGGAGAGCGCCAGCGTCATGCCGATGAGCTCAGCCACTTTCCAGTCCATGCCCAACAGGATGCAGAACCCGCCCAGCAGCAGGCCGCAGGCCACCATCTGCAGCGCGCCGCCGCCAAATACCGAGGCGCGAAGCTTCCACAGCCGCTGCGGGTCGAGTTCCAGGCCAATCACAAACAGCATCAGCACCACGCCGATTTCAGCGAAATGGAGAATCGCCTCGGCATCCGTGACCAGCCGAAAGCCCCACGGCCCAATGACGCAGCCCGCAATCAGGTAGCCGAGAACCGAGCCCAGCCCCAGACGTACCGCCACGGGCACAATCAGCGCCGCCGCGCCGAGGTAAATCAGCGCCTGTATCAGCGTATGGCTATCCATGATGCGTCTCCTGCCACTCAAGTAAGCGTTGTTTATAATGGCGAGCCTGCGCCTGCAGCGTTTCATCGTCGCAAACAAACGTGCAGTGCATCGCAAAAGGCGGGAGCCAGTTCAGACCGCAATAGAGCGCAGTCGCCTGCAGCGGCTGCGCCAGAACGTCAAAACCCGGGAAGGAACCGATATCAAAATGGCTTTCACCACCGCCGGTGGTGACCGCCCACATCAGGCTTTTTCCTTTTAGCGCATTGCCGTTGTGTCCGTACGCCCAGCCGTGGGAGAAGACTTTATCAATCCACAGCTTCAGGAGCGGGGGCGTGCTGTACCACTGCATGGGGTGCTGCCAGATAATCAGATCGGCACGGGAGAGCGCCTCCTGTTCGGCGGCGATATCGATATTAAAATCGGGATAAAGTTGATAGAGGGAACGTATCTCTACGTTATCAAGCGTCCTTACCTGCTCAAGCATCCGCTTATTCGCATGCGAGTGCTGCGGATAAGGATGGGCATAAATTATCAGAATCATTGATTAGCCTGTTGTTACTGCTTTCTTTTAACAAAAGAGTGTAGTCAGTAATTCAACAGGCTAATAGTGAATATTATTGACGGGCTTACGTCAGAATTCTGAATTAGTTATCCAGCTCGCCCATGGATTTCACCTGGTCACGGTTGATCTGCTCGGTTTGACCGGTTTCGGCGTTTTTATACGACACCAGACCGGTATCGTCATCTACCTGCGGTTTGCCGTCGGTGACGATAGTTTTGCCATCGGTGGTTTTTACGGCCTGATTAGACGAACAGCCCGCAACGGTAAACATTGTCGTGGCAGCCAGAACGGAAGCGATCAGTAATTTATTTTGCATGGTGTTTTCCCCTGCTCTCAGTTGAATTTCGTTATCGACCTAACCATTTTAGGCTAACTGACTGAATGCGGATGAAAAACCAGAAGGTTCTGAAGATGGGAGAATGCCCGGCAACCGAACGGCACCGGGCATTTTTACTTACTTGCTAATCTGCGCGTGCATTTCCTGAACCGAAATCACCTTCTCGGTGGCATCCGCGTTCAGCGCCATGGCCGTCGCGAAACCGCCGTTCAGGGTGGTGTCGTAGTGCACTTTGTACTGCAGCGCGCTGCGGCGAATCAGCTTGGAGTCTTCAATCGCCTGGCGGCCTGCGGTGGTGTTGATGATGTAGGTGTACTCGCCATTCTTGATACGGTCCTGAATGTGCGGACGCCCTTCATGCACCTTGTTCACCAGACGCGGGTTGATGCCGGCTTCGCCCAGCACAATCGCGGTACCGTGGGTCGCGTCCAGCTCGAAGCCCTGTTTCAGCAGCTTGGCGGCCAGGTCAACCACGCGCTCTTTGTCGCCTTCGCGAACGGAGAGCAGCGCACGGCCTGATTTTCTCATGGTGGAGCTACTGCCCAGCTGCGCCTTCGCGAACGCTTCTGCGAATGTGCGGCCCACGCCCATCACTTCCCCGGTAGAGCGCATTTCTGGCCCTAACAGCGGGTCAACGCCCGGGAATTTGTTGAACGGCAGCACCACTTCTTTCACCGAGTAGTACGGTGGGATGATCTCTTTGGTCACGCCCTGCTGCGCCAGCGTCTGGCCCGCCATCACGCGCGCCGCCACTTTCGCCAGCGGTACGCCGGTGGCTTTGGAGACGAACGGTACGGTACGTGCCGCACGCGGGTTGACTTCAATCAGATAGACTTCGTTGTCTTTCACCGCGAACTGGACGTTCATCAGACCGCGAACCTGCAGCTCGAAGGCCAGCTTCTGCACCTGCTGGCGCATCACGTCCTGAATCTCCTGGCTCAGCGTGTACGCTGGCAGAGAACAGGCGGAGTCGCCGGAGTGCACGCCCGCCTGCTCGATATGCTCCATGATGCCGCCAATCAGCACCATTTCGCCGTCGCAGATGGCGTCAACATCCACTTCCACCGCGTCGTCGAGGAAGCGATCGAGGAGCACTGGCGCATCGTTGGAGACGCTCACCGCGGTCTGGAAGTAGCGGCGCAGGTCGGCTTCGTCATAAACGATTTCCATCGCGCGGCCGCCCAGCACGTAGGAAGGACGCACCACCAGCGGGTAGCCAATCTCTTTCGCCTTCTCAACGGCCATTTCAATGGCGGTCACGGTGGCGTTCGCCGGCTGTTTCAGCTTCAGACGGTCAACCGCCTGCTGGAAACGCTCGCGGTCTTCCGCACGGTCAATCGCGTCCGGGCTGGTGCCGATTACCGGCACGCCTGCTGCTTCCAGCGCGCGCGCCAGCTTCAGCGGGGTCTGGCCGCCGTACTGCACGATAACGCCTTTTGGCTTCTCGATGCGCACGATTTCCAGCACGTCTTCCAGGGTAACCGGCTCGAAGTAGAGGCGGTCAGAGGTGTCGTAGTCGGTAGAGACGGTTTCCGGGTTACAGTTGACCATGATGGTCTCGTAACCGTCTTCGCGCAGCGCCAGCGAGGCGTGTACGCAGCAGTAGTCGAACTCGATGCCCTGGCCGATACGGTTTGGACCGCCGCCCAGCACCATAATCTTGTCGCGGTCGACGGACGGGTTCGCTTCGCACTCGTCTTCATAGGTGGAGTACATGTAGGCGGTGTCGGTCGAGAATTCAGCCGCACAGGTGTCCACGCGCTTGTAGACCGGGTGCAGGTCGTACTGGTCGCGCAGCTTGCGGATTTCGGCTTCACGCACGCCCGCCAGCTTAGCCAGACGCGCGTCGGCGAAGCCTTTACGCTTCAGCACGCGCAGGAAGTCAGCGTCCAGGCCGTTGATGCCCAGTTCAGCAACCTGCTCTTCCAGACGCACCAGCTCTTCAATCTGCACCAGGAACCAGCGGTCGATGTTGGTCAGGTTGAACACGCCGTCGACGGACAGGCCCGCACGGAAGGCATCGGCGATGTACCAGATACGCTCTGCGCCCGCGTCTTTCAGCTCGCGACGAATTTTCGTCAGCGCTTCCGGGTCGTCCAGGCTCACTTTCGGGTCAAAGCCGGTCGCGCCCACTTCCAGACCGCGCAGCGCTTTCTGCAGGGATTCCTGCTGCGTGCGGCCAATCGCCATCACTTCACCGACAGATTTCATCTGGGTGGTCAGACGGTCGTTCGCGCCTGCGAATTTCTCGAAGTTGAAGCGTGGAATTTTGGTTACAACGTAGTCGATTGACGGCTCGAAGGACGCAGGGGTGCGGCCACCGGTGATGTCGTTCATCAGCTCGTCGAGGGTGTAACCCACCGCCAGCTTCGCCGCCACTTTCGCAATCGGGAAGCCGGTCGCTTTAGAAGCCAGCGCGGAGGAGCGGGACACGCGCGGGTTCATTTCGATAACAATCAGACGGCCTGTTTTCGGGTTAACGGAGAACTGCACGTTAGAGCCGCCGGTTTCAACGCCGATTTCACGCAATACCGCCATCGAGGCGTTACGCATGATTTGATACTCTTTGTCGGTCAGGGTCTGGGCTGGCGCAACGGTGATGGAGTCACCGGTGTGGATACCCATCGCATCGAAGTTTTCGATGGAGCAGACGATGATGCAGTTGTCGTTTTTATCACGCACCACTTCCATCTCGTACTCTTTCCAGCCAATCAGCGATTCATCAATCAGCAGCTCTTTGGTTGGGGAGAGATCCAGACCGCGTTCGCAAATCTCTTCAAACTCTTCGCGGTTGTAGGCAATGCCGCCGCCGGTGCCGCCCATGGTGAACGATGGACGGATGATGCACGGATAGCCCACGTCAGCCGCGACGGCCAGCGCTTCTTCCATGTTGTGTGCGATACCGGAACGCGCGGTGTCGAGGCCGATTTTCTTCATCGCCACGTCGAAGCGGCGACGGTCTTCTGCTTTATCAATCGCGTCGGCGGTCGCACCGATCATGGTCACGCCGAACTCTTCCAGCACGCCCTGACGCTCCAGCTCCAGCGCACAGTTCAGCGCCGTCTGGCCGCCCATGGTTGGCAGCACCGCGTCCGGACGCTCTTTCTCGATGATTTTACGCACCACTTCCCAGTGAATAGGCTCGATGTAGGTCGCATCAGCCATTTCCGGGTCGGTCATGATGGTGGCCGGGTTAGAGTTCACCAGGATAACGCGGTAACCCTCTTCGCGCAGGGCTTTACACGCCTGCGCGCCGGAGTAGTCGAATTCGCAGGCCTGGCCGATCACGATCGGGCCAGCGCCAAGGATCAGGATGCTTTTTATGTCTGTACGTTTTGGCATTGTCTTCTCGGCTCCTGATTATTTAGCGGTCTTACGGTATTGCTCGATAAGTTCGATGAAGTGATCGAACAGCGGCGCGGCGTCGTGCGGGCCCGGGCTGGCTTCCGGGTGTCCCTGGAAGCTGAACGCTGGCTTATCGGTACGATGAATGCCCTGCAGGGTGCCATCGAACAGCGACTTATGGGTCACGCGCAGGTTAGCCGGCATCGAGGCTTCATCGACGGCAAAGCCGTGGTTCTGCGCGGTGATCATCACCGTGTTGTTATCGATATCTTTCACCGGGTGGTTACCACCGTGGTGGCCGAACTTCATCTTAACGGTGTTCGCACCGCTCGCCAGCGCCAGCAGCTGATGGCCGAGGCAGATGCCGAATACCGGGATGTCGGTTTCCAGGAAGGACTTGATGGCGGCGATGGCGTAATCGCACGGCGCCGGGTCGCCAGGGCCGTTGGACAGGAAAATACCGTCCGGATTCATCTTCAGCACGTCTTCGGCGGACGTTTGTGCCGGCACCACCGTCAGGCGGCAGCCGCGGTCAACCAGCATGCGCAGGATATTGCGCTTGGCGCCGAAATCGTAGGCCACCACGTGGAACGGCAGCTCGCTCTCTTTTTTCGCTTCCGGCAGGTCGCCTTCCAGCGTCCAGCTACCCTGCGTCCAGCTGTAGGCTTCAGCAGTAGTCACTTCTTTCGCCAGGTCCATGCCGTTCAGGCCCGGGAAGGCTTTCGCTTTTTCCAGCGCCAGCGTCGCATCGAGGTTATCACCCGCGATGATGCAGCCGTTCTGTGCACCCTTCTCGCGCAGCAGACGCGTTAGCTTACGGGTATCGATATCGGCAATCGCCACGATGTTATGGCGCTTCAGGTAAGAAGAGAGGTCTTCGGTATTGCGGAAGTTGCTGGCAATCAGCGGCAGGTCGCGGATGACCAGGCCTTGCGCATGTACCTGAGAGGATTCTTCGTCAGCCGCATTGGTGCCGACATTGCCGATATGAGGATAAGTAAGAGTAACGATTTGGCGAGAATAGGAAGGATCAGTGAGGATTTCTTGATAACCGGTCATTGAAGTATTGAAAACGACTTCCCCAACCGCCGAACCCGTTGCCCCTATGGCCCGACCGATAAACTGGGTTCCGTCTTCCAGAACCAATAGCGCTGACTTAATCAAAACACCCTCCAGAGAATATTCACTCACTTTATTTGCATATTAATTCATAGCACGTCATGGATCAATGCAAATGTGTTGCCAGCGGATTTTTGGCAAACGGCGGCATTCTGGAGATTTGGTGGGTAAAAGTCAACTTAAAACGGATATTTTGCTTAGACTTTTGCAAGCCTGGCGAGCGTAACAGAGCTTAAGCGACAAAAAGATCAGGTAAATCACTGCGGAAAACGCTTGCGCGCCTAGTTTAATAAAAAATAACGCGATGGCGCAGAATAAAGTGGACCAAATGGTCAAAATTTACATTTCAGTAACGTTAAAACGCAACAACACATAGACATTTATGTCTTTAAAGTAAAATTCACTATAAGACAGGCAAAATAAAAGGGCAATAAAATATTGCCCTATGCAATCAAACAATTACGACTGCAATAACCACATCACGATGGGTAATAATGCTTACAGATTGTTGAGATCGAGCACATCTCGCATATCAAAAAGGCCGTTTTTCTTGCTTTTCAGCCACAAGGCGGAACGTACGGCGCCGTTGGCAAACGTCATCCGGCTGGAGGCTTTATGCGTAATTTCGACTCGTTCGCCAATATCGGCGAACATCGCCGTGTGTTCGCCGACGATGTCACCCGCTCGCACGGTTGCGAAACCAATGGTGCCAGGCACGCGTTCGCCGGTGTAACCTTCGCGGGCATAGACCGCGCAGTCTTTTAAATCTTTATCAAGTGCATGAGCAATCGCTTCGCCCATCGCCAGCGCCGTACCCGATGGCGCATCAACTTTGTAACGGTGGTGAGCTTCTACGATCTCGATATCGGTATAGTTGCCCATCACCTTCGCGGCCTTCTCCAGCAGCTTCAGCATGACGTTAACGCCCACACTGAAGTTTGCCGCGAAGACAATCGCAATCTCTTTTGATGCATCCTGGATAGCCTGTTTGCCCGCATCGTCAAAACCGGTGGTGCCGATCACCATCCCCTTGCCGTGCTGACGACAAAACGCCAGATGCGCGAGCGTCCCTTCCGGGCGGGTAAAATCGATGAATACATCGAAGTCCTCTTTTACCGCCTCCAGGCTGCTTTGCACGGTAACGCCCGTGTGGCCTGCGCCCGCCAGCTCACCGGCATCGGTTCCCAGAAGCGACGAACCTTCACGCTCCAGTGCCGCGCCAAGCGCTACGCCATCCATCTGAAGTGCCGCCTGAATCAGCTGACGGCCCATACGTCCACCCGCGCCCGCAATAGCGACACGGATCTGTGCATCATGCATAGTTATTCTCTTACGTTAAAATGATGTAAACCGTTTTCAGATTAACCAGCCTTGCTCTCTGCTGCCAACTGAAAACACCGATAATTAGAATTTAACGTGAAACCGACTTAAATATCAGTAAAAGACATGACGATCGGCAAAAACCGCAAGACTCTCATCACCCGCGCCGGTGGCAGAAAGATGCGTTTTGCCGATCCGATGGTTGCGTAAAAGTCTGTCACTCCCGCAGAAAGATATCGATGATATCGTCGCTTTCCTTGAGAGTCAGAATGGGGTATCTACGCCGCACAGGCAGGGGAAAGTTTTGCCGGGGACGCCAGGGGCGTAAAAAATGGGAGCCGGAGGCTCCCATTTGATGACATTTTAATACTCTTAACGCTTAATCATGACTGCATGCAATGATGTTGGGTTATAACGCTTTTGAGCAGGCAACATCTTTGTAGAGATTTACCTTAGCCGAATGTAATGTTCCATCAGTGGCTAGATAAACTTGCTCACCGTTAACAACATCGGAGGTCCATAGATCCCCTCCGGGGAGGTCCCCCCACTCACTCCAGAGAAGTCCTCCTGTTGCAGTACGTGTGGACGGGACGCTGCTGCCTAAATATACACCGTTTGTCAATTTGGTATAGGAAGGCACAGAATATCCATTACCTAAAGCAGAACAACCTGTTGTTACGTTGCCTGGAGAGACTGAAACTTTAGGGTCCTTAAACCATGTGTTTAACTGGAACTTGTACTCATACGTGACTCCGCCATTTTTTGGCGTGGCGGTAATGGTCACTTCATCCGAAGTGCCCTCACCGCTAAAGGTCACCGTACCGGTACTGTCCACGGAGACCCAGTCACTGTTATCTGACCAGGTATAATTGGCGTTGTTAGCCGCATCGCCTTTGATGGCAATCTGGAACGTAGCGCCGTCATAGCCTGTTTTCGGGAAGCCGGCATCGACGGCAAAGTTAGCGCCGTTAACCGCAACTTTTGTGGTGGACGGCATCGGTGCCGGCGGTGGCGCGGTAAAGGTCAGGTCCACGCTGCCGCCAGTATCACTGGCGTTGGACGAGGACTTCGCCGCAACGGTTACCGCTTCCACCGTGACATCCGTCACGTTCAGCTTCGCCTGACCATTCGCGTCGGTGGCAACGGTTTTGGTCACGGTGGCATCGCCTAACGTCGCCGCGCCGGTGGTGGTAAACACCACGTTTTCATTTGGCACCAGGTTACCCTTCGCATCCTTCACGGTGGCGGTCACCACCACGGCGGTTTCACCGTCAGCAGGCTGCGTGGTCACATCGGCTACCAGCGTGGTGACTGCCGTGGTCGCGTCCGCTTTGAAGTTCACCGTGGCGGTCTGGCTGGCCTCGCCAAGCGTGGCGGTTACCGTGTAGGCACCGGACTTCTCGCTGGTCAGGTTGGTTTTCGCCAGTCCGTAGGCGTCAGTGGTGGCAGAGGCGGTGACAACCGTCGCCCCGGTGGTGACGCTGAACGCAACCGCCACACCCGGCACCAGGTTGCCGTTGGCATCGGTGACTTTCGCCTGTACCGCATCCGTCGCCGTGCCGTTTGCTGCCGCGTTGTCGGTGGTGACCGTCAGGTTACCCGTCGCAATGGTCGCCGTACTGCTGTCGGCCACGAAGGTGGTGTCCACTGACTTGCTGTTGCCGTTAACGGTGGCCGTCACCGCTGCAATACCGGCTTTGGTGTTGGTCAGCGTAGTGGTGGCCACACCATCGGCGTCCGTGATGGCAGAGGCGGTGGTGATTTTCGCGCTGTTGGTGGCGGTAAAGGTCACCGTCATGTCTTTCAACGGGTTACCGTTGGCATCGGTGACAATCGCTTTCACCGCGTTGGTGTCGCTGTCGTTGGCCACCGCGTTGTCGGTGGTCACCGTCAGGTTGCCGTCGCTGATAGTCGCCGTACTGCTGTCGGCCACAAAGGTGGTGTCCACAGACAGGCTGTTACCATTCACCGTCGCCGTCACTTTGGCAATACCGGCTTTGGTGTTGGTCAGCGTCGTCGTTGCCACACCGTTCGCATCCGTGGTGGCGGAGGCGGTGGTGATGGTGGCGCCGTTGGTGGCGGTAAAGGTCACCGTCGCGTCTTTCACCAGGTTACCGTTGGCATCCGTCACGATGGCTTTCACCGCGTCGGTGGCCGTGCCGTTGGCTTTCGCATTGTCGGTAGTCACCGTCAGGTTACCGTCGGTAATGGTTGCCGTCCCGCTGTCCGCCACAAAGGTGGTGTCCACGGTCTGGCTGGCACCGTTGACGGTAGCCGTCACTTTCGCCACACCGGATTTGGTGTTGGTCAGCGTGGTGGTGGCGATACCGTCGGCATCGGTGGTGACCGATTCCGTCACGATGGTCGCCCCGTTGGCGGCGGTAAAGGTCACTGCCACACCGGAAACCAGGTTGCCGTTGGCATCGGTGACAGTGGCTTTCACCGCATCGGTGGCCGTGCCGTTAGCTTTCGCGTTATCAGTGGTCACCGTCAGGTTACCGGAACTAATGGTCGCCGTACTGCTGTCCGCCACAAAGGTGGTGTCCACGGTCTGGCTGTTGCCGTTGACGGTGGCCGTCACTTTCGCCACACCGGATTTGGTATTGGTCAGCGTGGTCGTTGCCACACCGTCCGCATCGGTGGTGGCAGAAGCGGTGGTAATGGTGGCGCCGTTGGTGGCGGTAAAGGTCACTGCCACACCGGAAACCAGGTTACCGTTGGCGTCCGTGACAATCGCTTTCACCGCATCGGTGGCGCTGCCGTTGGCTTTCGCGTTATCGGTGGTCACCGTCAGGTTACCGTCGGTAATGGTCGCCGTGCTGCTGTCCGCCACAAAGGTGGTGTCCACGGTCTGGCTGGCTCCGTTGACGGTAGCTGTCACTTTGCTTACGCCGGACTTGGTGTTGGTCAGCGTGGTGGTGGCGATACCGTCCGCATCGGTGATGGCAGAGGCGGTGGTAATGGTGGCGCCGTTGGTGGCGGTAAAGGTCACCGTCGCGTCTTTCACCAGGTTACCGTTGGCGTCAGTGACAATGGCTTTCACCGCGTCGGTGGCGCTGCCGTTGGCTTTCGCGTTATCGGTGGTCACCGTCAGGTTACCGGACGAAATCGTCGCCGTACTGCTGTCCGCCACAAAGGTGGTGTCCACGGTCTGGCTGTTGCCGTTGACGGTGGCCGTCACTTTCGCCACACCGGATTTGGTGTTGGTCAGCGTGGTGGTGGCAATACCGTCCGCATCGGTGGTGGCAGAGGCGGTGGTGATGGTGGCCCCGTTAGTGGCGGTAAAGGTCACTGCCACACCGGAAACCAGGTTGCCGTTCGCATCCGTCACGATAGCTTTCACCGCATCGGTGGCCGTGCCGTCCGCTTTCGCGTTATCGGTGGTCACCGTCAGGTTACCAGAACTGATGGTCGCCGTGCTGCTGTCCGCCACAAAAGTGGTGTCCACAGACTGGCTGTTGCCGTTCACTTTCGCGGTCACCGCAGAAACACCCGCTTTGGTGTTCTTCAGCGTGGTGGTGGCGATACCGTCGGCGTCGGTGGTCGCAGACTCCGTGGTAATCACTGCGCCGTTGGTGGCCGTGAAGGTCACTACCGCGTCTTTCACCGGGTTGCCTTTCGCGTCGGTGACAATCGCCTTCACCGCGTTGGTGGCGCTGCCGTTGGCTTTCGCGTTATCGGTGGTTACCGTCAGGTTGCCGGAACTGATGGTTGCCGTGCCGCCGTCGGCCACAAAGGTGGTGTCGACCGTCTGGCTGTTGCCGTTGACGGTGGCGGTCACTTTCGCCGTGCCGGCCGTGGTGTTGCTCAGCGTGGTGGTGGCAATACCGTCAACGTCGGTGGTGGCGGAGGCCGTAGTGATGATGGCGCCGTTGGTGGCGGTAAAGGTCACCGTCACGTCTTTCACCAGGTTACCTTTCGCATCGGTGACAATCGCCTTCACCGCGTTGGTATCCGCCCCGTCCGCTTTCGCGCCATCGGTGGTCACCGTCAGGTTACCGGAACTGATGGTTGCCGTGCTGCTGTCCGCCAGGAAGGTGGTGTCCACCGTCTGGCTGTTGCCGTTGACGGTCGCCGTCACTTTGGCAATACCGGATTTGCTGTTGGTCAGCGTGGTGGTGGCGATACCGTCCGTATCCGTGGTCGCGGAAGCGGTGGTCACCGTCGCGCCATTGGTGGCGGTAAAGGTCACTGCCACACCGGAAACCAGGTTACCGTTGGCGTCTGTCACAATCGCTTTCACCGCGTTGGTGTCCGACCCGTCCGCTTTCGCGTTGTCGGTGGTCACCGTCAGGTTACCGTCGCTGATGGTCGCCGTGCTGCTGTCCGCCACAAAGGTGGTATCCACAGACTGGCTGTTGCCGTTGATGCTGGCGGTTACTTTCGCCACACCGGATTTGGTGTTCGTCAGGGTGGTGGTGGCGATACCGTCCGCATCCGTGGTTGCAGAGGCGGTGGTCACCGTCGCCCCGTTTGTGGCGGTAAAGGTCACTGCCACACCGGAAACCAGGTTGCCCTTCGCATCCGTCACAATAGCTTTCACCGCGTCGGTGGCCGTGCCGTTGGCTTTCGCGTTATCGGTGGTCACCGTCAGGTTGCCTTCGCTGATGGTTGCCGTGCCGCTGTCCGCCACAAAGGTGGTGTCCACGGTCTGGCTGCTGCCGTTGACGCTGGCGGTCACTTTCGCCACACCGGCTTTGCTGTTGGTGAGCGTGGTGGTAGCGATACCGTTAACGTCCGTGGTGGTGGAGGCCGTGGTGATGGTAGCCCCGTTAGAGGCGGTAAAGGTCACCGTGGCGTCTTTTACCAGGTTGCCTTTCGCGTCGGTGACAATCGCTTTCACCGCGTTGGTGGCCGCGCCGTCCGCTTTCGCGTTATCGGTGGTCACCGTCAGGTTACCGGAACTGATACCCGCCGTACTGCTGTCGGCCAGGAAGGTGGTGTCCACAGACTGGCTGTTGCCGTTCACCGTGGCGGTTACGCTGGTGATCCCGGATTTGCTGTTGGTCAGCGTGGTGGTGGCCACACCGTCCGCGTCCGTGGTGGCGGAGGCGGTGATGACCGTTGCACCGTTGGAGGCAGAGAAGCTCACGCTCTGTCCGGCGAGAACGTTGCCGTTCGCATCCGTGACAATCGCTTTCACCGCGTTGGTGGCGCTGCCGTCCGCTTTCGCGTTGTCGGTGGTCACCGTCAGGTTACCGGCAGAAATCGTCGCCGTGCTGTCGTCCGCGACAAAATGCGCGTCCAGCGACTGGCTGCTGCCGCCCGTGGCATTGCTGACGCTGGCGGTGACCGCAGAGATTCCGGCTTTCGTGCTGGTCAGCGTCGTGGTGGCGACCCCGCTCTGGTCGGTAGTGGCCTTCGCGCTGGCAACGTTCGCCCCGTTAGTTGCGCTGAAGCTGACCACCACGCCGGCAAGCGGCAGGCCGTTCGCGTCTTTCACGGTCGCCTTCACCGCGTTGGTGGCGCTGCCGTTGGCTTTCGCGTTATCCGTGGTGAGGACAAAATCGCCCGCACCAATGGTGGCGCTGCTGTCATCCTGGGCGAAGTGGGTGTCGACCGATTTGTCGGTACCGTTCACCGCTGCTTTCACCGGAACCACTCCCGACATGTTGCTGGTCAGGTCGGTGCCTGCAATACCGTTTTCATCCGTGACCGCAGACGCCGTCACCATAGTGGCCCCGCTGACGGTGCTGGAGAAGCTCACCGTGGTGCCCGAAACGGTGTTGCCGTTTTTGTCCGTGACTTTCGCCTGAACGTGGTTGGTGTCGCTGTTGTTCGCTTTACCGTTGTCGCGGGTAACGGTGAGGTTGCCGTCGGCAATCACCGCGCTGCCGTTATCGGCGACAAAGCTGACAGGGACGCTGCGGGCTGAACCGTTCACCGTGGCGGTCACGTTTGATTTGCCCGCGTGGATGTTAGTCAGGTTGGTTGTCGCCAGACCGTTTACGTCGGTGACCGCCGAGGCCGTCATCACTCGCGTCTCGTTGTCTGCGGTAAACTCAACTTTCACCCCGGCGACCGCGTGGTGCGCGCTGTCGGTGACTTTCGCCTGCACCGTGTCGGTGGCCTCGCCGTTGGCGGCCGCCCCGTCCACGGTGACAATCAGGTCCCCGTCACTGATGGTCGCATCCGGCTCGCTGACGCGGATTTCCGTGGTTTCACGGTTTGACTTGTTGTGATGCGGATCGTAGGCCACCGCGCTGATGTGGTACACATTGCTGCCGGTGGTCTGATACGGCGGGAAGGTGATCTCCAGCGTCTGCTTGTTGACGGCGACGGCACTGCCCTGCGCCGCAAGGATTTCGCTGTAGTCCCATTCGACATGATCGACACCGTATTTGGCCTTGACGGTGGCGCTGATGTTACCTTTGTCAGCGGCTTTGCCTTCGAGAAGCGCCGGCAGGGTCAGGTGGATCAGATCCTGTTTTTTATACTCAAGGACGATATCGTTGTTACGATCGACCAGATCAAGACGGCTGCCTGCCAGCGTGCGGCGGGCGGCCACCAGCGAATCGTCGATCTGCTTGTTCCACGGCAGACCGAGCTCGTAATTAAATTCGAGATTCAGACGGGTGTCATTCTGCCCGCTCTGCCCCTGGCGGTGGTCAACACCCACCGTCACCAGCGGCACCGGCGTATAGTTCAGGCCCAGGGTGACCGCTTTCGGATCGCTGGAACGGTCGTCCTTGCTGAACAGGGCGACCTCATCACCGCGATACTGCTCGTACACCAGTTTGCCGCCGAGCTGCGGATAAGCCGGCAGCCAGCCTTCGGCGCGGATGTCGAAACCGTCAGCCGGGCGTTCATCGTAATCGGCGAAGTCGCGGGACTGGTGCCAGCCCGTCAGGCCGGTGTAGCTGTTGGCGCCGAGTTTCAGGTAATCGGTCCAGGCTTCCAGACCCACGCCCAGGCGGCGGTTATTACCCGTCACGTCGTCATCATAAAAGCTGTTGATGCCGTACATCCAGTTGCCGTGGAAGGTACGGAAACCGAGGCCGGCATTGAGGGTGTTACGGGAATCCTTGTTCCGGTAACCGAGCTGCGTGAACAGCAGGTTATTCTGCTGATCATAGAGCGGCAGCAGGACGTCGAGCGATGAGCCGTCGAGGGTGAAATCATCGTCCAGGTTCAGCTTCGCTTTCGCGGTGCCGAACTGATCGAGCCACTGCTCAACGGTGGAGACCGCCGCACCGGTGGTCATGCTTTTAACCATCGAGGCTGCCTGATCGGCAGGATGGTCTGAAGAGAGTGTGCTGCCGAGCGAGGAGGCCCGGTTTGCCCAGAAGGCGTCAGCACCCTCAGGGGTATTTCCGGCAGTGTCTTTTTTAGTGGTGTTATTTACCGGAACATCGATTTCATCGCCTTCTACGAGTTTCTCAAAAGGCTTACTAAAGGTTCTGAAGACGTTAAGTTTTTTCAGCGCATCAACGCTGAGAGAATAACGCGCGGCAACAACGGAGACCGTTTCGCCTTTTTTCAGAATATAAGGTGTGGTGGTTATTTCTGCGAGCGTTTGCGGCTTATTCTGCGCGAGCGCAATAACCGGCACGAAAGTCGGTAAGGCGATGCTGAATAATTGCGAAAACAGGCAAACCGTCGCAGACAGTTTACTGAGTTTAGGATTCATTTTGACCCCGTGGATGATGGCGATTTAACAACTTTTTTTCCTTTAAAAGTGTAAAAACATAAAAAAACCAATAGCCTTTGCTTCAGCCAGAGAAACCCTGTCCGACATTAAACAGATGAAGCAAAATCCAGAGAATAATTTTATATGCGCGGAGGATTATGAATTTAACGCACAGAAAGACAAACAAATAAAAGTGCCAAACTGGACCCCACAAAAAACCCAATTAAAACAATTAAATAAAACAAATCCGACACAAAAAAAGCAATGCCAAAATGGACTTAAAACCATCTTGATTTATATTTAAAGGTAGGCGTTATTTATATCCAAAATACAATCATAAGGATATATACATAATATATATAGGATAGTTTACGTGGAGATTGATTGTGTTGGGAGCCCGTCATCAGACGCTAATCGTGCTGAATTCATTTGAGGATATTAAGAAATGGTATCTGCGATTTTTTGATTTGAGCCTGTTTGCGGAGGGAGAAATTAATACGTTGTTAAGCGAAGGTAAACCAGATTTGTATCCCTGTATTCCACTGGTACTGGATAGAAAGATGAACGCGATCTATTTCGATGCCGGCTCCGTTCAGGTCTGGTGTAATAAGCTGAGATCCCTGTATATACGTCCAGGCAGCTAAAAGTCTATCCCACCACTCACGCCAAAACAGATGGAGGAAGACAGGCGAACCCTCGACCATGGGACCTGAGCGCAAGCTGAATTGGGGAATCCCATTAGCAAAACGGGGAGCCTCGCTCCCCGTTTTCTCAATCGATTTGCTGGATATCCACACGCAGCTCTTTTGGCACTTCGAAAACGATGTTCTCTTCACGCCCTTCCAGCGGAATAGCCTCGCCACCGCCCAGTTCCTGTAAACGCGCAATCACGTTTTGCACCAGGATATCCGGCGCAGAAGCCCCTGCGGTGACGCCTACACATTTCGCCTCTTTTACCCACGCTTCCTGAATGTCCGTTGCGTCGTCGATCAGAAACGCCGCTTTCCCCATACGCTGCGCCAGTTCGGCCAGACGGTTAGAGTTAGAGGAGTTTTTGGAACCGACGACAAGCACCACGTCCGCCTGTTCAGCCAGTGCGCGCACCGCTTCCTGACGGTTAGTGGTCGCGTAGCAGATGTCATCTTTACGCGGACCGACGATTTTCGGGAAGCGCTGACGCAGCGCGTCAATCACGTCTGAGGTATCGTCTACGGAGAGCGTCGTCTGGGTCATAAACGACAGACGGGCTTCGTTTTTCACGTTCAGCGTAAAGACATCCTCCGGCGACTCCACCAGATACATTCCCCCTTCCGGGTTGCTGTACTGGCCCATGGTGCCTTCGACTTCCGGATGACCGGCATGGCCGATCAGAATCGACTCTTCACCACGACGGCTGGCGCGCGCCACTTCCATATGCACTTTTGTCACCAGCGGACAGGTGGCATCGAAGACGGTCAGATCGCGGCTTTTCGCTTCGTTACGTACCGCCTGCGAGACGCCGTGCGCGGAGAAGATCAGGATTGCGCCGTCCGGCACTTCGCTGATCTGCTCAATGAAGATGGCGCCGCGCTCGCGCAGGCTGTCGACCACGTAGCGGTTATGTACCACTTCGTGACGTACATAAATCGGCGCGCCGTAAATTTCCAGCGCGTTTTCAACAATGCTGATAGCGCGGTCTACACCGGCGCAGAAGCCGCGCGGGTTAGCCAACAGGATCTGCATTTCAGGCCTCCAGTGCAGGATCGATTTCCAGCACTTCAACATCAAAATGAACGGTACGCCCGGCAAGCGGATGGTTGAAGTCAACGGTAATAGAGTCGCCGTTGATTTCGCGGATCACGCCAGGCATTTCGCTGCCGTCCATAGCGGTAAAGAGCATAATCGCTCCGATCTCCGGTTCACCCGCGTCCATAAACTCGCGGCGCGAGAAATACTGGATCAGGTCCGGACTCGGCACGCCAAACGCGGCATCCGGCTCCAGCGAAAAAGCCTTTTTCTCACCCTCTTTCAGACCGAGAAGCTGCTGCTCAAGACCTTCAGACAGGGAGGTATCGCCAAGGCGAAACAGGGCTGGTTTGCCGTTATTGCGGGTGGATTCGGCCGTGGAGCCGTCATCCAGCTTCAGCGTGAAGTGAACGAGAACCGCGCTGTTGCTCTGTACGGATTTAGACATGCAAATTGCTCGCTTGTTTTGCCCGGTAGTATTTCACCACCGGGCGAGTGTATTACGCCTGCTCTTTCGCGGCGGGTTTAGGCAAGAAGCCTTCCAGCACGATTAACGCCGCACCGATGCAAATTGCGCTATCAGCGAGGTTAAAGGTCGCGAAGTGCCAGTCGCCGACGTAGAAGTCGATCATATCGACCACAAAGCCGTGCCACAGGCGGTCAAACAGGTTGCCCAGCGCGCCGCCAATGATCAGCGCGTAAGCGATGTTATTCAGCTTTTGCGTCGCCTTCGAGCGGTACATCAGCACCGCGAGGATCACGCAGATACCGAGAGCGATACCCGCAAAGAACCAGCGCTGCCAGCCACCGCTGTCGGCAAGGAAACTAAACGCTGCGCCGTAGTTACGCGCGTAGTGCAGGTTAAGCGACGGGAACAGCGGGACCGTATCCCCCAGAGCGAAATTCTGGAGGATCAGGAACTTGCTGCCCAGATCGATAATCAGCACCACCACAACCAGCCACAGCCAGCGCAGTCCTGTTGAACAGAGAGTTTTACTCATCAGGCAAACTTACGTTTTTCGCCGTCACCGGCGACGTTGCTTACACAGCGTCCGCAGATGTCTGCGTGTTCCGCCACCTGGCCAACATCGGTGGTGTAATGCCAGCAACGCGGGCATTTCTCACCGTCGGCTTTGCTCAGCGCGACTTTCAGTCCTTTGAGCAGTTCGCTCTGCTGAGCATCAGCAGAAGCATCGGCATAATCCGCAACTTTCGCACCGGAGGTCAACAGGACAAATCGTAATTCATCGCCCAGCGCCGTCAGCTTCGCCGCCAGCTCCGGTTCTGCATACAGCGTAACTGCCGCTTCCAGAGAGCCGCCGACTTTCTTGTCTGCACGCGCCTGCTCGATAACCTTGTTCACTTCGCCACGCACTTTCAGGAGCTCGTCCCAGAAGGCATCGTTCATCGCTTCGGTGCTGGAGAGATCGAACAGACCTTCGTACCACTCGCCCGTGAACACATACTTCTCACGGTCGCCCGGCAGGTAGCCCCAGATTTCATCCGCGGTGAAGGACATGATCGGCGCCATCCAGCGAACCAGCGCTTCTGCGATGTGGAACAGCGCGGTCTGGCAGCTACGACGCGCCACGCTGTCCGCTTTCGCGGTGTACTGGCGGTCTTTGATGATGTCGAGGTAGAACGAGCCCATCTCGATGGAGCAGAAGCGCATCAGGCGCTGCACCACTTCGTGGAAGTCGTAAGACTCATAGGCTTTCAGGATATCTTCCTGCGCCGCTTTCGCGCAGCCTACCGCCCAGCGATCCAGCACCACCATCTCTTCCGGTTTCACCATGTCTTTTGCCGGATCGAACCCGTTCAGGTTCGCCAGCAGGAAGCGCGCGGTGTTACGGATACGACGATAGCTGTCGGCAGCACGCTTCAGGATCTCGTCAGACACCGCCATTTCGCCGGTGTAATCGGTAGAGGCCACCCACAGACGCAGAATGTCTGCGCCCAGCTTGTTCATCACATCCTGCGGAGAAACGGTGTTACCGATAGATTTGGACATCTTGCGGCCCTGACCATCCACGGTGAAGCCGTGAGTCAGTACCTGACGGTAAGGCGCTTTACCCTTCATGGCGGTGGAGATCATCAGAGATGACATGAACCAGCCGCGGTGTTGGTCAGATCCTTCCAGATACATATCGGCAGCGTGACCGGCGAATTCCGGACGCACGTCAACCACGGAGGAGTGAGTAGACCCGGAGTCGAACCACACGTCCAGGGTATCCGGCACTTTCTCGTAGTTGTCTGCGTCAGCGCCCAGGATGTCGCGGGCGTCGAGATCCCACCACGCCTGAATACCGTCAACTTCGACGCGCTTCGCCACTTCTTCCATCAGTTCCAGGGTGTTCGGATGCAGCTCCTGCGTCTCTTTATGTACGAACAGAGACATCGGCACGCCCCAGGTGCGCTGACGTGAGATACACCAGTCAGGACGGTTAGCCACCATGGATTCGATACGCGCCTGGCCCCAGTCAGGGATCCACTGCACGCCTTTGATCTCTTTCAGAGACTGCTCGCGCAGGCCCTTCTGATCCATGCTGACGAACCACTGCGGGGTCGCACGGAAGATGATCGGCGTCTTATGACGCCAGCAGCACGGATAGCTGTGCTGCATTTTTTCAACGTGCAGCAGTGCGCCGCGGGTGCGCAGCATGTCGACGATGATGTCGTTCGCTTTGAAGACGTTGATACCGTCCAGCGCCGGGTAGGTGCCAGGCAGGTAAGATCCGTCCGGGCCAACCGGGTTAGCGATTTCCAGACCGTACTTCAGACTGATGTTGTAGTCGTCAGGACCGTGGCCGCCGGCGGTATGCACCGCACCGGTACCCGCTTCCAGCGTCACGTGGTCGCCCAGGATCGCCGGAACGTCGAAGTCCAGGAACGGGTGTTTGAAGCGCATCAGCTCCAGCGCGTTGCCTTTCACGGTACTCAGCACGGTGTAGTCGCTGATATGCGCGCGCTTCAGCACGCTCTCAACCAGATCTTTCGCCAGGATAACCGCCTGACCGTCAATCTGCACCAGCGCGTATTCGAACTCACCGGACAGGGAGATCGCACGGTTCGCCGGCAGGGTCCACGGGGTGGTGGTCCAGATCACCAGAGAGATCGGGCCGTTTACCGAGGAGACGCCAAATTTAGCCTTCACCGCATCCTGATCGACAGCGTTGAACGCCACGTCGATAGACGGAGAGGTTTTGTCGTAATACTCAACTTCCGCTTCTGCCAGCGCAGAACGGCAGTCCACGCACCAGTGCACCGGCTTAGCACCTTTGTGCAGGTGGCCGTTACCGATGATTTTACCCAGCGCACGGATGATGTTGGCTTCGGTTTTGAAGTCCATGGTCAGGTACGGGTGCGACCAGTCGCCCAGCACGCCCAGACGGATGAAGTCAGCGCGCTGACCGTCAACCTGCGTGGCTGCGTATTCGCGGCACTTCGCACGGAACTCGGCGGCGGTGAACTTCTCACCCGGTTTGCCAAACTCTTGCTCCACTTTCAGCTCAATTGGCAGACCGTGGCAGTCCCAACCCGGAACGTAAGGCGAGTCATATCCCGTGAGGCCTTTGGACTTCACGATAATGTCTTTCAGAATCTTGTTAACCGAGTGACCAATATGAATGCTGCCATTCGCATATGGAGGGCCATCATGCAGAATGAAGGTTTTTTTGCCTTTTTTGGCTGCACGAATGATGCCGTACAGGTCATCATCGGTCCAACGCGCCAGCATTCCCGGTTCACGCTTGGCGAGATCGCCGCGCATCGGGAACCCTGTTTCCGGCAAATTCAGGGTTGATTTATAGTCACTCATCAGATTCTCGGTTCCGTATTTATCACGTAGGCAGTTAAGCCGGGTTCAAAGCCCAAAAAACTCGCGGGCCGTCAATTCATCTCGCGCAATTTGCGCTTTTAGTTCATCCAGCGAACCAAATCGCTGCTCGTTGCGTATTTTTTTACGCAGTATCACATCTATATGGCGACCATAGAGGTCCATTACAACGTCCAGCAGGTGCACTTCTAACTGTTGTCGCACACCGGCGACGGTCGGACGCGTGCCAATGTTGGCGACGCCGTAGAACGGCTTATCGCCCAGTCCTGCCACTTCCACCGCATACACCCCTTTAACCGGGGAAACCTGACGACGCAGCGGTATATTCGCCGTCGGGAAGCCTATCGTGCGGCCCAGCGCATCGCCATGGACCACGCGGCCAGAGATGGTGAACGGATGCCCCAGCAGGGTTTCTGCCGTGTCCAGGTCATCATTAGCCAGCGCCTGACGCACCGCCGTGCTGCTGACTCGCACGCCGCCTTCGCAGAAGGTCATCGCGCTGGTGACGTCAAATCCGTACTCCAGACCAGCCTTCTGTAATAGCAAGAAATCGCCCTGACGACCAGCGCCAAAGCGGAAATCATCACCCACGGCGAGAAACTGAACTCCAAGACGCTTAACCAGCAGGTCGCTGACGAAGTTTTGTGCTGTCAGCGCGGCAAAGCGACGATCGAAACGTAAACACAATACATAGTCCACGCCGGACTCCGCCAGATAGCGCAACTTCTCGCGCAGGCGGGTAAGTCGGGCGGGAGATTTATCGCCCGCGAACAGCTCCAGCGGCTGCGGCTCGAAAATCATCACTACAACGGGCAGGCCACGGGCCTCCCCTTCTTTACGCAATCCCTGCAACAGCGCCTGATGACCACGATGCACGCCGTCGAAATTACCAATAGTCAGCACGCACCCGTGTGGCGCGCTGCTGAGATTATGTATGCCGCGTATCAGCTTCATGTCTGGCTCAAAACAGTGAAAATCGCCAAAGTATACCTTGTACAGCGGTTAAGGTTAACCGGCGATTGTTCGCGCAAAACAGAAAGCCGTAATGATTTCATCAGGCTGACCTTTCGCAGCGAAAAAATCTGCTCCTGAACTGCGATTTTTATGCCGAAAGGCTGTATTCAGGGAAGACAAGCTGGTAGAATCCTGCGCCATCACTACGTAACGTAGCGTCGCTAATTAACGGCGCTTATTTGCACAAATCCATTGACAAAAGAAGGCAAAGAGGGCATATTCCTCGGCCTTTGAATTGTCCACATAGAACATATTTGGGAGTTGGACTTGGCTAATATCAAATCAGCTAAGAAACGTGCCGTTCAGTCTGAAAAGGCTCGTAAGCACAACGCAAGCCGTCGCTCTATGATGCGTACTTTCATCAAGAAAGTATACGCAGCAATCGAAGCAGGCGACAAAGCTGCAGCGCAGAACGCATTTAACGAAATGCAACCAATCGTGGATCGTCAGGCTGCTAAAGGTCTGATCCACAAAAACAAAGCAGCGCGTCATAAAGCAAACCTGACCGCGCAGATCAACAAACTGGCTTAATCGCTACTTGTTGTTGCTTGTTTAAAGAACCCGCTTAACGCGGGTTTTTTTATGCCTTCAGATTGCCGGTGGCGTAAACAGCGCCGAGTAGTCACGATTGCAGATTCGCTGCACCGCCGGATGCTGAATCATTCTTTCGGCAAAAATGGCGTGATACTCCTCCATCACGTTATCCACTCTGCCTATCTCCGTAATCTTGTCGTCTGAATAGAGATCGTGCGCGTACAGCGTCGGCGCAACGAAGATCGCATTATGCGCTTCGCCAAAGGCTTTCATCAGCGCCGCATCGTCAAACTCTCCGAGGATTTCTACCTTTAGCCCCTGCGAGTTAAACCAGTTCAGCAGCTTGCGTCCGAGCATGGAACGTCGCCCAGGTACCAGCAGGCGGCGCTCTTCAAGGCACGCGGGGAACGGTTTTTCCGGCGGCGGATTAATGCACCAGAAGCTCACGCCGCATTCGCCAATCTTCACCGAGAACAGCCCTTCCTGCTGGGTGGAGTCAATCGGGCAGTCCGAGATAATCATGTCCAGCTTGTGCTGGCTCAGCTGTTCCAGAAGCATCTCGTGGGTGGATTCAAAGCAGCGCAGGTGGATTTGCTCGTCTTCAACTACCGCCGCATCCAGCACGCCGCTCACCAGTCGCTTGGACAGCGCATCCGCCACGCCCACGTCAAAGAGCAGGTTCGACTCTTTGCGATAGTTGACGATATCCAGCATCTCCTGGCTCAGGGTGAACATTTTGTCCGCATAGCGGAAAACCAGTTCACCCAGTTCGCTGGGTTCAATCCCACGCCCCTTACGCTTGAACAGCTTGCCCTGCAGACGCTCTTCCAGGGCCTTGATTTGCCCGGTGATGGTTTGCGGCGTCAGGTAGAGCGCCTCTGCCGCCCCCACTACCGAGCCCTGTTTGTAGACGTGCCAGAAGTAGTACAGATGGTTGTAATTTAAATGAGACATCGCATCTTCTCTCCCTGAGTGTATATCGGAAGGAGGATCGCCTCCTCCCGGTGTTCCGTTATGCCTGGACGGCCTGTCCGGACAACTTCACCTTCAACAAGGTATAACCGATTACCGCGGCCAGTAATGATCCGATGAGAATGCCGAGTTTCGCCCAGACGATAAGCTCAGGCGCATGCGCACCAAACGCCAGCGTCGAGATAAAGATCGACATAGTAAACCCGATTCCGCACAGCACGCCGACGGCCATAATTTGACCAAAAGTTGTGCCGTGCGGCAATGACGCCAGCTTCAGCTTCGTCGCCAGCCAGCAGAAGAGGCTAATACCCAGCGGCTTGCCGATAAACAGCCCGGCAATAATGCCCAGCGGCAGCACGGACGTCAGCCCGTCCAGCGTCACCCCGCCAAGGGAAACGCCCGCGTTGGCAAACGCAAACAGCGGCAGGATCATAAAGGCAACCCACGGGTGCAGCACATGCTCCAGCTGTTTGGCGGGCGACTTGCCGTCCTGCGGTTTAAGCGGCACGAAGAAGCCCACAATCACGCCTGCCAGCGTGGCGTGCACGCCGGATTTTAGCACCGCCGTCCACAGCACCATCCCCACCAGGATATAGATACCGATACGGCGAACATTGAAGATGTTCAGCAGCGCCAGCACCGCAATCGCCCCGGCGGCGACGCTCAGGGACAGGATCGACAGATCGCTGGTGTAGAACAGCGCGATAATCACAATGGCGCCCAGGTCATCGATGATCGCCAGCGCCATCAGGAAGATTTTCAGGGCCACCGGCACGCGGCTACCGAGCAAGGCTAAGACACCGAGCGCAAAGGCGATATCCGTCGCGGCCGGGATCGCCCAGCCGTCACGCGCAACAGGATCCTGCCAGGCGAACGCCAGGAAGAGCAACGCCGGAACGACCATTCCGCCGATGGCTGCAATCACAGGAAACGCCGCGCGCTGGCGGCTGGCAAGCGAGCCTAGAACCAGCTCACGCTTAACCTCAAGACCCACCAGCAGGAAGAATACCGCCATTAGCGCATCGTTGATCCACAGCAGCATGTTCTTGTTAATTTCCAGCGCCCCGACCTTCAGCTCAACGGGCGTTTCCAGAAATGCATGGTAGAGATCCTGCGTGATGCCAAGGTTAGCCAGCACCATCGCGGCCGCTGCGGCAATAATCAGGATCACGCCACCGGACGCCTCACTGCTAAAGAAACGGTGTAGTAATTTCATTTAAGTTCTCTCTTTTACAACAATACCTCGATAAAACCATAATACCAAGCCAAATAGCTCGGCAAAAACAGATTAATGTTGAGTATAGACTCAGTTTAACCGAGCTATACGCGCAAATAAAAAAGCCCGGAATCGCTTCCGGGCTTTTCGAAGATGAAAATCAGCTAACGAATTAGCGGGTCAAATCATCGAAGAATTTTTTGACGCCATCAAAGAAGCTTTTGGAACGCGGGCTGTTTTTCTCACCCGTTGGGCCGCCAAAGCTCTCCTGCAGTTCTTTCAGCAGCTGTTTCTGCTTGTCGTTCAGGCCAACCGGCGTTTCGACGACGACGCGGCACAGCAGGTCGCCCTGGGCGCCACCGCGAACGGATTTAACGCCTTTCCCGCGCATGCGGAACAGCTTGCCGGTCTGGGTTTCCCCAGGCACTTTCAGGTTCACGCGACCGTCCAGCGTAGGCACTTCGATTTCACCACCGAGTGCCGCCATCGCGAAGTTGATCGGCACTTCGCAGTACAGGTTATTACCTTCACGCTCGAAAATAGCGTGCTGTTTCACCTGCACCTGAACGTACAGATCGCCCGCCGGTGCGCCGTGCTCCCCTGCTTCGCCCTCACCTGCCAGACGGATGCGGTCGCCCGTATCGACGCCAGCCGGGATCTTAACGGACAGTGTTTTGGTTTTCTCAACGCGACCGTGGCCGTGGCATTTGGTGCACGGATCTTTAATCAGCGTGCCGCGACCGTGACAGTGCGGACAGGCCTGCTGTACCGCGAAGAAGCCCTGACGCATCTGTACCTGACCAGAGCCGTGACAGGTTGGACAGGTCTGAGGCTGCGTACCCGCTTTCGCGCCGCTGCCGTGGCAAACGTCACACTCTTCCAGCGTCGGAATACGGATCTCTTTGGTGACACCGCGAACGGCCTCTTCCAGCGTCAGCTCCATGTTATATCGCAGGTCCGCGCCGCGCGCCGCGCGCTGACGACCACGGCCGCCGCCGAAGATGTCGCCAAATACATCGCCAAAGATATCGCTGAAGTCAGCACCGCCGCCAAAGCCGCCGCCGCCGAATCCACCGCCGCCCATGCCGCCCTGTTCAAAGGCTGCGTGACCGTACTGGTCATAGGCCGCACGTTTTTGTGCATCGGTCAGGACTTCGTAGGCTTCTTTGATCTCTTTAAATTTGGCTTCAGCCTCTTTGTCACCCTGGTTACGGTCCGGGTGGAATTTCATGGCCAGGCGCTTGTACGCCTTTTTGATTTCACGCTCTTCCGCAGTTTTCGGAACGCCTAAAATCTCGTAATAGTCTTGCTTTGCCATTGGTTTTTTTAAGCCCCTTAACATGCGAGCACGGGCGTGGAGAGTTCTCCTACGCCCGTGCCGATTAATTACCCTGCATCAGGGCGATTATTTTTTATCTTTAACTTCTTCGAACTCAGCGTCGACAACGTCGTCGTCTTTCGCGTTGTTCGCCGAAGCGTCAGCGCCCGCCTGCTGTTGAGCGTGCTGCTGCTGAGCGATTTCCATCAGCTTCTGAGAAGCCTGCGCCAGTTCCTGCATCTTCGCTTCGATGTCCGCTTTATCTTCACCTTTCAGTGAGGATTCCAGCGCACTCAGTGCAGCTTCGATAGCAGTCTTGTCTTCCGCTGGCAGTTTATCGCCTGCTTCTTCAACCTGCTTACGGGTGCTGTGCAGCAGATGGTCACCCTGGTTACGGGTCTGAACCAGCTCTTCGAACTTACGGTCGGATTCCGCGTTAGCTTCGGCATCGCGAACCATTTTTTCGATTTCCGCTTCGTTCAGGCCAGAAGATGCCTTGATGGTGATCTTCTGCTCTTTACCGCTGTTTTTGTCTTTCGCAGACACGTGCAGGATACCGTCAGCATCGATGTCGAAGGTGACTTCGATCTGCGGCATGCCGCGCGGTGCCGGGTTAATACCGTCAAGGTTGAACTGACCCAGAGATTTGTTATCCGCCGCACGCTTACGCTCACCCTGAATCACATGGATGGTTACCGCAGACTGGTTGTCTTCAGCGGTAGAGAACACCTGGCTGTGTTTCGTTGGGATGGTGGTGTTTTTGTTGATGAGCGCAGTCATCACACCGCCCATGGTTTCGATACCCAGAGACAGCGGGGTAACGTCCAGCAGCAGTACGTCTTTAACTTCACCGGTCAGTACGCCACCCTGAACCGCAGCGCCGATTGCAACCGCTTCGTCCGGGTTAACGTCTTTACGTGGCTCTTTACCAAAGAACTCAGCCACTTTCTTCTGAACCATTGGCATACGGGTCTGACCACCCACCAGGATAACGTCCTGGATGTCAGATACGGACAGGCCAGCGTCCTGCAGGGCAACTTTCAGCGGCTCGATTGAACGGTTCACCAGGTCTTCTACCAGGCTTTCCAGTTTCGCACGGGTCACTTTGATGTTCATGTGTTTTGGACCGGTCGCGTCTGCGGTGATGTACGGCAGGTTCACGTCGGTCTGCTGAGCGGAAGACAGCTCGATCTTCGCTTTCTCAGCGGCTTCTTTCAGGCGCTGCATGGCCAGCGGGTCGTTACGCAGGTCAATGCCCTGATCTTTCTTGAACTCGTCAACGAAGTAGTTGATCAGACGGGTATCGAAGTCTTCACCCCCCAGGTGGGTATCACCGTTGGTTGCCAGAACTTCGAAGGTTTTTTCGCCGTCAACTTCGTCGATTTCGATAATAGAGATATCGAAGGTACCACCACCCAGGTCGTAAACCGCGATAGTACGGTTGCCAACTTCTTTATCCAGACCGTAAGCCAGTGCAGCAGCGGTTGGTTCGTTGATGATACGTTTTACTTCCAGACCTGCGATACGACCAGCATCTTTGGTTGCCTGACGCTGAGCATCGTTGAAGTATGCAGGAACGGTGATAACAGCTTCAGTTACCGGTTCACCCAGGTAATCTTCAGCGGTTTTCTTCATTTTTTTCAGCACTTCAGCAGAAATCTGCGGTGGTGCAGTTTTGGTGCCTTTCACATCAAGCCATGCATCGCCGTTATCTGCCGCGATGATTTTGTAAGGCATGATGGAAACGTCACGCTGAACTTCTTCGTCCTGGAAGCGGCGGCCGATCAGGCGTTTAATCGCAAACAGGGTGTTTTGCGGGTTTGTCACTGCCTGACGTTTAGCCGGCTGACCAACCAGAGTTTCACCATCCTGGGTATAAGCAATGATAGAAGGCGTGGTGCGATCGCCCTCGGCGTTCTCCAGCACGCGTGCAGTAGTGCCATCCATAATCGCTACACAAGAGTTGGTAGTACCCAGGTCGATACCAATAATTTTACCCATCTAAACGTCTCCACTAAAAATTCAGTCAACATGTGGTTGTGTACCTGTAATAAGGGCAGAACGTGCTTTTTCAACTGCCCAGATTTGATTTTTTTCAGGTCCACACACTGCGGTTGACTACAAGATGGGGTCGCGACGGCATCCATCAAGGGGCAAGCATAAAAAAAATTTTAATTTCACCCTGATGAGATCATAGACGCCATCGATTGCGCCCATTATGATGCCGCGCCCCGTCAGGGAGTATTGACGCGGGTTTAACCATTTCACCATATTAATGATGATTTTTTTGAGGACTTATGGGCAACACTAAGTTGGCTAATCCGGCTCCGCTGGGCCTGATGGGTTTTGGCATGACCACTATCCTGCTGAACCTGCACAATATCGGGATGTTCCCGATGGATGGCATCATCCTGGCGATGGGCATTTTTTACGGCGGTATCGCGCAAATCTTCGCGGGCCTGCTGGAATATAAGAAAGGCAATACCTTCGGCTTAACCGCCTTCACCTCTTACGGTTCTTTCTGGCTGACCCTGGTTGCCATTCTGCTACTGCCTAAAATGGGCATGGCAGACGCGGCAAACGCTCACTTCCTGGGCGTTTACCTGGGCCTGTGGGGCGTCTTCACCCTGTTCATGTTCTTCGGTACCCTGAAAGGTAACCGCATGCTGCAGTTCGTTTTCCTGAGCCTGACCGTGCTGTTCGCCCTGCTGGCGATCGGTCACCTGGTGGATAACGAAGGCATCGTTCATGTTGCAGGCTGGATTGGTCTGGTTTGCGGCGCAAGCGCTATCTACCTCGCAATGGGTGAAGTGCTGAACGAGCAGTTTGACCGCACCATTCTACCGATTGGTGAAAAACACTGATCCCTCTGTCGTGTCCGCATCGCGGGCACGACATCCCTTCATCTGCCCCAGCCAAATCCCTAATCCCAGCCCCATCAACGAAAGCGCGAGTACGTACCAGGCTGGCGCCATCGGCGACACGCCCATCAGCACCGTCACCGCAATCGGCGTCAGCCCGCCGAAAATGGCATACGACACGTTGTAGGAAAATGAGATCCCGGTGAAGCGTACCTCCGGTGGGAACGCGCGGACCATCACGTACGGTACGGCCCCGACAACGCCCACGCACAGCCCTACCGTGCCGTACAGCAGGAACAGCTGTTCAGGATGGCTGCCTGCCAGATGATAAAACGCCCAGCTTGATGCGGCCAGTAGCAGGCTGCCGACGATAAAGGTAACGCTGGTGCCGAAACGATCAGCCGCCAGCCCGGCGGCGAGACAGCCAAAGCAGAGCATGATTGTCGCGATACTGTTCGCCTGTAGCGTCACGGCAGGGGCGAAGCCGTACTGCTTTTGCAGCCACACCGGGGACATCAATATCACCACCACAATGCCCGCCGAGAGCAGCCAGGTGAGCAGCATCGACACCACCACCGCTCTTTTATGGCGTACCACGACCGCCTTCACCGGCAGCTCCTGCGCCAGCGCTTTGCGCTGCTGCATCTCGAGGAAAATCGGCGTCTCCTGCAGCCAGCGGCGAAGGTACATCGCCACCAGACCAAACGCCCCGCCCAGCAGGAAAGGAATACGCCAGCCCCAGTCGTGCACGGCCTGCTGCGTCATGCTGGTATTCACAATGGTTGCGACCACCGAGCCGAGCAGGATCCCGACCGTCAGTCCCGCCGTTAAGGTTCCGCAGGCGATACCAATGCGGCGCGCCGGAACATGCTCCGCGACAAACACCCACGCGCCCGGCACTTCACCGCCAATCGCCGCGCCCTGAAGAACGCGCATCAGCAACAGCAGCAACGGAGCGAGAATGCCCATCGAGGCATAGGTGGGCAGCAGACCAATAGCCAGCGTCGGCACGGCCATCAGCAGGATGCTAAGGGTAAACATCTTCTTGCGCCCGACCAGATCGCCAAAGTGGGCCATGATAATGCCGCCCAGCGGACGCGCCAGATACCCGGCGGCAAAAATGCCGAAGGTTTGCACCTGACGCAGCCATTCCGGGATATCAGCCGGGAAGAAGAGCTCTCCCACCACGGCGGCGAAGAAGACGAAGATGATAAAGTCGTAAAACTCCAGCGCGCCGCCTAAGGCCGCGAGCGTGAGAGTTTTGTAGTCCTGTCGATTCAGAGGTCGGGTGTTATGTGACATAGCGAACCATTATGCGTGTGTTGTGGATTTATTTTTACAGCAATCGTAAAGAAAAAATTACTATACCGTAAAAGCTTTACCACGCTATCGCCGCTTCAGCTAATGTCACATATTGTTTAATTTCAGGAGATTGTTTCGCGACGAGCGTTTTTCGGACGAAAAGCTGCTACCACTTTCTCATCGGTTTCCACATACGGACCGTCAAGAAGCTGTATACAATACGGCACACTTGCAAAGATGCCGTGAACGATGACGCTGCCATCTTCCGCCTTCAGCCCTTCCAGCGTCTCTTTAATTGATTTCGGCTGGCCCGGCAGATTAAGTATTAACGCCTGTTTGCGGATCACGCCAACCTGGCGCGACAAAATGGCTGTCGGGACAAAGTGCAGGCTAATCTGGCGCATCTGCTCACCGAAGCCCGGCATTTCACGATCTGCAATCGCCAGCGTTGCGTCCGGCGTCACGTCGCGGCGCGCGGGGCCGGTTCCGCCCGTCGTCAGAACAAGGTGGCAGCTCATCTCATCCACCAGCTCGCAGAGCGTCTGCTCGATGATTGGCTGCTCGTCAGGGATCAGGCGGGTCTGAATGTCAAAGGGGGTGGTCAGCGCGCTGCCAAGCCACTCTTCCAGAGCGGGGATGCCTTTATCCTGGTAAACACCGCTGGAGGCGCGGTCAGAAATCGACACTAAGCCGATGCGTAAGGTATTCATATCCATTCAATTCAAAAAGTACTGATTAAAGGGAATGATACACGCAGAGATGAGATTCAGACAGGGTACGAAAGCAGTCGCGTGACCGGGAACCCGGTCACGCAGAATGATTACAGCAGGTCGCCGATCATTTTTTCCAGTTTGCCCTGGTCAACAGCAAACTTACGGATACCGTCCGCCAGTTTGTCTACAGCCATTGGATCCTGGTTGTGCTGCCACAGGAACTCGGATTCAGTGATGCGCTCTGGGCGTGCTTTCACTTCACCGGTGTAAGACAGCTTACGCTCGATGGTACCTTCGCTTTCTGCCAGCTCTTTCAGCAGCGCAGGGGCGATGGTCAGGCGGTCACAGCCAGCCAGCTCGATGATTTCACCGACGTTACGGAAGCTTGCGCCCATAACCACGGTCTCATAGCCGTGCTGTTTGTAGTATTCGTAGATTTCAGTAACAGAAACCACGCCTGGATCTTCAGCCGGCGCGTACTCTTTCTTATCGGTGTTGGCTTTGTACCAGTCCAGAATACGGCCCACGAACGGAGAAATCAGGTATACGCCCGCTTCTGCACATGCGCGCGCCTGCGCGAAGGAGAACAGCAGGGTCAGGTTACAGTTGATACCGTCTTTTTCCAGCTGCTCTGCCGCGCGGATACCCTGCCAGGTAGAAGCCAGTTTGATCAGGATACGGTCGTTGCTGATGCCAGCGTCGTTGTACATTTTGATCAGACGTTTCGCTTTCGCGATAGACGCTTCGGTGTCGTAGGAGAGACGTGCGTCCACTTCGGTAGAGATACGGCCAGGAACCAGCTTCAGGATTTCCAGACCGATGTTCACTGCCAGTTTGTCGGTGGCATCCACAACCTGCTGCGCGCGGTCGTTGCTCTGTGCTTTCGCCCAGGTCACTGCGTCGTCAATCAGTTTGCGATACTCAGGGATCTGTGCGGCGTTAAGGATCAGAGAAGGGTTAGTTGTGGCATCCTGCGGCTGGTACAGCTTCATTGCCGCGATATCTCCGGTGTCAGCTACGACAGTGGTGAACTGACGAAGGGAGGTCAATTTATCCGTCATGATAGTGTTTCTCTTTTAACGTGCCCTGGATAATTCACGCTACCGACAGCATGCCTGCAGCGGAAAAATGACAGGTTTACTTGTTAGGGGGATGTAACCGGTCTGCCCTGATGATAACACGACGGAGGGGTAGCGCAACCGCAGACAGTGCGCTTAGGTAGAGTATGGTAAACTCGGAAGATTAACAGGCTGCTAAGCAACAGCATGCCCAATCAGTGGTAGCGCTTACATATTCACATTGGCATCAACAAGAGGGACGTTAATGCCTGATTTCTTTTTCTTTATTAACGAAGTCCTCTGGGGTTCGATAATGATTTACCTGCTTCTGGGAGCAGGGATTTGGTTTACGCTACGCAGTGGGTTTATCCAGTTTCGTTATATCCGCAAGTTTGGCAGAAGTCTGAAAAACAGCGTTACGCCCCAGCCGGGCGGATTAACGTCGTTCCAGGCACTCTGTACCAGCCTGGCGGCACGCCTCGGCAGCGGAAATCTGGCGGGCGTTGCGCTGGCCATCAGCGCCGGTGGGCCAGGCGCGGTCTTCTGGATGTGGGTGACGGCGCTACTCGGGATGGCCACCTCCTTTGCCGAAAGTTCGCTCGCCCAGCTGTATAAAGAGAAAGATAAAAACGGCCAGTTTCGCGGCGGTCCTGCCTGGTACATGGCGCGTGGCTTAGGGATGCGCTGGATGGGCGTTCTGTTCTCGCTTTTTTTACTGCTCGCGTACGGCCTTATTTTTAATACCGTCCAGGCAAATTCTGTCGCCAATGCCCTGCGCTATGCCTTCTCCTGCCCGGAGTGGATCGCCGGTATCGTGTTAGCCCTCGTCGTTTTGCTCACCATTTCAGCCGGTCTCAGGGGCGTTGCCCGCCTGATGCAGTGGCTGGTTCCCGTTATGGCACTGCTCTGGGTTGCCGCGAGCCTGTTCGTCGCCGCACTGCATATCGACCAGGTGCCGGGCGTGATTGCGACCATCGTCAAAAGCGCTTTTGGCTGGCGCGAGGTGGCCTCCGGGGCGCTGGGCTACACCTTTAGCCAGGCGCTGATGGCGGGTTTTCAGCGGGGCATGTTCTCCAATGAAGCCGGAATGGGGTCAACCCCCAACGCGGCCGCTGCCGCCTCTTCCTGGCCGCCGCACCCGGCCGCACAGGGCATTGTGCAGATGATTGGCGTCTTTACCGATACCATTATCATCTGTTCCGCCAGCGCCATGATTTTACTGCTGGCAGGCCCCGTCCCGCATTCTTCTGGTAACGCCGGAATACAGCTTCTCCAACAGGCGCTGGTGAGCCTGACCGGCGGCTGGGGAGCAGGATTTGTCTCGCTCGTCCTGGTGTTGTTTGCCTTCAGTTCGATTGTGGTGAATTACCTCTACGCCGAAAATAACCTTATTTTCCTGAAACTCGACTCGCGTACCGCAATCGGAGCCCTGCGGCTCGCGGTCATACTGATGATCGTCGCTGGCTCCTTCCTCAGTATGCCGCTGGTCTGGCAGCTGGCCGATATCATTATGGCACTGATGGCGATCACGAACCTCACGGCGATCCTGCTGCTCTCGCCCGTGGTTACGCTGATTGCCAGAGACTACCTTCGTCAGCGCAAACTCGGCGTTCCGCCGGTATTTGATCCCGCCCGCTATCCCGACGTTAAGGCGCAGCTTGCCCCCGGCACGTGGGATGATTTGCCGCGGCAATAACAGCTATCGATCAATTCAGGGCGATTTTTTGCTAAAGTCGCTCTAAATTTCCTGCAAGGACTGGATATGCTGATTCTGATTTCACCTGCAAAAACGCTCGACTACCAGAGCCCGCTCGCCACCGAGCGCTATACCCAGCCTGAACTGCTGGACTACTCGCAACAGCTGATCCGCGAAGCGCGTAAGCTCTCTGCGCCGCAAATCGCCTCGCTGATGAGCATCAGCGACAAACTGGCCGATCTTAACGCGACCCGCTTTCACGAGTGGCACCCGGATTTCACCCCGGCGAACGCTCGCCAGGCGATTCTGGCGTTTAAAGGCGATGTCTATACCGGCCTGCAGGCGGAAGATTTTAGCGAAGCCGATTTCGATTATGCCCAGCAGCATCTGCGTATGCTGTCGGGTCTGTACGGCGTACTGCGCCCGCTGGATCTGATGCAGCCGTATCGTCTGGAGATGGGGATTCGCCTGGAAAATGCCAAAGGCAAAGATCTGTACCATTTCTGGGGCGATATCATTACCGACAAACTGAACGCGGCGCTGCATGCCCAGGGCGATAACGTGGTGATTAACCTGGCATCCGATGAATACTACAAGTCGGTGAAGCCGAAAAAGCTGGATGCCGAAATCATCAAGCCGGTGTTCCTCGACGAGAAGAACGGTAAGTTCAAAGTGATCAGCTTCTACGCCAAGAAAGCGCGAGGCCTGATGAGCCGCTACATCATCCAGAACCGCCTGACGAAGCCGGAGCAGCTAACCGCCTTCAACAGCGAAGGCTATTTCTTTGACGAGGCGTCGTCGGGGAAAGGCGAGCTGGTGTTTAAGCGCCACGAGCAGTAAAAACAAACCCCGCCTTATGGCGGGGTTTTGCATTAGTGATGTTTCCAGTCCGGGCCGCGATCGTCGCGGTGGTCATCGTGGTGATGGTCATCGTGACGATCGTCGTGTTTACGATACTCATCATGTGGACGCCAGTGGTTATCACGCCAGTCATAATGCGCCTTCCACCAGTCGTGGTCGCGCCAGCGGCCGCCGTCCCAGTAGTGCCCGTTGTTATCCCGGTCGCCAATCTGCAGTTTTACCGCAGGTACGAGGGTAATTTCAGATGCCTGAACCGCCATGGGGGCGGCCAGCACCAGTGAAAGCGCGATGAGTGCAGGTTTCAGTGTAGACACAGGTGACTCCTTATTCTTCTTGCCCAACGTGGGCCGATGTAAGGAGATTACGCGAGGGGAACGGGGGATGTTATTCTCTGCAATCCTAAACGCTAAGTGACCGCATTTATTGGGAATTTCTGCTTTTTTCCTGCTTTTTCTCTCCTTAATTTCTCCATAAAAAAGCCGGGTGGCGGCTTCGCCGCCACCCGGCAACACAATCACGCGCGGGTCATCATCAGCTTACGCAGCGCGGCAAAATCTGCGGGTAGCTCATGTGACAGCAGCGGCAGGTCGGCACGCTCGGCCAGCTCTTTTGGCAGCAGCAGCGTTTCGCCCAGAATATCTTCCACGCTCTCTTTGAATTTCGCCGGATGCGCGGTGCCAAGGAACAGGCCATATTCACCCGGGTTAAGCTGGTCGCGCAGCGCGCGGTAGGCAATCGCCGCGTGCGGTTCAGAGGTATACCCCACCGCCTTCAGCTCGCGCATGGTCGCTTTGGTGGTTTCATCCGTCACCGCGGCGTAGCCCAGGTCACCCAGACGCCAGATCTTACGGCGGAACAACTCTTCCACGCGCGGCCAGTTGTTCGGCTGTGACACATCCATCGCGTTGGAGAGCGTCGCCTGCGTGGCGTTCGGCGCCCACTTTCCGTCTTTCAGGAAGCGCGGCACGGTGTCATTGGCGTTGGTCGCCGCGATAAAGCGTTTCACCGGCAGACCCAGGGATTTCGCCAGCAGGCCCGCCGTCAGGTCACCGAAGTTACCGCTCGGCACGGAAACCACCAGCTGATTACGCGCTTCCTGCGGCAGCTGCGCCACCGCTTCGAAGTAGTAGCAGATCTGCGCCAGCAGACGGCTGATGTTGATGGAGTTAGCAGAGTTAAGCCCCAGGGCCACCTTCAGCTCTTCGTCGTCGAAGGCCTGCTTGACCAGCGCCTGGCAGGCATCGAAATCGCCGTCGATCGCCACGGTTTCAATGTTGCCGCCGAGCGTACAGAACAGTTTTTCCTGCAGCGGGCTGATTTTGCCTTTCGGGTAGAGGATCACCACGCGGACGTTTTTCAGGCCGTAAAACGCGTGCGCCACCGCCGCACCGGTGTCCCCGGAGGTCGCGGTCAGGATGGTCACCGGTTTATCGCCGCTGATGTGGGTCAGCATCTGCGCCATAAAGCGGCCGCCGAAGTCTTTAAACGCCAGGGTCGGGCCGTGGAACAGCTCCAGGCAGCCAACGTCAGGCTCAACCTGCTTAACCGGCGCCGGGAAAGCGAACGCCGCACGCACGCGCTCTTCCAGCAGCTCCTGCGGAATTTCGTCGCCGATAAACGCAGACAGAATTTTGGTGCTGCGGGTGACGAAGTCCTGTTTCAGCAGCTCGTCGATGTCGGTCAGCTGGAATTCCGGCAGGTCATGCGGGAAGAACAGCCCCTGATTTTTGCCCAGTCCCTGAGTCACCGCCTGCGCGAAGCTGACCTGCTCGTTATGATCTTTAAGATTGTAGAGTTTCATTAATTATCCCAGTACTCGTGCGCCAGCCGTGTCCAGACGGCAAATATGAACAAAGCCTTCCTGATTTTGCAGGTAGTGTTTAGAGAGCCAGTCCGCCACGCGCTGCGCGGTGTCAGGCTTGTCGCACAGGGCGAACAGCGTCGGGCCGGAGCCGGAGATGCCGCACGCCTGCGCGCCGATATCCATGGATGCCTGGCGCGCCTCGTTAAAGCCCGGCAGCAGCTTCGTGCGGTACGGCTCGGCAATGACGTCCTTCATCAGCTTCGCCGCCAGCTGCGGCTGACGGGTGTAGCAGGCGTGGATAAAGCCCGCCAGATGACGCCCGTGGGCGATACAGTCCTGACGACGATACTGCGCGGGCAGGATCGCACGCGCTTCCGCGGTAGAGACCTTAATGCCCGGATAGGCCAGCACCCACAGCCACTCATCAAACCCTGGCACCTGCTGGCTGATGATGCCATTTTCTTCGATCATCAGCTGCATGCCGCCGAGGAAGCACGGCGCCACGTTGTCATAGTGAATGCTGCCGGAGATGCGCCCTTCCAGCTCGCCCATCAACCCCAGCAGGCGGTTGTTGTTTAGCGGCTTGCCGCAGTGCTCGTTCATCGCCACCAGCGCGGCGACCACCGAGCAGGCGCTGGAACCCAGACCCGAGCCAATCGGCATACTTTTTTCCAGCGTCATGGCAACCGGCACGTTTTTACCGATCTCCTGACAGAAGCGTTCCCAGCACTGATAGACGATATTCTCGCGCGGGTCGGACGGCAGTTTGCTGGCGAAGCGGCCCACGTTTTTCAGGCTGAAGCTGTCTGCCGCTTCCACCGTGACCGTATCGCCCAGCAGCGAACCATCCACCGGCGTCACCGCCGCGCCCAGCACGTCAAATCCGACGCTCATATTCGCGCTGGAAGCCGGGGCATAAACTTTGACCATGTTAAACTCCTAACTTCCATGACAGGGTACGCAGCAGATCGGCAAACACACCCGCCGCCGTAACATCGTTCCCTGCGCCATAGCCGCGAAGCACCAGCGGCAGTGGCTGATAATAGTGGCTGTAAAACGCGAGGGCGTTTTCGCCGTTTTTGACTTTGTACAGCGGGTCGTTGCCATCCACTTCGGCAATCTTCACCCGGCACACGCCATCTTCTTCAATGTTGCCAACATAGCGCAATACCTTACCTTCATCACGGGCTTTCGCAACGCGAGCGGCAAAAGCGTCGTCAAGCTGCGGCAAATTTGCCATGAATGCAGCGACATCACCGCTGCTGTCAAATTCTGCTGGCAGCACGGGTTCAATCACGATATCGGAAAGCTCAAGCTCACGGCCCGTTTCACGGGCGAGGATCAGCAGCTTGCGCGCCACGTCCATACCGGAGAGATCGTCACGCGGATCCGGCTCGGTATAGCCCAGCTCGCGCGCGGCGCGGGTGGCTTCCGACAGGCTCATCCCCTCATCCAGCTTGCCGAAGATAAACGACAGCGAGCCGGAGAGAATGCCGGAGAAACGCTGCAGTTCGTCGCCGGCGTTCAGCAGGTTCTGCAGGTTCTCGATAACCGGCAGGCCCGCGCCCACGTTGGTGTCGTACAGGAACTTGCGGCGCGACTTGCTCGCCGCCAGACGCAGCTGGTGATAGTAATCCATCGACGAGGTGTTGGCCTTTTTGTTCGGCGTCACCACGTGGAACCCTTCGCGCAGGAAGTCGGCGTACTGGTCGGCCACCGCCTGGTTCGAGGTACAGTCGACAATCACCGGGTTGAGCAGGTGGTACTCTTTCACCAGACGGATCAGGCGGCCCAGGTTGAACGGCTCTTTTGCCTCTTTCAACTCAGCCTGCCAGTTTTCCAGGTTCAGGCCGTGGACGTTGGTCAGCAGCGCTTTTGAGTTGGCAATTCCGCAGACGCGCAGATCGATGTGTTTCTTCTTCAGCCACTCCTGCTGACGCTTCACCTGCTCCAGCAGCGCGCCGCCCACCCCGCCGACGCCGATCAGGAACAGCTCGATAACCTGATCGGTGTTGAACAGCATCTGGTGAACCACGCGTACGCCGGTGGTAGCGTCATCGTTGTCCACGACAACAGAAATTGAACGCTCTGACGAGCCCTGGGCAATCGCCACGATATTGATATTGGCGCGCGCCAGCGCGGCAAAGAACTTGGCGGAGATACCGCGCAGCGTGCGCATGCCGTCGCCGACCACGGAGATAATCGCCAGACGCTCCTGAATGGCGAGCGGCTCCAGCAGCTCTTCTTTCAGCTCCAGGTAGAACTCGTCCTCCAGCGCGCGGCGGGCGCGCAGGCAGTCGGCCTGCGGCACGCAGAAGCTGATGCTGTATTCGGAAGAAGACTGGGTAATCAGCACCACCGAGATACCGTTGCGGGACATAGCAGCAAAGACGCGCGCCGCCATGCCGACCATCCCCTTCATCCCCGGACTGGAGACGCTGAACATCGCCATGTTGTTGAGGTTGGAGATGCCTTTGACCGGCAAACCGTCTTCATCGGTACTCGCGCCAATCAGCGTACCCGGCGCCTGCGGATTACCGGTGTTTTTAATCAGGCAAGGGATCTGGAACTGGGCAATCGGGGAGATGGTACGCGGGTGAAGCACTTTGGCGCCGAAGTAGGAAAGCTCCATCGCTTCCTGGTACGACATCGACTTCAGCAGCCTGGCGTCCGGTACCTGACGCGGGTCACAGGTATAAACGCCGTCGACGTCAGTCCAGATTTCACAACAGTCCGCGCGTAAACAGGCGGCCAGCACGGCAGCGGAGTAGTCGGAGCCGTTACGGCCCAGCACCACCAGCTCCCCCTTCTCGTTACCGGCGGTGAAGCCTGCCATCAGGATCATATGGTCAGACGGAATTTTGCTGGCGGCGATACGGCGGGTTGATTCGGCAATATCAACGGTGGATTCGAGGTAGTGGCCCACCGCCAGCAGTTTTTCAACCGGATCGATTACGGTCACGCTATGGCCGCGCGCTTCCAGCACGCCGGCCATGATGGCGATAGAGAGTTTTTCGCCCCGGCAGATCAGCGCCGCGTTGACGCTGTCCGGGCACTGGCCGAGAAGGCTTATGCCGTGCAGGACGTGTTTGATTTGCGCGAACTCCTGCTCAACGAAGGACTTCAGCTGAGCGTGCGGGAAGCCAGGCAGCGCCTCTGCCAGCCCTTGCAGTAAGTCAGCGAAGATGCGCTCTGCGTCGCTGATGTTCGGGAGTGCATCCTGGCCACCGATGGTTTTTTCAATCATCGCCACCAGATGGTTCGTGATTTTTGCCGGGGCAGAGAGCACGGTAGCAACCTGCCCCTGCCTGGCGTTGCTTTCCAGGATATCGGCAACACGCAGAAAACGTTCTGCATTTGCCACTGATGTACCGCCGAACTTCAACACTCGCATGGTTCTACCTCGTTTCCTTTAGCCGAAAAAAAAGCCCGCACTGTTCAGGTGCGGGCTTTTTTTTGTTTTTCCTGTACGCGTCAGCCCGCATCGTTACCTGTGGTAATGATGATGGTTGTAGTAATGGTGGTGATGCTGATGCGTTTCATGGATGTTGTGTACTCTGTCATTATTATCTGTCTGTCCTGTATTCTTTTAGGGTTAAAGGATCGAGCACCTTAAGTCAACGAATTTTTAATTTGATCACAATTCGGGAGACTCTCACGTCCCGCTGTTTGCAGAATTATTTTCATCCGATTCGCCCAATAGCAACCCTTCTGGACAGACTTATTCGCCATATTAAAAACTTATGACAGGATTTTACTCCGCCAATTTTTTTTCAATATCGTGCAGCAAACGGTGCAGCATTGCGGTGTCCCGCTGCTCAAGACGGCCCAAACGCTGCTGCAGCCAGTCAGCCATTTTCTGATCGTCCGCTACCCCCAGCTGAGACAACAGTTGCTCAACGCGAGCGCGCAGCGCAGCCAGCTGATTTTCATTTGCCCCTTCTGCCGGAGGTTGGGGGATTTGTATTAGGGAGGCTAATTGATAGCAGTAGACCATGACCGCCTGGCCTAAATTCAGGGAGGGATAATCGGCGACCATCGGCGCACCGGTAAGAACGTCCGCCAGTTCCAGCTCTTCGTTGGTTAATCCGGAATCTTCGCGACCAAACACCAGCGCGGCCTTCTCCAGCCACTGGCTTTTCTCGCTCAGCATCGGCACCAGCTCCGCTGGCGTGGCATAGTAATGGAACTTCGCACGGCTGCGCGCGGTGGTCGCAACGGTAAACGAAATGTCGTGCAGCGCATCAGCAAGCGTAGCGTAAGTGGTTATATTATCGAGGATATCGCCCGATCCGTGCGCTACCCAACGAGCCGCAGGCTCCAGGTGGGCAGTGCTGTCCACGATACGTAAATCTGTGAACCCCATGGTTTTCATGGCACGCGCGGCAGCGCCTATATTTTCAGCTCTGGCTGGGGCAACCAGTACAATCGACAGATGCATTTATGCTCTCTTTTTAATCAGTTAGCGGGTAAAAATGTGATGCACTTCAACATATTACGCAGCGCGAATTTACAAAATTGCAACACAAATCACCGAAATAGCGTTTCATAACAAATTAAAAACGCTAAACTATTCCTTGTCTGAACAATCAGTTAGAATGTTAACAGAACACTATTATCCCTATGTTTTATAATGATAATGGCGACATGAATACCCTATTCTGATTGGATTCGCTTCGTTTATAAATCAATGTCCGCAACTAGTTGGTTTATTGAAAAATTGTGACAAAGGCTAGCATTCCGCTACGATGATTTCATCAAACTGTTAACGTGCTACAATTGAACTTGATATATGTCAACGAAGCGTAGTTTTATTGGGTGTCTGGTGTCACTTAGCCTGTTATGTTGCTGTTAAAATGGTTAGGATGACAGCCGTTTTTGACACTGTCGGGTCCAAAGGGAAAGTACCCAAGACCAAGCTAATGATGTTGTTGACGTTGATGGAAAGTGCATCAAGAACGCAATTACGTACTTTAGTCACGTTAAGCCGATCATGTTAATTTGCGACATGCATCAGGCAGGTCAGGGACTTTTGTACTTCCTGTTTCGATTTAGTTGGCAATTTAGGTAGCAAACATGCAGACCCCGCACATTCTTATCGTTGAAGACGAGTTGGTAACACGCAACACGTTAAAGAGCATTTTCGAAGCAGAAGGCTACGATGTCTTTGAAGCGACCGATGGCGCAGAGATGCATCAGATTCTTTCTGAAAATGATATCAACCTGGTGATCATGGATATTAACCTGCCGGGCAAAAACGGTCTTCTTCTGGCGCGCGAACTGCGCGAGCAGGCGAACGTCGCGTTAATGTTCCTGACGGGCCGTGATAACGAAGTTGATAAAATTCTTGGCCTGGAAATCGGTGCGGATGACTACATCACCAAGCCGTTCAACCCTCGCGAGTTAACCATTCGTGCACGCAACCTGCTGTCCCGCACCATGAACCTGGGTACGGTCAGCGAAGAGCGTCGTAGCGTAGACAGCTACAAATTCAACGGCTGGGAACTTGATATCAATAGCCGTTCGCTGATCAGCCCGAACGGTGAGCAGTATAAACTGCCGCGCAGTGAATTCCGCGCGATGCTGCACTTCTGCGAAAACCCGGGCAAAATTCAGTCCCGTGCAGAGCTGCTGAAGAAAATGACCGGCCGTGAGCTGAAACCGCACGACCGTACTGTAGACGTGACCATTCGTCGTATTCGTAAGCATTTCGAATCTACGCCAGATACGCCGGAAATCATCGCCACGATCCACGGCGAAGGGTACCGTTTCTGCGGCGATCTGCAGGAGTAATCCCGCAGTTAACGCATTAAAAAACGGCGCATTTGCGCCGTTTTTTTTATTTCCAAATCCGCATCGTATCGTTATCAGGTGCTGCGGGTGGCTCTGGTCGCTTCGGCTGAGAGAGCGAGTACCAGTCGAAATGCCGGGTCAGGTACATCACCGCGAACAGCGCCAGGGCAAGAACAGCAGAGCCCAGTAGCAATGCGCTGTCCTCCGAGCGCAGCAGGAACCACATCACGACATCCAGTCCGAGGAGTGCCAGCACAAACAGCCCGCTGCGTTTCCAGCTTTTCAACACGGCCTGCAGGTACATTCCGTTCATCGCTGCGCCAACCAGGCTTGCAACAACCCAGGCTGGCGTAAACCCGACGTGTTCAGACAGCGCCAGCAGCACCAGATAGAACAGGACCAGCGACAGCCCCACCAGCAGATACTGCATCGGGTGAAGGCGTAATCCGGTTAAGGTTTCGAAGACGAAGAAGGCCATAAACGTCAGCGCAATCAGCAAAATAGCGTATTTAATTGCCCGGTCGGTCAATTGATACTGGTCGGCTGGCGTCGCTACCGTCACGCTAAAGGCCGGGAGCGCCTCCCACTCCGGCGATTCCTTGCCGTAGAACCAGCTCTCAAGGTTATTTGCAAACCAGCTGCTCTGCCAGTTCGCCTGGAAACCAGACTCGCCTATTTGATGCTTAACAGGGAGATAATCGCCCATAAAACCCGGATGCGGCCAGTTGCTGTTGAGCGTCATGTCGCTATTACGCCCTACCGGCACCACCGCAAAACTGCCGGTTCCTGCCAGGTTGAGTGACATCTCAAGCGCAAACGTTTTGGCTTCCAGCGCTTTGTCGGTCAGTGGGATATGGATCCCAGCAAGCGCACCGTAGACGCCTGAACCAGGTTCCACGCTTAGAGTTTCACCATTGATTTTAGAGATACTGACCGTGCCAATACCCCGCGCGTCGCCAACGCCCGTCACGATAAACGGCTGCCCTGTCGCGATCGTTTCCCCTTTCAACTGCTTCAGCTCTTCGGTATTAAACTGCGCTTTTATCTTCAGGTCCGTGTTCCAGATCTGTCCGTCATAGATACCAATATTTCTCGACTCAACGCGTTGGTTCCCTTCAACAACCAGAGATTCCGGCAGAATGAAATGCATGTAGCTTTTCTTGTATTCGACCTTCTTCTCATCCTCTATCTTGTAAAAGATCTCCGTCATCGGAATCGCAATCATCGGGCCGACCAGTTTTTGCGGTCCGCTGGTACTCTGGCGCAGCGTATTTTCGACATCGTTGCGGTAGCTCTCCCGCTCTGAAATCAGGTTACTGACCATAAACAGCGGAACTAACAGCAGCAGGATGCACCCCAGCAGGGTGCTAATTTTCCAGAACAGTGGGGATTTCATGATTACGTCTCCTTTATGATGAGGAGAGCGTAACCAGGCTATGTGGGGTCAGTTTGAAGTTATGTGAAGGGACGGTGAAGTACCAGCGTGGCCATCACGCCACCTTCATCATGATTACGCAATATAATCTCTCCCTGATGCAGACGCGCCACCTCCTGAACAAACGCCAGCCCGAGCCCGCTGCTCTTCAACCCGTTCTCGCGCGGCAGGGAATAAAAGCGCTCAAAAATACGATCCAGCGCGTAATCCGGTATCCCGCTTCCGCTGTCGGTGACGATCAGCTGTATCTGCCCCTGCACTTCCCGGGCCGCCAGTTCAATGGCGCCGCCCTGCGGCGTAAAATCGATAGCGTTATCCAGTAAATTACCGAGTGCCTGTTCGAGCAGGTCGGGATCGCCTTCTACATGAATCGAAGCGGGCTGGAGGGTCAGTACAATCTCTTTTGCTGCCAACAGCGCCGAGCGCGCGTCGGCAAGACGCGTAAACAGCAGGTCGACACGGACGATCTGAGGCGTAATTTCGACCCGATTTTCAAGACGCGCCTGAGTGAGCAGTTTTTCAACCAGCGACTGCATACGCGCGTTTTGCACCAGAATATTATCGATAAACCGCGCGGCCACCTGCGGCGGCGGCTGCTCGGAGAGAATTTCCGCCGCGCCGCGTATGGCGGCGATGGGGCTTTTCAGTTCGTGGGTCAGCGCATGGACATAGTGTTCAATGTAGTTTTTCCCTTCCAGGCGAATGCGCATATTCTCCAGCGCCAATGCCAGCTTGTGCAGTTCGCTACTGCCAGGATTAGGCAGCGGGAGAGGCGTGTCCGTGGTCACCGAGTCGGCATAGCGCGATAACGTCGCGATAGATCGATTGATCCACCACGCCACAACGAGGCCAATCAGCAGGGCAATGCCGAGCAGCGCCCCGCCTGCCCACAGGATCCGCCGCTCGCTGCGATGGATAACCGGTGCCATCGCGCTGTTAGGTTTCCCGACCGACACCACGCCGATAATCTTGTCCTGATCCACAACCGGCGCGGCAACATACATCACCGTGCTTTCCGGATCGTCGGGATGGCTTTGCGTACTGCGCGCGCCGTATTCGCCGCGAAGCGTCAGCCAGACATCGTTCCAGCGCGAGTAATCTTTCCCCACGGCCAGACCGGCGGAATCAAACACAACGCGACCCTGCGCATCGGTCATGTAGACGTGATACTCGTTACGCACTTTATGAATGCCGCCGATATTGGCGCGGAAAGGGCGCTGATGAAGCTGAGAAAAGGCCTGTGCCAGTTTGCCCTGCTGCGCATTGCCCGAGAGGAGATCCTCACGCCCGACTTCGGCGAGTAAGGTCGCAGTATCGATTAACGTACCCTCGGTTGCCCTGCGCACGCCGGGCTTTACTTCCTGAACAAAGATCGACAGCACAAACCACGCGGCGATGGCCACGATCAGGAAGTACCCCAGCAATAGCCGCATCCCAATGCGCATCAGTAAAGGCCCAGACTGTAGCCCATACCACGATGGGTGCTGATGGGTGAAAGTTCCTCGTTTACCGCCCGCAGCTTGGCACGCAGGGTTTTGATGTGGGTGTCCACGGTGCGGTCGAAACTGTCGCCGTCTTCACCCCACACCTTGTCCATGAGCTGCTGACGAGAAAAGACCCGTCCGGGGGCCTGCAACAAGGTTTTGAGCAGCAAGAATTCATAGCGGGTCAGGGGCAATGCTTCCCCGCACCAGCTGATTCGCGCGGCAGGCTCGTTCAGTTCAAACTGCCCGATACGCAACGTTTCTGATGGTGCGGCGGATTTCTGCATGCGCCGTAAAATCGTCCGCACCCGGGCGCAGACTTCACGAGGGGAGAAAGGTTTCGCAACGTAGTCATCAGCGCCCATTTCCAGGCCAAGCAGCTTGTCTACCTCATCACTGCGCGCCGTCAGAAACAGCACGGGCAGTGAGGGATGCTGCGCCAGCAGCTGGCGGCAAAGCTCAAATCCACTGATGTCCGGCAGCCCGACGTCCAGAATGGCGAGGGCCGGAGCCTGCCGCCGCGCCTCCTCCAGCACGGGTAAACCGCGTTCAAACGCCTTTACCGCGAATCCTTCCTGCTGAAGCATGTAGATCAGCGTATCGGCGATACTGGTTTCGTCTTCAACCAGCCAGACCACAGGTTGTTGCATGGTTCATTCCTGAATTAATGCCACGGCATAATCGGCACCGCGCTGATCGCGTTTTTCGGCGAGCCTTCCACCACTTTGTCAGAATAGGCCAGGTAAGCCAGGGTGTTGCGTTTGGCATCATAGAAACGCACCACCTGCAGCTTTTTAAACACCAGCGAGGTCCGTTTCTGGAACACCACGTCGCCCTGCGCTTTGCCGTTTTTAATTTTATCGCTCAACTCAACTGGCCCCACCTGCTGACAAGAAATCGCTGCATCGGAGGTATCTTCCGCCAGTCCCAGCCCGCCTTTGATACCGCCCGTTTTTGCGCGGCTGACGTAGCAGGTGACGTTTTTCACGTCCGGATCGTCAAACGCCTCCACCACGATTTTGTGGTCCGGGCCGAACATTTTGAACACGGTATCGACGGAGCCAATCTGTTCTGCCTGCGCCACGCGCCCGACCATCAGCATCAGCGCGGTGAAGATCAAAGTCTTGTATTTCATATTGTTACCATTCTTTAAAATTACACTGAGCAATTATTCAACACTTTAGACAAAAATGTAGCAAGATCACAGGATTAGAATATATCTGCCTGTAATGTGCTCTAAAAAGCATGAATGCGCAAAAAAAACACTGAATGCTAAAACATCAAAAAATGCTATTATCCGCTAACCTGTTATCAGGCACCTGCTGTTTTAAGGATGAGGATAGTATATGGATCAGGCTGGAATTATTCGCGACCTGCTCACCTGGCTGGAAGGTCATCTCGACCAGCCTTTGTCACTGGATAATGTGGCGGCTAAAGCAGGCTATTCCAAGTGGCATTTGCAAAGGATGTTCAAGGATGTCACCGGTCATGCTATCGGGGCCTATATTCGCGCACGTCGTTTATCAAAATCTGCTGTGGCACTGCGCCTGACCGCGCGGCCGATTCTGGATATTGCCCTGCAATATCGTTTCGATTCCCAGCAGACCTTCACCCGCGCCTTTAAAAAACAGTTCTCGTTGACGCCAGCGCTTTATCGCCGCTCGCCTGACTGGAGCTCGTTTGGTATGCGTCCGCCGCTGCGTCTGGGCGAATTCGCGATGCCGAAGTATGAAATTATTACACTGCCGGAAACCCATCTGATCGGCACGACGCAGAGCTATTCGTGCTCCCTGGAGCAGATTTCAGAGTTCCGTCATCAGATGCGCGTCCAGTTCTGGCGCGATTTCCTGAGCCACGCACCGACGATCCCGCCGATCCTGTACGGCCTCAACGAAACGCACCCAAGCCAGGAAAAAGACGACGAGCAGGAGGTGTTCTACACCACCGCGCTGACGCCCGATATGGCCAATGGCTATATTCAGGGATCAAAGCCTGTCGTGCTGGAAGGCGGCGAATACGTGATGTTCGCATATGAAGGGCTGGGAACGGGAGTTCAGGAGTTTATCCTGACCGTTTACGGAACCTGCATGCCGATGCTGAATCTGAATCGCCGTAAAGGTCAGGACATTGAGCGCTACTACCCGGCGCAGGATGCCAAACCGGAAGAAGGCCCAATCAATCTGCGTATGGAATTCTTGATTCCGATACGTCGTTAACGCTGCAGTTCGTCAAGCGCAGGGGCATCAAGATGCGAAATGTCCCCTGCCATCTCCACTACCCAGCCCGACGCCAGCCACGCGCTTTCCTGATAATCAATCCGGGAAATGGAGCAGTTGCGCAGACGCAAACGGCGCTCAGCGTAGGCCGGTAGCCCCAGAATAGTGCTCACCAGGCAACCCAACGCAATCCCGTGACTCACCAGCAGCGGACGGCTGCCAGCCGGAAGTTTCAGGCATTCCGCCAGCGCGGCGTGCATGCGTACGCTAAGCTCCTGCATGGATTCGCCTTCAGGAATACGGCCATCTTCGGTACCGTTCACCAGCGTGCGGCGCCAGCCTTCCTCCGCTTCCGTCAGCGTATCGATATGGCGTTTCTCCAGCACGCCCATATCCAGCTCGCGCAGGCGCGGCTCCAGCATGACGTCGCAGCCGCAGGCATCTGCGATGATGCGCGCCGTCTGCTGTGTGCGACCTAAATCGCTGGTAATCACGTGGGTAATGCCCAGCGTTCTGGCGCGTTCCGCCACCTGCCACGCTTGCTGCACCCCCTTCTCGGTGAGAGGACTGTCTGACTGGCCTTGAATACGTCGCTCGGCGTTCCACTGCGTTTCACCGTGGCGAACAAGGTATACCTGTAACATGCTTTTTTTCCGTTATACTGCGATGAGTTTTTTTTGAATCGAGCTTAATTATGCACCATGTTGTCTCTGCTACCACTAATCCTGCCAAAATTCAGGCAATTCTAAGGGCATTTGACGAGATCTTCGGCGCAGGATCCTGCCATATTGAGGCCATCGGCGTCGAGAGTGGCGTTCCTGAACAGCCGTTTGGCAGCGAGGAAACGCGCGCTGGCGCACGAAATCGCGTGGCAAACGCTAAGGCTGCCGCACCAGATGCTGACTTTTGGGTAGCGATTGAAGCAGGTATCGACGAAGGCGCAACCTTTAGCTGGGTTGTCATCGAAAGCCGCGAGCAGCGCGGTGAAGCGCGTTCGGCCACCCTGCCGCTGCCGGAAATCATTCTGGAAAAAGTCCGTGCGGGTGAAGCGCTCGGGCCAGTGATGTCGCAGTACACCGGCATCGATGAGATTGGCCGTAAAGAAGGGGCTATTGGCGTCTTTACCGCTGGCAAGCTGACGCGTTCAGGCGTTTACCACCAGGCCGTGATTCTGGCGTTAAGCCCGTTCCATAACGCGATTTATCGGTAAGTTTGTTGGCCGGATAAAGAAAAGCCGTCATCCGGCATTTTTCAGCAATACCGCTTCCAGCCACTGGCGCAGCTCAACCGGCGCCGACTTCAGGCTGTTCGAGCCGCGGGTGATCGTTGCAATGCCCGCGCCGAGCTCATTTTTCAGCTCGCGCTGGCTCATTTCTCCGCGCAGCAGCTCTTCAATGATCCGCACGCGCGTGCCAAGCGCCTCACGCTCGTCCGGCGTGAGCATCAGCTGCATCAGGGGTAAATGCAGATCCTGTTCGTAAGACTGACGCAGCAGCTCCACAAAACGAAGCCACTCCAGATGACGTTGTTCGGCCATTGCCGAGGAATACGGGGAATGCTGGGTCATGTTATGCTGCCTCTTGTACTCTTTAGCGAGTACAGCATAACACAACCCACGCCGATCAGTAACGCCTCTGCCACTCGGCATCGCTCATCAGGGTATCTTTCTGCCCCATGAAGTAGCGATAGTAAGCGTCATAGGCCAGCACGTTCTTCACGTAGCCGCGCGTTTCCGAGAACGGGATGCTCTCCACAAACGCTACCGCGTCGATGCGTCCGGCGCTGTTGCCGAGCCAGGTGCGCACGCGTCCTGGCCCCGCGTTATACGCCGCCGATGAGAAGATGCGGTTATTGCCGAACTGCTGATACACGTACTGGAGATAGCTGGTACCGATATTGATGTTGGTATCCGGATCCAGAAGCTGCGACGGACTGCTGTACCCCGGAATATTAAACATCTTCACCGTGTGCGTCGCCGTGCCTGGCATAATCTGCATCAGGCCGCTGGCGCCCACCGGGGAACGGACTTTCGGGTTCCACGCGCTCTCCTGACGGGCAATCGCCATCGCGTAGCTTTGCGGGATATCTTTACCGCTGGTGTAGCGATCGAAAAGATCTTTGTACGCCAGCGGGAAACGCTCTTCCAGATGATCCCAAAGCTTGCCGGCGATCGTCGCCTGCACGCTGAGATCCCACCAGTGATTATCAAACGCATAGCGGGCAAGCTGGGCTTTCTCGTCGGTGGTGCGGCTGGTCACCAGATTCGCCCACTCGCTGCGCGCGGTGTTATCCATATTCCAGTACATCAGCTCGCGAACGCGCGCCATTTCTGGCCCCTGCGTCAGCGCCGGGTTCGCGTTGGCAGGCGCTTTATCAATGCGGAAGGTGTACTCCTCGCCCAGACGCTGCGCGGCTGCCATCGGGTAAAACCCGCGCTGCTGCATCAGCGTATGGAGGATCTCTTTGGCTTCATCATCACGGCCGCGCTCCATCAGCAGATCGGCCTGCCAGTAGCGCCATTCGTCTTTCTCTTTGGCCTCCATTGGCAAGCGCGCGAGCCATGTATTCAGCCCACGGCGATCGCCCGTGCCCAGCGCCATGCGCACGCGGCGTTCCACCAGCGACGTAGAATTCGAACGCATAATCGCATCGTCACGCCAGCGCGCCTGTTCATCGGTCACATCGGTGCCCATCAGTCGCCACGCCACGATGTCGCGCAGCTCCTGGGTTTGCTCCTCATTGAGCTGCTGCGCCTGCACCAGCTGCGGGATCATCAGCCGCGCGTTTTCCACATCGTCACGCGCCACGCTGGCAAAGGCCACCGCCGCCATCTGGCGGGTGAAATCGGTCGCGCCCGTACTGCGGGCAAAGGTCAGCACGCTGTTGGGATCGTTTGCAAGCCCGATAACCGCCGTGGAGATCGTCTGGTAATCGGACGGCATCTGCCCCGCCAGCGTGGTCACCAGACGCGTGTTACCGGCTTTCATCGCCAGACGGATGCGCTCAAGGTAGGACAGCGGATCCTGCTTGCCGGAAGCACGCCACGCGCTAAACAGGGAATCACAGGCGTTCGGCTGGTTTTTTCCGGTCAGCCAGAGCTCTTTCGCTCCTGCCCAGGCCTCTTCCTGCTGGCCGGTCGCCCATTTTGCGTAGTAATAGTTACACTGGGCTTCGGTGGCATTCGGCTTCTCAGGGCTAAACGCCAGCAGGCCGCGCCAGTCTTCGCGACGCGCCAGCTCATTCACAAAGCGAGACTGGAGATTTCGGGCAGGCGGCAGAGTCGGGTTCGCCTGAATGAAGTTATTCACGGTGACGGTAGGTTGGTTCATCAGGTCGTCCGTGATCTGGCGATACTCCAGATACGGATACAGCGGATAATCCTTTAGCGTCGGCATTAGCGCCTGCACGGTATCCATCTGCTTGTTGTCCCACGCCTGTTTAATCTGGGCGTAGCGGTTACGTTGTTCATCCAGTGAATCGGCATGCACCGCCTGGCTTACCGCCATTACGCATACGCTGGCAGCCAGCAGACGCCAGACCACCCGTTTGGCTTTTTCCACAAGCTCTTCCTCATTGTTTTTTCGTCAATTGCAGCGTCTTGCTACGTCAAAGTCTAATTAACTTATGCTAACCAGGCATCCTTCAACGCGCCACGTCATGGACACTTTTTTACCTTTCTTGCGCGTTTTAACACTCCCGACGTTCCTGGCTGGGATTAGGACGTGAAAAAGGCTACACTTCGAGGCTGAAATTCCTTCTCATTACGATAAAAGAGGCGAAGTCCAACGTGGCTCAATTCGTTTATACCATGCATCGTGTCGGCAAAGTTGTCCCGCCGAAACGTCATATTCTTAAAAATATCTCGCTGAGCTTCTTCCCGGGCGCAAAAATCGGTGTTCTGGGTCTCAACGGTGCCGGTAAGTCCACCCTGCTGCGCATCATGGCCGGCATTGATACAGACATCGAAGGTGAAGCCCGTCCGCAGCCTGGCATCAAGATTGGTTACCTGCCGCAGGAACCTCAGCTGAACCCGGAACACACCGTTCGCGAATCCGTTGAAGAAGCGGTATCCGAAGTGGTTAACGCGCTGAAAGGTCTGGACGAAGTGTATGCCAAATACGCCGAGCCGGATGCGGACTTCGACAAGCTGGCCGCACAGCAGGGCAAGTATGAAGAGATCATCCAGGCGCACGACGGTCACAATCTGAACGTGCAGCTGGAGCGCGCGGCTGATGCCCTGCGTCTGCCGGATTGGGATGCGAAAATCGCTAACCTCTCCGGTGGTGAACGCCGCCGCGTGGCGCTGTGCCGCCTGCTGCTGGAAAAACCAGACATGCTGCTGCTCGACGAACCGACTAACCACCTGGATGCAGAATCCGTGGCGTGGCTGGAGCGCTTCCTGCACGACTTCGAAGGCACCGTTGTGGCGATTACCCACGACCGTTACTTCCTCGACAACGTCGCTGGCTGGATCCTGGAGCTGGACCGCGGTGAAGGTATTCCGTGGGAAGGCAACTACTCTTCCTGGCTGGAGCAGAAAGATCAGCGTCTGGCGCAGGAAGCTTCACAGGAAGCGGCGCGTCGTAAGTCTATCGAGAAAGAGCTGGAGTGGGTTCGTCAGGGCGCGAAAGGCCGCCAGTCTAAGGGCAAAGCCCGTCTGGCACGCTTCGAAGAGCTGAACAACACCGAATACCAGAAACGTAACGAAACCAACGAACTGTTTATTCCACCTGGAGCACGTCTGGGGGATAAAGTGGTTGAAGTGACCAACCTGCGTAAGTCCTACGGCGACCGTGTGCTGATCGACGACCTGACCTTCTCCGTACCGAAAGGCGCTATCGTTGGCATCATCGGTCCGAACGGCGCGGGTAAATCGACCCTGTTCCGCATGATGTCCGGCCAGGAACAGCCTGACAGCGGCTCTATCACCCTGGGTGAGACCGTGAAGCTGGCCTCCGTTGACCAGTTCCGTGACGCGATGGATAACAGCAAAACCGTGTGGGAAGAAGTCTCCGGCGGTCTGGATATCATGCGTATCGGCAACACCGAGATGCCAAGCCGCGCCTATGTTGGCCGCTTTAACTTCAAAGGCACCGACCAGGGCAAACGCGTGGGCGAACTGTCCGGCGGTGAGCGCGGTCGTCTGCACCTGGCGAAGCTGCTGCAGGTGGGCGGTAACGTTCTGCTGCTTGATGAACCAACCAACGACCTGGATATTGAAACCCTGCGCGCGCTGGAAAACGCCCTGCTGGAGTTCCCGGGCTGCGCGATGGTTATCTCGCACGACCGCTGGTTCCTGGACCGTATCGCGACCCACATCCTGGACTACCAGGACGAAGGTAAAGTGGAGTTCTTCGAAGGTAACTTCACCGAATACGAAGAGTACAAGAAACGCACGCTGGGCGCCGACGCGCTGGAGCCGAAGCGTATTAAGTACAAGCGTATCGCGAAATAAAAGCAAAACGGCAACCTCGGTTGCCGTTTTTTATGTTTGTACCCTCTCCCCGTGGGAGAGGGTCAGGGTGAGGGCATCAGGCCGCACAAATTCAGCCACCCACGTAATACCGCTTCACCTCGTCAAACTGCATCGCAAAGTCGATATAGCTCATCAGCGCGGGCGAGTTCAGCTTGCGGCTTGGATACGCCAGCCACAGATCGTTACCTTCAACATTCCACTCCGGCAGCACCTGAACCAGCGCACCTTTTTCAATTTTATCTTCCAGCAGAAATGCGGGTAAGAGCGTGATCCCCCGCACCGGCAATCGCACACTCGCGGGCGTATACCAGATTATCGGTCATGTGCGCGTTATCCGGCAGGTAGCGGTAATCCTCGCTCTCGCTTCGCAGAAGCCACTCCGACCACGCCCTGTGCGTAATGCAGCGGTGCTCCACCAGCTGGCGGGGATGCGTCAGCGGATCCCGACGCGCCAGATAGTCCGGCGAGGCCAGCATATAACGCGGGCAGTGCCCGATCATCCGGCCAATCAGGGAGGAGTCCTGCGGCTTACCGGTGCGCAGCGCTACGTCAAAACCGGCCTCGACCAGATCCACCACATCATCAGAAATTGACACATCCAGCGAAACGTCAGGATAGCGAAGCTGGAACTCGGCGTTCATATGCGCCAGCAGCGTCGCCCCTATCCCCGCCGGACAGGTGATCCGCAGCCGCCCGCTGGGGTTTTCGCGCAGGCGCTGAATGGCGTACTCTGCCCGCTCGCTGGCCGCCAGCATCTCGCGACAGTGCACCAGATAGTGCTCGCCCGCAAACGTGAGGCTGATCCTGCGCGTGGTGCGGTTCAGCAGGCGGATACCCACCTGCTGTTCCAGCTGGCTAATTCGCTGGCTTACGCTGGATTTCGGCAGTTCGGCTTTCTGCGCGGCAGCGGTAAAGCTGCCCATCTCCGCCACCAGCGCGAACAGCGCCATATCCTGCAGCTGTTTAAACATGATTGTTCACCCTGTACGAACGCTGAGTTCTTGATTGTCCATCTTATCACGCAGCTGGCCACTTTATAGACTAGCCTCAACAAAACGCATTTCATTGAGGAGTACACCATGTCTGTCAAAGCCATTGCCGTTAACCCAGAAAATCCGTCCACCTTCATTGAAATCACCCCGCCAATGCCGCAGCCCGGCGAGCACGATCTGCTGGTGGAGGTGAAAGCCGTCTCCGTTAACCCGGTCGATACCAAAGTCCATGCGGGCATTGCCAGGAACGGGCTGAATGAGCCGCGCATCCTCGGGTGGGATGCCAGCGGGATCGTCAAAGCCGTTGGGGGTGGCGTCACCGGATTCAAACCGGGGGATGAAGTGTGGTACGCGGGCGACATTACCCGCCCGGGCAGCAATACCACGCACCAGCTGATCGACGCGCGCATTGTCGGGCACAAGCCTGCCAGCCTCGGCTGGGCCGCGGCTGCCGCGTTGCCACTGACCGCCCTTACAGCCTGGGAAGGATTATTCGAGCGGCTGAACATTCAGGATGCCGGGGCGGATAAAACGCTGCTGATCATTGGCGGCGCGGGCGGAGTGGGATCGCTGGCGATCCCCTTTGCAAAGCACAACAGCAAGGTGAAAATCATCGCGACGGCATCAAGAGAAGATTCCGCCCGCTGGTGTCGCGATCGCGGGGCTGACGTTGTCGTCAACTACCGCGACCTGAAAGGGGAGCTGACGAAACAGGGGCTGACCTTTGTGGATTACATTTTCATCCTCAACGACACCGACGGGCACTGGGATGCGGTCAGCGACCTGATTGCGCCTCAGGGGCATATCTGTTCCATCGTTGAGAATGAACGTCCGCTGAACCAGGACAAGCTGAAGTCCAAATCCGCCGCCCTGCACTGGGAATTTATGTACACCCGCAGCATGTATCAGACCGCGGATATGGCGCGTCAGGGTGAGATCCTCAATGAGGTGGCAAAGCTGGTGGATAACGGCGTGGTGGAAAGCTCACTGAGTGAAACGCTGCACGGGCTGAGCGTGGAGAGCATTACCGAGGCGCACCGTAAAGTGCTGGAGGGACATATGCGGGGGAAAGTGGTGGTTGAGTTCTGAGTGGCTTGATGCCCTCACCCCGTCCCTCTCCCACAGGGAGAGGGAGGTTAACGTCCCCTCTCCCTGTGGGAGAGGGTTAGGGTGAGGGGTAAGTTTTTACCCCTGCTCCCCCATCATCTCCTTCACCAGCTCGACGCAGCGCAGGAAACGGGAGTCATAGTCAGACTCTTCCACATGGACAAACTCAACGTTGTTTTCGTTGAGCATCTCCACCAGCATAGTCTGAAACTCTCGCCTGTCTACGGAGCTGCCGAGGCTGCGCATACCGTCGGCCACCCACGGGGTGTTGTTTTCCAGCAGGATCACCAGGTCAAAGCGGTATTCGTCAATCAGCGCCTGCACGAACGGGTGCTCGCGCCCTTCGTATTTTTTACAGAACGCCTGGGTGGTGACAAAATCGGTATCGATAAATGCCACCTTGTTGGCGTATTTGACCGCAAAATCAATGTACTGGGCATGACCGAGCGCGATTTTGTCGTAGTCGGAATACTGCAGCGCCATCTCGTCGCCGCCAAGGTGCGAGAAGACGTAATCGCGGCCGTACTCCCACGCGCTGGTGGTGTTGAAGATGTTCGCCAGCTTGTTGACCAGCGTTGATTTCCCGCTCGACTCGCCGCCCAGGATCGCGACGGTACGCACGAAGAACGGCTTCACCTCGGTCGGGATGTAATCCCAGTAGCGGAACGGGTTCTCGCGGATCTGCGCTCCGCTGATGTTCATAAAGGTACGTTTCGGGTCGATAAGCACCGTCTCGATACCCAGATGCTCGCGGAACTGCGGCGCGTCGGACTCTTCAGAGGTGTAGATCCAGTTAGGCGCAATGCCCTTCTCTTCCATAAACGCTTTGATGCCGTTGCTCCACACGTCCCAGCCGTGCGGATACGGCTCCATGCCCTCTTCGTTAAAGGCATGAATACGAATATTTTTCTGATACTTAAAGGTCTGGAGCAGCCAGCGCAGGCGGTCCGGCACGGTCGGCTGCTGCGACATGGCGCTGTCTTCAAACAGCTGACGGTCACGGGTTTCGTCGTATCCCATGATGATATGCAGCTCGTCAACCTGGCTACAGGCGCGCTGGATCAGATAGATATGTCCGGTATGCAGGGGGTAAAACTTGCCGAACACCACGCCGATGTTCTTTTGCATACGCGGGAACTCCAGCCCCAGAAAGCGGTGCAGCGCTTCCAGCTTCTGCGCGCTGGGGCTTTTGATTTTGGCGTTCAGCAGCTGGCTCAGGTAGCCTTTGGTCATGCCGCTGGCGTCCGCCACCTGCTGCAGCGTGCAGCCCTTCTGGCGGATTGCGGTCTTGATGTAGTCAAATGATGACATAAATTACGGTGCCTCCTGCAAAATCAAATTTACGTAATTATAAGTCGTCAAAGACATTTAACGCATCTGCGAGTTTTTTCACGCCAAATACCTGCATCCCTTCCGGGATCTTTTTCGGCACGTTGGCGGCGGGAACGATCGCCCGGCGGAAACCGTGTTTTGCCGCCTCGGAGATACGCTCCTGGCCGCTGGGTACCGGACGGATTTCCCCGGCGAGGCCCACTTCGCCGAATACCACCAGATCCTGCGGCAGCGGTCTGTCTCGCAGGCTGGAGACCATCGCCAGCAGCAGCGCCAGGTCTGCGCTGGTCTCCGTGACTTTGACGCCGCCGACCACGTTAACGAAGACGTCCTGATCCGCCATCTGCAGCCCGCCGTGACGGTGCAGCACCGCCAGCAGGATCGCCAGACGGTTCTGTTCCAGACCGACCGCCACGCGCCGCGGGTTGCCCATCATCGACACGTCCACCAGCGCCTGAATTTCAACAAGCAGCGGGCGCGTCCCCTCCCACAGCACCATCACCGAGCTGCCGGAGGTGATCTCATCGCCGCGGCTCAGGAAGATGGCCGACGGATTGCTGACTTCGCGCAGCCCCTGTTCGGTCATGGCAAACACGCCCAGTTCGTTCACCGCCCCAAAGCGGTTCTTGTGGCTGCGCAGGGTACGGAAGCGAGAATCCGCGTCGCCATCGAGCATTACGGAGCAGTCGATACAGTGTTCCAGCACCTTCGGCCCGGCCAGCGAGCCGTCTTTGGTCACGTGGCCGACCATCACAATCGCCACGCCGCGCGTTTTGGCAAAGCGCGTCAGGTAAGCCGCGGTTTCACGCACCTGCGCGACGCTGCCCGGCGAAGACTGAATGTCCGCCATGTGCATCACCTGGATGGAGTCGATCACCATCAGCTTCGGCTGCTCTTCTTCAGCGATCATGCAGATCTGCTCGATGCTGGTTTCGGAGAGCATGTTCAGGTTGCCGGTCGGCAGGCCCAGACGGTGCGCGCGCATCGCCACCTGCTGGAGTGATTCTTCGCCCGTGACGTACAGGGTTTTCATCTGTTCGGCGAGCCTGCAGAGCGTTTGCAGCAGCAGGGTCGATTTACCCGCGCCCGGGTTACCGCCGATCAGGATCGCGCTGCCCGGCACCACGCCGCCGCCGAGCACGCGGTCAAACTCTTTGAACCCGGTGGAGAAGCGCGGCAGCTCTTCGAGGCTGATGTCCGAAAGTTTTTGCACCTTCGCCACGCCCGCGTTACCGGCATAGCCGCTCAGGCGTTCATTGCGCGCCACGCTCGGCGAAGCCGCCACACCACGCACTTCGGTGATGGTGTTCCAGGCATGACAGGCGCTGCATTGCCCCTGCCAGCGCGGATAATCCGCACCACATTCATTACAAACAAATGCGCGTTTTGGAGCTTTCGCCACGGTTTACCTCGTTATTTCTGTGCGGCCTGCGTGCCGGGCGGCGCTTACGCTTACCCGGCCTACAAAGCAGACCGTTATTTCTGATTAATGCTGCCGGAGAGAATGCAGAACACCCCCATCAGGTCAGCGTGACGGATAGTGACTTCCGTCTTTTCATTCACTTTTGGCTTGGCGTGGTAGGCAATGCCCAGCCCGGCGGCTTTGATCATCGGCAGGTCGTTCGCGCCATCGCCGATGGCGACGGTCTGGACGACCGGAATTTCATATTTTTCCGCCAGACGCGTCAGCGTATTGGCTTTGTACTGGGCATCTACGATATCGCCGATTACCTGGCCGGTCAGCTTGCCGTCCATGATCTCCAGCTCATTGGCCACCACGGTGGTCAGATGCAGTTTTTCCCGCAGGTAATCCGCGAAGAAGGTGAAGCCACCGGAGGCAATCGCCACCTTCCAGCCGAGGGATTGCAGCTTCAGCACCAGCTGCGTCAGCCCTGGCATCAGCGGCAGCACGTCGCGCACCTGGCGCAGAATGTTGGCATCGGCCCCTTTCAGGGTCGCCACGCGCTGTCTCAGGCTGGCGGTGAAGTCCAGCTCGCCGCGCATCGCACGCTCGGTAACTTCCGCCACCAGCTCGCCGCTGCCCGCCAGCTTCGCAATCTCGTCGATACACTCGATCTGAATGGCGGTAGAGTCCATGTCCATCACCAGCAGGCCCGGAGTTTTCAGGTGCGGAATTTTGCCCAGCGGCGCGACGTCCAGCCCCGCGTCATGCGCCAGACGCGTTGCGCGCTGCGTCAGGGAACCCGCCAGGCGAATAACCTGGTAGTCTTCCACGCACCAGGCGGCGACGATGACCATTGCCGCACCCAGCTTGCTTTGATACTGGGTCAGGCGTTGCTTATCCAGACCGCGTCCGTAGAGGAGCCAGCCGCTACGACCGGCATGGTAATCCAGAGGCATCACCTCATCGCCACTTAAAGAGAGCGGCAATCCTGGCCATAAAGAGACATCCGTTGGCAGGTCACACCAGGTAATGTTCGGCATTAAAGCTCCTGTAATTTCGTTCGCGCCGGAAGGTTGCAGAGGGAAAATAACGCATGAGGCTACCCTGTAACCATCACTTCTGGCAACATTAAGCCGTAAATTTTCAGCAGGTGGAATATGGCTCGCGCAAAACTGAAATTCCGGCTTCATCGCGCCGTGATTGTCCTTTCCTGTCTCGCACTCGTAGTGGTGCTGATGCAAGGGGCATCGTGGTTTAGCCAGAACCATCAACGGCAACGCAACCCGCAGTTTGAAGAACTTGCCCGTACGCTGGCACGCCAGGTGACGCTCAACGTCGCGCAGTCCATGCGTACCGAAACGCCGGACGATAAGCGGATAGGCCAGGTTTTACGCCTGCTCACGGAGAACAGCCGCATTCTTGATGCTGGCGTCTATGATGAGCAAGGCAACCTGATTGCCCGCGCGGGCGAGCACGTCGACGTGCGAGACAGGCTGGCGCTGGACGGCAAAAAAGCCGGCGGCTACTTCAACCAGCAGATTGTTGAACCTATTCAGGGGAAGAATGGCCCGCTGGGCTATCTGCGCCTGACCCTCGATACCCACACCCTGCCTACTGAAGCCAAACAGGTCGATAATACCACCAATATTCTGCGCCTGATGCTGCTGCTTTCGCTCGCCATCGGCGTTGTGCTGGCGCGTACCCTGCTTCGCGGCAAGCGCTCGCGCTGGCAGCAATCCCCGTTCCTGCTGACCGCCAGCAAATCCGTCCCCGAAGACGAAGAGAGCGAGAAGAAAGATTAGTGATAAAGTAGGCGAACGATTCGGAAAAGGAACTTTGCCATGACGACGTTACGCCTGCTTATCTCTGACTCTTACGATCCCTGGTTTAATCTCGCGGTAGAAGAGTGCATCTTCCGCCAGATGCCCGCCACCCAGCGCGTACTGTTTCTCTGGCGGAACGCCGATACGGTGGTCATCGGCCGCGCGCAAAACCCGTGGAAAGAGTGCAATACGCGGCGCATGGAAGAGGACAACGTCCGTCTCGCGCGCCGCAGCAGCGGCGGCGGCGCGGTGTTTCACGATCTGGGCAATACCTGCTTTACCTTTATGGCGGGCAAACCGGAATACGATAAAACCATCTCAACGTCCATCGTCCTCAACGCGCTCAATTCACTCGGCGTGACGGCGGAAGCGTCCGGGCGTAACGATCTGGTGGTGAAAACCCCCGAGGGCGACCGGAAGGTCTCCGGCTCCGCCTACCGCGAAACGATGGATCGCGGCTTCCACCACGGCACCCTGTTGCTGAACGCTGACCTGAGCCGTCTGGCGAACTACCTGAATCCGGATAAGAAAAAGCTCCAGGCCAAAGGAATTACCTCCGTACGCGGCCGCGTGGCAAATCTGGTGGAACTGCTGCCGGGAATTACGCACGAGCAGATTTGCGATGCGATCCGTGACGCGTTCTTTGAATATTACGGCGAGCGCGTGGAAGCAGAAGTCATCTCACCTGACAAAACCCCAGACCTGCCCAACTTCGCCGAAACCTTCGCCCGCCAGAGCAGCTGGGAGTGGAACTTCGGTCAGGCCCCTGCGTTTTCCCATCTGCTGGACGAGCGTTTTACCTGGGGCGGCGTGGAGCTGCATTTTGACGTGGAGAAAGGCCATATCACCCGCACGCAGGTGTTTACCGATAGCCTTAACCCGGCACCGTTAGAGGCGCTGTCGGCACGTTTGCAGGGCTGTTTGTACAGGGCAGATATGCTGCAGCAGGAATGCGACGCGTTGCTCGGAGATTTCCCGGAGCAGGAAAAAGAGCTGCGGGAGCTGTCGGCGTGGATTGCACAGGCCGTGCGCTAGGTGCGGTCTGATGCCCTCACCCCGGCCCTCTCCCGCAGGGAGAGGGAGGGAAGAGACAGAATTACTCTTTATCGCCCAGCAGAACGGATTCCAGCGCGATTTTGATCATGTCGTTGAACGTGGTCTGACGCTCGGCAGCGGTGGTCTGCTCGTGAGTACGGATGTGGTCAGATACGGTGCAGATGGTCAGCGCTTTCGCACCAAACTCAGCCGCCACGCCGTAGATACCCGCCGCTTCCATTTCCACGCCCAGGATGCCGTATTTTTCCATTACGTCGAACATCTCGCCGCCGTCCGGGGCATAGAACAGGTCAGCAGAGAAGATGTTACCCACGCGCGCTTCAACGCCCAGCGCTTTTGCCGCGTCAACCGCGTCACGCACCATGCCGAAGTCAGCAATCGCCGCGAAGTCATGGTCTTTGAAACGCATGCGGTTAACTTTGGAATCGGTGCAGGCACCCATACCGATAACGATGTCGCGCAGCTTAACGTCCATGCGCACCGCGCCGCAGGAGCCCACGCGGATGATTTTCTTCACGCCGAAGTCGGTGATCAGCTCTTTAGTATAGATAGAGCAGGATGGGATACCCATACCGTGGCCCATAACTGAGATTTTGCGGCCTTTATAGGTACCGGTGAAGCCCAGCATGCCGCGAACGTTGTTCACTTCACGCACGTCTTCCAGGAAAGTTTCTGCAATGTGCTTCGCGCGCAGCGGGTCGCCCGGCATCAATACGACGTCAGCGAAATCACCCATTTCTGCGTTAATGTGAGGAGTTGCCATCTTCAGTTCCTTTTACATTGTTTATTCTTTTCACCCTCTTCCTGTGGGAGAGGGCCGGGGTGAGGGCATCAGACCTCACCCAACATGATTCAGAACATGGCCTTGCCATATTCCATGTCAGACGTACCAAAGTATTTCGCCAGGGTCTGGCCGATGTCCGCGAAAGTTTCACGGTGACCGAGCGAGCCCGGCTTCACTTTCGGGCCGTACACCAGCACCGGAATGTGCTCACGGGTGTGGTCGGTACCGGTCCAGGTTGGGTCACAGCCGTGGTCCGCGGTCAGGATCAGAATGTCATCTTCACCCACCAGCTCCATCAGCTCCGGCAGACGGCGGTCGAACAGCTCAAGACCGGCCGCATAGCCTGCGACGTCGCGACGGTGGCCCCAGGAGGAGTCGAAGTCCACGAAGTTGGTGAAGACAATGGTCTTGTCGCCCGCTTCTTTCATCTCTTTGATGGTGGCATCGAACAGCGCATCCAGACCGGTGGCTTTCACTTTTTTGGTGATGCCGCAGTTGGCGTAGATATCCGCGATTTTACCCACGGAAACCACGTGGCCGTCTTTCTCTTCAACCAGCTTCTGCAGCACGGTTGGCGCCGGTGGCTCAACCGCCAGGTCGTGACGGTTACCGGTACGCTGGAAGTTACCCGCTTTGTCGCCGATGAACGGACGCGCGATCACGCGACCAATGTTGTAGCCGCCTTCGGTCAGCTCTTCACGGGCGATTTCGCACAGCTCGTAGAGTTTATCCAGGCCAAACGTCTCTTCATGGCATGCAATCTGAAACACGGAGTCAGCAGAGGTATAGAAAATCGGCTTGCCGGTTTTCATGTGCTCTTCGCCGAGCTGATCCAGAATCACGGTACCGGAAGAGTGGCAGTTACCGAGGTAGCCCGGCAGGTTGGCACGCTTCACCAGCTTATCGAGCAGCTCCTGCGGGAAGCTGTTCTCGTGATCGGAGAAGTAACCCCAGTCGAACAGCACCGGCACACCGGCGATTTCCCAGTGGCCAGACGGGGTGTCTTTACCGGAGGAGAGCTCGTGAGCCCAGGCGTAGGCGCCCACGACTTCCGCGTTGCCGTCCATACCGGCTGCGATTTTACCGGTAGAGCCTTCATGCGCTTTCACCAGCCCGAGGCGGGTCAGGTTAGGTAGAGTCAGAGGGCCTTTACGACCGTTGTCCGCTTCGCCTTTCGCACAGGCTTCCGCGATGTGGCCCATGGTATCGGAACCCACGTCACCAAAACGTTCTGCATCTTCGGTTGCGCCGATGCCGAATGAGTCCAGCACCATAATAAATGCACGTTTCATAATTGTTCTCCGTACGTAGTGCTTCAAAAATTATCGATCAGATCAGTATACCGCTATTCGGTGATACGGCGATAGACAGTCGGTGTGGTTTCCGGCGCTTTATCGTCAAGCGTAATAGCCGCTTTTACCGCTTTAGCCGCTTCCTGCCAGCTGGCTTCGTCTTTCGCGTGGATCACTGCCAGCGGACGTTGACCGTCAACGCTGTCGCCCAGACGGGCCATATCGGTAAAGCCGACGCTGTAATCAATGGTGTCTGACGCCTGACGACGGCCGCCGCCCATCGAGACCACCGCCATACCCAGCGCACGGGTGTCCATCGCAGAGACAAACCCTTCGCTATCGGCATACACCGCTTTGCTGAGCGTCGCGGTTGGCAGGTATTTCGCGTAGTTTTCGACGAAATCGGTCGGGCCTTTCTGGGCTGCAACCATGCGGCCGAAAATGTCCGCCGCTTTGCCGTTGTCCAGCACCGCCTGCAGTTTCGCGCGGGCTTCTGCGTCGTCTTTGGCCAGCTTGCCGGAGATTAACATCTCAACGCACAGCGCCATGGTGACGTCGAACAGACGCGGGTTACGGTATTCACCGGTCAGGAACTGCACCGCTTCACGCACTTCGACCGCGTTACCGGCGCTGGACGCCAGCACCTGGTTCATGTCGGTGAGCAGCGCGGTAGTGCGCACGCCCGCGCCGTTGGAGACGCCAACGATCGCTTCGGCCAGCGCCTCTGAGAGTTCATAGGTCGGCATAAACGCGCCGCTGCCGACCTTCACGTCCATCACCAGCGCGTCCAGCCCTTCTGCCAGTTTCTTCGCCAGGATAGAGGCGGTGATCAGCGGGATGGAGTCAACAGTCGCGGTGATGTCGCGGGTCGCGTAGAAACGCTTGTCTGCCGGAGCAAGAGAGCTGGTCTGGCCGATAATCGCCACACCAACGTCTTTAATAATGTCGCGGAAGCGGTTGTCGTCCGGGAAGATATCGAAGCCCGGAATGGCTTCCAGTTTGTCGAGCGTACCGCCGGTGTGGCCCAGGCCGCGCCCGGAGATCATCGGGATGTAACCGCCGCAGGCTGCCACCATCGGGCCGAGCATCAGAGACGTCACATCGCCCACGCCGCCGGTGGAGTGTTTATCCACAATCGGGCCGTTAAGGTTGAGGCTTTTCCAGTCCAGAACGGTTCCTGAATCTCGCATCGCCATGGTCAGCGACACGCGCTCAGGCATCGACATATCGTGGAAGAAAATGGTCATCGCCAGAGCCGCAATCTGCCCTTCTGAGACGGTGTTATCACGAATGCCGTTGATAAAGAAGCGGATCTCTTCGTCGCTTAATGCATGACCATCACGTTTTTTACGAATAATTTCTTGTGCGAGAAACACGGTAACCTCCCGAAGTAGGCCGGGGTCGCTACGCTCACCCGGCAATTCAAATCTTAGTAGCTGCTTGCGCTCTTACCGTCGCCGTGACCCAGCGCTTTCAGCAGGCTAGCCAGCAGGCTGGACGCGCCGAAGCGGTAGTGACGGGAGTCCGCCCAGTCGGCGCCAAACAGCTCGTCGGCAATCGCCAGGAACTGCTGCGCGTCTTCGGCAGTACGCACGCCGCCCGCGGGTTTGAAACCAACGGTTTTGGACACGCCCATGTCGCGGATCACTTCCATCATGATGCGCGCGCTTTCCGGGGTCGCATTCACCGGCACTTTACCGGTAGAGGTTTTAATGAAATCCGCACCGGCTTTGATGGAGATTTCAGATGCTTTACGAATCAGCGCTTCTTCTTTCAGCTCGCCGGTTTCGATGATCACTTTCAGCAGCACGTTTGCCGCCGCGCACGCGTCTTTACAGGCTTTCACCAGGTCAAAACCGACCTGCTCGTTGCCGGCGATCAGCGCGCGGTACGGGAACACCACGTCAACTTCGTCTGCGCCGTAAGCAATCGCCGCGCGGGTTTCAGCCAGCGCAATCTCGATATCATCGTTGCCGTGCGGGAAGTTAGTTACGGTTGCAATGCGCACGTCCGGCGTACCCTGCTCTTTCAGCGTCTTACGGGCAATAGGGATAAAGCGCGGGTAGATACAAACGGCTGCGGTATTACCCACCGGCGTTTTCGCCTGATGGCACAGGGCGATGACTTTTTCATTGGTGTCGTCATCGTTCAGGGTGGTCAGGTCCATCAGTTTCAACGCGCGCAGGCTGCTTGCAGTTAAATCGGTCATAACAATCTCCAACGGCAGTGCCGTATAAATTTTACCTTGCGGGTCTGTGAGTATTCTAACATTCACCCGCATCCACACTTCGACATTCATCACAGTTAATGAAAACTGCGTACAAATTTGCATTACTGTAATGAGATCTTCTTCAAACTTTAGCGCGTAAATTGCCGACTAAAGCAGCGATACCCCCTGTCGGATCAAAAGCCCCGACAGGCTGGCTTCCTACAATCCGGTCATCATCCGTAGAACATTCAAGGAAGCGAACATGCCCGACGCCCTGCAGCAACGTTGCCAGCAGATTGTGACAAGCCCGGTGTTAACCCCGGAACAAAAACGTCATTTTTTGGCGCTGGAAGCGGAAAACAACCTGCCGTATCCGGCACTTCCTGAGGCCGCGCGCGCCGCGCTGGACGAGGGGTTTATCTGCGACATGTTCGAAGGCCATGCGCCCTACAAACCCCGTTACGTTCTGCCGGATTACGCAAAATTTCTGGCTAACGGTTCAGAATGGCTGGAGCTGGAAGGCGCGAAAGATCTCGACGACGCCCTCTCGCTGTTAACCATCCTCTACCATCATGTTCCGTCCGTCACATCGATGCCGGTCTATCTCGGTCAGCTTGATGCGCTGCTGCAACCGTATGTTAGAATTCTAACACAAGAAGAAATCAATAGCCGAATAAAACGTTTCTGGCGCTATCTCGACCGTACGCTGCCGGATGCGTTTATGCACGCAAACATCGGGCCTGCTGACGGCCCCATTACCCGTGCCATTCTGCGTGCCGATGCAGAGCTGAAGCAGGTTGCACCGAACCTGACCTTTATCTACGATCCCGATATCACCCCTGACGACCTGCTGCTTGAGGTGGCAAAAAACATATGTGAATGCAGCAAACCGCACATTTCTAATGGCCCAGTGAATGATAAAATTTTCACAAAAGGCCGTTACGGCGTGGTGAGCTGTTACAACTCTCTGCCGCTTGCAGGCGGTGGCAGCACCCTGGTGCGCCTTAACCTCAAAGCCATTGCTGAACGCAGCACATCCATTGAAGACTTCTTCACCCGCACGCTCCCGCACTACTGCCAGCAGCAAATTGCCATCATCGATGCACGCTGCGGTTTCCTGTACGAGCAATCTGGCTTCTTTGAGAATAGCTTCCTGGTCAAAGAGGGGCTGATTGATGCCGATCGGTTTGTGCCCATGTTTGGCATGTACGGCCTGGCGGAAGCGGTGAATACGCTCTGTGAAAAGGAGGGCATTGAAGGCCGTTACGGAAAAGACGAGCAGGCCAACGCGCTGGGCTATCGCATCAGCGAACAGCTTGCGGCGTTCGTTGAAAGCACGCCGGTGAAATACGGCTGGAAGCAGCGCGCGATGCTCCATGCGCAGTCGGGGATCAGTTCCGACTCGGGCACCACGCCGGGCGCGCGTCTGCCCTACGGCGACGAGCCGGATCCCATCAGCCATTTGCTGGCGGTAGCTCCTCACCACAAACACTACTCTTCCGGGATAAGCGATATCCTGACGCTGGATGAGACGGTAAAACGTAACCCGCAGGCGGTAGTTCAGCTTTGCCTGGGCGCGTTCAGGGCGGGTATGCGTGAATTTACCGCCAACGTGGCGGGTAACGATCTGGTCCGCGTGACCGGTTATATGGTGCGATTATCGGATCTGGAGAAATACCGGGAAGCCGGATCGCGCACCAATACCACGTGGCTGGGCGAAGAGGCCGCACGTAATACCCGCATTCTGGAACGTCAGCCGCGCGTGATAAGCCATGAACAGCAGATGCGCTTTAGTTAGTCAGGTTATTCCTTTTTCCTGCGTGGACGGGCCGGGCAGCCGCCTGGCGCTGTTTCTGCAGGGCTGCAACCTGCGCTGTAAAACCTGCCACAACCCGTGGACGATCGGCCGCTGCAACGACTGCGGGGACTGCGTGCCCCACTGCCCGCACGACGCGCTGACTATTCAGGCCGGACGCGTCTGGTGGCAGGAGAGTGACTGCCAGCAGTGCGACACCTGCCTGCACCTGTGTCAGCAGCAGGCAACGCCTATGGCGCACCGCTTCAACGTGGAAGAGATCCTCACCCAGGTCCGCAAATCCGCCCCGTTTATCGAAGGGATCACCGTCAGCGGCGGTGAAGCCACTACGCAATTACCGTTTTTGATCGCTCTGTTCACCGCGATCAAAGCCGATCCCACCCTGCGCCACCTCACCTGCCTGGTAGACAGCAACGGTCTGTTAAGCGAAACCGGCTGGCAAAAGCTGCTGCCGGTACTGGATGGCGCGATGCTGGATCTGAAGGCGTGGGGGAACGCGCATCACCGCTTCCTGACCGGGCGCGAAAACCCGCAGATCAAGCAGAGCATCCGCTGGCTGGCAGATCGTCACCGTTTGACGGAGCTCCGCCTGCTGGTGATTCCGGAGCAGTGTGATTATCTGGAACACCTCAAACCGCTAACGACCTTTATCCACGGGCTTGGGAATGTTCCGGTGCGCATCAACGCGTTTCATGCGCATGGCGTTTACGGTGAGGCGGCGTCGTGGCGCAGCGCCACGCCCGAGGACGTTGAACCCCTGGCGCGGGCGCTGGAAAAACAGAAGATAACGGTGATTCGTCCGGCGCTTTACCTATAGCGTGATGCCAAATACCGAACGGGTGTTTTCAAGCAGCGCACCGGCAATCACCTCTTCTGGCTCCTGTCGCAGTTCACACAGGGTGGTAAACACGCGCGCCGCCTGTTCCGGACGATTCGGCTGGCCCTGAAAACCATTCAGCGGCATATCCGGCGCGTCGGTTTCCAGCAGAAGCGCCGACAGCGGCAGCTGTGCCATCACGTCCCGAGTTTTACTGGCACGCGGATAGGTGATGGTGCCACCGACGCCGATTTTATAGCCCAGCTCAATAAAACGCTGCGCCTGCTGCAGGCTGCCGGAGAAACCGTGCACTACGCCCCTGCGCGGCAGATCGACGCGTTTCAGGTGCATCGCCAGCTTATCGTGCGTGCGTCTTGAGTGGAGGATCACCGGCAGATCGTGGCGCTTCGCCAGCCTGAGCTGCGCGTCGAGGATCGTCTGCTGGCGCTCAAACTGCGGATCCTCACGGTAAAGATCGAGGCCGATCTCACCGATGGCGACAAGTTTGTCTCCTGCGGTCTGCACGACCTCATCAAGCCTCTCAATGTGCTCATCAAGATGCCGCTCAATCACGATCGGATGCAGGCCGAGCGCGGCATAGAGCGCGGGGTGCCGGGTGGAAAGATCCAGCACCCGGGAAAAATAGGCCGCTTCCACTGCCGGCACAATGATGGCCTGAACGCCTGCCTCGGCAGCTTTCGCAATGCTTTGCTCTTCATCTCCCGTAAAAGGCGGGAAATCAAAGTGACAATGGGTATCGACAAAGCGGTACGTCACGCCAGATCCTCGTTATCCAGTAAAGCGTCATTCGCCTGCGGAATATCCACCAGCGGCGTCGTCAGAGCGTCATTGGCGACAATCGCAGGCGGCAAAATAATGCGTTTATGACGATGAAGCGGCGGTTGCTCCGCCAGCATTTTCCCCACCGTAGCCAGGAAATAGCGCCCGCACAGCCGCCCCGTTTTGTAATCCATGCGCAGCGCAGGGACGCGGCTGCCCAGGGCCATGCTCAGCAGCGGCTTAGGCGGATAGATTTCAAAAATACGCAGCTTACCCGGCGGTTTTTCAATGAAGCGCTGCATCGCGCCGTAGGTGGTTTCATGCTGCTTCGCGATGTTCACCAGCGGCTGTAGGCTGCTGTCGCCCAGCCAGCGCTCCATCCGTTTAAACCACTGCGGCGTGTAATACATTTGCGACGGCACGGTACGGATCACCACAATGGTTTTCGCCCCGCGCCGGGCGGCTTCCTGCACCGGCACCGCGTCACTGATCCCACCGTCCAGGTAGCTAATGCCGTCCAGCAGGGCACCGGTACGATAAAAGCCGGGGATCGCGCTGGAGGCGCGGATGATGTCCAGCCAGTTCTCCTTCTGAGGAGAAAAATAGCCCGGCGAATAGTCATCGCCCCGGCTGGCGCACATCCAGAACTCTTTGCCGCTATCAAACAGACGGGCAGCAGTATCCATGGCCAGCGGCATCTGGCTGGAGGTCGACTCCAGCAGCCAGTCAAGATCGATCAGGTTGCCGCCGCGCACAAAGCGCACCGGATTAAAAAATTCTTTTGCCGTGGTGTAGCGCATGATTACCCTTCGCGCATAGCCAGGTTGATTACAAACATAAGCAGAGAGGTTCTGCGCCCCGGCAGAGGTGCCGAAGTAAAGGTCAAACGGGTTGAACTGCGCGCGCATAAATTCGTCCAGCACGCCGGCGGTGAAAATGCCGCGCTGTCCTCCACCTTCGCAGACCAGCGCGAGTTGACCTGCGCGGAACGGTTTTAACGTCAGCGGCGCAATATTGCCGAGCGTAACGGGAATTCGTTGCCCCACCTCTGCTTTCCTGTTTTTGATTATTTTATAACACCACAGTAACGCACCCGACCTGTTACGCAAATAAGAAAAAGCCAGTCGCAGTGACTGGCTTTATTTTGTTTAAGAAATATTGCGTTTGCTATGGACGTCGACGCCCCGTAAACAGGCTGACCAGGAACAGAATAATACCCACAACGAAGACAATTTTAGCTGCCCATGCCGCTGTACCTGCCAGTCCACCAAAGCCCAATGCGGCGGCAATTAACGCGATAACCAGAAATATAATGCCCCAACGAAACATAAGCTTCTCCTTTACCATAGTTAATGTCGGCCGCTAAACGTGAGCGCTCAGGTCACTCACCGGCGTTTTTCCAGAGTCGTTCTTATATCGCCCGCAGGTTTTAACCAGACGGGCGAATGGTCAAGATTTACTTCGTTTTCAGATCGTTTTTAACGCTTTTCACACCGTCAATCGCTTTCGCGATGGACTCGGCGCGTTCACTTTGCGCCTGCGAATCTACCGTACCGGAAAGCTGAACCACACCATCGGTGGTTTCCACTTTCACCTTACGGGACGGCACGATGTCATCTGCTAAAAGTTTAGCTTTGATTTCGCTGGTCGTGGCTGCATCACCGGCATAACCTTTCACCGACGCGTTTTTACCGTCACGTACGTGCAGCTTATCGCTGACGGACGCAACGCCTTCAACGCCTTTCGCGACTTTCACCGCCTGTTCGGCCTGAGACTGGCTTTCTACGAAGCCGCTCAGCGTGACCACTTTCTTGTCGGTCTTAACGGAAATATCGGTACTTTTGATGGCTTCATCATCCACCAGTGCGGCTTTCACTTTTGCTGTGATTGAACTGTCGTCCATGAAGTTGCCGACTTTATTCATAGAGCTATCGATTTTTTGCCCTGCGGTATCGGCCGTGGACTGTGCTTTATCCATGGTGTTGCTTTCCGCCAGAGCGGAACCGCTCACCAGAACGCTACCCAGAGTTACAGCCAGCAGAGTTTTCGAAATCTTCAGTCTTGTCATATTCATCGATCTATTCCTGTGTTGACCCGTTATTCGGGCTACATACTTCCTTAGTAGTTATATATATTGCGAATAAACACACGGGCAAAATGGATAACCTAAAGTCATGCATTGAACAGTTAATTTATCCACGCCCGGTGTTAAACACTGAGTTAAATATAGATCACTCTCACAGAGCCGCTTTCAGAATTGGGTAAAAAACGCGCGAATAGCGTGAAATTGCGTTGAATTAAGAACATTCCGCAAGGGATTAATAAGACAGGAATTAAAGAAGAGCACGGCGGGAGCCGTGCTCTGAGAGGGGATTAGTGCTCGCGGGTTTTACGGAACTGAACGTCAGGGTAACGTTCCTGCGTCAGGTTCAGGTTCACCATCGTTGGCGCGATATAGGTCAGGTTATCGCCGCCATCCAGCGCCAGCTGAATTTCGTTCTTACGCTTAAATTCTTCGAATTTCTTCACGTCAGAACACTCAACCCAGCGCGCGGTCGCGACGTTCACGGACTCGTAAATCGCTTCCACGTTGTACTCGCTCTTCAGACGCGCGACAACCACGTCAAACTGCAGCACACCGACCGCACCCACGATCAGATCGTTGTTCGCAATTGGGCGGAAGACCTGCACGGCGCCCTCTTCGGAGAGCTGGACCAGGCCTTTCAGCAACTGTTTCTGCTTAAGCGGATCGCGCAGGCGAATGCGGCGGAACAGTTCCGGCGCGAAGTTCGGAATACCGGTGAACTTCATCATTTCACCCTGGGTGAAGGTATCGCCGATCTGGATGGTGCCGTGGTTGTGCAGACCGATAATGTCGCCCGGATAGGCTTCTTCAACGTGCGAACGGTCACCCGCCATAAAGGTCAGCGCGTCGGAGATGACAACGTCTTTCCCGATACGCACCTGGCGCAGCTTCATGCCCTTTTCATACTTACCGGACACCACGCGCATAAAGGCCACGCGGTCGCGGTGTTTCGGGTCCATGTTGGCCTGAATCTTAAACACGAAGCCGGTGAACTTCTCTTCCTGCGCTTCCACTTCACGGGTGTCGGTTTTGCGCGGCATCGGCTGCGGCGCCCACTCCACCAGACCGTCGAGCATGTGGTCAACGCCGAAGTTACCCAGTGCGGTACCGAAGAAGACCGGGGTGATTTCGCCGCTCAGGAACAGCTCTTTGTCGAATTCGTGAGATGCGCCCTTGACCAGTTCCAACTCGTCGCGCAGCTGCGCGGCCAGCTCTCCCCCGACCGCCGCGTCCAGATCCGGGTTGTCCAGACCTTTAACAATGCGCACTTCCTGAATGATGTGGCCTTTACCGGTCTGATACAGGTAGGTTTCGTCTTTATAGAGGTGATACACCCCTTTGAACAGCTTGCCGCAGCCAATGGGCCAGGTGATGGGCGCACAGGCGATCTTCAGCTCGTTTTCCACTTCATCCATCAGCTCCATCGGGTCACGGATGTCACGGTCGAGTTTGTTCATGAAGGTGAGGATCGGCGTATCGCGCAGACGGGTGACTTCCATCAGCTTGCGGGTCCTGTCTTCTACACCTTTCGCGGCGTCGATCACCATCAGACAGCAGTCCACCGCCGTCAGGGTACGGTAGGTATCTTCGGAGAAGTCTTCGTGGCCCGGGGTATCCAGCAGGTTCACCAGGCAGTCGTGATACGGGAACTGCATCACGGAGGTGGTAATCGAAATACCACGCTGCTTTTCCATCTCCATCCAGTCGGATTTTGCATGCTGGCTGGAGCCACGGCCCTTCACGGTACCGGCAGTCTGGATCGCCTGTCCGAACAGCAACACCTTCTCAGTGATGGTCGTTTTACCGGCATCCGGGTGCGAGATAATGGCAAAAGTGCGGCGCTTGGCCACCTCTTGCAGATAAGGAGACAACGTCATAATTAAATCTTCTTTTATAAGCGCGGCAGCACGCCACGCATCATGGAATACAAAATTGCGGCTATTTTACCCATCAATGGGGGGCAGGCAATCATTGTTTACACAGGAGTTGCTCCAGTTCGTTCAACGACGTCACGGTCCAGGTCGGCTCGATGCCTTCAGGCTTCACGCGGCCATGCGCGTTGAGCCAGACGGTCGACAGACCTGACTTCATGCCGCCCAGGATATCTGACTCTGCCGTATCACCCACCATCAGGACGCGATCGCGGTCAGGATGACCGGCCTGCGCCAGCGCGTAGTCGAAAATACGCGGATCCGGTTTAGGTACGCCCACCTCTTCCGAGATCACCAGCGCGTCGAAATGATCGCGCAGGCCGGTGCGCTCGAGGCGGATCTGCTGCAGGGCGGTAAAACCGTTGGTGATGATCCCCAGTTTCACCTTGCCTTTCAACGCATTCAGCAGGGAAACCGCACCCGGCAGTGGCGCACAGATATCGGCCATCGCGTTCAGAAACGCATCATTCAGCGTTCCCGGACTGACCTTTAAGCGTTCCGCCCAGACGTCAAAACGCTGGTGCTGAAGCTGTAACGCGGTGATGGCACCGTTCTGGTAATCCACCCACAGCGGCTTGTTTACCGCCTGATAGTCCTGAAAATCTTCAGCGGTGAAGGTCACGCTATAGTCGAGAAACATCCGCTGCAGGCCGCCGAACGAGTCAAACGTAAACAGCGTTTCGTCGGCATCAAAGAAAATCCAGTCCCATTTCATCGTTACAACCTTATATTCGTTATCCAATCGGCAGAGCCATTATGATGGCGTCTTCACGTCCCTCTGCGGTGGGGTAGTAGTTACGGCGGACTGTCGCCTCGTTAAAGCCTAAGCTTTCATAGAGCGCGATGGCGGCGACATTCGACGCGCGCACCTCCAGCCACAGGGTGAAAACGTCACGGGTTTCGAGCTCACGAATGAGGTGCTCGAGCAGTTCTCTTCCCAGCCCACGGCGCTGGAACGCGGGATCAACCGCAATATTAAACAGCGTCGCTTCATCAAGAACAACCTGCGTGATCGCGAAGGCGGCCATGGTGCCGTCAACGTCCAGACGGAAGTTCAGATACCGTTCGCCCTGATTGCTGGCGAAGGTTTTTTCGCTCCACGGAAAGGCGTGGGCGCGTGTTTCAATCGCAAACGCTGTGGTCAGGTCAGGCGTCGTGAGGGAAGAAATCGTGTTCATATTCGCAGATTTGTTGCCATAGCGCGCTGCGCGCTTTTGGGTTGGCTTTCAGTTCGTCCAGCGCTGGCGTGCAGATCTGGCTCCCCTGGAGGGGGATCTCATTTGTCTCTCCGATACGCCAGCTGTTACAGCGGCTATCTGGAGGCAGCATCGCGACACGCTCTGGCGTCAGCTGTAAAACCTGGTCGGCCGTCATCTTCAGGCTGCGAAGGACATCATCGATCAGGGGTTCATTCAGGGCAGGCAGTTCTTCCGCCACCATCACCAGGCGTACGTGCGCAGGAATGGAAATGGCGATTTCGCCCTGCAACGCCGTCGGGCGACGCAAAGCCCACTGGGTAATGCCCAGCTGCTGCAACTGCCAGTCTCGTCGGGATGTCATAGGGAAAACTCCTGTCTCTCAGGCGCGCAAATATAGCAAATGTGTCGAAAGTGCGCCATCTACCTACTATAATCCCCGCCTGAGTTTATTGAGGAACAATTCATGTCTGCATTTACCCCGGCAAGTGAAGTCTTGCTGCGTCACAGTGATGATTTCGAAGAAAGCCGTATTCTGTTTGCCGGAGATATGCAGGATGACCTGCCCGCGCGTTTTGACTGTGCTGAAAGCCGTGCCCACACCCAATACTACCACCACTGGCAGGTGCTGAGCCGCCAGATGGGCGAGCGCGCGCGCTTTAGCCTGGTGGCGGAGCAGAGCGATATCGCTGACTGCGACACGCTGATTTACTACTGGCCGAAGAACAAGCCGGAAGCCCAGTTCCAGCTGATGAACCTGCTCTCCCTGCTGCCGGTCGGCTGCGATATTTTCGTGGTCGGTGAGAACCGCAGCGGCGTGCGCAGTGCAGAACAAATGCTGGAAGGCTACGCGCCGCTGAATAAAGTCGACAGTGCACGCCGCTGTGGTCTGTATCATGGCCGTCTGGAAAAGCAGACAACGTTTGATGCACAGGCATACTGGGACGAGTACCAGCTTGACGGTCTGACCATCAAAACCCTGCCGGGCGTATTCAGCCGCGACGCGCTGGACACTGGCAGCAAGCTGCTACTCTCCACCCTGACGCCGCACACCAAAGGCAAAGTGCTGGACGTAGGCTGCGGCGCGGGCGTGCTCTCTACCGTGCTTGCCAGCCATTCACCCAAAGTGCGCTTAACCCTGTGTGACGTGAGCGCCCCGGCGGTAGAAGCCAGCCGCGCAACGCTTGCCGCAAACGGCATTGAAGGCGAGGTGATTGCCAGCAACGTCTTCTCCGACATCACCGGTCGCTTCGACATGATCATCTCTAACCCGCCGTTCCACGACGGTATGGAAACCAGCCTGGAAGCGGCACAAACGCTGATCCGTGGCGCAGTCCGTCACCTCAACAGCGGCGGCGAGCTGCGTATCGTTGCGAACGCCTTCCTGGCGTATCCGAAAGTGCTGGACGAAACCTTCGGCTTCCATGAAGTCATCGCCCAGACCGGCCGCTTCAAAGTCTACCGCACCGTGATGACGCGTCAGGCCAAAAAGTAATCGCCATTCCTGCAGGCCGGATAAGCGCAAGCGCCATCCGGCTACACACGACATACCCATCGGCCATTTTTGCAGCAATCAAGGCGTAGCGCGCACTTTTCTGTTGACGTAAAGCTGAAAACATCTAGAATGCGCCTCCGTGGTTACGATACTTTTACAGTATCGATGGTATGCGAAGGTGGCGGAATTGGTAGACGCGCTAGCTTCAGGTGTTAGTGTCCTTACGGATGTGGGGGTTCGAGTCCCCCCCCTCGCACCATAAATCACAATGATATTGCTCGCACTGGGCGAAGGTGGCGGAATTGGTAGACGCGCTAGCTTCAGGTGTTAGTGTCCTTACGGATGTGGGGGTTCGAGTCCCCCCCCTCGCACCAACGAGGCGATATCAACAATAGTAAGATGACTGTGCGAAGGTGGCGGAATTGGTAGACGCGCTAGCTTCAGGTGTTAGTGTCCTTAGGATGTGGGGGTTCGAGTCCCCCCCCTCGCACCAATTATCTTACATCCCTTCTGAAGTTCCTCTTGTTTTCCCTGTTATTTCAAACTCATCAGTATCACCAGAATTCCACTGACCAGTGCTACGCATGATGGCAGTAAAACAAAGTGGCGCAGCTGCTTATGCCAGATCATGCCTGACGTGACTAACAGTCCTGACACAATGATCGCTTTCCAGGTATCAAGGGAGAGATCGGCAAACATCAACCCGCCGAGAATGGCTCCCGGTAGCAATACCCCCCAACCACTGCCAAGCGCCCTGTTCAACATGATCTGCCCTCTCACAACGATAATGATAACCAGTATCATATGACACACATTATCATTTGTCAGCTGAATGAATCAAAATCCATCGACCTTTACCTTTCCCGTAATGACAGGAATTGCCTAAGGTGATAAATTGCACACCTGTTAACAACATCTAAAGATTTTCTGATAATTACTCTTTGAGTTTTTTGCATGTTTTATTGCGAAACGGCACCTACTTATTTGTTTTAATTAAATTTTAATAAAAACGCACGACTATGACATCACAATCCTGGCGGTCTTTGGTTCACAGAAAATATCAATTGTCGTTACGTTTATTTTTATTTCTGAACGCAACCTCGGCAGTGTTCTCGGTAACAAATCCGCTCAATTCTGTACGCCTGTTATCTGCCCCACTTATTGCTATTTTCTCCATCAGCACCGGCCTGTTCGTCTGGCACTGGAGAAAGCGCGCGCGGAAGATAAATATTCCCGTTGTTTCAGGGATCTTCGGTATTTTGTGGGCCTGGCAAATTGTGTCTAAATTCGCCTTAATTACCCACGACCACGCGACGTATTTGTTAATCGCCCTATTAACGGTACTTTTTATCGGAACGCTGGCATTCGCCAGTAATATCAAAGCATTTACGCTGCACTCATTGCCCACCTTTATTGCCTGCCTGTGGTTAAGCGATCACGATATATGGCTGAGAATGACCTATTCTTTCGCACTTCCTGTGGTGGCAATTGCTATTCATAACATTTTGCAAACGCGTAACGATCGTTTCGCTCAGGAATTGCTCTCACGCCTGTTGGAAGAGCGAGAAACCCTTACCGATCTCAGCATGATGGACCCGCTTACCGGCCTCTATAATCGTCGCGGTCTGCAAAGCCGTCTGGAGAACCTGCCGACGGTAGAAAATGGCGAGCACTTTGTTCTGCTGATGGATATCGACCACTTTAAAGCCTATAACGATCATTATGGCCATATGATGGGCGACCAGGCGCTTAAGCGCGTCTCTGCGGCAATCCGCGACGCCGTGCGTTCTCGCGATATTGTGGCGCGTTTTGGCGGAGAAGAGTTTATGGTGCTGCTGACCAATATTTCTCTCGAACATGCCCGCCAGACGGCCGAGCGGATCCGTCAGAAAGTCTACGATTTGAAAATCCCGCATCTGTTTAACGAGAGTGTCGCGACAAACGTCACCATCAGCATTGGTATTGCCATTTTCGAGGATGAAGACGTGGAAGGCGCGCTGGAAAAAGCGGACAAAGCCCTCTACGAAGCAAAGCATATGGGGCGCAATAACATTCTGTTGAGTGAAGAGCTGCAGACAGCGTAAACATCACGGCGGTGTCACCCGGACAAAAGTCTTGCCATTGGTATGAGCAATAGTTAGGATTGGCAATCATTATCATTTAGATTTCTATCTATACTATGGCTACGCATACCGCACACATCGTCGAACCCCTCCTCTGGCGAGCGCCCCTCACCAGCGGGAATGCTTCGCTTGCGGATGCCATACGGGATAAGATTGCAGAAACGCGCGCCCACCTGCTGGACTTTATCCGCCTTGATGAAGCGCACCCGAACCACGCCATGACGCTCTCAGAGTGGCGTCAACCGACAAAACTGCAGTCGCTGCTGGCCACCTATTCCGACCATATCTATCGCAATCAGCCCACTCTTACGCGGGAAAATAAACCACTGCTCTCTCTCTGGGCGCAGTGGTATATCGGGTTGATGGTGCCTCCCCTCATGCTGGCGCTGTTAACCCAGAAGAGCATGCTGGAACTCTCGCCGGATAATTTCCACGTCGAGTTTCACGAAACCGGGCGCGCAGCCTGTTTCTGGATTGATCTGCACGAAGACCAGAACGCGGAACGCCTGACGGCTCAGGAACGTATGGAGCGGCTTATCACTCAGGCCCTGATCCCGGTGGTGGAAGCGCTTGAAGCGACGGGAGAGATTAACGCGAAGCTTATCTGGAGCAATACGGGCTATTTAATCCACTGGTATTTAACGGAAATGAAGCCTCTGCTTGGTGATGAGAACGTTGATGCCCTGCGTCAGTCCTGTTTCTTTGCAAAACAGCTTTCCGATGGCCGCGACAACCCGTTATTCCGTACCGTCGTGCTCCGAGATGGGCTTCTGGTTCGCCGCACCTGCTGCCAGCGCTACCGCCTGCCGGACGTTAAGCAGTGCGGAGATTGCACGCTGAAGTAGTCGGGCCCGGCCCGATGCCCTCCCCCCTCTCATAGGGAGAAGGAACAAACCCTAAAAACGGCAACCTGAGTTGCCGTTTTGTTTTTACCTATGCCACCTGCTGATTGTCCTCTTCCGCGTTACGCTGCGCTTCTTCCGCTTCCTGCTCCAGCAGCTGTTTCTCGTACACTTTGAAGAACGGGAAGTAGATGATTGCCGATACGCAGGCCAGAACCACAACCAGAATAGCCGCACGGAAATCCCAGCCCAGAGCCCAGGCTGCGCCTATCGGCGCCGGTGCCGTCCAGGGGACCACTGAGATGACGCGGCCAATCAGGTCAAACGTCATCGCCGCCCAGGCGAGCACTGCATTTACCATCGGTGCCAGCAGGAACGGAATAAAGAACACCGGGTTCATCACGATTGGCGTACCGAAAATGACAGGCTCATTGATGTTAAAGAAGCTGGGTACCACGCTCAAACGACCGATAGAGCGTAAATGCGCTGAACGGCTACGCAGATAGCAAATCACCAGCCCCATCGTGGCTCCCGACCCGCCAATAACGATAAAGAACGTCCAGAACGCCTCCATAAAAATATGCGGCAGAGGCTGGCTGGCGGCCAGCGCGGTCTGGTTCGCGCCCAGGTTAGTCAGCCAGAACATCTGCAGCATCCCGGAGACGATGGCGGCTCCGTGGATCCCGGCGAACCACAGCAGATGGCCAATCAACACGGCCAGCAGGATCGCAGGCAGGGAATCCGCTGCGGAAACCAAAGGTTTAAAGACCGACATAATGGCCTGCGGGATCAGCATGCCAAACTGAGACTGAATGAGCAGGCTCAGAGGATAGAGCGTCAACACCACCACCAGCACTGGAATCAGCAGATCAAAAGAGTTTTTGATCATCGGAGGAACCTGGTCTGGCAGGCGAATACCGATGTTATGCGCCTTGAGGAAACGCATCATCTCAACGCAGTAGATCGCCACCAGAATCGCGGTAAAAATGCCCGTCCCACCCAGGCTGTCGACTGGCAGCGTGCCTTTGGTTTTCGGCGCCGCGACCAGCAGAAACGCCATCAGCGACAGCATGGCGCACATAAACGGGTCTAACTGGTGCGATTTGACATAGTGTTTGCCAAGGTTATAGGCAATGGCCGCACAAATATAAATGGACATAATGCCCATTGTCATATCAAACGGCGTCAGGATCTGGCCTTCAAACTGCTTCGCCATATCCAGCCAGGCCCGGGCAAAACCCCAGGTGGTATCCGGCGAAAACGGCGGGTATGCGAACACTAACAAAAATGAACCCACAATCATGAATGGCATCGCGGAGATGAACCCATCACGAATGGCCATCACATGACCCTGGGAAGAGATCCGCCCGGCAATCGGGCTCACGTAATTTTCAACAAAACGGAATATCAGGTTAAACGCAGCATGGTTGGCAGACATGGCAGATCTCCTGTCAGACGTTTGTTACGGGCACATTTGCGCCGCACGTTGTTCCATAAATCACCTTCACAACCTTGCTGGCTTGTGGACCAGTGGTACAGCTCAGACGGAATGGTTTCATAATTTGCTCTTATTATTGGATACAGGGGACGTTACGTAATCAATATTAATCGACGCATCACGCTCTGCAACCGGTTACTGTAACCGGTTTCCGTGATTGTGAAGAGGATCCAGAAATCAGCCGTTCGGGATATTTGTTACTGAAGAGATATTTACAGAGCATAAATTCTTATGACAGATTACGCAGGATATTTGTCAGGAGGAAACAATGAGTTTGCAGTCTGTACAGCAGTTTTTTGCCGACAACGCGCCGGATATAGACGTCATTGAACTTAGCCAGAGTACCGCTACCGTTGCGTTGGCTGCTGCCGCCCATCGTGTTGAACCGGGACAAATCGCCAAAACCTTGTCATTAAAGGTGAAAAATGAGGTGATTCTGGTGGTAGCGAAAGGCGATGCGCGCCTGGATAACAAAAAGCTGAAAGACACATTTGGTGCAAAAGCGCGCATGCTCAGCAGTGATGAGGTGGTGACCATCACCGGTCACCCCGTTGGCGGCGTGTGCCCATTCGGCCTGGAAAACCCGCTCGCGGTTTACTGCGATATTTCATTAAAGCAGTACGCCGAAGTCCTGCCCGCCGCAGGCGCAATTCATAGTGCCGTTCGTATCTCACCTGACAGAATGGCAGAGCTGACGTCCGCAAAATGGGTTGATGTTTGCATCTGATTGATGCGCCAGATCCTTTCTGGCGCGCAACAGGCAGGTTATAAAAAGGTCGGCTTGCTGAGTGCCGAACTTCGCGGTTCTCTTGCAGAAAGGTGGGTAATAATATCCGCCGCATCGAGTAGCCCTACGTCAGAGTTTACCCCCAACTTCACCATCGCATTAAACTTATGCGCCCGGATGGTCTTAATATTGCGTTCAAGCTGTGCCGCGATTTGAGGAATGGAATAGCCGCAAGACATATAACGCAATATTGCCCGTTCCGTTGGGCTTAACATTCTGCTTTGACTCCGGTACCAGTGATTCATCATATTGTCATTGATGCGCAGGGTTTCACTCAGCAATACCATGAGTTCATTCTGCAGGCGCTCAAGCGTCAGCGATTTGCTGACCACACCGTGAAGGCGTGACGGGGAAAGATGGCTAATTAATCTTGCTTCCATCTCATCAGCGACCAGGATAATGCGCTGGATATGGCCATGCGTAAACGCAAAATCCCGCAGGTGCGCCAGGCAGCTACGACGCTCTTCTCGCGCATCGGAATATGAATAGATCAGCGAGAAAAAATTGATGTGCTGAAGTGCTTTCTTAAAGCTGTCAAATTCACTAAACAGATGCAGCTGATAATGATTCAGGCCGGGCATCGCAAAAAGATGCTTTAGCCCAACAGCACTCATCGTGCAATTTTCGACGATGGCGATATGTCTTGTTGAATCGGTTTTTTCCATTCCTCGAACTCTCCATAGGCTGACATCAAACTCAGCTCTCGCATTCCCTGTGTACTGTTTATCCAGGCGTACATATCGGCATTACTGCGTAATGACAGCCGTCGCATCGCACTGTTTTTCTGCGCACTGATAGTTTTATTGCTCTTCTTAAGCAATGTGGCGATTTGGTTAATCCCCCATCCTTTACCTAACAGCCGCAATACTTTGCGTTCGGAGTACGTGAGCGCGATAACCTGTTCGTCTTCGTCCTCCGGACGTTGAGGTTCCATGGTTAACAACGTCTGGCTTACCCGCTCTGCGCGTTCGCTACCTGCCCGAATCGCGTTAACCAGCCCCTCAATGGGTTCCATATCAGAAAGCAACGTACTCTCCGGGCGCACAAGTAACTCAACGGCAACAGGGTTAAGTGGCCGCGAAACTAAAAAGATCCAGTGAATGTTCCGGTATTGATTCAATAAACTGAAATACTCTTCGAGTGCGCCCCGAGGATTCCAGTATTCGCCTGTAATATCGGCAATGATGACGTCAGCGCGGCGTAGCTGGAGCAGTGTTAACTCCTGCAATGAGCTGCAATAGGTCAATTCAAAGTCGGGGAAATGGCGAGTCATTACCCCCCCTAACCCGTTTTGCATGACCGGTATCCGGCTAATGATAACGCTATGCTTACCGTGCAAAGACAACATAGACCCTCCGTGTCCATTCTTCATTTGATGAGTAACGTTAAAACGCATCAACGTATGAGTATTTTCGTCCCTGAGTGTAAAGCAGGTTAATACAAGCAGAAGATGAGATGTATTCGTAGTTTAAGAAATGCCTAAACAGCAGTAATATCTCACAAAGCGAAATTAAATTTAATTGCAGTGTCATTAAAATAACTACAATATAAAATTAGAATAACTAAATATATATTACTTATCCTTTAATATTAATAATTCACTAAAATGATGAATTAATCCCAACCCCTTCTGCACTTAAGGGCAGCAACTGTTTGCATAAACCTTGATCTGGCCCACAGCAAGAGGCACTGCACTTTGTGCTAAAAGTAATCGCTATGGGCCAACCGGCAACTTTCCATCTTCTTCAGGACAATACATGCAGGCAGATCGGTCAACGCAGCGTGCTATCACGCGGCTATGTATTCAGTGCGGTCTTTTTCTGCTCCAGCACGGCGCGGAAAGCGCGCTGGTTGAGGAGCTTTCCACCCGGCTGGGACTGGCGCTGGGAATGGATAGCGTTGAAAGCGCTATTTCATCCAACGCCATCGTGCTGACCACGATCAAAGACGGTCAGTGCCTGACCTCCACCCGCAAAAACCATGACCGCGGCATTAACATGCACGTTGTGACCGAAGTGCAGCACATCGTCATCCTTGCTGAACATAAGCTTCTCGATCTTCGGGAGATTGAAAAACGGTTCAGCCAAATTAAGCCATTACGTTATCCGCGCTGGCTTGTCGTGGTGATGGTAGGGCTGTCGTGCGCCTGCTTTTGTAAGCTTAATAAAGGCGGCTGGGACGGCGCGATCGTCACCTTTTTCGCCAGCAGTATCGCTATGTATGTTCGCCAGCTGCTGACGCACAGACAGCTGCATCCGCAAATTAACTTCTGCATTACCGCGTTTGTCGCCACCACGGTTTCCGGCCTGCTGCTGCGCCTGCCACAGTTTGCCACTACCCCGACGATTGCCATGGCCGCGAGCGTGCTTCTGCTGGTTCCGGGCTTTCCGTTGATCAACGCCGTTGCTGACATGTTTAAAGGGCACATCAATACCGGTCTGGCACGCTGGGCTATTGCCAGCCTGCTGACGCTGGCGACCTGCATCGGCGTAGTGATGGCAATGACACTCTGGGGGTTACGCGGATGGGCGTGATAGATTTTCTGCTGGCGCTGGCACAGGACATGCTTCTTGCCGCCATTCCTGCCGTCGGCTTTGCGATGGTATTTAACGTTCCGCAACGTGCTCTGCGGTGGTGTGCGCTGCTGGGCGCGATTGGTCATGGTTCGCGAATGGTGATGATGACCGCGGGTTTTAACATCGAATGGTCAACATTTATGGCCTCCATGCTGGTCGGCAGTATAGGCATCCAGTGGTCGCGCTGGTATCTGGCGCATCCCAAGGTGTTCACCGTCGCCGCCGTGATCCCGATGTTCCCGGGCATATCTGCGTATACGGCGATGATTTCTGCGGTGAAAATCAGTCATTTTGGCTACACCGAGCCGCAGATGATCCTCCTTCTGAGCAACTTTCTTAAGGCGTCGTCCATCGTCGGAGCGCTTTCTATTGGGCTGTCGATCCCCGGACTGTGGCTGTACCGCAAACGCCCACGCGTTTGATATTTGTGTTATTTCGCTGCCATGGAGATAATCCTTCTGGTCCGTTTGGTGAAAATAAGGAAAGGATGTGGCTAACCCTGGCAGCGAACACCTCGAGCACAGCGAAGAATCCAGCCTGAAAGAGAAAATTTTTCAGAGCGCCATCGCGCTTTTTGCCGAGTATGGATTGAACGGTGCCCGTATGGAGCAGATCGCGGAAAAAGCGGGTACCACCAAACGCATGGTGGTTTACCATTTTAAGAATAAAGAGAATCTCTATCTCCTGGTTCTGGAACATGTTTACACCCAGATTCGCGCCAGTGAAAAAGCGCTAAGCCTGGCGGGAATGCCCCCCGTCGAAGCGCTGGTGAACCTGGTTGAAGCCACCTTTGACTATCATGCCGACCATCCGGACTACATCCGGATTATCTGCATGGAAAACATGCAGCGCGGCCGCTTTATGCAGCAATCGAGCTATCTTCGCCAGGTCAACCGTAGCGCGCTCGACCTGCTGGAGGGCATCCTGCACCGGGGCAAAGAAAAGCAGCTCTTCTGCCAGACGGTTGACGCCCGCGATCTTCACCGCCTGATAAGCAGCTTCAGCTTTCACTACGTTGCCAACAGTTACACCTTCACGCTCCTGTTTGAAGACGGAGCGGACGAACAGGCTCAGCGCCAGCACTACCGCAAAATGGCCGTTCAGGTGGCGCTCCGCTACACCTGCCCATAAAATTGCTTGCAATTAAATCGCACACTATCTATATTCATCTCATGAACGCGAAAACGAACGACGCAACCGCTGCGCTCAAGCTGGATAACCAGCTCTGCTTTGCCCTCTATTCGGCAAATCTGGCGCTTAATAAGCTGTACCGGCAACTGCTGGCACCGCTGAACCTGACTTACCCGCAATACCTGGTGATGCTGGTGCTGTGGGAGCAGGATGACGTCACGGTGTCGGACATCGGCGAACGCCTGTTTCTGGACTCTGCGACCCTGACGCCGCTGTTAAAACGGCTGGAAAGCGGCGGGTTAATCAACCGTCACCGCTCGCGCAAAGACGAACGTCAGGTCGCCGTCACCCTGAGTGAAGCGGGACGTGAACTGCAGCAGCAGGCATTGGGTATTCCCCATGCGGTGGGTTGCGCAGCACAGTGTGATACCGACACTTTGCTGGCGCTCAAACAGCAGCTCGAACTTTTGCGACAACAGCTACACCGCGCGTAAAGCTATACTTTACGAGTTATTATTACCCATATATATCGTACGCTATTTAATAGCACACATTGAAGCAAGATGAGGAACCTGCCATGTCTTTAGAAAAAGTAGTTTATACCGCCAAAGCAAAAGCAACCGGTGGCCGTGATGGCCGCGCGACCTCTTCCGATGGTGTACTGGACGTAAAACTGGGCGTGCCAAAAGAGATGGGCGGCATGGGCGGAGAAGCAACGAACCCTGAGCAGCTGTTTGCTGCGGGCTACTCTGCCTGCTTCCTGGGCGCGATGAAGTTCGTGGCCGCACGCGACAAATTCACCCTGCCAAAAGATGCCTTTATTGAAGGAGAAGTGGGTATTGGTCCGCTGCCAACCGGTTTTGGTATCGAGGCAAAACTGAACATCCACGTTGAGGGTATGGATCCCGCGGAAGCCAAAAAGCTGGTCGATGCGGCGCACATTGTTTGCCCATACTCTAACGCGACCCGCGGCAACATCGACGTGACCCTGAATATCATCGCGTAATCCCTTCTGTTCCCTCTCCCTGTGGGAGAGGGTCAGGGTGAGGGCACCAGCCCGCACTTTACCCCTCCTTCCCTTTCCTCTCTCTGTGCTACCATAAGCCCATATCACGCCCGTAGTAATCAGTAGAGTAAGCGTTATGTCCTCCAGAATTCTGACCACCAGCATTGCTGGCATTGATGCCTTTATGCGCGACCCACGCGGTGTGTTGACCCATGCCGAAGGCGGCACGGTTGCGGTTTTTGCCGACAACGCGCCGGCGTTCTACGCAATCACGCCGGAACGCCTGGCACAGCTTCTGGAGATCGAAGCGCAACTGTCGCGCCCGGCGAGCGATATCACGCTGGACAACCAGTTCTTTGATGAACCGGTCAACGTCCCCGTGACCGTTCCGATGGGAAAATTTGCCCTTTACGCGGGCTGGCAGCCGGATGCGGATTTTCAGCGGCAGGCCGCGCTGTGGGGCATTGCGTTAACCCAACCGGCCACCGCGGAAGAGCTCGCCGCGTTTACCGCCTGGTGGCAGGCGGAAGGTAAAGTCTTCACCCATATTCAGTGGCAGCAAAAGCTCGCGCGCCATCTTCAAATTACCCGCGCCGGCAACAACGGCCAGCCCAAACGCGATATCAACGCGTTTTCAGAACCGGATAAACAGATCCCCAGCGGATTCCGAGGTGCGAAATGAAGAACGTCGGCGACCTGATGAAACGTCTGCAAAAAATGATGCCTGCCAACGTGAAGCCCGCGTTCACCACGGGTGAAGAGCTTCTGGCGTGGCAAAAAGAGCAAGGAGAGATCCGCGCAGCCGCGCTCGCCCGGGAAAACCGGGCGATGAAAATGCAGCGCACCTTTAACCGTTCCGGTATCCGTCCCCTGCACCAGAACTGCTCGTTCGATAACTATAAAATCGAGACCAACGGGCAGATGAACGCCCTTGCCGCCGCCCGTCAGTACGTGGATGAATTCGACGGCAATATCGCCAGCTTCATCTTTAGCGGCAAGCCGGGCACCGGAAAAAACCACCTTGCAGCCGCTATCTGCAACGAGCTGCTTCTGCGGGGTAAATCGGTTCTTATCATCACCGTGGCCGATATCATGTCCGCGATGAAAGATACCTTCAGCAACCGCGAAACCAGCGAAGAACAGCTGCTTAACGATCTGAGTAATGTCGATTTACTGGTCATCGACGAGATTGGCGTTCAGACTGAATCCCGCTATGAAAAAGTGATCATCAACCAGATTGTCGATCGCCGCTCCTCGTCCAAACGCCCTACCGGCATGCTGACGAACCACAACATTGACGAGATGACCCGCCTGCTGGGAGAGCGCGTCATGGACCGCATGAAGCTGGGTAACAGTCTTTATGTCATCTTCGACTGGGAAAGTTACCGCAGCCGCGTTACCGGCAAAGAGTATTAAGACAGTTCCAGGAATCGCCGTCAGGGCATAGGTATATACTGGAACCCCTTCGGCCCAAAACGGACCTTTTTGAGAGAGCCATGATGAAAAAACAGATTCTAATCAGCACTTTTTTAGGCGCGCTGCTGGTGACCGGCATAGCGCAAGCGGCGTCCTGGCAGGAGTCCCTGTCAAGCGCAGCAAATGAGCTGACCAAAGAGAGCAGCAGCTCTCAGGGTGGACTCTCCGCCTCTTCCCTCACCAGCCTGCTGGGCAACAGCTCTCAGAGCCTTAGCGCGGGCACGATGAACAACGCGGCGGGGATTCTGGAATATTGTGCGAAGCAAAAGCTGGCCTCAGTGACCGACGCGCAAAACGTGAAAAATCAGGTGCTGGGTAAACTGGGTCTGGATACCCAGGAGCAGAAAGCGGACACCAACTATATGGATGGCATTCAGGGTCTGCTTAACGCGCAAAACGGCCAGCAGCTGAATCTGAGCACCCTCGACAACTCTTCTCTGGCTAAACAGGTGAAAACCAAAGCCTGCGATCTGGTGCTGAAACAAGGCGTTAATTTCCTCTCCTGAGCCACCCCATTTTCTGCCACAACACGCCGCGTTTAATGCGATAGTCTTGCAGCGCGGCGCTAAACGAGCCTTTTTCCCACCTGCCACCGTCTCAGCGTCCGTTTGTCAGGATGCGACCTTCTTCATAAAAACGATTTTATAAACCAAATCCTAACAACAGCACACTTTCGTGACACTAAAATTGCAGCTTTACGACATCGCAATTACATTGTATGACCCAAAAAATAAACAGTTAGCCAGCGAAGCACCTGGCGTCATGAGGATATGCTGTTGTCAGAATTCATGTCTCTTATCCTTTTTCTGGCTTCTGTCGGCGTTTACGCCTGGAAAGCCGGCCGTCACACCTGGTGGTTTATCGCCACGCTGGTGGTACTCGGCATTTTTATTATTCTAAACATTACCTTATATGCCAGCGACTACTTTACCGGTGACGGTATTAACGATGCGGTTCTCTATACGCTGACGAACAGCCTGACGGGCGCGGGCGTCGGCAAATACATTCTTCCTGGGCTCGGCCTTATCGCCGCGCTGGTGACGATTTTTGGCGCGCTGGCCTGGGTGCTGCGTCGACGTCGCCATCTTCCGCACCATCATGGCTACAGCCTGCTGGCGTTATTCCTGGCGCTGGCCTCCGTCGACGCCAGCCCGGCGTTCCATCAGATCGCCGAGCTGGTGAAATCCCAGTCGCGCGATGGCGATCCGGATTTCGCGGCTTACTACAAAGAACCGTCGAAAACAATCGCCAACCCGAAGCTCAATCTGGTCTACATCTACGGTGAAAGCCTGGAGCGCACGTACTTTGATAACGATGCCTTCCCGAACCTGACGCCAGACCTGGGCGCGCTGAAAAACGAAGGGCTCGATTTCAGCCACACCATGCAGCTGCCCGGTACGGATTATACGATTGCCGGGATGGTTGCCTCCCAGTGCGGTATCCCGCTGTTCGCGCCTTTTGAAGGTAACGCCTCAGCCTCGATGTCGACGTTCTTCCCGCAGAATATTTGCCTCGGCGATATCCTGAAAAACTCCGGCTACGAAAACTATTTCGTTCAGGGGGCAAACCTGCGCTTTGCCGGAAAAGACGTGTTCCTGAAATCCCACGGTTTTGACCACCTGTATGGCTCAGAAGAGTTAAAAGCGACGGTTGCCGATCCGAGCTACCGTAACGACTGGGGCTTCTATGATGATACGGTACTCGACGAAACCTGGAAGAAATTCGAGGAGCTTTCCCGCACGGGCAAGCGTTTCTCCCTTTTTGCGCTGACGGTGGACACCCACCATCCGGACGGGTTCGTCTCGCGCAGCTGTAAACGCAAAAGCTATGACGTGGACGGCAAAAGCAACAAGTCCTTCAGCGCCGTCACCTGCAGCCAGGAGCACATTGCCGCGCTGGTCGAGAAAATCAAAGCCTCGCCCTGGTTTAAAAACACCGTCATCGTCGTTTCGTCTGACCATCTGGCGATGAAAAACAGCGCCTGGGATCGGCTCAACAAGCAGGATCGCAGCAACCTGTTCTTCGTCCTGCGCGGCGACCAGCCGCAGCAGGAGCTAATTGCCACCAAACGCAACTCCATGGATAACGGCGCAACCGTGCTGGACATTCTGGGCGGCGACAACTTTATTGGCCTTGGCCGCAGCACGCTGTCGGGGCAATCCCTGTCGGAAGTGTTTCTCAACATGAAGGATAAAATCCTCGCCTGGAAGCCAGACATTATTCGCCTGTGGAACTTCCCGAAAGAGATGAAGGACTTCACCGTCGATCGGGATAAAAACACGATTGCCTTCTCGGGCAGCAGCTTCCGTCTGCCGCTGCTGGTGCGCGTGTCGGAGGGGCGGGTCGAGCCGCTGCCGGAAAGCGAATATTCCGCGCCGCTGCGCTATCAGTTGGCCGATTTTGCCCCACGCGATAATTTCGTCTGGGTCGACAGGTGTTACAAAATGGGCCAGCTCTGGTCGCAGCCGCTGGCGCTTTCTACCGACTGGTGTGTCTCTCAGGGCCAGCTCGGCGGGGAGCAAACCGTGCAGCACGTGGATAAGGCGCAGTGGAAAGGCAAAACCACGTTCAACGATACGGTGATTGATACCGCGCGCTATCAGCACAACATCGACATGCTGAAAATCAGCGATAACGATATTCGCTACAAAGCGGATAGTTTTATCTTTAACGTGGCCGGCGCGCCCGAGGAAGTGAAGCAGTTTAGCGGCATCTCGCGTCCGGAGTCGTGGGGGCGCTGGTCCAACGCGCAGCTGGGCAACGAGGTAAAAATTGAGTACGCCCATCCCCTGCCGGAACAGTTCGACCTGGTGATCACCGCCAGAGCGTATGGCCCTAACGCTAACAAGCCCGTGCCCGTGCGCGTGGGCGATCGGGAGCAGACGCTGACGCTCGGGAACGACGTGAGCACGCAGACGCTGCATTTTGAGAATCCTTCGCGCAGCAATACCCTGGTGATCGTGCCGCCGGACCCGCAGTCCACGAACGAGGGGAATATCCTTGGGCACTCACCGCGCGAGCTCGGGATCGGCATGGTTGAAATCAAAATTGTGAGTCGCGCAGGCTAATGGTCGACCCTAACCTCACCGTCCGTCCCACGCGTCCCGGCGACGTTACAGCCCTGCCCGCCATTGAACGCGCGGCGGGCGAGCGCTTTCGTGAAGTCGCGGAGCTCGCCTGGCTTGCCGACGGCGAGGTCATTTCCGCTGAGCAGCACCTTGAGTATGCCAAACGTGGGCTAAGCTGGCTGGCGCTGGCGAACGACCAGCCCATCGGGTTTATCCTTGCCGAAGCGCACTCTTCGTCGCTGTTTATTGTCGAGCTTTCGGTTGATCTGGACTGGCAGGGAAAGGGGATTGGCCGGCAGCTCATCGCCCGTGCGGCTGACCATGCCCGCACGCTGGGGCTGGCGTCGCTAACGTTGACGACGTTCCGGGACGTACCGTGGAACGCACTGTTCTATGCAAAGCTGGGGTTTGAATACGTAGCTGAACTCACGCCTGAACTGCGTGAAAAACGGGAAGAAGAAGCAGCGCACGGCTTAGCGTATAAAACGCGCTGCGCCATGCGCCTGCCTCTGTAATATTGCCGAGTGGCGTAGCCGCCACCCGGCACAACGCGCAGGATTAGAACGTTTCCCAGTTATCGCCTGAATCGGCCGTCGCGGTTTTACGCGCCATCACCGGCGTGGAAACCGCTTTAGCCGCAGCGAACTCGCGCGCTTTCATCTGCTCCTGCTGAATGCGGAACACCGCCACGGCCTGAGTCAGACGGCTCGCCTGCTCTTCCAGTGCGGCGGCGGCTGCGGCAGATTCCTCAACCAGCGAGGCGTTCTGCTGGGTCACGCGATCCATCTCAGCTACCGCCAGACCCACCTGGTCGATACCGCGGCTCTGCTCGTCAGACGCAGAGGCAATTTCACCCATGATGTCCGTTACGCGGGTCACCGCGTTCACGATCTCACCCATGGTTTCACCGGCGCTTTCTACCAGTGTTGAGCCTACTTCCACGCGGCCCACGGAGTCTTCAATCAGGCTCTTGATCTCGCGTGCTGCCTGGGCGCTGCGCTGGGCCAGGTTACGCACTTCACCTGCCACCACCGCAAAACCACGACCCTGCTCGCCCGCACGCGCCGCTTCTACCGCCGCGTTCAGTGCCAGAATGTTGGTCTGGAAGGCAATGCCGTCGATCACGCTAATAATGTCGGCAATTTTCTGCGAACTTCCCGCGATATCGCGCATGGTCTGCACCACGTTATCCACCACTTTGCCGCCTTTCTGCGCGGTTTCAGAGGCGCTCAGCGCAAGATGGCTCGCCTGACGGGCGTTTTCGGCGTTCTGCTTAACGGTCGCCGTCAGCTGCTCCATGCTGGCAGCGGTCTCTTCCAGGGAAGCGGCCTGCTGTTCAGTACGGGAGGAGAGGTCGTTATTGCCCATCGCAATTTCGCTCGCGCCGCTGTAGATAGCGTTCGCGCCGTTACGCACGTCGCCGACGGTACGCACCAGCTCGCCCTGCATATGGCGCAGCGAGTCGGCCAGTTCACCCATCTCGTTGGTGCCCTGAACTTCAATACGCTTCACCAGGTCGCCGCTGGCGATATGGCGAATGTTGTCGATCAGACGATTCAGCGGAGAGATCAGCGTCTGCTTGATGTTGAGCCAGACGGCCACGATCACTACCAGCACGGCAATCAGGACGCTAATCAGCACCCAGATAGCCTGGCTGTAGGAGCTGTTGCTGTCTTCGACCGCCGTCTGATACAGCTTGTCGTTCTGCTGCAGGTAGCTCACGTACTGCTTCTCAAAACCGTCCTGATAGCTCTGGGTCGGCTGGTCGAAGAAGGCGTTGATTTTGCCGGCACCCAGCAGCTGAATCAGCTCCGCCAGCGCGCCGTGGTAAATATCATAGTTACGCTTGATCTCCATGGCATCCGCATCGCTTTGACGCGGATCGCGCGGCAGGGCTTCGTAGGCAGCCCAGTTTTTTTCCGCCTGTTTCAGAGACGTAGACGCGATTTGCATCAAATCGTTAACGGTCGCGCCGCTGCCGATATTGCTCTGATCCATCATGTAGCGGATACCCGCACGGTTCAGGGTATTACGGGTTTGCAGCAACGCGACCCAGCTGGCGTTCAGCGTGGATTGTTGCTGGCGAATGGTTTGCAGGACGGTGAAATTCTCTTTGTCATTCTTAAGGGCATTAAAGAAAAGACCACCGGATGTGAGTTGTAAAAGGCCAAATATCGCTAAAACCAGCATTAAGCTGGTGACAATCTTGATACGGTTTAACATGTTTTCTCTTTCCTCAGACAGATACAGAATTTTCGGCCTGGAAAGGGAAAACTTTACGAAAATCATCCTGGAATTTGTGGTTTTTACTCTTCTTCCCGCGCTGCGTTATGCCGGTTTCCGAGTTCAATAAACTCTTCCAGCAGCGCCGTCAGCTGTTTCATCTTCTCCGGCGTGTATTCCGCCTCGATCTGCTGATACGCCTCTTCGACCTGCGCCTGGGCGTGTTCATACAGCGCATTCCCCTCTTTGGTTAGCGACACGTACAGCTTGCGCTGGTCGTTCACCGGCTTTAAGCGCAGCACCAGGCCGTCGCGCTCCATCCGTGTCAGAATGCCCGTCAGGCTCGGGCGCAGGATGCAGGTGCGAAACGCCAGATCGTGAAAATCCATCGACGGATGTTCAGCCAGCACGCGCACAATGCGCCACTGCTGCTCGGTCAGGTTATGGCGCTTCACGATCGGGCGGAAGTACGACATCGCCGCTTCCCGCGCCTGCAGCAGCGCGATGGTTAATGAATCATGCATAGCCTTTCCCCTTAACATCATTAACAAGTAAACAATCACTAAAAGATGCTTTTATAAACAACACGTTTTCCGTCAAAAAGTCTAACAGAAACCCAATAATTTTATTAACTATTTGATTTTACTATAAACAAATCACAGAATGTAAATTTATTGTTATTCCCATCACAAATCTTTCACTTCTGATTGCGAAATAAACAGCAAAAGCATAAAACCAGATCATTAACATATTAATGAAATCACAACCCGGACCGCCGGGGTGAGGAGTATATGAATGAAAGGTACCGTTTTTGCCGTCGCCCTCAACCATCAAAGCCAGCGCGAAGCCTGGCGTGAGGCCTTTGAAAAAGCCCCCTACAACACGCCGCCGAAAACGGCGGTGTGGTTTATCAAACCGCATAACACGGTGATTCGCGCGGGCGAGCCGATCCCTTTCCCGCACGGGGAAACGGTGCTGAGCGGCGCGACGGTGGCGCTGGTGGTGGGCAAAACCGCCAGCAAGGTGCGCCCGGAGGACGCCGCGGAGTACATCGCGGGATATGCGCTCGCCAACGAGGTGAGCCTGCCGGAAGAGAGCTTCTACCGCCCGGCCATCAAGGCCAAATGCCGGGACGGATTTTGCCCGCTCGGCGAACTGGTCGCCGTTGATAACGTGGATAACCTGACGATCATCACCGAGATCAACGGTCGCGAAGCGGACCACTGGAGCACGGCCGATCTTCAGCGTAACGCCGCCGAACTGCTGAGCGCCCTGAGCGAGTTCGCCACCCTCAATCCCGGCGATGCGATCCTGCTCGGCACCCCGCAAAGCCGCGTTGAGATCCGCCCGGGCGATCGCGTGCGCATTCTGGCAGAAGGTTTTCCGCCGCTGGAAAACCCGGTGGTGGATGAGCGTAGCGTCACTATTGCGCACAGCACGCCGCCGCACGCCACGCTGTTTGCCCTCGGTCTGAACTATGCCGATCACGCCAGCGAGCTGGACTTCAAGCCGCCCACCGAGCCGCTGGTATTTATCAAAGCGCCAAACACCTTCAACGGCGACGGCCAGACGTCGGTGCGCCCGAACAATATCGAATACATGCATTACGAAGCGGAGCTGGTGGTGGTCATCGGTAAAACCGCCCGCAAGGTCAGCGAAGCCGAGGCGATGGACTATGTTGCGGGCTATACGGTCTGCAACGACTACGCCATCCGCGACTACCTGGAAAACTACTACCGCCCGAACCTGAGGGTGAAAAGCCGCGACGGGCTGACCCCCATTTCCCCCCACATCGTGCCGAAAGCGGCCATTCCCGACCCGCACAACCTCGCCCTGCGCACCTTCGTCAACGGCGAGCTGCGCCAGGAAGGGACCACGGCGGATCTGATCTTCAGCATTCCGTTCCTGATTGCGTACCTGAGCGATTTTATGACCCTGCAGCCGGGCGACATGATTGCCACCGGCACGCCGAAGGGGCTGTCCGACGTGGTGCCGGGCGATGAGGTGGTGGTGGAAGTGGAGGGCGTGGGACGCCTGGTGAACCGAATTGTCAGCGAGGAGACTGCAAAATGAAAAAGATTAACCACTGGATCAACGGTAAAAACGTCGCCGGAAGCGAGTACTTCCACACAACCAACCCGGCCTCCGGCGAGGTATTAGCGGAAGTCGCCGCCGGCGGTGAGGCTGAAATTCACCAGGCCGTCGCCGCCGCCAAAGAGGCGTTCCCGAAGTGGGCTAACCTGCCGATGAAGGAGCGCGCGCGCCTGATGCGCCGTCTGGGGGATCTGATCGACCAGAACGTCCCGGAGATCGCCGCGATGGAAACCGCCGATACCGGGCTGCCGATCCACCAGACCAAAAACGTGCTCATTCCGCGCGCCTCGCACAACTTCGAATTTTTCGCCGAGGTGTGCCAGCAGATGAACGGCAAAACCTACCCGGTTGACGACAAGATGCTCAACTACACCCTGGTGCAGCCGGTGGGCGTCTGCGCGCTGGTGTCGCCGTGGAACGTGCCGTTTATGACCGCCACCTGGAAGGTCGCGCCGTGCCTGGCACTCGGAAACACCGCGGTGTTGAAAATGTCTGAACTCTCCCCGCTGACCGCCGACCGTCTGGGCGAGCTGGCGCTGGAGGCGGGCATTCCGGCGGGCGTGCTCAACGTGGTGCAGGGCTACGGCGCAACGGCGGGCGACGCGCTGGTGCGCCATCACGACGTGCGCGCCGTCTCCTTCACCGGCGGCACCGCCACCGGGCGCAACATCATGAAAAACGCCGGGCTGAAGAAGTACTCCATGGAGCTGGGCGGCAAATCCCCGGTGCTGATTTTTGAAGATGCCGACATCGAGCGCGCGCTGGACGCCGCCCTGTTCACCATCTTCTCCATCAACGGCGAGCGCTGCACCGCCGGCTCGCGCATCTTTATCCAGCAGAGCATCTACCCGGAATTCGTGAAGCGCTTTGCCGAGCGCGCCAACCGCCTGCGCGTGGGCGACCCGACCGATCCGAACACCCAGATTGGCGCGCTCATCAGCCAGCAGCACTGGGAAAAAGTCTCCGGCTACATCCGCCTCGGCATTGAAGAGGGCGCGACCCTGCTGGCGGGCGGCCCGGACAAACCGACCGACCTGCCTGCGCACCTGAAGGGCGGCAACTTCCTGCGCCCGACCGTGCTGGCGGACGTCGACAACCGCATGCGCGTTGCGCAGGAAGAAATCTTCGGGCCGGTGGCCTGCCTGCTGCCGTTTAAGGACGAAGCGGAAGGCCTGCGCCTGGCCAACGACGTGGAGTACGGCCTGGCGTCGTATATCTGGACCCAGGACGTCAGCAAAGTGCTGCGCCTGGCGCGCAATATCGAAGCGGGCATGGTGTTTGTGAACACCCAGAACGTGCGCGACCTGCGCCAGCCGTTTGGCGGCGTGAAGGCCTCCGGCACCGGCCGCGAGGGCGGCGAGTATAGCTTCGAGGTGTTCGCGGAGATGAAGAACGTCTGCATCTCCATGGGCGACCATCCGATTCCAAAGTGGGGGATCTGACCATGGGTAAATTAGCGTTAGCGGCAAAAATCACCCACGTACCGTCGATGTACCTCTCCGAGCTGCCGGGCAAAAACCACGGCTGCCGCCAGGGCGCCATCGACGGGCATAAAGAGATTAGCAAGCGCTGCCGGGAGCTGGGCGTCGATACCATTATCGTCTTCGACACCCACTGGCTGGTGAACAGCGCCTACCACATCAACTGTGCGGACCATTTTTCGGGCGTCTACACCAGCAACGAGCTGCCGCACTTTATCCGCGACATGACCTACGACTACGACGGCAATCCGGAACTCGGCCAGCTCATCGCCGACGAGGCGGTGAAGCTCGGCGTGCGCGCCAAAGCGCACAACATTCCGAGCCTGAAGCTGGAGTACGGCACGCTGGTGCCGATGCGCTACATGAACGCGGATAAGCACTTCAAGGTGGTCTCTATTTCGGCGTTCTGCACGGTTCACGACTTCGCCGACAGCCGCAGGCTGGGCGAGGCCATCGTCAGCGCCATTGAGAAATACGACGGCACCGTGGCGGTGCTCGCCAGCGGCTCGCTGTCGCACCGCTTTATCGACGACCAGCGCGCCGAGGAAGGGATGAACAGCTACACCCGCGAGTTCGACCGCCAGATGGACGAGCGCGTGGTGAAGCTGTGGCGCGAGGGGCAGTTCAAAGAGTTTTGCAGCATGCTGCCGGAGTACGCCGACTACTGTTACGGCGAGGGCAACATGCACGACACGGTGATGCTGCTGGGGATGCTCGGCTGGGACCAGTACGACGGCAAGGTGGAGTTCCTCACCGAGCTGTTCGCCAGCTCCGGTACCGGCCAGGTTAACGCCGTTTTCCCCCTGCCCGCGTAAGGAGTCACCATGCCGCACTTTATTGCTGAATGTACCGACAACATCCGCGAGCAGGCCGACCTGCCGGGGCTGTTTGCCAAAGTGAACGAGGCGCTCGCCGCCACGGGCATCTTCCCCATCGGCGGCATCCGCAGCCGCGCCCACTGGCTGGACACCTGGCAGATGGCCGACGGCAGGCACGATTACGCCTTCGTGCATATGACGCTGAAGATTGGTTCCGGGCGCAGCCTGGAGAGCCGCGAAGCCGTGGGGGAGATGCTGTTTGCGCTGATCAAAACGCATTTTGCGGAGCTGATGGCGAGCCGCTATCTGGCGCTTTCGTTCGAGCTGGACGAGCTGCATCCGACGCTCAATTACAAACAAAACAACGTGCACGCGCTGTTTAAGTAATCCCGTCCCTTCTCCCAGGGGGAGAAAAATATAAAACAGGATATCGCCATGCTCGACAAACATACCCATACCCTGATCGCCCATCGTCTGCATCAGGCGGAACAATCCCGGGAGCAGATCCGCCAGATCTCCCTTGACTACCCGACGATCACCATCGACGACGCCTACGCCGTCCAGCGCGAATGGGTCAGCCTGAAGATTGCCGAAGGCCGCGTGCTGAAGGGCCACAAGATCGGCCTGACCTCCAAAGCGATGCAGGCCAGCTCGCAGATTAGCGAGCCGGACTACGGCGCGCTGCTGGACGACATGTTCTTCCACGACGGCAGCGATATTCCCGTCGATCGCTTCATCGTCCCGCGCATCGAAGTGGAGCTGGCCTTCGTGCTGGCAAAACCGCTGCGCGGCCCGAACTGCACGATCTTCGACGTCTACAACGCTACGGACTACGTGATCCCCGCGCTGGAGCTGATCGACGCCCGCTGCCACAACGTTGACCCGGAGACCCAGCGCCCGCGCAAGGTGTTTGACACCATCTCCGATAACGCCGCCAACGCGGGGGTGATCCTCGGCGGTCGTCCGATTAAGCCCGACGAGCTGGATCTGCGCTGGATCTCCGCCCTGCTCTACCGCAACGGCGTGATCGAAGAGACCGGCGTCGCCGCAGGCGTGCTTAACCACCCGGCGAACGGCGTGGCGTGGCTGGCGAACAAGCTGGCACCGTACGACGTGCAGCTTGAGCCCGGCCAGATTATTCTCGGCGGCTCCTTTACACGCCCGGTGCCCGCCAGCAGAGGCGACACCTTCCACGTTGACTACGGCAACATGGGCTCCATCAGCTGCCGCTTTGTGTAAGGAGGCAACCATGCAAAACGCATTCAAAGCGGCGCTGAAGGCGGGCCGTCCGCAAATCGGTTTATGGCTGGGGCTGACCAGCAGCTACAGCGCCGAACTGCTGGCCGGAGCAGGCTTCGACTGGCTGCTGATCGACGGCGAGCACGCGCCGAACAGCGTGCAGACCGTGTTAACCCAATTACAGGCCATCGCGCCCTATCCCAGCCAGCCGGTGGTGCGCCCGTCGTGGAACGATCCGGTGCAGATAAAACAGCTGCTGGACGTGGGGGCGCAAACCCTGCTGGTGCCGATGGTGCAAAACGCCGACGAAGCGCGGCTGGCGGTACGTTCTACCCGCTACCCGCCCGCCGGCATTCGCGGCGTCGGCAGCGCCCTGGCACGCGCGTCGCGCTGGAACCGCATTCCGGATTACCTGCAGCAGGCCAACGACGCCATGTGCGTGCTGGTACAGATTGAAACCCGCGAGGCGCTGAAAAATCTGCCGCAGATCCTGGACGTGGAAGGCGTCGACGGCGTGTTTATCGGCCCGGCGGATCTGAGCGCCGACATGGGCTTTGCCGGCAATCCGCAGCACCCGGAGGTGCAGGCCGCCATCGAGCAGGCTATCGCGCAGATCCTCAGCGCGGGCAAAGCGCCCGGCATCCTGATGGCGAACGAGCCGCTGGCGAAACGCTACCTCGAGCTTGGCGCGCTGTTTGTCGCCGTCGGCGTCGACACCACCCTGCTCGCCCGCAGCGCCGAAGCGCTGGCGGCACGTTTTATCGAACAACCGGTTACGTCAGTTAATAACAATAAATCCGTCTACTAAACGTAAGATCTGGAGCGCACCATGACGACCTCTACCCTGCAAACTCATGATAATAAAGCTGTTGAACATCGCGCCATTAACAAGCTGTTCCGACGCCTGATCGTCTTTCTCTTTATCCTGTTTGTCTTTTCGTTTCTCGATCGCATCAACATCGGCTTTGCCGGGCTGACGATGGGCAAAGATCTGGGCCTTACGTCGACCATGTTTGGCCTGGCCGCGACGCTGTTTTACGTCACCTACGTGCTGTGCGGGATCCCGAGCAACATCATGCTGGCGAAGATCGGCGCGCGGCGCTGGATCGCCGGGATCATGGTGGTGTGGGGCATCGCCTCCACCTGCACCATGTTCGCCACCAGCCCTGAAACACTCTACGTCCTGCGCATGCTGGTGGGCATTGCCGAAGCGGGCTTCCTGCCGGGGATTTTGGTCTACCTCACCTGGTGGTTCCCGGCCTATCACCGCGCCCGCGCCAACGCGCTGTTTATGATCGCCATGCCGGTGACCATGATGCTCGGCTCGATCCTCTCCGGCTACATTCTGGCGATGGACGGGCTGTGGAACCTGAAGGGCTGGCAGTGGCTGTTCCTGCTCGAGGGGCTGCCGTCGGTGGTGCTCGGCGTGGTGACCTGGTTTTACCTCAACGACACGCCTGACCAGGCCACCTGGCTGGATGATGACGAAAAGCAGGCGCTGAAAACGATGATCGCCCGCGAGCAGGAGGTCGCCATTGCCCAGTCCGTCACGCCGCGATCGACGCTGCGCGAGGTGCTGACCCCGGCGGTGCTGCTCTACACGCTGGCCTACTTCTGCCTGACCAACACGCTCAGCGCCATCAACATCTGGACGCCGCAGATCCTGCAAAGCTTCAACACGGGAAGCAGCAATATCGTCATCGGCCTGCTGGCGGCGATCCCGCAGTTTTGCACCATTCTCGGGATGATCTGGTGGAGCCGACGCTCCGACAGGCTGAAAGAGCGAAAAAAGCACACCATCCTGCCGTACCTGTTCGCCGCGGCGGGATGGATGCTGGCCTCGGCCACCGATCACAGCCTGATCCAGCTGCTTGGCATCATTATGGCCTCAACCGGATCCTTTACCGCCATGGCCATATTCTGGACCACGCCGGATCGGGTGATTAGCCTGCAGTCCCGCGCGGTGGCGCTGGCGGTGATCAACGCCATCGGCAACGTCGGATCCGCCGTTAGCCCGCTGCTGATCGGCATTCTGCGTGATGCAACCGGCAGCTTCAGCTCCGGGCTGTGGTTCGTGGCCGGGCTGCTGGTGGTCGGCGCGCTGGTGTTGACGCGCATCCCGATGACGCAGCGCGAAAGCCTTGAGCGCGAGCCGGGCATCGCGGCGCAGAAGATCCACTAGGGAGCCGCCATGTGCCAGAACCCCATTACCAACATCGACATCAGCAAGGAGTACGACGAAAGTCTGGGCACCGACGACGTGCACTACCAGTCGTTCGCGCGCATGGCGGCCTTTTTTGGCCGCGACATGCAGGCGCACCGTCACGACCAGTATTTTCAGATGCACTTTCTCGATACCGGGCAGATTGAACTCCAGCTCGACGATCACCGCTACTCGGTGCAGGCCCCGCTGTTCGTCCTCACGCCGCCATCGGTACCGCACGCGTTTATCACCGAATCCGACAGCGACGGGCACGTGCTGACGGTGCGCGAGGATCTGATCTGGCCGCTGCTGGAGGTGCTTTACCCCGGCACGCGTGAAGCGTTTGGCCTGCCGGGGATCTGCCTCTCGCTGGCCGACAGGCCGGACGAGCTGGCGGCGCTGAAGCACTACTGGCCACTGATTGCCCGGGAATCCACGGAACAGCTGCCGGGGCGCGAACATACTCTGGTCCTGCTGGCGCAGGCGGTGTTTACCCTGCTGCTGCGCAACGCGAAGCTCGACGACCACGCTTCGGGCGGCATGCGCGGCGAGCTGAAGCTGTTCCAGCGCTTTACCCAGCTGATTGACGTTCATTACCACCAGCACTGGACGGTGCCGGAATACGCCAGCGAGCTGCACCTGACCGAATCCCGCCTGACCGATATCTGCCGCCGCTTTGCCAACCGCCCGCCGAAGCGGCTGATCTTCGACCGCCAGCTGCGGGAGGCCAGACGCTTGCTGCTCTTTTCCGACAGCGCGGTCAGCGAGATTGCCTGGCAGCTGGGATTTAAGGATCCGGCCTATTTTGCCCGGTTTTTTAACCGATTAGTGGGGTGTTCGCCGAGCGCGTATCGAGCGCAGAAAGTACCGGTATCGCCTGTTCCCCTCACCCCGGCCCTCTCCCAAAGGGAGAGGGAGTAACCGTCCCCTCTTCCTTTGGGAGAGGGTTAGGGTGAGGGAAATCACACTCTGCGATCTCTCGCGAAAAGTACCCGCCGTTGTCCCAATCGTCCCTTCACGTTCCGCCCCTCTCAGGCTTCAATTAAACAACAAAAACAAAACATAAATTTAACAACCCTATTCCGATACGAGGTCCCTATGAAGCCTGAAGATTTCCGCGCTGATGCCAAACGTCCGTTAACCGGCGAAGAGTATTTAAAAAGCCTGCAGGACGGTCGTGAGATTTATATCTACGGCGAGCGCGTCAAAGACGTCACCACCCATCCAGCGTTTCGCAACGCGGCGGCCTCCATCGCGCAGATGTACGACGCGCTGCACAAGCCTGACATGCAGGACGCGCTCTGCTGGGGCACCGACACCGGCAGCGGCGGCTATACCCACAAGTTTTTCCGCGTGGCGAAAAGCGCCGACGACCTGCGCCAGCAGCGCGACGCCATCGCCGAGTGGTCGCGCCTGAGCTACGGCTGGATGGGCCGCACGCCGGACTACAAAGCCGCGTTCGGCTGCGCGCTCGGCGCCAACCCGGCCTTCTACGGCCAGTTCGAACAGAACGCCCGTAACTGGTACACGCGCATTCAGGAAACCGGCCTGTACTTTAACCACGCCATCGTTAACCCGCCGATCGATCGCCACAAGCCGGCGGACGAGGTAAAAGACGTCTACATCAAGCTGGAGAAAGAGACCGACGCCGGGATTATCGTCAGCGGCGCAAAGGTGGTGGCCACCAACTCCGCCCTGACCCACTACAACATGATCGGCTTCGGCTCCGCGCAGGTGATGGGCGAAAACCCGGACTTCGCGCTGATGTTCGTCGCGCCGATGGATGCCGAAGGCGTGAAGCTGATCTCCCGCGCCTCTTACGAAATGGTGGCAGGCGCAACCGGATCCCCGTACGACTACCCGCTCTCCAGCCGCTTCGACGAGAACGACGCGATCCTGGTGATGGATCACGTGCTGATCCCGTGGGAAAACGTGCTGATCTACCGCGATTTCGACCGCTGCCGTCGCTGGACGATGGAAGGCGGTTTCGCCCGTATGTATCCGCTGCAGGCCTGCGTGCGTCTGGCGGTGAAGCTCGACTTCATCACCGCCCTGCTGAAGAAATCCCTGGAGTGCACCGGTACCCTGGAGTTCCGCGGCGTGCAGGCAGATCTCGGCGAAGTGGTTGCCTGGCGCAACATGTTCTGGGCGCTGAGTGACTCCATGTGTTCCGAAGCCACCCCGTGGGTCAACGGCGCGTATCTGCCGGATCACGCCGCGCTGCAAACCTACCGCGTGATGGCGCCGATGGCCTACGCCAAGATCAAGAACATCATCGAGCGTAACGTGACGTCCGGACTGATTTACCTCCCGTCCAGCGCCCGGGATCTGAACAACCCGCAGATCGACCAGTATCTGGCGAAATACGTGCGCGGCTCCAACGGCATGGATCACGTTGAACGCATCAAGATTTTGAAGCTGATGTGGGATGCCATCGGCAGCGAGTTTGGCGGCCGTCACGAGTTGTACGAAATCAACTACTCCGGAAGCCAGGATGAGATCCGCCTGCAGTGTCTGCGCCAGGCGCAGAGCTCCGGCAACATGGACAAAATGATGGCGATGGTCGACCGCTGCATGTCCGAGTACGACCAGCACGGCTGGACCGTACCGCACCTGCACAACAACAGCGATATCAACATGCTCGACAAGCTGCTGAAATAGCGCAGCGGGAGGTTGCAATGCATTCAGATGAACAACGCCTGCGTTTTCGCGACGCAATGAGTAGCCTGTCGGCGGCGGTTAATGTGGTCACCACCGAGGGCGAGGCGGGCCGCTGCGGTATCACCGCCACCGCCGTCTGTTCGGTGACGGACACCCCGCCGTCGGTCATGGTGTGCATCAACGCCAACAGCGCCATGAACCCGGTCTTTCAGGGTAACGGCAGGCTGTGCGTCAACGTGCTGAACCACGAGCAGGAGATCATGGCTCGCCATTTCGCCGGGATGACCGGTATGACGATGGAAGAACGCTTTGCCCTCTCCTGCTGGCAGAAAGGACCGCTGGCGCAGCCTGTGCTCAAGGGCGCGCTCGCCAGCCTGGAAGGTGAGATTAGCCAGGTGCAAACCATCGGCACGCATCTTGTCTACCTTGTTGAAGTTAAGAACATCATCCTGAGTGATGCGGGCCACGGCCTGATCTACTTCAGGCGCCGTTTCCACCCGGTCATGCTGGAGGCAGAAGCCGCCGTGTGATCCCCCCTCGCGCTGGCCTTTTTCCGGCCAGCGCCGCTTTCTACAAAAACTCCTAAGGTTTCCGCTAAATCACGCCGTTATATAACCATAAGAGAAATTTACTGTGACTGAATACTGGCACCCTTTGTCAGTGCATCCGCATCATTCAGCGCATACCTAAATATACAGGATGACCTTATGGCAAAAACGACGCGGAGCCGCTCGGCTGAACGTCTGGTCGATATTCTCCTTGAGCTACATTTAAACGGTGTGGTAAACCGCAGTGCGCTAATGGAAAAATTTAAAATTACCGAGCGTACCGTCTACCGGGATTTAAATGCCCTCTCTCCCATTGTTGAACATACCGGTAACGGGCTATATCGGCTGATCCATTCCGCACAGTCGCCCGGCGGACAAGGCTTACATCACACCCTTGCTAACTTCCTGAATGCTGACAGCTTTTTCCCTGAAAGAAATACGGAATTCTGGCAGAAGCTTGAAACGCGCGTTGACGAAAACCATATTCTTATTCTTGGCAATGAAGCCGAACACACGCTAGAACGCGATATTCGCCGCCATTTAACGAAAATCGAGAAATCGATTAAAAACCATAATGTTTGTCAGATCGTTTATAAGGGTAAAACCCGTCTGATTAACCCCTATAAACTCATTAACAAAAAAAATATATGGTATTTACAAGCCACCGAAAATAGCCGCCTGAAATCCTTCTCATTGAGCCAGATTAGCTGGTTTGATATTCAGAAAACGACCTTCACGCCCGAAGAAAATGTTCGTAAGCTGCTGGAGAAAAGCCTTGATCCCTGGGTGTCCGAAGATACTTTCGCGGTGAAAATATTCATTAAAGATAATATTTCACATTACTTCCTGCGCCGCGATCTTCTGCCGGAACAGGAGCTGCTGGAGGAGCAGCTGGGCGGCGTCACGCTGCGCTGCCAGGCGGCGCACGAGAACCAGATCCTGCCGCTGCTGTTCTACTGGCTTCCCCATATTCAGGTTCTGGAACCGAAATGGCTAAAGGAAAAACTGATCGGAACGCTGGAGAGCTATCTGGCCGTGGAGCGCAACCCGAATAATCAAGTGATCTCAATCACATAATTTCGTCCCCTGGCGGCGAGCCGGAACCGCTCGTCGCCCCCTTTGACCGCTCACCCGGCACTTTCAACCACTCATTCATTTACCGTCCTTTACACGCGCGAGGATCTGGCACGATCGCTCCAGCATTAATCAATACCTCCTCACAACGAACCCTGACCCTTTTTTCTTTACATAAAAAACCAGGTCTTACTATGGATACTAAAAAACTACTGAAGCACGTGCCCTGGGCCTTACTCGGGATCCTCGGCGCTTTTTGTCTGGCGGTTGTCGCATTACGCCGGGGCGAACACGTAAGCGCCCTGTGGATCGTGGTTGCGTCCGTTTCCGTCTATCTTGTGGCTTATCGCTACTACAGCTTGTACATCGCGCAGAAGGTCATGAAGCTCGACCCGACGCGCGCCACTCCGGCGGTCATTAACAATGACGGCCTGAACTACGTGCCAACCAACCGCTACGTGCTGTTTGGTCACCACTTTGCCGCGATCGCCGGTGCGGGCCCGCTGGTCGGCCCGGTACTGGCCGCGCAGATGGGCTACCTGCCGGGTACGCTCTGGCTGCTCGCCGGCGTGGTGCTGGCGGGTGCGGTGCAGGACTTTATGGTGCTGTTTATCTCTTCTCGCCGTAACGGCGCCTCTCTGGGCGAGATGGTCAAAGAAGAGATGGGCCGCGTGCCGGGGACTATCGCCCTGTTCGGCTGCTTCCTGATCATGATCATCATCCTCGCGGTGCTGGCGCTGATCGTGGTGAAAGCGCTGGCGGAAAGCCCGTGGGGTGTCTTCACCGTCTGCTCAACCGTGCCGATTGCGCTGTTCATGGGTATCTACATGCGCTTCCTGAGACCGGGACGCGTAGGTGAAGTGTCGGTGATTGGTATCGTGCTGCTGGTGGCCTCCATCTACTTCGGCGGCGTGATTGCGCACGACCCGTACTGGGGCCCGGCGCTGACCTTCAAGGACACCACCATTACCTTCGCGCTGATTGGCTATGCGTTTATCTCCGCGCTGCTGCCGGTCTGGCTGATTCTGGCCCCGCGTGACTACCTCGCGACTTTCCTCAAAATCGGCGTTATCGTCGGTCTGGCGATCGGCATCCTGGTGATTAACCCGGACCTGAAAATGCCTGCGGTAACCCAGTACATCGACGGTACCGGCCCGCTGTGGAAAGGCGCCCTGTTCCCGTTCCTGTTTATCACCATCGCCTGCGGTGCGGTCTCCGGCTTCCACGCCCTGATTGCCTCCGGTACCACGCCTAAGCTGCTGGCGAACGAGAAAGACGCGCGTCTGATCGGCTACGGCGCGATGCTGATGGAGTCCTTCGTGGCGATCATGGCGCTGGTTGCGGCGTCTATCATCGAACCGGGTCTCTACTTCGCGATGAACACCCCGCCTGCGGGCCTCGGCATCACCATGCCAAACCTGCACGAAATGGGCGGTGACAACGCGGCGCTGATTATGGCGCAGCTGAAGGACGCCAGCGCGCACGCGGCGGCGACCGTTAGCTCTTGGGGCTTTGTGATTTCGCCAGAGCAGATTATGCAGACGGCGAAGGACATCGGCGAACCGTCCGTGCTGAACCGCGCCGGTGGCGCGCCGACGCTGGCTGTCGGTATCGCACACGTGTTCCACAAAGTGCTGCCGTGGGCGGACATGGGCTTCTGGTACCACTTCGGTATTCTGTTCGAAGCGCTGTTCATCCTGACCGCGTTGGACGCCGGTACCCGTGCGGGCCGCTTCATGCTGCAGGATCTGCTCGGTAACTTCGTGCCGTTCCTGAAGAAAACCGACTCTCTGGTAGCGGGCATTCTGGGTACTGCGGGCTGCGTCGGCCTGTGGGGCTACCTGCTGTATCAGGGCGTTGTCGACCCGCTCGGCGGCGTGAAGAGCCTGTGGCCGCTGTTCGGTATCTCTAACCAGATGCTCGCAGCCGTTGCTCTGGTGCTGGGTACCGTGGTCCTCGTGAAGATGAAGCGCACCAAATACATCTGGGTAACGGTTGTTCCTGCGCTGTGGCTGCTGCTCTGCACCACCTGGGCGCTTGGCCTGAAGCTGTTCAGCGCCAACCCGCAGCTGGAAGGCTTCTTCTTCATGGCTAACCAGTACAAAGAGAAGATTGCCGCAGGCGGCGCGGACCTGACCGCGCAGCAGATTGCCAACATGAACCATATCGTGGTGAACAACTACACCAACGCGGGTCTGAGCATTCTGTTCCTGGTGGTGGTGTACAGCATCATCTTCTACGGCATCAAAACCTGGCTGAAAGTACGCAACGCCGACGGCCGTACGGATAAAGAAACTCCGTACGTGCCGGTGCCGGAAGGCGGCGTGAAGACCTCTTCACACCATTAATCCGCAATCCTCCCCCTCTCCCTTTGGGAGAGGGCTGGGGTGAGGGGAACACAAGCCCAGCGGACTCACATCGCCGGGCTTTTTCTGTCTGGAACCCACAATGTTTGGTAACTTAGGCGAAGCAAAAAAATACCTCGGTCAGGCGGCGAAAATGCTGATTGGCATTCCGGACTATGACAACTACGTTGAGCATATGAAGACCAACCATCCGGATAAGCCGTACATGACCTACACCGAATTCTTCCGCGAGCGGCAGGAAGCGCGCTACGGCGGAAGTGGAGAAGGCGGCGTCCGCTGCTGCTAAAGGAGAGACCATGACCCCGATTGCCGTTACCCTGCTGACCGGTTTTCTCGGCGCCGGTAAAACCACCCTGCTGCGCCACATCCTGAACGAACAGCACGGCTTCAAAATCGCCGTCATCGAAAACGAATTCGGTGAGGTCTCCGTTGACGATCAATTGATCGGCGATCGCGCCACCCAGATCAAAACCCTGACCAACGGCTGCATCTGCTGCACCCGCTCTAACGAATTAGAAGACGCCCTGCTGGACCTGCTCGACAGCCGCGACCGCGGCGAGATCGACTTTGACCGCCTGGTGATCGAATGCACCGGCATGGCCGACCCCGGCCCGATTATTCAGACCTTTTTCTCTCACGAGATCCTCTGCCAGCGCTACCTGCTGGACGGCGTGATTGCCCTGGTCGATGCGGTCCACGCCGACGAGCAGATGAACCAGTTCACCATCGCCCAGTCTCAGGTGGGCTACGCTGACCGCATTCTGCTGACCAAAACCGACGTGGCGGGCGACAGCGAAAAACTGCGCGAGCGCCTGACGCGCATCAACTCCCGCGCGCCGGTTTACACGGTGACGCATGGCGACATCGATCTGTCTCAGCTGTTCAACACCAATGGCTTTATGCTGGAAGAGAACGTCACCGCGAAACCGCGCTTCCACTTTATGGGTGACAAGCAAAACGACGTCGCGTCGATAGTGGTGGAGCTGGACTACCCGGTGGACATCGGCGAGGTTTCGCGGGTGATGGAAAACCTGCTGCTGTCGTTTGCCGACAAGCTGCTGCGCTACAAAGGGATGCTGTGGATCGACGGCGAGCCTAACCGCCTGCTGTTCCAGGGCGTGCAGCGCCTGTACAGCGCAGACTGGGATAGACCGTGGGGCGATGAAGCGCCGCGCAGCGTGATGGTGTTTATTGGCATACAGCTGCCGGAAGAAGAAATTCGAGCGGCGTTTGCGGGGCTGAAGAAATAACCGCCATGCATCCCCTCTGCCCAGTAATTTATTAACCTGAAGCGATGAACGTTGCTTCAGGTAAATTAATGACTTACAGCGACGCCCTGGTCCGGCTGTAAATCGCCGAAGCGTTTCCGTAAGGCCGGGGCGAGGCGCAGGGATGCGCCGAGAGGGCGTGGCCTGCAGGGATGCAGGCTCATGCCCGACCCGATAGCCTGAAGGAAAAAGCTGAGGGCACCGCGAAGCGGCGATTTACCGCCGGGAGCCCAGGTCGCCAGGGTGGTGGCGATTGAGCCACCCTGGCACGTTCACCGGTCATGCCGTTACAGAGTAGCAAGGAACATGAAGTGAACGGAATGACCACCGGAGCCGTATGTTCCCCCTCACCCCAGCCCTCTCCCTCAAGGGAGAGGGGGCGTCTGTGCAGGCATTATTTTGTGGGGATACTTATTTCACCGCTTCCGGCAGCGTCACAATCCACAGCTCGCTGTCCGACTCCGGCTTCTTCAGCGGCTTCACGCTGAGCGTGGTTTCCACCGGCTTATCATCCAGCGTCAGCTTGCCTTCCGCGTTCACCCGATAATCCTTGAGCTTCTTGCCCTCGACCGGGTTTTGCATCGCCACCTTCACGCCAAAGTCGTTATCGTTCGCCACCGCAAGCGTTTTGCTGTCGATCAGCGCCAGCCCTTCGGCCTTCTCCTGCTGCCAGCCCAGCGCGCGCAGGTCGACAACCTGCGTTTTTGCAGCAAGCGTTATGCCCCGCTGCGCCAGGGTTTTCTCATCATCAAACTCCGGGTATTCGCCCGGCTTGTCGAAGGCGGTCAGGTCGCTCGCCTTGCTGAGGTCCACCTTGTAAATCAGGTTACGCATGCCATCGTTTTTATCGCTTCCCTGCTCAATCAGCAGGATGTGCTGGTCATCGAGCGCCACGATGTCGCCGATTTTGGCGTCGCTGTTTTTGCTGTAGGCCGCGCTGTCGATAGGGTAACCGTACATCGCCGTTTTCCCGGTCGCCGGGTCGAAGCTCACCAGACGGGTAAACAGCGCCTGCTTTTTGCTCTTACCGTCGATATCCAGCGTGCTTTGCACGGCGGCGATAATCCGCCCGTCCGGCATGCGGGTCAGGCCTTCAAAGCCCCGATTCGCCTGGCGCCATTTGATAATGTTTGGCAGACCGCCCGCGATGGATTTCTCCCCCTCCGCGGCCTGCGGCCCGTGGATCGCCAGGATCTTCCCTTTGCTGTCGACGTTAATCATGAACGGGCCATACTCGTCGCACAGCCAGTAGCCGCCTTTGCCGTCCGGGGTGATGCCTTCTGTGTCCAGGCCACGGTTGTCACCCTTCAGGATCTTGAGGGTGTCGCTGAACGCCACTTCATTGGTGGAACCAATCACGCCGCTTTGCAGCGGCAGACCGTTAATCTCGCCTTTATCATCATGCAGCGGGCGGGCATCAACAGCCTCCGCTTTGCCGTTCTGAACGCGGATGGTCATCAGCAGCGGCGCGAAATCTGGCGTGACAAATATTTTAGCTTCGTTTTTACCCATTTTTGGCGCATCAGCGTTTGGACCGCGATCGGTCACGGTCGCAAAGGTCAGGGCGTCGCCCTGCTTGCCGGTAAACAGCAGGCCGGAGCCAATGCCCACGGGGAGTCCGTTCGGAAAGGCGCTGGCAAACGCGCCGCTATAGCTCACGTGGGAACCTTCTGGGAAGCTGACGACATAGCGCTCAGCAGTAGGCTGCGCCGCCAGGCCAGAGAAAGAGAGCGCACAGCCGATTAGCACAGGAATAATTTTTCTTTTCATATTGTTAGCATCCAGTTAGTGAAGCCAACAATGTAAAGAATAAACGTGTCAGAAAAATGACATGGAAGGGACTCTGACCAACGCAGCGGCACGTATATCCCTCTTCAGAAATGTAAACTTACGTCTTTATCTATGACAACTGAAACATTTTTGGAAATTATTAGAAACTTAATTAATTCATCTCAAAGGGCTTTTTTCCCCTCGTTCAAACCTCGTTTAGCAAACTCTTTAAACTTTTACTAAACGCGAATTTAATTGCTATTGACGGTTCGCCAAACAAACAATTCAGCAACAGATAAAAACAAAATAACTAACAAAATCAGCATAAAACCACGACACGCATCACATTTGCAGTCATAAACATCACTTGTTAAGGTGCCCTCAGATTAATTTAATGACGAGGAAAAACTCATGAAAAAGCTTAACGTACTCATCCTTTCCGCTCTGACCGCTGTCTCTGGCTCCGCACTGGCGATGGGTGGCAGCATTGAGCAGGGTAAAAACTTTACCAACCTGAATGTGGAAATGGGTAAATCGACCTCCGGTCTTTACACCGAAGGTAACTGGCTTAAAAACACCGATGACGGCACCCAGACCGGCGGCGTAGGCGCAGGCTACAACCTGGAAGTGGGCCCGGTCATGCTGAATGCAGGTGCGAAAGCGATCTACATCGGCCCGAAAAAAGGCGATAACGGCGTGGCGTTCCCAATCGGCGGCGGCGTGAACGTGGCACTGACCGACAGCATCAACGTCTTCGGTGAAGGTTACGTTGCGCCAGACGGCCTGAACAACAGCGTGAAAAACTACGTGGAAGCTAATGGCGGCGTAAGCTGGACCCCAATCAAACCGGTTACGCTGAAAGTGGGTTACCGCCACGTGAGCGTTGACGGCAAAGACGGTCGTCCAAACCACACGCTGATCGACGGCGCATACGTGGGCGGCGGCGTGAGCTTCTAAGCCGACGAACAAACAAAAAAACCTGCCAGATGGCAGGTTTTTTTGTCTCGGGTATTACTTGTGTACCACCACCAGCTTCTGGTTCACAAACTCTTTGATCCCCAGATCCGACAGCTCGCGCCCGTAGCCGGACCGCTTCACGCCGCCGAACGGCAGCTCTGGCGCGGTATCGGTAAGCCAGTTGATGTACACCATCCCGGTTTCAATCCGTGACGCCATTTTCTTCGCGCGCTCGATATTCTGACTAAATACCGCGCCGCCCAGGCCGTAGTGGGAGTCGTTCGCCAGCGCGACCGCCTCGTCGTCGCTTTTCACCACGTACATCTGCGCCACAGGGCCGAAGAACTCCTCGAAGTACGCCGGGTTATCGCGCGAGATATTCGTCAGGATCGTCGGTTCGAAGAAGCTCCCGTCGCGCTGAACCGGTTTGCCGCCATAGTGCAGCGTGGCACCGTTTTTCACCGCCTCGTTAACCTGTTTGGTTAGCGTTTCCAGAGCATCTTTAGACGACATAGGCCCCAGCGTGGTGCTTTCGTCCAGCGGATCGCCAATCTTCACCTGCTTAAATGCCTCGGTGAATTTGCTCAGGAAGGCATCCGCAATCTTTTCATGCAGGATAAAGCGCTTCGCCGCGGTGCAGACCTGCCCGGCGTTGTTGAGCCGCGCGTTAACGCCAATTTTCACGGCCTTCTCAAGGTCTGCGTCATCCAGCACCACGAAGACGTCGTTACCGCCCAGCTCCAGCGTAGATTTCTTGATGTGCTTCGCCGCCTGCGCGGCCACCACGCTGCCCGCCTTTTCGGAGCCGGTTAATGCGGCGCCCTGCACGCGATCGTCGGCAATGATGTTCGCCACCTGCTCGGACGAGATAAACAGGTTGGTCCACGCCCCTTCCGGCGCGCCCGCCTCGCGCACCAGATGCGCGAAGGTCTCGGCGCAGTGAGGCACGATGCTGGCATGCTTGGCGATGACAGGGTTACCCGCCGCCAGGTTCGGCGCCAGAACGCGCATCAGCTGGTAATACGGGAAGTTCCACGGCTCGACGGCCATCAGCACGCCGATGGGGTGATGCTCAACCCACGCTTCCCCAAGCTCCGAGTCGTACTTCACCGGGGCCAGGAACCGCTTCGCGTTATCGGCGTAGTAGCGGGCTATTTGTGCGCACAGCTTCACCTCGCCGCGGCTCTGTTCGATGAGTTTCCCCATCTCCCGGCTGGCGATTTTAGCCAGATCCTCGGTGCGCTCGTCGATCAGATCGGCAAGCTTATGGAGCACCGGCAGGCGCTGGCTGATGTCGCCTTTCGCCCATTCCGAATGGTAAAGCGCATCGGCCGCCCTGAGCGCCGCGTCGATATCCGCGTCGGTATGTGAGGGGTATTCTTTGATGAGCTGGTTAGTGGCAGGATTTACTGTCTGATAAGCCATGTCGAATCTCCTTGTTTTACCGCTTAGGGTATTAAGGGTAGTCAACATGACTGGCCGTGGGCGTAAAGTTGGGTATATCCGGAAGGTTCTTAATGAAGCGCTGCCGGACGGTTCGCTGACGTGGTATAAAAAACCTTCAGAAGGAGCGCCCATGACCGATACCCGACACGTCCGTCAGACATTTCACCGCGCCTCAGGCCTTGAGCTGCGCAGTACCTGGCAGAGTACGCAGGCGTACAAACGCCACAGTCACCCTCAGCTTTCCATCGGCGCGATTATGGAGGGCCAAACCTGCTGCGTGTGTCATGACAGAGAGTACATCCTTAACCCTGGGGACCTCATCGTGATCCCGGCCTGTGAGCCGCACAGCTGTAACCCCGTCGCCGGGCAACCGCGCAGCTACCATATGCTCTACATCGACACCGGGCTTCCGCTGGCGCTACAGGTTATTCGTAGCCCAACCCTGTTTGCCCATTACCTGGACGTTGTTGAGACCCTTTCTCAGGCATCACTGGAGACGCTGCTTTCTGCCCTTCCCCGCGCCGCGGATAACGCTGACGCGCTTCGCGCAACCAGCCAGAAGATTCAGCAGGCGTTTCTTTCCGATCTCACCTGCCCGCCTTCCCTCGACGAGCTTGCTCAACGCTTCTCGCTGCGCAAGGAGACGCTGATTCGCACCTTCCGGCAGGACACCGGCCTGACGCCGGGCAGCTTTCTCAACATCTCCCGCGTGGAGTTCGCCAAAGCGCGGCTGCGCGCCGGGGATGATATTGCCGACGTTGGCTACCAGAGCGGCTTTGCCGACCAGAGCCATTTTCATAAGACCTTCGTCAGCTATACCGCCGCCACGCCGCGCCAGTACGCCACCGGCCGATCAATATCTGACAATAAATAGGCTCTGCAGCGCTGTAGTCTGACCTCGGATTATTAACCGAGGTTGCTATGGAACTGTTATTCCCTTCCGCTTTTCTCGCGCTGGCGCTGGCGCATTTTGTCGCCCTGTTAAGCCCGGGCCCGGATTTCTTCCTGCTGGTGGGCTACGCCGCGCGCTACCGACTGCGGGGTAGCGCCGGATTGTGCGTCGGCATCGCCGCGGGCAACGGGCTGTATATCTTACTGGTGATTATCGGCTGGAGCGCGCTGCGCCAGTTTACGTGGCTGTTTACGCTTATCGAGCTTTGCGGGGCGCTGTATCTGCTGTGGATCGGCTCACATCTGATTCGCAGCCGCCAGCAGGCGCTGGCGCTGAATGAAACCCACCAGCGCTGCCCTTCGCTGCGCAAGCAGATCCTGCTGGGGCTCGGTTCGGCGCTGTTAAACCCGAAGAACGCGCTGTTCTATCTGGCGCTGATGACGGCCTTGCTGGGGCCGGACGTCACGCTGCTTGAGCAGGCGACCTGCGGCATCTGGATGGTGATGGTGGTGCTGGCGTGGGATTTAGCGCTGGTGTCGCTGTTGGGGCTGCCCGTGGTTCAACAGAAGCTCAGCCGTTCGCTCTGGCTGATTGAGCGCACGGCGGGAGTGGTGCTGATGGGGTTTGGCGGGTGGGTGCTGTGTCGGTTTTTGCACTTTCCCCCCGCTTGCCTCTATCCTTAACCCATGGAAAAAATAGCTGAACTCAAACGCGCCAAGATGCTGGCGCTGTCGCTGCTGCTGGTTGCCGCCGCGGCGTTTATCACCACCCTGTTCCTGCCGCAGACCTTCTGGGTGCGCGGCGTGAAGGCCATTGCCGAGGCGGCGATGGTCGGCGCGCTGGCAGACTGGTTTGCCGTGGTTGCGCTGTTCCGCCGGGTGCCCATTCCCTTTATCTCGCGCCATACGGCAATTATCCCGCGCAATAAAGACCGGATCGGCGACAATCTCGGCCAGTTTGTGCAGGAGAAGTTTCTAGATACCCAGTCGCTGGTAGCACTAATCCGCCGCTATGAACCCGCCCAGATGATCGGCGCCTGGTTCAGCAAGCCCGACAACGCCCAGCGCGTCGGGCTGCACTTGATGCAGGTGATGAGCGGTTTTCTCGAACTCACCGACGACGGACGCATTCAGCGCCTGCTCAAACGGGCAGTGCATAAGGCCATCGACAAGGTCGATTTCACCGAAACCAGCGCCGTGATGCTGGAGAGCATGACCAAAAACAACCGCCACCAGGTGCTCCTGGACGCCATCATCAACCGCCTGATTACTTTGATTCAGCGGGAAAGTACGCGAGACTTTATCGCCGACCAGATCGTCCACTGGCTCAAAACCGAGCATCCCCGCAAGGCGCTGGTGCTGCCCACCGAGTGGCTGGGCGATCAAAGCGCGGAGATGGTGTCGAACGCGGTGAACACGCTGCTGGACGATATCAGCCACGACCGCACGCACCAGATCCGCCAGGCGTTTGACCGCGCCACGCTGAAGCTTATCGACAACCTGAAAAACGATCCGGAGATGGCGGCGAAAGCCGACAACATCAAGCACTACCTGAAAAACGACGAGGCGTTTAACCGCTATCTGGGTGAGATGTGGGCCGACCTGCGCCAGTGGCTGAAGGCGGATATGCAGAGTGAAGATTCGCGCGTGAAGCAGCGCATCGCCAACGCCGGGCTGTGGTTTGGCGAAACGCTGTCTAACGACGCCAGCCTGCGGGCCTCGCTGAACGAGCATCTGGAGCAGGCCGCGCACCGCCTCGCGCCGGATTTTGCCGCGTTCCTGACCCGACACATCAGCGACACGGTCAAAAGCTGGGACGCCAAAGACATGTCCCGCCAGATTGAGCTCAACATCGGTAAAGACCTGCAGTTCATTCGCGTCAACGGGACCCTGGTGGGCGGAACGATTGGCCTGATTCTGTTTTTACTCTCGCAGCTGCCTGCCGTGCTGGGGCATTAATCCGCCCTGGGCGGCGCGATGACGTAGCGCGTCGCTTCGAAGCGGTTCAGGATCAGGTGCACCAGAAAGACCATCGTCAGCGTCGCCACCAGCGAAAAGGTGACAGAGGTGATGCGGTACAGATCGCTGAACACCAGGTCAGTGTCCGGGTGCATGTTCTGCCCGAACATAATGCCGATGGTGGTGATGCTGGAGAACCCTACGCCCGCCCCCACCTTTTCCATCACGTGGAGTCGTGCGCCAAACGCCAGCCCGAGGCCTATCAGCGGCATCATCAATAGCATATGGCTGCTGTGATCGTAGAGGATCAGCTGCACCACCAGAATGTAGAGACAGCCCAGCACCACGCCGACCACGCGCCAGATCGAGCTCATCACCGAACCGCGGTAGTGCATGGGGAACAGAATTAAAATCCCCGCCATCAGCGCCGAAAGCGAATCGCTTAGGTCGCTAATCTGAAACACCACGAATATCAGCGTCGCGACGGTGCCGGAGAGCAGCGACTCGTGGCGCACCCGGGCATCGTCTTTCTCAATCAGCGGCGGCGGCCTGCGGGGCTCCACGTCCGGCAGGAGATAGTTCATCAGCGCGCTCAGGCACACCGCCATCACGCTCGCTTCGATGTTGGAAAACAGCAGCGTGTGCCAGTTGGTCGTGGGGTAGCTCATAAAGTTGAGCATCACGCTCTGGCACACCACGCCCATTGAGCCAAACAGGAACAGCGGCCCTTTGCTCATAAAGCGAAAGCGCATCACGTACAGGGCGAAGACCACCAGCGTCATGATGACCGGCCATTGCGACAGATAGCCGATGATGAAGATCATTTCGACGCAGTTTAGCGCGGCGCTGAAGATAAACTGCTTCGCCACGTGGCGGTTAAACACCGGCACCAGCGACAGCAGCATGATCGGATAGACCACAAAAAACACGCCGTAGCTGGTGTTGTAAAAGCTGGAGATGCTCAGCGCAATCATCCCGGCAAAGACGATGCGCAGGGTCTGGCGAAAGTCGTTTGCCGTATAGACGATGTTGCCATGCGGGGTAAACACCCGCGCCAGGGTGCTAATAGACATAGTGAAGCAGGCTCACCAGGTGGATCTGCATCCCGGAGAAAAAGCGCGCAAACGGCCCTTCGCTGTTGTAGAGCTGCACGGTAGCGCGCGCGCCGGTCGGCAGATGCTTCGGCAGCGGCTCATCCAGCGTCACGTGAATGCGCATGCGCTGGGCGTCACGCACCCAGCGGTTGGAGGTTTCCGGTTCGGACAGCTGGCCGTTCACGGCCTCCTGACCCGCCAGTATCCCCGCGTCGCTGCTGGTCACGTGGGCGCGGAAAACGTGCCCCGGGAAGGCGTCAAACACCACGGCGGCATCGGTGCCCTGATGGGTGTGACGCAGGCTTTTTTCGCGAAAATCGGCCACGATATCGGTCTGGTTGTTCACCAGCGCCAGCGCGGCGGAACCCGAGGAGGCGTAAAAGCCGGGGCTCAACTGCAGGTTGCTGACCGTGCCGTCCGCCTGGGCGTAAACCTTCGTCCAGCCGAGGTTAAGCTCTGCCTCATCCAGCGCGTTGCGGTATTTTTGCAGCGTCACGTTGCGGTGCTCGTCCCGCTCGCCGCGCTGGATGCGCAGGTTCTGTATGTTGGCCTGAATTGAGCTGACGGACTGTTCGCTGCTCTGCCAGGTCGTGCGCACCTTATCCAGATCGGCCTGCGAGACGTTCTGCAGCGTGCTCAGCTTCTGGTAGCGGTCAAAGGTCACTTTGTCGTTACGCGCGGTCAGCACGGCGGTTTTCAGGCTGGCCTGCGCGGCGGCGATCTGCGCGTCCAGCTGTTCATTGGACAAGCGTGCCTGCTCGAGCGCGATTTGCGCCGCTTCCACCTTATTGCGAAACGGCGTGTCGTCGAGCTCAAACAGCAGATCGCCTTTCTTCACCTGGCTGTTGTTGTGGACATGTACCGCCGCCACGTAGCCGGAGACACGCGGAGAAACCGGCGTCACCACGCGCATCACGGTGGAGTCCGGCGTCAGCGGGATCCAGATATCCGCGACGATAAAGTAGACAAACATCAGCAGGAAAGAGGCAATACTCACCCTTACCCAGCGGGCAAACTTTTGTTCAGGGGTCATTATTTTTCGGTCTTGTTATCTTCTTCGCGGATTGTCCGCAAATTGCAGGCGAATTGATTCAGGGTGGCGCTGAAAATGTCGATATGTTCGGGCGCGATGTTTTGCGATACGCGCGCCTGATAGGTCTCAATCACCTGAGTGAGCCGTTTTAATATGGCTTTTCCCTCAGGCGTCAGCGTCAGAAGCCGGATGCGCTTGTCATAAGGCGATACGGCGCGCAGCAGGTATCCCTGCTTTTCCAGCTGTGTCAGGGTGCGCATCAGCGGCGGCAGTTCGATGCCCTGCACCTCCGCCAGCTCACTCATCGAGACGTTATCCCCGAGCTGATGAAGCTGCATCATCACCGTCCAGCTCGACTGGGTTAACCCGGTATCGAGAATGGCGTCGTCGATCACCGCACGCCACTGGCGCACGATCATCGCCATCCGCATGCCCATTGGCCTGCGGCTAAACAGCTCTTCTTCGCTCATAGTGAAATCTCTCGTCACACGCAGGCAAGATAATAGTTATCAGGGTAACTATCAAGAAACGAGAGGTGAAAGAGCAGGAATTGCGAAACGACGTCTCCCTCTCCCCGTGGGAGAGGGGCGGAGTGAGGGCTTCAGCCCGCAGCGAATTTAACGGCTAAAAAGTCTCTTAACAGCAGCCCTACCTGAAGCCGTCACCACCACCTCCCTGTATCCCGCCACCCGCTGGATCCAGCCTTTATTTTCAAGATGGTCGAGCAGCGCCGCGCCCGCCTCACCGCCAAGGTGAAACCGCCGTTCGCTCCAGTCCAGGCAGGCGCAGCAGGCCTTGCGACGTGTATTGGGATTTAACGGAATACCAAGCTTCAGAAACTGCTCCCGGCCATACAGCGTGAGCGCTGAACCGTCTGCCTCCAGCCAGCCCTCCGCCTGCATAAAATCATAGATTTGCACCGCAATCCTTCCGGCAAGATGGTCGTAGCAGGTTCGGGCCTCGCGCATGGCTTTCGGCGCGGTAGTTTCCGGCGGGGTGATGCGGCTCCAGGAAAGCCCCATCATCTGCTCCACCAGCTCCGCCACGTCGTGCCCCGCCAGACGATAATAGCGGTGCCGTCCCTGCGAAAGACAGGCGATCAGTTGCCCCTCCACCAGCCGGGCGAGATGACCACTGGCGGTCGACGGCGCAACGTCTGCCGCCGCGCTCAGCTCGGTGGCGGTCCACGCCCGCCCGTCCATCAGCGCACACAGCATCTTTACGCGCGACGGATCGGCCATTGCGGCCGCCACCGCGGCAATGGCCTGTTCCAGCGCCGCGCCGTTCTCAGGAGGTAGGCTCGTTTTTAACATGTGTCGCCCAGGGTTCGGTGATCTCTGCGGCCAGCTTATCATCATCCGTCAGCAGAATAAGGTGATTCGCGTGGTCGCTGTACTAGGTAAGGATAGACACGCCGCGTGCCGCCAGCACCGCCGCAATTTCACCCAGCTCGCCGGGGCGCTCCTGCCTGAGTTTCCGGATCACCGGCTTACGCAACGCCTGCACGGTAAACCCGGCGTCGAGCAGCACGCGTCGCGCTTTTTCCCCGTCTTCCACCAGAAAATGGGCATCGGTACCAAATACGCCTCCGCCCTCCAGCCCCACGCCGTTGCGCCCCAGCAGCTGTCCAAAGCGCGCCAGCTCGCCGGGCCTGTCGCTAAAAATCACATGAACGTCATACATCCGCGTGCCCTCCGGTTTCGGAACTGTACTCCCGCACCAGCTGCGCCACCCGAATGCGGTAGTACGCGAAAATCGACTCCCGCCCTTCGGCCTGCGCGGCCTGATGGAAGACGTTCTGCTTCCAGCTACGGACGGCCTCCTCATCCCGCCACCAGGAAAGCGACAGGATTTTGCCGTCGGTCGTCAGGCTCTGGAACCGTTCAATATCAATAAAGCCGTCGATGTCCGCCAGCAAAGGTTTGAGTTCGGCAGCGAGCTGAAGATAGCGCGCCTGATGGGCGGGCGCGGCTTTGGCTTCGAAAATGACTGCAATCATGATGGTCTCTCCGTAGTGATGTTGGGGAGAGAATGCAGGGTAGAGAGGAACGATGCTTCGGCAAAGAGCGAAGCGTTGTGCCGGATGGTGCTGCGCTTATCCGGCCAGTGGAATGATGTAGGCCCGGCAAGCGCAGCGCCACCGGGCAGGTTTTAGCCCACAATCGACCTCGGCTCCATGAATGCCCGAATTCCCCACTCGCCCCTCTCGCGCCCCACGCCGGAGTGCTTGAACCCGCCGAACGGCGCTTTCGGCTCATGGGCAAGCGTGTTCACCAGCACGCGACCGGAAACAATCTGCTGCGCCACGCGTCGCGCGCGGTCCGCATCGCCGCCCAGCACCATCGCGCTCAGTCCGTAGTCGGTGTCGTTGGCAATGGCGATCGCCTCCGCCTCGTCACGATAGGGGATCACGCACAGCACCGGGCCGAAAATCTCGTCACGGGCGACCGTCATCCGGTTGTTCACGTCGGCAAACAGCGTAGGGCGCACAAACCAGCCGTCTCGCGTGCCGTCCGGTCTCCCTTCACCACCCGCCAGCAGGCGCGCCCCCTCTTCGATCCCTTTGCGGATATAGCCCTGCACCCGCTGCCACTGCTTTTCGCTGACCATCGGGCCGACGTCCGTCGCGCTATCGCGCGGATCGCCGGATTTCACCGCCGCCACGGCCTGCGCCAGCGCGGCTTCGATCTCCGCCTTGCGCGCCTGCGGCACCAGAATGCGCGTTCCGGCCACGCACGCCTGCCCGCTGTTCATAAATCCGGCCTGAATCACCAGAGGGATCGCCTGTGCCAGATCCACATCATCCAGCAGGATCGTCGGCGATTTACCGCCTAACTCCAGGGTAACGCGCTTAAAGCTCTCCGCCGCGTTGCGCAGGATCGCCTTGCCGGTATTCGTCGAGCCGGTAAACGAGATTTTTGCCACATCCGGATGGCGGCTGATGGTTTCACCGACGGTTTCGCCGCGCCCGGTGACGATGTTAAACACGCCCGGCGGCAGCGCGGCATCGCGCAGCGCTTCGGTGATGATGTGTGTTTGCAGGGCGCTCATTTCGCTCGGCTTGATGACTGCCGTACAGCCCGCAGCCAGCGCGGCCGCCAGCTTGCCGCAGATAAACCCCGCGTCGCTGTTCCACGGCGTGATAAGCCCGGCCACGCCAAGCGGCGTCATCTGCACCGTCGCTGCGCCTGCGGGGATGACGAACTCAAACGCCTCCAGCGCCTCAATGGCCTGAGCAATCACCTCAGCCGGATAGCTGGCCATCCACGCCGAGCGCGAGGCGGGCGCGCCGTACTCTTCAACGATCGCTTCAAGCAGTTCGTCGTGGCGTGCGGCCACGGCGGCGTGCATACGTTTTAGCGCCGCGATGCGTTCCGGCTTTGTGGTCTGCGACCACGCCGGAAACGCCGCTTTCGCCGCCGCAATAGCGCGCTCCGCGTCAATCTCATCCGCCAGACGAACCTGGCCGATGACCTGCGCCGTCGCCGGGTTGTACAAATCAAACCACTCGGTGCCGTGCGGGGTAACAAATTCGCCGTTAATAAAGATCTGTTCGATGGTGTGCATATAAACCTCCTCAGGCTGTGTGAGCACAGTCTGTCACGGCTTCTCCGTTGCGATAATCCACGCTATGCTGAAAGGGTTGTTTCGATTTTCAGGATAATCTATGCATCGTTCAGGTCTGACAGAACTGGAAGTGGTGATGGCCGTCGTGCGGCGCGGCAGCTTTCGCGGCGCAGCGCAGGAGCTGGGCATGTCCGCCACGGCGGTAAGCAACGCCATGGCCGGGCTGGAAAGCCGCCTTGATACCCGCCTCTTTAACCGCACCACCCGCAGCGTGGCGCTCACCGACGCCGGGCAGCGCTACGTGGCGCGTATCGGCCCGGCCCTGCAGGAGATCCGTCTCGCCAGCGAAGAGATCCACAGCGACACCGGGGAACCCGCCGGCACACTGCGTCTGAACGTGCCGAACCATATCGGCACCCTGTTTCTGGACCAGCTGCTGATCGACTTTATGATCCGCTATCCGAAGATGCGCGTAGAGACCGTCAGCGAAGCGCGGATGATCGACATCGTCGCGGAAGGCTACGACGCGGGGATCCGCCTTGAAGAGTCCGTGCCGCAGGACATGATCGCCGTGCCGCTGACCGGTGAGATCCGCCAGCTGGTCACCGCCACGCCGGACTATTTTGCCCGTCACGGTATTCCGCAAACGCCGGACGATCTGCTGCAGCATCAGGGGATCGGCATGCGCATGGCCCACGGTGGGATCTACCGCTGGGAGCTGGCGCGTCGGGGTGAAACGTATGCCCTTGCCGTGCCGCCGCGCTTTGCGACGTCCGATCTGTTTGCCTCGATCCGTGCGGTAAAAGCGGGATTAGGGGTGGGATTTTTGCCGGAACTGTATATCCGGGATGAGCTTGAGCGTGGAGAACTGGTGAGCGTCCTGAACGACTGGGCGCAGCCCTTTGCCGGACTGCGCCTGTACTACCCTGGCCATCGCCACGTTCCGCCAGGGCTACGGGCGCTGGTGGCAACGATCCGCGAGCGCGGGATTATTCCAGGTTAGCCTTGTTTAGCCCATAAGCCGCGTCCAGCGAGCCCGGCGCCATGCGGGAGGTGATCCCCAGACGGTTCCAGGCGTTGATCGCCACGATAGCGAAGTTCAGCTCTGAAATCTCCACGTCCGAGAAGTGTTCCGCCACGCTGCGGTACAGCGCGTCGCTAACCCCGTGAACGCCAATCTGGGTCAGCGCTTCGGTGAAGGCCAGCGCGGCTTTCTCGCGGGCGCTGAACAGCGGAGACTCGCGCCATGCTGCCAGATGGTACAGGCGCAGCTCGCGCTCGCCGGCGATTTTGGCCTCTTTCGAGTGCATATCCAGACAGAAGGTGCAGCCGTTCAGCTGCGACACGCGAATGTCGATCAGGTGCTTCAGCGCCGGGTCGATGGAGGTTTTTGCCACTTCCATGCTCAGGGCAGACAGCGCGTTGGCGAGGGCAGGTGTAGCTTTATGGTGGTTAACGCGAGTGCTCATTGTCTTTCCTCTTTTTTGTGCGGCATATGTCATGCGATGCGGCAAATCTACGCCGTTCATGACATAGTAAAAAGATACAAAAAGCGTGAAATGAGGTAGGACATGAAGCCGGGCTATCACGAGATTTATTCCCGCTATCGCGACAACATCACGGGCGGCGTGCTGAAGCCGGGCGACAGGGTGCCCGCCATCCGCGTGCTGGCGGAAGAGCTGAAGGTGGCGCGTAAAACCGTCGAAACGGCGTATGCCATTCTGACGGGGGAAGGGTATCTGGTGAGCCAGGGCGCGCGCGGCACGCGGGTAAATCCGGATCTTCTGCTGCCCGCGCAGAACGCCTCCGCGGAACAGCCCACCGGCACGCTCCCGGCATCGCTCATCAGCCAGCGGGAACGAGCTGGGTTTCTGCGTCCCGGCATCCCTGCCCTCGACAGCTTTCCGTATAAAAAATGGCTGCTGCTGGCAGGCCAGGCGACGCGCGCCATGCGTCAGGAGGAGATGCTCAATCCGCCCGTTCTTGGCTGGTATCCTCTGCGCCAGGCCATCGCCAGCTATCTCAACATCTCGCGCGGGCTCTCCTGCAGCGCCGAGCAGGTGCTGATCACCAGCGGCTACAGCGGCAGCCTGCGGTTGATCCTCGACACGCTTGCCAGTCGCAGCGACAAGGTGGTGTTTGAAGATCCGGGCTATTTTATGGGCCAGCAGCTGCTCAAGCGGATCGTGCCGCGCCTGCACACGGTACCGGTCGATCGCTGCGGTATCGACACGGAATACCTGCTCCGTCACCATCGCGATGCGCGTTTTGCCATCGTCACCCCGTCGCACCAGAGCCCGCTGGCGGTCACCCTCTCCCTGCCGCGCAAGCAGCAGCTGCTCGACTGGGCCAGCCAGAACGAGGCGTGGATCATCGAAGACGATTACGACGGGGAGTTTCACTACACCCGCAAGGTGCTGCCGTCGCTGAAAAGCCTCGACCAGCACGACCGGGTGATTTTTATGGGCACCTTCAGTAAAACCATCATGCCGTCGCTGCGCATGGGCTACGTAGTGATGCCCGCCAGCACCGTCGGGGCCTTTACCGACTGCGCGGACATTACCACCAGCGGCCAGCCGGTGCTGACGCAAAAGATCCTCACCGCGTTTCTCAACGAAGGGCATTTTTTCCGTCACCTGAAAAAGATGCGCGCGCTGTATCAGACCCGCCGCGACTGGATGATTGCCGCCCTGCGCGAGATGTATGGTGATCTGTTTTTCACCGAGCAAAACGACGGCGGGATGCATATCGTGGCGTTCCTGACCAAAGGCAGCGGTGACCGGGAAGTGGCGCGCTGCTGGCAGGAACAGCAGCTGCAGGTAAATGCGCTTTCGGAGTGGTATCGCGGGTCGGGCAAACGCTACGGGCTGGTGATGGGTTATAACAACGTGCGGTCGTATGAAGAGGCGGTGGAGTTGCTGGAAAGGCCGAAGCGGCAGACGCTTGCGCTGTTGAGCTGAAATCGCCGGGTGCGCTACGCTCGCCCGGCGATGACGTGGCTCATACATCATATCGCGACAACCCGACGTCCTTGAGCTGCTCGTCGCTCATCCGGCTCAGGATGCGACGGGTGCGGTTGATGCGATACCAGTTGCAGATCGTTTTGCCGATCCAGACAAACACGACAAACGGGCGTTTTGAACGATTTTCGTAGAATTCCATGATGCTCTCCTCGCTGTACCAGTGGGGTTATCATCCTGGAAATCGACCTGTGCAATACAGACTCAAAAACAGCTTTTGTTTAACATACAGATCCGCTAAAACAGTATCTGCATGCCAATTTTTACGGCAATCTGTACTGGTTTTACAATCTGTATGGTGAAAACAAAGGATACAGCATGACGCGCTATCAACATCTGGCCAACCTTCTGGCAGAACGCATTGAACAAGGGCTGTATCGCAGCGGTGAACGTCTGCCGTCGGTGCGTGCGCTGAGCCAGGAGCACGGCGTGAGCATCAGCACCATACAGCAGGCCTATCAGATCCTCGAAAACCTCCAGCTCATCACGCCCCAGCCGCGCTCCGGCTATTTTGTCTCACAGCGCAAGGCCCAGCCCCCCGTCCCGGCCATGACGCGCCCGGTACAGCGCCCAGTGGACGTCACCCAGTGGGATGAGGTGATGATGCTGCTGGACGCCCGCGCCGACAAAGAGATGATCTCCTTTGGCGGCGGCTCGCCGGACATTAACCAGCCGAGCCTGAAGCCCCTGTGGCGCGAGATGAGCCGCATAGCGCAGCATAACCCTGCCGAGATGCTGAGCTATGACGTGCTCGACGGCCGCCTGGAGCTGCGCGAGCAGATCGCCCGTCTGATGCTGGACGGCGGCTCCACCGTGGCAGCGAACGAGATTGTCATCACCAACGGCTGCCACGGCGCGCTGTCGATTGCCCTGCTCTCGGTGTGCAAGCCGGGGGACATCGTGGCGGTAGAATCGCCGTCGTTTCACGGCACCATGCAGATGCTGCGCGGGTTTGACATCAAGGCGATTGAAATTCCCACCGATCCCGAGACCGGGATCAGCATCGAGGCGTTAGAGCTGGCGCTGGAACAGTGGCCGATCAAGGCCGTGATTCTGGTGCCAAACTGCAATAACCCGCTCGGGTTTATCATGCCGGAAGCGCGGAAAAAGCAGGTGCTGGCCCTCGCCCAGCGGCACGATATCGTGATTGTCGAGGATGATATATACGGCGAGCTGGCGGCGGAGTACCCGCGCCCGCGCACCATTCATTCGATGGATATCGACGGCCGCGTGATCCTCTGCAGCTCGTTTACCAAAACCGTGGCGCCGGGCCTGCGCGTCGGCTGGATTGTGCCAGGACGCTACTACGACCGGGTGATGCACATGAAATACGCCGCCGGCGGGTTTAACGTGCCGGGCACGCAGATGGCGGTGGCGGCGTTTATTCGCGACGGCCATTACCATCGCCACGTGCGCCGTATGCGTCAGATTTATCAGCAGAATATGGAAACCTACACCTGCTGGGTGCGGCAGTATTTTCCGGCAGAGATTTGCGTCACGCGCCCGCAGGGCAGCTTCCTGCTGTGGATTGAGCTGCCGGAAAACGTGGATATGGTGTGCGTCAGCAAACAGCTGTGTCGGCTGAAGATCCAGGCCGCGGCCGGGTCGCTGTTTTCCGCCTCCGGGAAGTACCGCAACTGTCTGCGGATCAACGTGGCGCTGCCGCCAACGGACAAAAATCGCGAGGCGTTGAAGAAGATGGGTGAAGCGATTGTGATTGCGATGGAGGAGGGCTAGTGCGGCCTGATGCCCTCACCCCGGCCCTCTCCCACAGGGAGAGGGTGAAAACCGATCCTGTAGGCCCGGTAAGCGCAGCGCCACCGAGCAACAGGTAGGTTATTCGTCGAAGTACCAGTATCCCTGGTTAATCAGCCCGGTGAGCTCTTCAACAAACGCCGGTTTTTTCAGCGCATCGCCCAGCTCGGCCAGACCGAGTTCGGTGTAGCGGCACAGCGCATCCGCGCCCTTCGCGTCTACCGTCTCCAGCTGTTCGCTGTTGATGAAGAAGCTGCCGTTAACGTTCAACACGCGCAGGCCGCTCAGGCGGGACAGCGTTTCGCCGCCCTGCAGCGCGTCCAGCACCTCTTCCGGCGCGTACGGCGGCTCGGCGGCGGCGATATCAAGCTCGTGGCGCGGCGTCGAGACAAAGCTGCCGAACCACTTCGTGAAATCATCAGGCTTGCCGATCATGTCGATCATCATCTGACGAATGCGATCGAGCTCGTACTGCTCCACGCGGCCCGGGTGTTCGCGACAGGTCAGATCCGGATCGCTGTAGTGCTCGCCGCCCAGATCGTTTTCCAGCGCGTAATCGGCGAAGCTGCTGATCAGATCGCGACCGTTCGGCCCTCGGAAACCGACGGAGTAGTTGAGCGCCGTCTCATGGGTAAAGCCGTCGTGCGGGAATCCAGGCGGGATGTAGAGGATATCGCCCGGGGCCAGATCCTCGTCGATGATCGGCTCGAACGGATCCACATGCAGCAACGCCGGATGCGGGCAGAACTGACGCATCGGCAGCTTGTCACCCACGCGCCAGCGGCGGCTGCCCATTCCCTGAATGATAAACACGTCGTACTGGTCGATATGTGGACCCACGCCGCCGCCCGGCACGGAGAAGGAGATCATCAGGTCATCCAGACGCCAGTCCGGCAGAACGCGGAACGGACGCACCAGCTCCGCCGCGGGCATATGCCAGTGGTTCACCGCCTGCGCCAGCAGCGACCAGCCGGTTTCGCCCAGATCGTCAAAGTGCTCAAACGGCCCGTTGCTGGCCTGCCATTTGCCGTTGAAATGACTCACCAGACGGCTATCGACTTCCGGCTCCATCGCCAGCCCTGCCAGCTCGTCCGGGGTGATCGGGTCGACAAAATTCGGGAAGGCATTTTTCAGCACTACGGGTTGTTTTTGCCAGTATTTCTCAAGAAATTCCGGCCAGTTCAGGTTGAGTTGATACGCCATGGGTAGCACCAGTGAGAGGGGAAACAGGCGCGATTATGGTGGAGAGCGTGGAGGGCTGCTTTGTCGTGGGTCAAGCGCAGATGATTTGCCTGCCACGCGCGTGTTGGCAATGATTAAACCTGGTCATTAGGTGAAGTGGTATTAAAGTAAAACTTAAATGATAATTTTTCCTGAACCTTTTCTCCCGTCGGACGTTTACTTTTACTCAAGGCATCTTACCTCTTAAAACTGGTAGTTTTTTAATTTTAAGAACAAGATTAGCATTAGAGATTGTCATTCTTTATATTTAGCTCTAAGCTATTTTCTTTTGCATACCTGGCTCATTAAAGGCAATGATTAGAATCACAAGGACTGTTGAAAGCGAACATTGCTTACAAGAATATATTTCAACGTTTTCTGCCTTAAATAATCTTATTGACCGATACCTTTCTAAAACTTATCTCAATCTTTTTGCCCGCCCTCAGCAGGCTGAAGATGGTGCGGTTGAATGGTATAGCGAAATAAATGGTAAACCCCAACGCTTTAACGCTTTAAACGTCGTTGAGCGAGACAAAATCGCCATACTCCTCTCACAAAAGCTGGCGGCACTCACTCAACTTCATCAAACACTCTCGACTAGCGCGCAGGCTTCTCCCGAAACACTGCAGTTACTGGCAAAAATAGCCAGACAGCCCTCACCAGAAAGAATATGGATCGTTGACGGTCAGCCTGTGATTACAGGCTGGGACATAATGCCTGAAACTAAGTTGCCGGCAGAACCGCTGGCTAAAAAGCGTGGGTGGTTATGGCTGGGGCTTTTAGCACTGGCTCTGCTTCTGGCTCTTGTTCTCCTGCGCGGCTGCTGGCCGACTGTCAAAGTAGCCACTCCTGCCGTTTCTCCCGTCCAGCCAGCCCCTGAGCATCAGGTTAAAATGCTCTGTCCGGCACAGCGGACAAAACAGCAGGCACCTGAAATGGTTATTATTTTTGATGCTTCTGGCTCTATGGCCATGAGCATGGATGCCACACCAGAAGAGATAATGCGGTGGATGCAGGATAAACCTGTACCCGGTATCGATCGTGAACCTCGTCGCATTACGCTCGCGCATCAATCCGCTAAACACATTATCGATGACGTGCCAAATGACATGGACATTAGCCTTATTGCTGCAGCTAATTGCCACCAGGTGAGCGCAACTCCGGCTTTCCTGCCGGAACAACGCGCTGAGCTAAAAAAGTTAATTGATAAAATCCAGCCGGTGGGTAAAACCGCTCTGGCAGAGGCGTTAGAAGAGGCGGGGAAAAGAGTTAATGGCGTTGACCGTGATGCCATAATTTTACTGGTGACGGACGGGGAAGAGACATGCGGAGGCTCGCCTTGCGATGTCGCGCTTGAGCTAAAAAAACGTAAGCCCCGATTACAGGTCAATGTTGTCGATATCATGAATACCGGCGCCGGAAACTGTATTGCCAGCAATACAGGTGGAAAGGTATTTGCTGTCAATAATACGCAGGAGTTTAATAAGATGATGAACAACGCCGTGAAGGAATATATGCCGCAGGGTTGTGATTAACACATTAGAGAAAATGAATACATTGTCAGAAATATAGTTTCACAGCGAAACTTTTTGCGGTAATCGGATAGGCGCACGTCCCAATAATAAGTTTAGTTTAGGTCTAAATGTTTTCGGCCACTTGCCGATAATAGTCAATATTTTGTTGCCATAAACAAATGACGCAGATTACCCGGCGTATTTGCGGCGTCCTTTTCCACAGTGGAACTTGCTTTCACTTGTTCGTTTAACAGCAAAGGCATGCAGCGTGAAAGAAATTTTTCTATGCAGTGACAAGCTCGATAAATATCAGTCGATGGGTGAGAATGGACAGGCAGTATATATTTCCGCATTACAGCTGCGTGAAACCCTACGACTTAGAAAACAAACGGCGGTTGCTGACACTTTAGCCATCCCGCAAATCAGCGAGCATGGCGATCGAATCGACTGGTATGCCCCGCTGGCCGGTGACGTTATTCCATGGACGGCCGCAACGGAAGCTGAGCGCCATGCCGCGCTCGCGCAACTCGAAACCACCCATGCAGCGTTTCGCCAGATAAGTAATGAATTTGCCCAAAGCCAGCAGCCGGAACGCCGGCTCTTTGGGAAATTACTTGAAAAAGCGATGCAATTCCCCGATCAGCAGCACGTGTGGCTGGTAGGTGGAAAGCCGGTCATCAGTTTTTGGGGATTTGTGAACGCCACTAACCAGGCCCGCATCGAGCCGTTAGACTGTTTGCGTCCAATATCTACAGCCTTGCCTCCGCAATCAGCCAGTATTGAACCGGTGATACCAGAACGCACTTTCACGCATCAAAGGCACGCCAAAAGACGCTGGTGGTTGCTCTTACCCGCATGGTTGCGTTGGCTACTGCCGCTACTTCTGTTACTCCTTTTAGCGTTACTGTTCTTACGGGGTTGCATGCCAGGCATAACGATCCCTGGTATTTCATCTTCCGTACCCGCTTTGCCCGCGCCCCACCTTCCAACAGCCGAATCTCTTGCGCCGTCGTCAAGGGCCGTCATCAGCACAACAACGTCTAAGGCGAACCTGCATTCGACTACGGGCAGTAAGATTTTAAGCGCCACGGGCACTTCACTCACAACGTCACAAGAGCAATCAGCATTACAAACGCCGTCACAAAGCGCAGCAGCAACGGCATCTGCTGTGGATCCTGCGTCAGCCACGAATAGCCCTCATCCCGGCGGAACAGCACCTGCTCTCGAAGCGCCATCAGCCAATACCTCAACTGGCGCTAAAGTCCCGTTGACCCTGCCTGCATCTTCACTGGCCCAAGGAAACACCCGTTTTCTGGACGGGAACTGGCACGCAGGGGCTGGTATTCAGGATCAACGCACAGGAAAGCCCCTTAGTCTGAGTTACCAAATTAATAACGGTAAGGGCGAAGTACAGATGATCCGTGGCGACGGTGTGACCTGTCGTGGCGCGGTCAACGCGGCCATTCAGTCAGGTCATCTCGCCATCAACAATCAGGGAGAAGCACAGTGCTCCGATGGGTCACGCTACCAAATGCCAGAAATTCTGTGTGCTCCCGGCGCGCAAAACATTGCGGATTGCAAAGGCCGTTACGACGCCAAAACACTTTTCCCTATTTCGATGAAGCAGGAGGCAAGTCAGTAAATGCTCGCTGAACTCACTGATTTTAAAAAACAGGTCAAACTTATTCGCGACAGCGGGATCCAGTTCCTTGATTTCGCCTTTACCCTGCCAACGCGTAAAGAATATGGGGAATTTCTTCGTCAACAGGGTGACGAGGCTATTATGCGGCTTATCTATAATGAGAGGGAAGATAAGCTGCAGATCCCTCAGCCTGACAGCGAACCTCCTCGCTACGCAGACTCCGACTACACATTGACGACCGAAGAGTCGCTACGCCTCTATCGCGGCCTCTGGTTACCGCTGCCATTTTTCCGCTTCAACCCGCCACGAGCCTTTGCTCACGGGCCGTATAACTGGTCACGCGTCCAGTTCCATGAGCTGCCTGAGCCGGATGAAAAGGGCAATACCTGGCGCGCTACTCTGATTTTTGATACCAAAATTTTCCCGGATCGCGAGAATACGCAGTATCTCGCACCGGGCGAGGATGATATCCGTTCAGGCGCAGGATTTGCTCTGGCACGCCATCCTCACGAGATGGGGGAGTTTCTCTCACTGCCATGGGTGAATGAATGGCTACGGGAAATTTTCAGTACTCAGGCTCGCGAAGTATTACGCCAACATATTGATGACATTGATGAACAACTGCTGCAGAAGGAACATCAGGCGCATTATCTTAACCTGCTGCATGTCCTGGCGACGACGATTGTCGTTCCTGAAGTACAGGTCAACGACGTCAAAATCCGGGACTCAGCGATACCTGTAGACCTCGTACTGGACATTGGTAACTCACGTAGCTGCGGCATCCTGATCGAAGAACATCGTGACGATAATAAAGGGCTTTCTCAACTTTATCAGCTTCAGCTCCGAGATTTGAGCCAACCGCAATTTGTTTATAACGAGCCTTTTGACAGCCGTCTCGAGTTTGCCCAGGCCGAATTCGGCAAGCAGGATTTCTCGCTAAAAAGCGGGCGCAGCGATGCCTTCACATGGCCAACCATTGGACGCGTCGGCGGAGAAGCCTTCAGAATGGCGGCTCAACGCCTGGGTACCGAGGGCTCAACAGGGATCTCCAGCCCTAAACGCTACCTCTGGGACGATCAACCCTATTCACCGGGATGGCGCTTTAGCCAGGCCTTCGTGAAAAGTGACAGAGAGCCGTTAGCCACTGCAGCACCGCTGCTGTATATGGTCAACGATCAGGGGAAATTGCTCATTCGCCTGAAAAATGAAGAAGACCGTATGCCCGTCTTCACGCCGGTATACAGTCGTAGCTCGCTGATGACGATGATGTTGTCAGAGGTATTAAGCCAGGCTCTCATGCAAATCAACAGCCCTTCACAGCGGCTGAAGATGAACCACGCCAGCACACCGCGTCGTTTACGAAATGTCATTATGACTGTCCCTCCGGCGATGCCAAAGCCTGAGCGCGCTATCTTTGAGGAGAGCATGCATGACGCTATCCGCATGGTCTGGAAAGCGCTCGGCTGGGAAGAGATGGATTATGAAGGCGATGACCCGCAGTGCTTGAAATACGCCCATCCAGGTGTACACGTGAAGTGGGACGAAGCCACCTGTGGGCAGTTGGTATATCTCTATAACGAAACGCAGAACTACTTTGGCGGTCGCACGGACGAATTTTTTGCAGCTACTCGCCGTCCCGATACTCAAAAAGACACCAGCGATACACGCTCATTAAAAATCGCGTCGATTGACATTGGCGGAGGAACGACCGACCTCGTCATTTCTCGCTACACGCTGGATGAAGGCCAGGGCATTAACGTCCGGATTACCCCGAAACAGCTTTTCCGTGAAGGGTTTAAGGTAGCAGGCGACGACATACTGCTGGATGTTATACGGCTTTTCCTCCAGCCAGCAGTAAAAGCGGCCATGACCAAAGTCGGCCACAGCGATCTTGCAGCCGAATCAATGATGTCACAACTGTTCGGTAGTGAATCGATCGAAGCCGGAAAACAGGTATTACGTCAGCAGCTTACACTTCAGATCTTCGCGCCTCTGGCGTTATCTATTTTGCATCGCTATGAAGAGTACTCCCCGGAAAATGGGCGGGAGATACTGAATTACACCTTCCGTGAGCTACTTGCCGATAATCTTCCAACCGAGAAAGTACAGGATTACGTCAACGACGTTGCCCGTTCCGGACAGCTTGCGAGCGAAGTACCGTTCTCCATTCTGGATGTACCGCTGGAGTTGGATCTTGCGCGTCTGCACAATGAATTTATCGACCCTCGCAGCGGGCGAATGAACATTTGCCACAGCCTGCGCGCGTTGTGCGAAGTGCTTTGGCACTACAACTGCGATGTACTACTTTTAACCGGTCGTCCATCCCGCCTGCCGGGAATTCAAGCGCTCATTCGCCAGCTTCAACCTGTTCCCCCTTCTCGCGTGCTGCCACTCCACGGTTATGAAACCGGTGGCTGGTATCCGTTTAACAAGAAAGGATGCATTGACGATCCGAAATCGACAGCCGTTGTGGGGGCGATGCTCTGCCTGCTAGCGGAGAAATCCAGACTCAACAACTTCTTCTTCCGCACCGCGAACTTTAAGCCTTATTCAACCATCCGCTATGTCGGGATGCTTGATGGAAACAATGTGATTAAAGACAGCAATGTCGCCTATCGCGACGTTGATTTGGACTCCGCTGATTTCCAGTTACCGGAAGGGAAAGGCTTTGAAGCACGGGGGGAAGTGCGTATCGGTTTCCGCCAGCTTGATAACGAACGCTGGCCATCGACCGCACTTTACACCCTAAAAATTACCAGTGCGAACCTGGCTAGCGAGCTGTCGGGTGATGCTGTAATAAGCATCGTTTTAACCGCAGAACAGGGACGTGGACGTAGTAGCGAAGAACCGGTCAGTCCGGAGCGCTTCCAGATTGGCTCGATGGAAATGAAAAACGCACAGCGCGGTTATGGTCGTAGAGATGTTGCATTCCAGTTGAACACAATGGTCGGTAATGGGCTGAGTGAAACCCATTACTGGCTGGATAGCGGGAGTATTAAAAGCTAATGAGCACTATTCATCCCAACACCATTATCCAGGGCTGGAATGGCGTAGAACAAGGTGCAGGCCGGGCCATTGACTGGATCGCAAGCGTTCGTCAGGACGCGCCGCGCCTGAACACTGAAGCGGATCGCCTGACCATGAACTTGCGCCGCAGCCGTAACAAAGCACGCAGATTGGCGCAGGCCGCAGCGAAACCGATGACAATCGGCTTCTTTGGCTTGTCGCAGGCAGGCAAATCGTATCTCATTTCCGCGCTGGCTGCGGGTGAAAACGGAAAGCTGGAAACACGCCTCGGCGGCAATCAGCTCGATTTTCTAACCCACATCAACCCGCCAGGCGGCGGCAAAGAGGCGACGGGTCTTGTTACCCGGTTTAGCCGCAGTGATCAGAGCACAGACGACCGCTGGCCTGTCACGTTACAGCTCTTCAACGAAGTGGAAATGGGGAAGATCCTCGCCAACGCATTCATCCATGACTTCAACCAGGAAAAATTTGACTGGCAGTTCGATGAAAAACGCATCAGCGATCTGTTAACGTCCCTGTCGAAACGACGCCTGACCTCCCGCAGCCCTGGCGTGACCGAAGATGACGTAGTTTCTTTTTGGGATTACCTCATCCGCCATGCTGAGAAAACGCAAAGCCGTTTTGCCCTGACCTACTGGCCACAGGCAGTAAGCCTCGCACCATGGCTTTCTGTTGAAGATCGCGGCCAGCTTTTCTCCGTTTTATGGGGCGAAGTACCAGAACTAACCAATGCCTATATCCGTTTTGCCAACACGCTACAGCGTCTCGGTGGAGTGCAGGAGCTGCGTGCCCCACTGAGCACACTGGTTCGTAACGAAAACGGCCTGCTTATCCAGCGGGATAGCATCATGAACGTCGATATGCTGGAGCGGCTGAATACCCCGTCGGATCAGACTATTGAAGTCTGTCCTGTGGTAAATGGGCAAACGGGTGCGTCTATTTCGCTATCGCTGGCAGAGCTCACTGCGCTTACCGTTGAATTGCATATCCCGTTAATGGCTCCGCCTCGCGAAACAATCTTCGAAAGCGTCGACTTGCTTGATTTCCCGGGTTATCGCGGCCGTCTGGCGGTGGAGTCCATGAGTGATGTCACTCGCGAGGTTAAAAATGCAGAGAGCAACCCGCTAGCGCAGTTAATTTTGCGCGGAAAAGTGGCCTATCTTTTTGAACGTTATACCGAAAACCAGGAGATGAATGTCCTGGTGGTGTGTACGGCCTCAACAAAACAGTCTGATGTCAAAGAAGTGGGCGGCGTGCTGGACGAGTGGATCCGTTACACCCAGGGCGCCGATGCCGACGCGCGTGGTCGTCGCTTACCTGGCCTTGTCTGGGCATTAACCATGTTTGATCTGCGCATTAGCCAAAACCTTTCCCATGACGAAGCACTTCTTCGCCAGTCCTGGGGGCTTGGCGGGATGATCAAAATGGCGATGACCGAGCGTTTTGGCCAGTACAAATGGATGCAGGAATGGAGCCAGGGCCAGGCGTTCAATAACACGTTCCTGGTGCGCAAACCGCGCCAGCAAACGCCCTTTATCCGCATGAACGCAGGTAGTGAAGCGGCTTTCAACGACGACAATGGCGGGCAGCTCGCACTGATGCGGAAAACCTTCCTTGAAGATGAAGCTGTCGCTCGCTACATCGCGAACCCTGCTGAAGCCTGGGATGCGATGCTCACCCTCAACGACGGTGGTATGCGCCGAATGGCCGATTATCTGGCCCGCGTCGCCCGCCCTGAACTGAAACTGGAGCGGATCGCAGAACAGCTCGACGAGATCCGCCACGAACTGGTCGAAGGGGGTCTGGGGAACTGGTATCAGCCGGACGGTGAAGAAGAGCTGTCCAGAAAATCCCGAATTGCGCAAGAGATCCTTGCCACACTGAAAAAACGCAGCGGCATGCACGGCGAACTGCTGGCGCGGTTGGTTCCGGCACGCCGCGATCTCCATGCACTTTACATGCAGCAAACGACCCTGTCTGCGCCTGAAGCAGAAGAAGATGCAGGATTCTTTGATATCGGTGTGGAAGATGCTTTCGAAAGCAGCGCAACAGCGGTTACGACGCACAGCCATGAGATCGCTTTCGCGCACCAGAGCGTTCAGCTCTGGATTAACCATCTGCGCGGCCTACCTGAAACCGCAGCCATGCTCAACTACATCAGTCTTCCGCGCCCGATTGCCGAAGCGCTGGTAGACGAATTGATCACGGGGTTATTGCGTTCACGTGTCGAGGACGCGCTGGTCAATGCAATAAAAAATACCGAGCAGGCTGGCGTTCGTCGCGAACGTATGGTCGAGCGTCAGGTTTCACGCGTGCTTCACGTGATGAGCGATTTCATCACCTGGCTGGGCTATCAAAATATACCGGAATCGAAACGCCCGGCCCGTCTCAACCAGCCCGAACAGCCGATCTTTACCCGTCCACCAACGTGCGACAGCGTGGTCTGGAAAGGTGATGAACGCCTCGCACGCCTGACGCCGCAACAGCTGAACTACAGTGCCTTCTTTATCATCGACTGGCTGGTTGGACTGGAAGCACTCATTACCGAAAACGCAGGCCATTCTGCCGGACGCGAGATTAGCGTCGCGCAGAACGAAAATCTGGGCGTCATTCTCCGCCAGATTAAATCGGCAAAGGAGTAACTGGACGTGATCAAACCTGAACTTAAGACGCTGAACCCTATACAACCAGGATTCGCATTACTCTTGTTGAAAGGCTGGAAAGGCGATGCCGAGGGCGTCACAATCTCGGTAGTACGTAATCAGGATCGCCTGTATCTGGATAGCCACGGTGATTGGGTCAGTGGCGAGATTTTCCTCGCCCTTCCTCCACTGATACAAAATGAGGAGACCCCCTGCGTTCAGGTCGGCCCTTCTCTGATCGATCCACTACTCGCCAACCGTCAGGCGGCCTATCGCATCACCATCAAAGATGGAAGTAATAACGATGTGGGGATTCTAACCATCGCTGAAGGGCTACTTAGCTCCCAGGCTGGTGGTGAAAACCCACTCCCGGATAATATACAGACGCTGAATGATACCCCCATCGTACAGCCGATGTCCGCTCAAGAACCGGAACCTGTCGTTTTAGAACCTGCCGCAGAAAAGCCTGTATCTCAACAGCCGCAGAAGCCGAAAAGTCAGCTGCCGTTATTTGCGGGATTAGCCATTCTATTGCTCCTGCTGGCCGCTGCTGGGTGGTGGTTTACCCGTAAGCCAGAGCCTGCAATTCCAGCGGCACCTCCCGCGCCCGTCGCGAAAACTACCGGGCCGTGTGGTGATGAACAAATGGCGAGCGGCAATGAAATGGCGTTCGTTAAAGGGTGCCTGCGTAGCCAGCCAAGTAGTGCACAACTGCTGGACGTCATCGCAAAAGCGAAAGCGGCAAAACATTGCGATATCGCTCAGCGCCTTTACGCCTATAAAGCCCAGTCCGGCGATACGCAGATAGCCGTTCGTTATGCACAAGAATATGACCCGAAAACCGCAAAACCAGGAGGATGCTTCAATCCTGACGCAGAGACAGCGGCGTATTGGTATGAGTCGGTTGTAAATCAGGATCCGCAGAATAACGAGGCCAAAGCCCGTTTAGCTGAGCTAAAGAAATAGGATAAACAATGAAATACATGCATTGGTTCAGTAGCCTGGTGTGTGCCGCAACGCTGGCATCCCCCGCCTGTGCCGCGGGTAAACAGCCGCTTTTGCAGGAAGGTAAACATGCGTTATTCCAGCGGGTACTGACTTACCCAGGCTGCCAGCTGTCCGCCAACGCAGGTGAAGCAGGTAAAGAGCAGCCGGCCTTTAGTCGATTTTATGTTTACCAAAGGACAACGCAGGGTCAGGACACGTGGCTGCAGGTTGGGCCGGACAGCTTTGGTCATACCGCTGGCTGGATGAAATCCTCCTGCACCGTTGACTGGAAAATGCAGCTGACGCTGGCGTTTACCAATCCTGCTGGCCGACACCCGATGCTGTTCTTTAAAGAGAAATCCGACGTTGAGTCTCTTCTGAACAGCAAAAATCCTGCGGCAACATTGCAACCAATGCTCAACAGTTTGAGCAGCCATAAACCGGTCCCGCAGGTTCTGGCACGCGAGCCTGATTACATGGTGGATCAGTTAAAAAACTTTTATCTCTTACCTGTTCTTGGCTCAGATGATGTGTTTACCGATACCGGCTTCCAGGTACGTGTACTCAACGTTGCCTCCGTCAGTGAAAAGTCGCCCGCAAAAAAGGCCGCGTCCGCTGCTGATGAAAAGAACATGATGAAAGGGTTCTCCGCCTCGGTTGTCTTTGTGATCGACTCCACCATCTCGATGGGGCCGTATATCGATCGCACCAAAGAGGCGATCGATAAGATCTACAAGAGGATCGAGAAGGAACACTTACAGGATCAGGTCAAGTTTGGCCTGGTAGCTTTCCGCTCCAGCGTGAAAGCGGTTCCGGGTCTTGAATACGACAGCAAGATGTATGTCGACCCCAATACCGTTAAAGATGGTAAAGACTTCCTCGCTAAAGTACATGACCTGAAGCAGGCTACCGTTTCCAGCAGCAAGGTTGATGAAGATGCCTACGGCGGGGTCATGACAGCGCTGGACAAAGTGGACTGGACGCAGTTTGGCGCCCGCTACGTTGTACTGATTACTGACGCAGGCGCGCTTGATGGCACAGATAAGCTCTCGTCAACCCATCTGGATGCCGCCCAGGTGCGTCAGGAAGCCGCCTATCGCGGCGTTGCGCTGTATGCGTTACATCTGAAAACCTCTGATGGTAAGAAAAATCACAGTTCTGCTGAAGCCCAGTATCAGGAACTGACGTTAAATCCATTCCTGCACAAACCGCTCTACTATCCTATTGATTCAGGTGATGTAAATAGCTTCGGTAGTATGGTCGATAACCTGGCGAATGCCATTACCGGCCAGATTAAAACAGCCTGGAGCGGCGAAGAAACGGCGGGGAGCGCGCTGGGGGCAAACCCTAAATATGCCGGTAAGAAAGAAGATCCCCTGCTCAGTGATGCCGACAAGTTAAGTAAGGCAATGCGTCTTGCCTATCTGGGTGAAAAGCAAGGCACCACGGCACCACCGGTATTCAAGTCATGGATAAGCGACCGCGATCTGATTGACCAAAACATCCCGGCGACCGAGGTGCGCGTACTGCTCACGAAAAGCGAGCTCAGCGATCTGAGCGATGTCATGAAGAAGATCGTCAATGCCGCCAATGAGGGGATGATCTCTCCGGATGACATGTTTGCCAGCCTGCGTTCTCTGGCGGCAACCATGGGCAACGATCCAAACCAGGCGAAAGGGAAAAATGCGACCCGCCTCGGAGAGATGGGACTGCTCGGTGAATATATCGAGAGCTTACCTTACCTCAGCGAAGTATTGAGCCTGGATGAAGAAACCTGGAAAAGCTGGGATGGCCTTGAGCAGGAGCGTTTCATCCGCAGGCTGAATACCAAGCTTAATTACTATCAACGCTACAACCAGGATGTAGACCGTTGGGTGGCATTAGCGCCCGATAGCGACCCACGCGATAACGTTTATCCGGTACCTCTGGAGAACCTGCCCTGATGTTGAGGATCCGCGATATGGAGATCAGCCGGGGCGGAACGCATGGCTATAGCGTCGCCCTCCCGCACCTCTCGTTGAAAAAGGGAGAGGTGGTCGCTCTAACCGGGCCTAGCGGGTGCGGTAAAAGCACGCTTCTGGAGATGATAGGGGCGATCCTCCGCCCAGCGCATCTTGCCGAGTACCGGCTCGCCGGTCGCGATATTTCAATACCGCTCATGGCTGAAAACGAGCCTGTCCTGGCCGCGCTTCGCGCACGCGAGCTTGGGTTTATGCTACAGCACGGCGGCTTGTTGCCCTGGTTACCCGTGATAGAAAATATCACTCTGGTTCGCAGGCTGGCAGGACTTAGCCTACAGTCAGCCTGGCTCGATAAGGCCATCGACAGCCTGGGCGTGCGGCCGCTGCTGACAAGAATGCCTTCCCGGCTTTCTATCGGCGAGCGCCAGCGCGTTGCCTTCATCCGTGCGATTGCCCACCAGCCACGCTTACTCCTTGCCGATGAACCGACTGCGGCGCTGGATCCTGATAATGCAGACCGGCTGTTTGACCTGATGATCGGCATGGTGCGCTCACTGGATATGGCAGCCATTGTTGTGAGCCACGACTGGCAGCGCGTGACGCAATTTGGGATTGACCGATATCAGGCCGTGACCGGAGAGGGAAAAAGTGTCTTCTTACCCAGCTGATATGCCAGCGTCAGGCACCCTGCTATGCCGTATGGCTCTGCGCGATCTCATTCACGATCGCAAGGTCGCGCTGTGCATCATCTTCTCTTTGATTGCCGTTATCGCACCGTTATTGCTGCTGTTCGGATTGAAGAATGGCATTGTCAGTCAGCTTCGCCATCAGCTTCTCGACGACCCTCGCACCCGGGAAGTACGTATAACGGGTAATGGTAATTATGATCTTGCCTGGCTTGATAAGCTCGCCCGCCGTTCAGAAGTCGGATTTTCGATTCCGTTAACCCGTTCGCTGAACACTCAGGCCGATCTGGTCCGGGACGGGCAACACTTTGTCCCGGGTGCTGAAGTGATCCCGACGGCCAAAGGCGATCCTCTTTTACAGGATGTCAGAGCACCGGTCAAAGACAGCGATACCGTACTCAGCGCCAGTGCGGCACGGCGCCTTGGCGTGCAGCCAGGAGATATCCTGCGCCTGATGGTGAGCCGAAAAAGCGAAGGGAAAAACCAACGCGCCACGTTCGCTTTAACCGTTACCGGCGTGCTGGATGACGCAAAATTTTCACGTCAAGGTGCCTTTATTACATTGCCTTTGCTTGTTGCTCTGGAAGACTACCGCGATGGCTTTCAGGCTCCCTTGCTGGGGGTCAGCGATGGCAAGCCGCCCAGAGAGAGAACCCGCTATTCAAGAGCACGTATCTATGCCAGTTCGGTAGAAGACGTTTCACTCCTCGCGCGGTGGCTGGAGACTCAGAACATTGAGGCTATCACTCAGTCAGCTCAAATTGAGTCTGTGCGTGCCATCGACCGTGTGCTGGGGATTATCTTTGGTGTGATTGCCTGGATCTCTGCATCAGGGTGCATCGCCTCGTTAGTCGGTGCCTTCATCGCCAACATTGATCGTAAGCGCAAAGATATGGCCGTGCTGCGCCTTCTGGGTTTTCGCCGTCGCGCTGTGACGCTTTTTATTATTATTCAGGCGCTGTGTTTGACCGGCGTCTCATACGGACTGGGTGTGATCATCTACCTGCTGGGCAGCGCATTGTTCAACCATGTGTTGGGCAGTTCTTTACCGGACCAGGCATTCGTCTGTCACCTTGACCCCATTCATTTTATCGCCGCATTGCTCTGTGTCCTTACCGTGGCGTTAGGCGTGGCCGCTATCGGAGCACTGCGCGCACTGAAAATCGAACCTGCGGAGAGTTTACGTGAAATCTAAACTGGCGATGAGCCTGGCTATCATTGGACTCGGGTACGCCTGCGCGGCGAAAGCCACCTGGGATGAAAAGTTCTGGAACCCAAAACCTCTGGCCGATGACGTGATATTGCCTATGCCGTGCGACGGTGCCATGGCATTTCGCAAAGTCGCTATCCCGCTGAATAAACCGCTGGAAGATTACAACATCACGCTGGGGCAAGAAGGCGACGACTGGGGATACGTTGAACAATCTCGCCAGGAACACATTGCTGGCAGTTTCCCGGAGAAGGGTGGTAAGGGCCGTTATTACCTGATGGCCAAATATGAACTGAGCGACCTGCAGTATCGCGCGCTTTCTGGGGAATGCCCGACGACGGATATGAAAGGACGTTTACCGAAGGTGAGTATTGGCTGGATGGATGCCATGGTATTCGCAAATCAATACAACCTGTGGTTACGAAAAGAAAAACTTTCTGCACTGCCTGAAGATGATGGTCAGGCGGGATTTTTACGGCTTCCGACAGAAACCGAGTGGGAGTTTGCTGCACGCGGCGGGCTCGCGGTTTCCCCCGCAGAGTTCCGCGATCGCCACTTCCCCATGCCTGAAGGATTAAACGGTTATGTCTGGTTTGCGGGGGCACAGTCTGCAAATGGAAAACTTCAGCTTACCGGCCTGCTGAAACCTAACCCGCTCGGATTGCACGACATACTGGGCAACGCAGCAGAGATGATGTTTGACCCGTTCCGCCTGAACAAGCTCGATCGCCTGCATGGTAAGGCTGGGGGCTATGTCGTTCGGGGGGGCAGTTATATGACTCCTCAGGCGGATATCCGCAGTTCACTGCGTGGAGAGGAGCCGTACTATGCCAATACAGGCGAGAATACGACCAAAAGCACCGGTGTTCGTCTGGTTTTAGTTTCCACAACCCTGACATCACGCGAGCGGGTGAAAGAGATTGAAAAAGAGTGGCAATCATTAGGCACGGGTAAAAAGGAGACACCTGCAGGCAAAGCTGATGATTCGCTAAAAAACCTGAATGCTATCTCGGTAAAAGTCCAGGATGACGCACTGAAGAAACAACTTGAGCAACTGCGTGGTGAGCTGCGCGCAAATAGCCAGCTTCGGGATGAACAACGGGATCAGGCAATACGCACATCGTTACAGTTGGGCGCCTTTTTGTGCACAAAAATGAAAGATGACGGCGAGTTTTACGATCGTCTCAACCAGCTCTTCACCAAAACCTGTGCCGCAGGCAGCCAGCTTGATGCTAATTGCTCCCGCCGTCAGGAACAGCTTGGTCAACATCAAAAAGCCCTTGATTTTATTACCAGTTATTACGCTGACACCCTGGTAGACATGGGCACAACCTATGACAAACCCCTCATCGAACCGCAGGTCGCTGTCGTATTGCAACAGATGGCTGCACGCGGAAAAACCAACCTTAACGGTTATCTCGATACCTACTGGAAGAATCTTCAGGGGTACTGGAAAGATGGAAAAGTTGCGCGCGAGGCGTGGCTTAGTTCATGTAAAAAAAATAATTAAATAGTTCAGGAGATTGGAATGTTAAAGGTTATTCGCACAGCAGTGATAGCAGGAATGATGGTATTTCTGGCGGGGTGCCAGAATGGCAGTACGGGAAGTAGTGGCGGCGTCGACCCGCGCCTTGCCAATAATCAGGACGTTGAGTTTTTCAATAAATCAGGCTGGCAGGCCTGTGCTGGCGGCGCGGTAATCGGCGCACTGGCCTGCGCTGTCAGTAACTCCAGCAACAAAGCGGTATGTATGGCCGCCGCCGCTATCGCCGGTTGCGGTGTGGGTATGGGGGCTAACGCTTATCTGGATAATCAGCGCAAAAAATACGCCTCCCAAGAGCTGCAGTTAAACGCAACGATTAAGGATGTTGAAGCCGAAAACAAACGCATTCAGAACGCAACCAGCGTTGCAAAATCGGTTATCGACTCTGATAAAAAGACCCTCGCTCAAATAGAAAAAGATATGGCTGCAAACACGGTGAAAAAAGACGCCGTACAGAAGCAAATTAAAGGAGTGGATGCCAACATTGCTTACCTTCGCGGCACCATCACCGACATGAAAAAACATGAGAAGCAGTGGCAGGACGTTTCTGCAGACATGAGCAAATCCGGCAGTGATACCCAAAATCTGGATAGCGAGATTGCGTTGATGCGCGACAAAATTGGCTCCCTGCAGGGCGAGCTCGATAGCCTCTATACCCAGCGCACCGCGCTGAAAGTCGGTTGAGGGGAATAGCAATGCGTTATATTTTTCTTGCACTCAGCGCACTCATATTAGCCGGCTGTGCCACTAACGCGCGAGATTGTGACCCGACAACCGGTGATGTCAGCATTATTACCAAATTTAACTGCAACTACTCCGGCACCTGGGATAAGCGCGTTGAAGATAAACAAAAAACGCTGCAACACGATCAGGAACTGAATAAAGAGTTCAAAGCGGTGAATGATGCGATTGAAAAAGAGAAAGCACTGAGCAATGCCAACGTAGCCAGTAAACAAAAATCGCAGCAAGAACTGCAAAAGTCGATGAACAATCTGGTCGCCCAGTTGAAGAAAAAAACAGCTGGCCGGGCTGATGCTCAAAAGCAAGTTGCAGAACTGGAAAAAAGTATGAAGGAGGTGCAAAACAAACCAAGCGCTTCCGAATTGCAAAAACAGATGGAACTGCAGAAGCTGCAGGGACAGCTGAATGAATTACAAGAAACACTGGCTTCACAATAATAAAATAGCAGCCGGGGTACCGGCTGCTTTACCTGCTAAGGAAAAATAACGTTGAAATCTCAATTACTCTCTGCTGGATTATTGACACTTCTGGCGACAATTCCAAGCGTTCATGCTGCACCGCCTGAGCCTGAACTTATTTTCAACTGCGAACTCACGAACGGAAAATACGTTATCGTCCGTCTGGATAACGATGTTCCTACTTATTATTACGGCTCACTTGAAAAAGTAGAAATGACTCTCCCCCAAAATAAGGGAGACAAAACTCAGGTTCGCCTGGGTGAAATGACGTTCTCGGGTGGAGGCGCTTATTATTATCGTTTCATCAATGGCAACTACAGCTATGTTGTTTATAGCGGTACGGGAAAAGGATGGGATTATACCGGCCTGAAAGTATATAAAAACCAAAAGCTCATCATGAAAAAAGAGTGCACTAATGGGGGTTTTTTACCTAATGAATATCGCGGTCAAGACCTCGTAAAAGAAGCGGACACCGGTGATGATGCAACATACGGTTATGTTGATTAATACATAATTTTCAGGATGGTAAAATATAATGAGCCGTTACTTACACTGTAGCACAGTATTCGCATGTCTTTTATTCGCTGCTCCAACTCATGCGATTGAGATCTGGCACTCAAACACCGTCTGGGCAAATCAAGGGATGTGCAGCGCCACTTTCACGCTGGACAGTGGCATGGAAAGCGTTGGTTCGTTAGAGATAGGCTTTGACCTCGTTGATGCAGAAAATAACCTTGTAGCTCATGATACTTTGCAGGTAGACCCATTCGGCGATTCTGATGCCACGCGATACCAAACGGCTTTCGCCGAAGGCGAGCATTATTGCGAAAGCAATCTCACGCTGCGCCTGACGTCACTGGCATTAGTTAACGGAAAGACCAAACAGCCTTTACCTCTCAGTTTGCTTACACCAAGGGCATTTATTCCATTCCCTATCATTAACCCGCAGGCAGATCACTAATATGTCTATAGACGCTGAAGCAAACTCAATACCTGACAATAATGGACCTGGCCTTTGCTTTTTGTTATTACTTATCTTTGGCGGGTTTGTTTTCTTTATACCTGCAAGCGTTGTGGTCGCCTTCCCGGCCGTTCTCGCCGGTTCCTTCCTGTATTTTATCTGGTATCTTATTTCGGAAGGGCATTTAGGCAATATTCTTGGCAGTATGATCGTCAGCATGATACTTATGGCTATCGCCGCAGCTATTCCTGTCATTGGCTGGATATTGTTACTTCTGTGGATCTTCTACAATATTGCGAAAGCCTTTGAGACGATAAAAACATTACTTCCCGATGCGCTCTTTAGCGCTGTTCTCTATGGATGTTTGCTCTTTCCCGTTATCCAGGAAATGGCAATGGACGGGGAGAGCAACATGGCTGCCACTATCGCTTGTGGTGTCGTGTACGTGATAACTGCAGGGCTTTATTGTTCCAGGTTAACGCAGCTGGCAACCAACACTAAGCAAAGTATTTTCTATTTTTCAATTATGTGGCTTTCGGTCCCACTTATCGCACTTCTGATCGTCTCGATTGTGGCATCCTTGCGCGCGGCATTCAGAACCGTGCTGACCCCGGTGCAGACCGTGGTCAAATCCCCGCAAAACGTATCAGCGCATATGCGAGGCGGGAGCCATGTCAACGCTTACACCCGAACTGTGACCACCATTCAACATAGCGTGACCTCCCAGACGCTTCCGGGGATGGGAGCTGTTGGTGCCTCTATGGTTGGTTCCGTATCGGAGGCAACGATAACAACACCACAACAGCCACAGCAAACCTTGCCAGCGCTGGAACACAAACCAGCCGGGGGTGAATTAACACAGTATGCGACGAACAAAGACCACAATTTTTACCGCTACGACAATCTCAACGCGAAAAAAATAATCAATTTCGTCCAGGCGGCCAGTCATCGTCAATCGCTGCCTCCTCTCACGGAAGATGCGATCCTGTTCTACTACGACGAAACGGTTTTCGGCCAAGGGGATCATGGTGTGGTATTAACCGATGACGGTGTTTATTGCGTGTTGGGAAAATTGTATGAAACTTTCTACGCCCGCTTCAGCGAAGTCAGTAGCGTAGTCATAAAAGGATCCTTTAATAAAAAAATTGTCCTGCATATGAAGAATGGCCAGAAACATAATATTGAACTGACTCAATCAAATGCCGGGGCAAAAAAAATCTACGAACTTATCAGCATCGCAGCCCAGAATTAAGTAATCCTCCAGGCACCCGCTCAACGGGTGCCTTTCAGACTTCCGCATGACACATTCTGACAGTTTCACGCTTTATCGTTATCGCCATATTTACAGCGGCTTATATCGTTACGTTAAGAGAGAACTGCCATGAGGCCTGAAATGAGCGATTTCACTGAACTGCCGGTCACTGGCTTTGTTAAGACCACAACAGCGGTCTACACGCGTAAACAGAACCCCTCGGTATTCTCGCCCGTGGCGAGTGAACTCCCTGCGGAAAGCCAGCTGACGGTGCAGGCTGCGGTGATGGGGGATGCGGTGGAAGGCAACGCGCACTGGTATCGCATTGATGAGGATACATACATCTGGGCGGGGGCATGCACACGGCTCGATCCTTACCCGGCGTTTCCGCCAGGCATGCGAACGAACTGGATGGCGGTGGTGTTCAAGGTACGCTAGATCCGGTGTAGGTCGGGTAAAGCAAAGCCGCCACCCGACTCAAACACGCCGCGAAAACTTAATCCAGCTTCAGCTCGTCATAATGGGTAATCAGTTTACCCACGATGCCGTAGTCCAGCGCTTCTGCCGGAGACATCCAGAAGTTGCGATCGGTGTCTTTTTTCACTTTTTCCAGCGGCTGGCCGGTCGCGTCGGCGATCAGCTTGTTCACGCGATCCAGCATGCGGATGATCTCGCGCGCTTCGATCTCAATATCCGTTGCCTGACCGCGCACGCCGCCCAGCGGCTGGTGGATCATAAAGCGGGTATTTGGCAGCGAGTAGCGGTGCTCTTTTTTCGCCGCCAGGAAGATGGTGATCCCGGCGCTCGCCACCCAGCCGGTGCCGATGACGTGAACTTCCGGGCGGATGAACTTGATGAAGTCGTGGATGGTATCGCCCGCTTCCACGTGGCCGCCCTGGCTGTTGATATACAGCTTGATCGGATCGTTGCTGACGCTTTGCAGCAGGATCATCTGGGTGATGACCTTCTGCGCCAGCTCCTGGTTGATCTCACCGGAGATCACAATCGAACGGGACTCCAGCAGTTTTTGCTGCAGAGCGCCCGCGCCGTTTGACCCTTCCGCTTTATCCTTGTCGCTTTCTTTCAGTGTGTAGTGCATTGTTATTTCCTCAGCTTGTCGCGCTCAAAACCAGAGTGTAGCCTGTTTTACCGGTGAAAGTCCTCAGGCGCACACAATGCGAACATCCTGCGCCGCAAACGCGTCGAGAACGCTCTTATCCATCCCCTCTGCCACCACCAGCACATCAATATCGCGGCTCTTTGCTACCACATAGCGCGCCACGCCGGGAAGCTTGTCGGCAGTCAGGGCCACGATGGTCTGATTACTCTGGGCGATCGCGGCTGTTTTGAACGCGCAGTCGGCAAAATCAAACCCGGTAAGCCCCATATCCGGATCCATCGCGCAGCCGCCGATAAACGCCTGATCGAATATAATCCCCTGGATCTGGCTTGCCGCCGTGGCGCCTACCGTACCGCCGGACGTCCGCTGGATCTGCCCGCCGGTGATGATCACCTCGCACAGCGGATGATGCAGCAGCTCCGCGGCAATCGCCGGGGAGTTGGTGACCACCGTGACGCTGAGATCAGCCGGGAGGGCTTTCGCCAGCGCCAGGTTTGTCGTTCCCGCGTCGATATAAATACAGCTGCCAGGCTTAACCAGCGCTGCTGCTTTCTGCGCGATTGTGTTCTTTTTTGCACTTATTTTCTGTTCGCGGCTGAAAAAATTACCCGCATCCGGCAGCTGAAGCACCGCGCCGCCGTAGACCTTTTTACAGACTCCTTCTTTGCTAAGCTCATGTAAATCCCGGCGAATGGTGTGCTCAGAAACGTTCATCTGGCTCGCCAGTTCAGCGCACACCACCCTTCCGCTCTTCTGAAGGATCTGGCGGATCCTGGCTTGTCGTTGCTCCGGAAAAGCAGCATAATCGAGCATAGAAAGTCCCTGTAAAAGTCTAATCGAGTATCAATGCGCATAATGTTGCACAACCGCGCAACACAAACAACGAGGGTTATGATGAATATTGCACATGTCGCACTCTGGACCCGCAGCCTGAACGCCCAGGTTCAGTTCTGGGAAACGGTTTTTAATGGCCGCAGTAACGAACGCTACGTCAGTAAAAATCGTCCCGGTTTCGAATCACACTTTATTACGCTGGATAACGGGCCGACCATCGAGCTGATGACGCTGCCGGATCTGCCGGATGCTCCTGCCCACCCGGAGTTTATCGGCTGGGCGCATATCGCCATAAATGTGGGCAGCAAAGCAACGGTGGACAGCATGGCGGAGCAGGCTCGCTCAGGGGGTACGTTACTCAGCGCACCGCGCATGACCGGAGATGGATTTTATGAAGCGGTCATTGCCGATCCGGACGGAAACCGGATTGAGCTTGTGGGTGAGTCCACCGGTTAAGCGATCGTCACTGTTCTGTACAATGCAGAAAGGAAACGCCCTCGATTTTTATCACATATTTTGGGGGCTGGAAATTAAGGCTTATCACGTCTTATGATGCCCCTAAACAAAGGGGGCATCCAGGATGAAGGCCGATTTTCTAAAAATCATTAACCGTAAATTTTTCATTGCCATTATAACCTCGTCCACTTTCGTGACAGGGTGTACATTTAGCGTCATATGGTTCTATCTCGCTAACATTGATCGGCTGGATATACTTTATGATGCGCTGAGCGTGACTAGCGCCCTCGGCATTATATTTGGTTTCACTCTGCTTTCCCTGTTCGGCTTCAGTATCGTTATATTTATTTCGTCTTTCTTACTGTATTTAATCTTCTTATCGAATGAACAATCCTTAAAGCATTATGATGGTTTACCCTCACGACTCGCGAATGTGAGTCTGGTAAATAGCATCATGATTTGCATTGTGTTTATCAGTAGCATGAGTGTTTATTATTTTCTTAACTGGAACGGACCTGGCGTTACAATAGTGGCAATCGGTCTGCTTCTGTTAACGACATGGAGTATGTCGAGATGGCAAATTTTCACCCCTGCGTATGTTAAAATTGATGACACGCTGGAAAAGAAATACCTTAAAACATGGCCGATTAAGTTCGGGTTACCTGCGTTATTGCTCATTCCTGCGTGTGTTCAAGTCCTCCCTCTTCTGTTCGTGACCAGCCAGCATGATTTTAACAGTGAAACGAGCATGCTCGCGCAATTAGCCATTTTCACCGGACTGTCAGTGGTCCTGGCCGTGGTCGGCATTTTCCCTGGGATGATCCTCGTAAGTGAACAGAAAAACATCATCCAGATGATAACGACAATAGTGATTGTCATTCCGGCCCTGGTGTTTCTGATGACGATTTTCTTTAGACCCACTCCGAACTTGATTATCAACATGACCCTCAATCTTTCAGGCATCAGTGACTGGCGTACTCACCAGTATTACATCGAGACACAGACGCATCCACACGCCATGTTTGACGGAGCAACGTGGAACACCCGTTACTATAAAGATATCCCGTCAAGATTTTTTATCACTGGGGTAAATATCTTTTCACTGGGTAATATACAGCTCATATGCCCAGACCAGATTAACGCAGCGAGATCGGCAAGTCTGAAAACAACGGCGGATGATTTCGAGGCTTATGATCTCCGTATTAAAGCGCTGAAGCGAACAGCCATGAAATGTATCCCATTCAAAAAAGAACAGATCCATCAATGGGATTCACCGATCTCCGAACCTGTATTTTATCAAAAAGTAAAATCGACAAGCAGTAATAGCATTCTGGATCTCCTGAAGGAGATTAAACCGCCACACGCATCGTAATATAAGAGAGACCAGACACCTGCCAGGCCGGTGTCTGGCAGCATTAATTTACCTGCATAGGACGAAGGCCCTGCTCTTCGCTACCCCGCTCCCCTTCCCTAATCAACCTGCGCGCCGCCAGCAGCCGACAAATCTCCGCGTGCTTCTCCTCGGTAAAGGTAAAGCGCGACATAAAGCCCATTCGGATCAGCGACCCTATCGCTGGCAGCAGGCAGATCCCGAAGAAAAGCCCCGACAGCACGCCTTCACTCTGGATTTGCGCCTGCGGCACGTAGCCAATCATCGTCAGGAACACGCCGATCAACCCGCCGCCTACCGCCACCGACATCTTGCCGGTAAAGGTCTGGCCGGAGAAGGTGATCGCCGCGCAGCGCTTGTGGGTGTGGTACTCCGCGTACTCGATGGTGTCGGCAATCATCGACGAGGTGAGGATGTTGGTCATCATCACGAACAGCGTGCTCAGGCCGAGCAAAATAAACAGCATCGTCGCCTGCTGATACCCGACAAACCACATCACCACGCGCACCGCCACGTCCAGCCCGCAGAGGATCATAAACAGCTTCCGCTTCTGCATCCGCCTCGTCAGCATCGGGGCGACCAGGCACAGCACCGCCGCGACAATCCCCATCACGCCAATCGCCATCTGCAGGCTGCCGTCGCCCAGGTTGTTGATAAAGAAGTAGATATACAGACCGCCCGCAACGTTGTGGAACACGCAGAAGAAGAACGACAGCAGGACGATGAACAGCGGCTTGTTCTGGCGCAGGTTGTGGAAGGTGTCGCGGATGGTCACCTTTTCCGGGCTCGGCGGCACGCGCTCTTTGATCTGCATAAAGCCGTTGAGCATCAGCGGCAGGCCCACCAGCATCATCACTAGCGCCGCCATAAAGTAGCCTTTATCGTTGCTGTACTGGGCGAAGTAGGCCGCCAACTTCGGGAAGAAGATGTTGGCGCAGGCAATCCCGGCGTTCACCCCGAGCATCGCCGCCGTCACCGCGCGGGTGCGCTGCCCGGAGTCGTTGGTCATTACCGACGACATCGACCAGAACGGGATATCGGAGATGGCGTACAGCGTCCCCCACAGGATGTAGGTCACGCCGGCGTAGAGAATTTTGGTGGTCATGTCCGCTTCGATTTTATAGAACGACAGCAGCGTGACGCCGGTGATCAGCAAAGGGGCGATCAGCAAAAAGTGGCGAAACTTGCCGAACCGGCTGTTAATGGTGTCCATGATGCTGGCAAACAGCGGATCGTGAACCGCGTCCCAGGCGCGGGCAATCAGGAAGATGGTGCTCGCCGCCAGCGCCGATATCCCTAGCACGTCGGTGTAAAAATAGTTAATAAACGAACCCACTAAACCAAAGCTAAAACACTGACCTAAACCATAGCCAAAATAAGACCACAGCTCGCGAGACGGTATTTTCATTGTCGTTGCCATTGTTAAATGCCTGCCTGGTTGCCCGGCGGTGGACCGCCGGGTCGATATTATTAGTCCTGCGCCTGCGGGGCGATCTTGCGCAGCTGCTGCATCAGGGCGATTTCACGGCGCGAGAACGGAATGCCGTTCTCCTCAAACACGTCGTGGAACCAGAGGCGGCAGTAGTCCGTGGACTCCTTCATCACCACCGGCCACGGCAGCCACGTCTGGGTTTTGCCGCGCACCAGCCCCCACTGGTACGGCGCGACCTTCGCCGCGTACATCAGCGGGAGCTGCTCTTCGATGGTGCTGCCCACGTGGCGCGCCAGCCATTCGGTGCAGAACAGCGGGCGACCGAGCTGTTGCAGCTGCTGGATAATCGCCGTCATGCGCCCGGTGTGGGTGTAGGCGTGGAAGCTCACCACGTCCGAGAGCGCCAGCGCGGTCTGGTCCAGCGGATGCCGGAAGAACGTCTCGCCCTCCTCTTCAGGCGGCAGACGCCACGCGCAGACTGTGAGCGGCTGGGTAGGGTCTTCTTCACGCACCCACTGGAACGCGAGCTTCATCAACTCGTGCGCGCAGGTCTCCAGCTTCGCGTCGTACTGCACCTCCTGCGTGCCCGTCGCGAAAATACCGCGGTTGCCCGGCTCGTTATAGAGATCCCACAGCAGCACGCGCTTATCCTCGCGGAACTGGCGCACAACGTCGCGGATATAGCGCTCGATCTGCGGCCAGCATTCAGGATCGCACACCCTGTCGCGCCCCGGGCTCGCCGCCGCCTGGCTGTTGTGCTTGCCCGGCACCGGCGGCTTTTGCGGGCCGAGGTACGGCTCGTCGCCGGAGAAACCGCAGTCGTCCATCAGGGTCAGCATGGTGCTGAAGCCGCGGCCGTCGGCAATCGTCAAAAAGCGGTCGATGCGCGCCATCAGCCCGTCGCGGTCGTGCTCCCAGACGATAAACGGCAGGTTGATGCGCAGGGTGTTGTAGCCCGCCTCCGCCGCCCAGCCCAGCTCGCGCTCGATAGTGGCGGCATCGAAGGTCTCTTCCTGCCAGATATCGGTCCAGTTCACCGCCGTCGACGGCAGATAGTTAAACCCGCACAGCCAGCCTTTTTGCTCGTACCACGCCTGTGCCTGCTCCCTGCTCCACTGCTCTTTCATTACGCGTCCTCTTACTGATAATATTTAGCTAATAAATATTAGCTGCAGGATGAATGCGCAAATCACGGCGTTGAGAAAAGCGATGCCCCTCACAAAGTTCACGCTTCGATGAATGAGAAACGTGATCGACGGCGCGTAAGCGTGCGGTTAGGGTATGATGCGAAGTCGCGAAAGGGAGAGGACGGATGAAGCGAAAAACGAAGGTAACGATGAACGATATTGCGCGGGCGGCGGGCGTGTCGCAGGCGACGGTATCGCTGGTGCTCAACCAGTCCCGGAACATCAAGCTCAGCGACGACACCCGCCAGCGGGTGATAAGCGTTGCCACCGAGCTCGGCTACGACCGCCTCCCCGCCGTTCACGCCCCGCGCAACCAGGAAGAGATCGCCCTGCTGGTCAGCTCCATGCAGAGCTTCGATCCGTTTATCGACGCCATCAGCCAGGCGCGGGAAGCCGCGTGGCGCAATGAAACGTTGCTCACCGTCTACGACTACGGCGACGACATCGAGCTGGCGCTAAACATCATCCGCCAGCTGGAGAAGCGCAACTGCATCGGGATTATCCTTGCCTCCCCGGTCACCACGCTGGTCGACATGACGGCGTTTCAGGACTGCACCCGCATCCCGCTGGTGCTGCTCAACCAGCGCGACCCCGGCTCGCCGCTGCTGCCGTCGTTTATCCCGGACGACTACGCCAACGCCTTCCAGGTGACGAAACACCTCATCGCCTGCGGGGCCACGCGCATCGCCCACATCACCGGCGAGAGCTGGATGGAGGCCTCGCGCCAGCGTCTGGCGGGCTACCAGGCCGCGCTGCAGCAGGCCGGACTCGCGTGCGACGACGACCTGGTGCGCCAGACCAACTGGCAGTTCAGCGAGTCCTTTACCGCCACCACTGCCCTGCTGGCACTGACCGAGCACCCGGACGCCATCTTCTGCGCCAGCGACTGGCTGGCGATTGGCTGCTATCAGGCGCTGGCGGTGAACGGCGTGCGCATCCCGCAGGACATGCTGCTGGCGGGCTACGACGACCAGAAGATTTCCGAACAGCTCACCCCGCCGCTGACCAGTATTCAGTTGCCCTACAGCGAACTGGGACGGCTGGCGGTGGAGTACCTGTGCAATCAGGAAGATGCCGCCACACACGTGACGCTGGCGGGCAGGCTGAAGGTGCGCGCCTCAAGCCTCGTCTGAGGTAAACACCATGCCCGCATAGGGCTTCTCGCGACACGCCGCCAGCCTCGCGGCGAGGCTGCCCACGTGCAGCTCCAGCTTGTGCCCGTCCGGGTCGAGAAAATAGAACGACGCCCCCTCGCTTTTGTTCTGCTTCCAGACGGTGACGCCCGCCTGCTCGAGCCTTTGCGAGAAGGGTTCAAAATCCTCCTCCGCCACGGTAAACGCGTAGTGGGTGTAGTCGCTCTCCTGCGGCGGCACGTACTGGCGCGCCTCGTCGTACGACAGGCAGACCCACAGATCGCCGCAGGTGAGATAGGCCCCGGTATTCCAGCGGGCGTGCAGGGTCAGCCCCAGCAGCTCGTGCCAGAAGGTGACGCTTTTTTGCAGGTCGCTGACCGCGAGGGTCAGATGGTTGAGGGATTGCAGCATGACGTGCCCTTTTGTTTTTCGCGCCGGACGTGATACGGTAAAAGCATGAACATAAACCACGCCGTGCTCACCGTAAACCGTTGGTGGCTGCCTTCTTAAAGGCGGCACGGAGTTGTTTTCCCCATTTTCAGATAGCCGCCGAAAGGCGGCTTTCACATTTCTAAGACCCCTTTCGGCAACTGCACATTAAGGAGTCTTTATGAACGCACCCACCATCCTCACCGGCGACCGCCCAACCGGCCCGCTGCACCTCGGCCACTACGTCGGATCGCTGCGCCAGCGCGTGGCGCTCCAGCAGACGCACAACCAGTTTGTGCTAATCGCCGACCTGCAGGGGCTAACCGACAACGGCAGCAACCCGCAGAAGATCCGCGACAACATCCCCGAAGTGCTGGCCGACTACCTCGCCGCCGGCATCGACCCGAACCTGACCACCATCTGCCTGCAGTCCGTCCTGCCCGCCCTCGCCGAGCTGACGATGCTGTATATGAACATCGTCACCGTTGCCCGCGTGGAGCGTAACCCGACGGTGAAAAACGAGATCGCGCAGAAGGGCTTCGCCCGCTCGCTGCCGGTCGGGTTTATGGCCTACCCCATCAGCCAGGCGGCGGACATCACCGCGTTTAAGGCTGAGTGCGTGCCCGTCGGCGACGACCAGCTGCCGATGATTGAGCAGACCAACGAGATTGTGCACAAGATGAACAGCCTGCTGCCCGCCCCGGTGCTGCGCCACTGCAAGGCGATGCTGAGCGACACCAGCCGCCTGCCCGGCATCGACGGCAGCGCCAAGATGTCGAAATCGCTGGGCAACACGCTGCACCTTTCGGCCAACGAAGAGACCATTCACCGTGCGGTGAGCGCCATGTACACCGACCCGAACCATCTGAAGGTGAGCGACCCGGGGCAGATTGAGGGAAACGTGGTGTTTACGTACCTCGACGCATTTCATCCGGACAAGGAGAAAGTGGCGGCGATGAAGGCGCACTATCAGGCGGGCGGTCTGGGCGACCGGACGTGCAAGAACGAGCTGGAGGGGTGTTTGCAGGAGCTGATTGCGCCGATGCGGGAGCGCAGGGCGATGTACATGCAGGACAAGGGCGAGTTGATGGCGATGCTGAAGCGCGGGACCGAACGGGCGCAGGGGGTGACGCAGGAGACGTTGAGGGAGGTGAAGGTTGGGCTGGGGGTGCCGGTGTTTAGTTAAGTTAGAAATAGCGGTGGAGTGCGTGGGAAGAGTACGAAGCCGCTAACTCGATTATTACGGAAATAAACGAGGCGCAATAAAGTATTAAATCCATTATTAGCCAATGTCGTTTATCATTCTTCCAATAATGCTATATTCATGGATTCTTTATATGTTTAATGAGCGGCGTAAAATGATATGAGCAAGTTTATTATTTCCATGCTGAATACGTTACTGTGTGTTTTTGTAATTGCACTGTGCCTCATTTGCTTAGGTATCTCTGATAACTGGAAAGAATGCACTCTAGCTACAATCATTATTTTAGGAGGCACACACCTTACTTGTGTTTTACTGAATCGTGTATTGCCTCATAAGTTATCTATCCTAGAAGGAATACTGGAATTATTGGGAGGACCCCTATTAGTTATAGGCGCACTTGTATGCTTTGATTTATTCGAACCCTGGCCGCTAAAAATCATTGGAATGTTTGCGTGGATTGTTTTGATTTTCTTTGTACCTTCAATAATAGGGCCAAGACGTTAACTCGGTCTATTAATGAATGTCTACGTCATTTCTGTACCAAAGGAATTCAACATAATGCACCCCACTCTTTCGCAGGTTATAGAAGTTGTACGTCAGTCATCTGGACATCATCGCAAGCGCATTGATGAGAACACCCTAATCGAAGCCGACCTTGATATCTGCGGCATGGATGGCGATGCCCTGATTGAAGGCTGCGAGGAAGCGTTTGGCGTTACGCTTGTCACTGAAGAAGATGGCTATGAGAAAACTTTTTCCCTCGTTGAAAACGAGTTTCTTTTTAGCACCGAGGGCATAGATTACTTCGGTATCTGCCGTTTAATTCGCAGGCTACGAGGCATTCCCGAACCTGTGATACGCGATTTAACCGTTGGCGAGCTTCATGCTGTGCTGGTTAAGGCAGTGAAAGAACAGGTAGATCATCATTGAGTTATTTTTAGCATAGCGGGCATGTGCTCACATGCCCGTCATACTGGCTTGAAGTTTAAACAGCCTGCCCACTTCCGCGCTTAATCACCGGAACATCACCTGTATCATTCAGCGCTCCCGGAAAGGTCCTCAGCCACTGCGCGACTTTATGTTTATTTATATTCACCACGCTCATACCCTCCAGGCATCCCCATAATTCTCTTGTATGCTGCGGCGTAATCACAATGCAGTCTTTCATGGCGCGGATTTTTACGGGCATGCCGTTGATAAAGCCCGCACGGGTTAACCATTCGCCGCCCAAAAGAAGATATTTCATATCAATGCGCGCATACAGTTCGCAACAGGCGGCACTGTCTTGCGGCGTCTCCGCACGGGGATGGACGGGTGCCGCGTTGGTCTGGTTGCCGTGAAGACGGCGGGCGCTGTTTTTGCGTACCAGCTCGCGGTTTTCAATCATGCCGGTGAAAGCGTCTGATTCTGTTTTGCAAACAGTAAACTCTGGCTTAAAATTCGTCGCAGCCATTTTCAACTCCATCTTAGTTGGTTGTGGTTAGCGGTATGGGGGTGTTGCAGCACCTTCATATCGCGAATTCTGTCTTTAGATATTCCTTGATACTTCCTTTGCCGTTCGGCGTAATTTCTGGTGCTCATTATATAGGGCTGAATATAAATACAGCGGTTTGGCGTGGGATAAATTTGAAAATTGCGAGGAGTATTCAGGAAATGAAATCAGACGAGTTAAAGCCAAATTCCAATGCAAGGTTTTGTTTCTAACTCATTGGAAAGCCTTTCGAGAAGAGAAAGTACAGTAAAGCACTCTTTTTTGTTTATAGCTCCTGAAGGATATTTTTCTTCTTTTCCGGGTCCAGCTTCGGCCAAAGACGTACCAAAGAGGCCAGTTCATCATCTTCTGTATAGAAGTATGCTACAGGCACTTCGAGAACTTTAGCGAGATGTCGAACGACTTCAATGCTTGCCTGGTGAACCCCTTTCTCGTAGCGGTTGATACGCGCGCTCGCTGCAAACTCATCTATGCCAGCCAAAATACCCAGGTTTTTTTGCGATAACGCCATGTCTAAGCGCACCTCTTTGAGGCGTCGACTGAAGAGCTGATTGTGGGGATTGGATGTTTTCATAACTACGATAATCGTAGTTAATGTCTAAGGAAGATACTACGTTTTACGTAGTGCAAATACTAGATTGATTTTTACGTAAGAATTTCAAAAATTCTCGAGCACTCTCGCAAAACTACGTAAAACGTAGTTTTTAGAGATTCCAAAAAGGCTACGAATAACGTAGTTTTTTGTTAGTCAACTTCCCACAAGGAGATATGAAGAATGGTTTGGTACAAAGCGTGCGTTTTAGCTGCTCTCAAAAAGGAACGAGATTTCGCTCGCCACCTTCGGTCTCAGCGCCTGCACAACGATTAACGCTCTTAAGAGACCGTGACACAAAGTAAAATTCTTCTTTGCAGGATCAGTTGGCATCAATCCTGAACTCATATGGCCACGTCGTAACTTTAAATCTGCGGATTGAGGCTTACATGGAAGAAGAATCAAGCACAGCAAAGAGTTACGTCAAATCATACGTAAATCTTTAACAATTCGTGTTTTATCATCGTAAAAATTTCGTTCTAAGAAATTTTTACGTAAAATATAACGTAATTGCGTCTTTAAAACAGGGACTAGAACATGGCTAACTTTGATGCAGATTATTGCTACTCTTTCCCCGCAGTGAGGGGCGTCCAGGCTGGACGACCATTCTATATCGCCACTTGCCCTATGCGCATCATTCCGAAGATCTTCAGTTTCGATGAGACAGACGTGCCGCCGGAGCTTCGCGCTCAGCGTATCTTGAATAAATCACGCATCCCAGAGATGGTGCGTTACTTACTTGAAAACCCTAAAGATTACGTATTCTCTGCATTAACTGCATCCATTGCGGTCGATGTACAGTTTGACGAGTTCGAAAACTCCAACAATCTTGGAACGCTTCGCGTACCAATGGATGCGCAAATTCTTATCAATGATGGTCAACATCGCCGTAAGGCTATCGAGGATGCCCTTTCGGAGCGTCCTGAATTAGGGCAGGACAACATCCCCGTATTGTTCTTTGTTGATGAAGGTTTAAGGCGTAGTCAGCAGATGTTTGCTGACTTGAATAAATACGCAATACGCCCCAGCCCATCATTATCCGCGCTGTACGATCATCGCGATGTAAGCTCGAACCTTGCTCGCTATCTTGCTATGTCTATCGAGCCCTTTATTGGCCTTACTGAACTTGAGAAATCGAGTATCAGTTTGCTTTCCAATAAACTGTTTACGCTAAGCAGCATTAAACAGGCAACACGCGCCCTGCTTGGTAAAGACCCTAAAGTAGGCAGCATTGAGGACAATACGCATATCGCTACGCTATACTGGCAGGCTATTTTCAAAGTCATGCCAGACTGGCAGCTTGCTGCACGCAAAGAAGTATCTCCGGCACAGCTCCGCCAGGATTATGTGCATGCCCATGGTATCGGTTTGCAGGCTTTAGGCCTTCTGGGCCGTTCACTACTGACTGAAGAACCTGAGCACTGGCAGGAAAAACTTACGAAGCTAAAAACCTTTGACTGGCGTAAAAGCAATCCTGAGATGATTAAGCGCGCAATGCAGCATGGCAAACTGAGCAAAACCGGCACCGCCATTCAGCTAACTTGCAACGCTTTAAAAACTGCGCTGTCTCTCCCCCTTTCTCCTGAAGAAAAAGAGCTTGAAGCTCAGATGGTTGTATCATGAGTACATTAACTCAGGCCTATGATCTGGCCGACTATGAAGATTTCATAAACGAAGAGCAATTTGCTGGACGTACTCTCGCTGATTTTGTCTCTGAAGTTCAGCGTGTCTACCGCGCAGATAAACGCCCTTGGGTGATTGGCTATAGTGGCGGTAAAGACTCGTCAGCAGTCATTACTCTTGTTTATCTGGCGTTGATGGGTCTTCCGCCGGAAATGCGTACGAAGGATGTGTTTGTCGTTTCCTCTGACACGCTCGTAGAGACGCCGGTTGTAGTTGACCTCATTAAAAAAACGATGCTCCAGATTGAAGCTGGCGCTAAGCGCGACGGCTTACCGATCACACAACATGCTGTAACCCCAAAAACCAACGAGACATTCTGGGTAAACCTGCTTGGTAAAGGCTATCCAGCGCCTACCCGTAGTTTCCGTTGGTGTACAGAACGCATGAAAATCAACCCGGTAAGTGACTTTATCAAAGATAAGGTCAGCCAGTTTGAGGAAGTTATTGTCGTTCTTGGATCGCGCAGCAGTGAAAGTGCATCACGTGCTCAGGTTATTGCAAAGCATAAGATTGACGGCTCGCGCCTTGCACGCCATACCACTCTTTCGAATGCCTTCATTTATACCCCAATTGATACCTGGGATGTTGAAGACGTATGGAAATTGCTGCGTGGTGCATTCAGATATGCGCCTGATGATATTGATGAGTGGGAAAGCCCTTGGGGTGGCAATAACCGCCCGCTGTGGACTCTTTACATGGATTCCTCAGCTCAGGGTGAATGTCCGCTAGTTATTGATGACAGCACGCCTTCCTGTGGTAACTCCCGCTTTGGTTGCTGGACATGTACCGTCGTCACAAAAGATAAAGCGATGGAAAGCTTAATCCAGAACGGTGAAGAGTGGATGTCGCCACTTTTGAAGTACCGCGATCTGCTGGCATTCACTACCGATCCAGTAAACAAAGATACCTACCGCAACTATAAACGACGCACAGGTAAAGTAAGCTATCAGTATGCGAAGGATGGCGAGGAACTTACAGCTGAGCGTAAACATGTGCCAGGTCCCTACTGGCTTAAGTATCGCCAGGAATGGTTGAAGGAATTGCTGACGATTGAGCGTGATATGAACGCCCAAGGTCATACTATTACATTAATCACAGAACCAGAGCTTCATGCCATACGCCAGCAATGGCTAAAGGATCCCAACGAGCCTGACTGGTACGACACATTACCGGGCATTTATCGTGGGGTTTATGGCAAGAATTTGGACTGGGTTATAGACGATCAATCACGTTTCGACGCCAGCGATGCAGAACTTCTCGAGCAAATTGCCCAAGGATTTGATGTTGTCCCTGAAATGGTTATGAAATTAATCGAGCTCGAAGTTTCAATGGAAGGCCTTAGCCGCCGCCAGGGGATCTTTGACAAGCTAGGGACGATCCTCAAGCAAGACTGGGGAAGTCTTGAAGAGATCAAACAACAGCAGGAAGCTTTGCAGAAACGTAATGAGCGTGATGTTCATCAGGAAGAAGTGGCAAGCATAGAAGCTGAACTGCAAATGTTGCAGCGAAGAATTGCCGAAGTCAGCGAACAAAACCTGCTTACCAGTGAGGAAAAAGAACGTGTTAATTAAACAGCTGGTACTGCGTAATTATCGGGTTTTCAATGGAACCCATGTTATCGATCTGGCCCCTAAAAAACGACAGAACGACGATAACCCCCGTCCTATCGTTTTGTTCGGTGGGTTAAACGGCGCAGGTAAGACATCAATACTTTCCGCTATACGCCTGGCCCTTTACGGTCGGCTTGCATTTGGTTCAACAACTCAGCAGCAAGAGTATGTGGAAGAGCTTAGTGCTCTGGTGCACAACGGCTCAACTTTGGGTGAACAGCCCGATGAGGCCTCAGTCGAGCTTATTTTTACCTACAACAAAGGTGGTCAGGAGGCTGAATTTACCGTTACCCGCACCTGGCAAAAAGGTAAGCGAGACAAACTGTCCTTACAACAGGATGGCAAACTCATTGAAGGACTTGGCTATGATCAGTGCCAGGGTTTCTTAAATGAGTTAATCCCCCACGGCATAGCCGATCTTTTCTTCTTTGATGGTGAAAAAATTGCTGAGCTTGCCGAGGACGAATCGGGAAATATCCTCCGTACTGCTGTGCGTCGCCTGTTGGGTCTGGATCTGATCGAGAAGCTCCGAAACGATTTAACGATTTTCGTAAAGCGCCAACAATCTGGTCAACTGGCTGAATCCCAACAGCAAAAGCTGCTCGAACTTGAAAAACAGATTAAAGAATTTTCCTTCAAGACAGAGCAGATACTTGAAAAAGCTGATTTCGTTAAATTGCGTATTGACCTGATCTCCAAGGAAATTGTTCAGAACGAGACCCTTCTAAATGCACAAGGGGGGGCTTTTGCTCAAACAAAAACCCAAGAGAAACAGAAGGTCGAGACGCTTTTAAAAGAAAAAGAACGCCTGGAAAAAGCGCTTCGCCATGAGTGTGACAGTTCACTACCATATGCTTTAGCTCCAAAAACTCTGGGTCGTTTGTTAGAACAGATTAGTGCTGAGACGCAAATAAAACAGGCAAATAGCTTCGAAAAGGAATTGAATCAATTCCTTACGCAACTCAAAAGCGACATATCCTTCCGTTCAGGAAGCACAGGTAAAATTGCTGCTGAGGCTATAGAAGATAACCTTAAAACATATCTTGCTGATAAACCAAAAGGTGAATTGCTGTTTGACATATCTGAACGTGAAGCTGGGATGATTCAGCAGGCCATCGAACAGGATAGTAAGAAAGCCTGGCAACGTTTCGATCTTTATCGTAACCAGCTGGCAGAGGTAGAAGAACAGTTAGAGCAAGCCGCAGCAAACATCGCCAGGGCACCGGAAGATGATCAGCTGATGGATATTTTTGAAAGACTCCGTGACCTGGATCGTCAACGTGAAGCTAAGCGGCAGGAGTATCGCTCATTGCTTGAAGAAGCAAAAAATACCAAACAACATCAACTTGATTGCGCTCGCCAGGTGCAAAAGGCTCACGATGCGGCGCGCAACCAGCACAGCTTTAATAGCGCTTTCAATAATGCACAAGAGACCATCAGCTTGCTTGATCGTTATAGTGAACTGTTAACGCAGGCGCGAGTAAAAACCCTCTCATCTAACTTTGAAGTTGCTTACCGTAAATTAGCCAGAAAAGAAGATTTGCAGCTGAATGCGCATATCAATCCAGAAACCTTTGATGTTGAACTGGTGGATGAGAACGACAAAGTTATTAACCGTAAATTACTCTCCGCTGGAGAGAAGCAAATTTATGCGATAGCGATTCTTGAAGCACTAGCTAAAACATCTGGGCGAGATCTACCTGTCATTATAGATACTCCTCTAGGACGCTTAGATTCTCAGCATAGAGATAAACTTATCAATCATTATTTCCCATATGCAAGTCATCAGGTCGTGTTGCTCTCGACTGATACAGAAGTGGATGAAAGGTATTTTGTGGATCAACTTAGAGATGATATTTCTCATGCATATGAAATCGTATTTAATGCTCGAACAAAGTCATCTGCACTTAAACCAGGCTACTTCTGGGAATTAACTAAGGAGGCAGTATAATGCTCCCGAATAGAATGCAACTAAGTCGTCAGACAGAAGAACAACTAAAAAAACTGAAAGGCTATACTGGTATAACACCAAATATATCTGCAAGATTGGCATTTTTTCGATCTGTAGAAAGTGATTTCCGTTACACTAGCGCCAATTCCAACAAAAAGCTTGATGGTTCTCTAGTTCTAGATAAAATTACTTGGCTTGGAGAAACATTACTGCTAACAGAGCTTGTCCTTGCAATGCTATATCCTAAGCTAGATAAAAAAGATTATATCAAAGCCTGGGCTGCTCATGTGGAAGATGGAATTTCGAGCTTAAGAAACCATAGAAGTCTCAAAGAGTTTTCAAGAAGTATTTAAATAGAAGCCACCTCTGATGAGGTGGCTTGCATAAAAAATCAATATATTTAAACACTAATAACTTTCAGCATTTACACATTGTTTTGTCAAGTTTCCAAATAGAAGTGGCTAAATCCGTGAGAGCCTCGCACCTATAAAAAATCTGTTCTTCACTCCACTCATGAAGCTTTGAAATAGTTCTCGCACCATGAAATTCTGATGTCGAAAGGATTTTTTTCTTATCATCAAAAATAGAGTTTTTTATTTTCCTATTTTTACCTTTTTCGAGAAGAATAGTATTGCCAATAGAATTAATCCATCTTGGATAAGGTTGACTAAATAAATTCATCCCTTCCCCCCATGAATCACAATTTTTTGGTAAAACATGTTCAAGATCGACTTCTAAAAAATCGGGTATAAGTGCCTTCGTAGAACCTAAATGAAGTTCTATTTTGCAAGCAATATATTTGAGGATAGTTGAGCTTTCTGTTTCGTAATTTGAAAAGCTTTCTTTAAACGAACTTTGCACCTTTTCGATTAACGGTAAAAAACCCTCAAGAATTTGGTCATTACTCTTCCCTGACTTCATATCAGTTAACATTTTTTTGAATAAGGAGTCAATTTCCCCTATCCCATAATCACAAATCGTCACCCAGCGGAACAAGAGATTTAGAGATAACTCTGACAGTCTTTCCAGAATAGATTCATTATTCTTCATGGCATACAAAAAACATGGAAGATGAATTGTATAGCCTAAGAGATTCATTTCAGCCACTTTTTCTGCCCATTTACCACTAGTATTGATTTTAGGCCAATTTAAATTAGACTTGTTTTTTAGTTTATCAAATGAATCGGCATTATTGATTAAATTACTTAGGAACTTCCTTGTATTGGCCTCGTTATTTCCGATTGTTTTTCTAATTGTTTTATATAACGTTGCCTTAGTAACATCCATAGACTCATAAGCATTCCAATATACTTTTATATAATCTACAAAGCTGGCAGGAACAACTTGTATTTTCTTTACAAGATCATCCCATTCACTTAAAGCAGCATCTTGATAATTATTTGAAACATTACTGAGGATTTTATTTTTAAGTAAATCAGCAACTGATAAATCCATGCCTTTTGAGTTCAAAGATTCAAAAATAACATAAGCATCAAAATCGTCTTCAACTGTAATTGTTACAAACTTAAGCTTTGTAATTATGAATCTGAAAAACTTCTTCATTTCATTTAACGAATCACTTCTTCCAAAAAAATCTTTCCTAATTTTATCTTGAAAGAATCGTTTTGCTTTGGTTACTCTATTAGATTTATTACTAATATTAGTTGTAACCTCTCTAAGTGAGATATCTAATGCATCTTCAAAAAATTTCGAGTCTTTATTGTTTGCTCTTAAATAATAATCATCTTGTTTAATGTGTCTATTTACACTTGCAAACAAAGAATCAGCAATATCCTCTCTTTTTTCGTAGGAGCAATTTAGATCATTCTCTGAAATGAGACCATCAGAAACCAACTTTGAATAATCCTGAATAACGGAAAGAAGCAACATAAAACTAATTGTACGTTGCTGACCATCAACAATGTCATAGTGAGTTGTATTTTTTTCTCGACTAGCCAAGAGCAAAGTGCCCATGAAATATTCTTTTCCATCACTATACGATGTAATGATATCATTCCATAGTTCAGTTAGCTCATTATTTGAAGTCCAAGAATAATCCCGTTGATATCTTGGTATAAAATAACGCGTATCTAATCCATAAAATATTTGCTCTAAATTCTTACCATCAGCTTTAATATTCATTCTCGTCCCTTATTACAATAATTTAGTTTAGATTGAGTCAATTTCAAAAAAAGAGGGGTAATATTTGTAGTTCTTTTTAAACTCTAAAACCTCTTCTTGATTAAATATTTTCTTATCAAAAATTAAATTATTATCACCAGGCATTTTTTCCATGAGATATCTTATTTCTTTATTAGTTAAATTCGGTACTTTAATCTCATATGAACAATCACTATCTTTATAGAAAAATAATTCATTAGCTCGGCAGTTTTCAATTCTCGCTTGTTCACTAGAGTTAAAAATAACAAAACTTAAAGTTGACATTCTAGCACCGTCAGCATAATCAAAGTAAGCAACTTGTTGAAGTTTGAACTTATCTTTATCTAAAATAGATATATTACGCTTAGAAAGCACACTTTCAATTTGTGAAATAATTACTTGACGAATAAATTTAGAAAATTTAATTTTATTTGTCCACCCACGCTCATCAAAACCTCCTGGGATAAATTGCTTACCAAAAACCTCTTCAAATTTACGTCTGTATAACTTGTCAACATTCCTTCCGAAATGTTGAACAAGTTCTTTTTCCCTATAGGGTTCAGAATTATAACTCAACGTGATTATACTTCCACTTGGTAAGCGCTCAACAAGAGTTGACAAATCAGTCAACATTGTTTTTGAAAATGCTGAGTCGTAATCCAGCCAAACTATCGATTTTTTTGTAAGGTTTAATTTTGGCAAAACTTCATTTGAATGACCAAATTCTAACTTCACACAATCATATGGTTTGTTAAATACATACTTTTCTTTAAATCGAGTATCACTCTCAATACTTGTCATATCTTGGATATTGAGATACCTGTGAAACATTATAAAATCAACAAAATACTTTGAACCGAAACCAATATACTGATAGTCAGAAAAAACACCGACAGGTGAAAGACGGACAAAAATATCCCTGAGCATTTTTCTCTCAATATTTTTCGCCGCCCGAATGCTATAATTGATAATATTTCCAGAATTAGCCATTTTGCAGCTCATATTTCATGTAATATTTAAACGTTTCTACACCAACTTCCTTATTCGTTGTAACATTTAATGCTTCTTTAGCCAATTCAAGATCTTTCTGCAAGATTGTATATTGTACCACTCCCACCTCAGGGAGTAATTTTTTTTCTGCCGCATCAGGTCTTACAAAATCCGTATCTTGTTCAACTTCAAACAACTGAATATTATTAGCATTATCTATTGCATTATTCAATGGCCTAATATCTATAGCACCATCTCTAAATGCCATATCCTCTTTCATTCTTTCCTTTAAGAAGGATATCACAGGCCTTGCTGCAACTTTCATTTCATGCAATGCCGCTCTATAAACAGCATTATCTCTGTCTATTCCTGTTTTAGTTGTTGTCCATGGAAGCTTACTTGAATCTTCACAATTAAACTCAACAACCCCTCTGAAATATGCATAATCAGGATGATACTTTGGAATGCCATCAACTTGCCATCCAGTAATATTACTTTGTTCGGCAAATTCAACTAAGCGACCATTACATATAATATACCACCCACCTTCTTCTAGACTTCTAGAGGAAACCCCTGCCATGACATTAACTGAAACTCCGTTAATATCAATTAACTTCCTATAAACGCCTAGTTCGGGTGACGAAAGAAACGTCAGTTCATATTTGGATATTTTCGCTCCATTTAAATTAATATTCATGCCTGAGTTGATGCTTTTGAAATGCGCAACTGAAATTTCATGACTCAAAGAGTTGATAAAAATAGCCTGATTTAATTGCTCATTGATTTCTCTATATAAGTTGCTTACAGAAATTATTGTTTCACCGTCATTTAAATGATAGTCGGCCTGAGACTCATCATAAATAATATCAAATGTCCACTCTTCATTCTTTTTCCATTCATCAACATCTATATTAATACAAAAATATTCATTATTTTTCTTAGATGCCACATGGAAATTCCTCCCTAGTTTGAAAAGAGTTCTTTTCATCCCAACACCAAATTGTCCAACTGAATTTGGTGTTGGAGGACTTTTTTTTGACCGACCAAATCTAAACGCATAATCTTTAGCAGCATTAATATCCATACCGCCACAATTATCAAAAATAATAAACTTATTATCTTCTATAGTGAGTGTGACATCGGCAAATTTCTTGTCATTTTTTCTGGCGGCATCGATGCTGTTATCAATAAGATCCAAGATAGCTCTATCTAATGCGATATCTCTTGTTAACATATCGATGAAAAATTCCTTAGTAGGACTGGCATCAATTTGTTCAGTCATCATAATCTCCTGAAAGTGCGAATCAACTGTAATAAAAATATTACCTTAGTTATCAATGGATAGAGATTAACTCCATTAACATTAGCAACGCAAATACAATATGTACAAGACTGGGTTGTGTCACACTAGTTGTAAAATGAGGTGAGAATAAAAAACCCGTTATTTCAATAGGTTATACAGTATAATATTGACACATGCTTTTTAAGGACTAAAGGGGATGTACTTTAAGCTTTTGATAGCTGAACTTAATATTATTGCAAAAAGAGGTTTTGGTGCCGAAGGCCGGACTCGAACCGGCACGTATTTCTACGGTTGATTTTGAATCAACTGCGTCTACCGATTTCGCCACTTCGGCACTGAAGGGGATGCGGAAACGTTGTGGATTATACCTGTCGCGCGCCGCCATGCAAGCGACGACACGCTAAACCCGCGCTAAGTGCCCAAAAAACCAGCGCCCTTTCACTCCAGCTCAGACACCGCCAGCCGAATCACCCCCGCCGCCTGCTGCTCCGGCAGCGCCAGCACCTTCGCCCACATCGCCTGCACCATATCGCAGGAGAGCTTCTCTTTGCCCGCCGCCTTCTCCGGCATCTGCAGCAGCTGGATGTCCTCGCCGTACTTATCGGCAAGAGCCTTCATAATCGGCCGCACGTCCTCGACAGCCGCCTCGCGTTCGGCCGGGGTCACGGTGTGGCGGTTTTTGCCGTAGGCCGCGCGCATCATGTCGGCGTCGGCCTGCATGCGCCGCACCATCAGGTCTTTATCCAGCATGCGCATCGGGTTCACGCCGCCCTTCACCGTCGGGTAGAGGAAGCGGAAGCAGGCGTCGTCGCTCACCTTCTGGATGGCGGCGGTCTGCTCCATGTTGATGGTCATGTAGTTCACCACGTTGGCGTCCGGGGCGTTTTGCAGACGCGACATCTGCAGATGCAGGATCTGCGGCTGGATGGTGTCGATAATCTGCTGCTCCGGCTCGCCCGCTTTTTGCAGGGCGGCCATCTGGTCGAGGATGCGCTGATGCAGCGCGGGCTCCTGCTCCTTAATCACCTGCCAGGCGGGCATCGCGTTAAGGGCGGAATCCATCTGCCGTTCCGGAGCGCGCTGCCTGTCGAAGAACACCCAGAACGCCACGGCGGCGGCCACCACAACAACCATCACGGTACGGGTCCACGTTTTATTCATCTCGCATCCTTATCCTTGAGTTGTGCCGGTTTACACCGGCACGCCGCTGTGGAAGCGAAACTCGTGGTCCGGTGTCGAGATAAGTGTGGCTTCAATTTCGCCAAAAAGCTTTATGCGCGGTGAGATATCGTCGTCGCTCACCTGCTGAGCCAGCGTCAGGTAGTCCTGATAATGGCGCGCTTCCGAGCGCAGCAGCGAAAGATAGAACTTCTGCAGGTCGTTGTCGAGGAACGGGGCCAGCGCGGCGAAGCGTTCGCAGGAGCGGGCTTCGATGTAGGCGCCGCAGATGAGCTTGTCGATCAGCGTCAGCGGTTCGTGAGTGCGCACCTCCTTCAGCATCCCTTTGGCGTAGCGGCTGGCGGTGATTTTGACGTACGGAATGTCGCGCGCCAGCATCGCCTCGCGCACCTGCCAGAAGTGGTGCAGTTCTTCTTTAATCAGCAGCACCATGCTGTCGATAAGCGCCTGGCCCCACGGATCGTCGGTTTTGGGCATCACGCTTTTGCCAATCTGCCTGTGCAGGGCGATGAAGTCCGGCTCCGGGCCGTCGCGGAAGGTGAACTGTTCATAGGGTTTGAGCCAGTCGAGCAGCGCGTCGGCACCGCTTTCGTCGGCGACGTATTTACGCACCAGCAGCAGCGCGGTCTGGGCGGCCTTGAGCTCGCACACCATGTGGTCGGTGAGCAGCAGCGGCAGGTTCGCCGGGTCGCGGGCTTTATCAATCCATGCTTGCGGGGTCGGGCACTGGAGGAAGTTGAGTACGGGGGCGAGTATCTGCGGGTAATCCATGGTTCTGCCTTGAAAAAGCGGTGGCGAGCGCCACCGCCTGAATCACTTAGTGACGCACGCCGTCGTCGTCTTCGTCGACGTAATCTTCGTCGTCGCCTTCTTCGCCGTCTTCACCGTTCGGATCTTCGAAGTAGGTTCCCCAGCCGTCGTATTCCACTTCAAACTTCTCGGCCAGGTTCATAAGCTGTTCTACCTGCGCGTCGATCAGCTCCGCCTTCAGCGCGCCTTCGCTCAGGATGTCGCAGCAGATGACGGTGTCGCCCTCTTCCACTTCCAGCTCTTCCGGCTCGGTCACTTCGTAACCCAGCTTGAAGGCTTCCACCGCCATTTTTTCCAGCGCGTCGAAATCATCCGCAGAGAAATGGTGCTCGATGGTGTACAGCGCGTCCGGATCGCTACCGTCTTCCAGCAGTTCTTCAATAATCAGACGCGTCTCTTCGCGTTGCTCTTCCAGGTGTTCCGGGTTTGCCATGGCTCATTCCTCTTTAAAGTGCGGCAGATACTTCTATTTTCACACACGGACGGGTTTGCCTCCACCTTTGTTGGAAAGATTTGTGAAACGGGGTTGCAAATGAATAATTACACATATAAAGTGAATTTTAATTCAATAAGTGGCGTTCGCCATGCGAGGATAAAATGTCCGATTTATACAAGAAACACTTTCTGAAACTGCTCGACTTTACCCCTGCACAGTTCACTTCTCTGCTGACCCTTGCCGCACAGCTCAAAGCCGATAAAAAAAATGGCAAGGAAGTACAGAAGCTTACCGGCAAAAACATCGCGCTCATCTTCGAAAAAGACTCGACCCGTACACGTTGCTCTTTCGAAGTTGCCGCATTTGACCAGGGCGCTCGCGTTACCTATTTAGGGCCGAGCGGCAGCCAGATTGGGCATAAAGAGTCAATTAAGGACACCGCGCGCGTGCTCGGGCGGATGTACGACGGCATTCAGTACCGCGGCCACGGCCAGGAAGTGGTTGAAACGCTGGCGCAGTACGCGGGCGTGCCGGTGTGGAACGGGCTGACCAACGAGTTCCACCCGACGCAGTTGCTGGCAGACCTGCTGACCATGCAGGAGCACCTGCCGGGCAAGGCGTTTAACGAGATGACGCTGGTGTACGCGGGCGACGCGCGCAACAACATGGGCAACTCGATGCTGGAAGCGTCGGCGCTGACCGGGCTGGATCTGCGCCTGGTGGCCCCGAAAGCCTGCTGGCCGGAAGAGAGCCTGGTGGCGGAGTGCAGCGCGCTGGCGGAGAAGCACGGCGGGAAGATCACCCTGACGGAAGACGTGGCGGCGGGCGTGAAGGGCGCGGATTTTATCTATACCGACGTGTGGGTGTCGATGGGTGAAGCCAAAGAGAAGTGGGCAGAGCGGATCGCGCTGCTGCGCGGGTATCAGGTGAACGCGCAGATGATGGCGCTCACCGGCAACCCGGACGTGAAGTTCCTGCACTGTCTGCCGGCGTTCCATGACGACCAGACCACGCTCGGCAAGCAGATGGCAAAAGAGTACGATCTGCACGGCGGGATGGAAGTAACGGACGAGGTGTTTGAATCGGCCGCGAGCATCGTGTTTGACCAGGCGGAAAACCGGATGCATACGATTAAGGCGGTGATGGTGGCGACGCTTGGGGAGTGATTGGGTCCTCTGCGTTCAGATGCCCTCACCCCGGCCCTCTCCCACAGGGAGAGGGAGAACACCCAGCCTGTAGGCCCGTGCAAGCGAAGCGCCGCCGGGCGAATCAGGCGACGATGCGGCCTGATGCCCTCACCCCGGACCGTACACCCACAGGGAGAGGGAGAACACCCAGCCCGCAGGCCCGTGCAAGCGCAGCGCCGCCGGGCGAATCAGGCGGTGATGCGGCCTGGTGCCCTCACCCCGGCCCTCTCCCACGGGGAGAGGGAGAACACACAACCCGTAGGCCCGTGCAAGCGAAGCGCCGCCGGGCGAATCAGGCGGCGTTGCGGCCTGATGCCCTCACCCCGGCCTTCTCCCACGGGGAGAGGGAGAACACCGGCTCCATTTCATTGATTTTTCACCCCGAAAAAGGTACGTTTTCGCCTTAATTCCAGCGTGGACATGCCAGCATTATGCCGATTATTCAGTCTGTTGAACGTGCGTTGCAGATCCTCGACCTGTTCAACGAGCAGGCCACCGAGCTTAAGATCACCGACATCAGCAAACTGATGGGGCTGAGCAAGAGTACCCTCCACTCGCTGCTGAAAACCCTGCAGCTTCACGGCTATATCGATCAGAACCCGGAAAACGGTAAATATCGCCTCGGCATGAAGCTGGTCGAGCGCGGTCATTTCGTCGTGGGCTCCATCGATATTCGGCAGAAGGCGAAAGGCTGGCTGACGGAGCTGTCCCAGCGGACCGGGCAGACCACCCATCTGGGGATCCTGGACGGGCGTGAAGGGGTCTATATCGAGAAGATTGAAGGCAAGCTGGCCGCCATCGCCTATTCGCGCATCGGCCGCCGCCTGCCGGTTCACGCCACCGCCATCGGTAAGGTGTTGATTGCCTGGCTGGGCGAGCCCGAGCTGAACGCCCTGCTGGAGGGCTATCAGTACACCACCTATACCCCTTCCACCCTCGCCTCTCGCGAAGCCTTAATGAGCGCCCTGGCGCAGACCCGCGAGCAGGGTTACGCCCTGGATAGCGAAGAGAACGAGCAGGGCGTGCGCTGCGTGGCGGTGCCGGTGTGGAACCATGAATCTCGCGTCATCGCCGCCCTGAGCCTGTCGACGCTGACCTCCCGCGTGGACGACGCGGAGCTGGCTAATTTCCGCGAACAGCTTCAGCAGGCCGGGCTCCAGCTCTCACGCGCGCTGGGCTACCCGGCCTGAGCCGTCAGGCCGGCTCGTAGGTGAAGTAGTCGAAGTCCGCGTGGCAGCCATCGCCGCTGATGTCCTCGCAGTGCAGCCCCACAAACGCGCCGGTGAAGAAGCCGCGCCCGCCGATGTAGTCGTCCGACAGCTTCCACGCCTCATAGGTGACCGGCACGGCGTGCCACGTCTCGCCGTCGAACGAGTAGCTGTAGCGGTAGACCAGTGTATCCACGTCCACCCGCAGCCAGACGCTCTCCGCGCTCTCCGGCACCGGAATCGGCTGCTCGTGCAGCGGCCACGACGGCACGTTGTGGTCGAGCTGGATCACCTTAATCGTTCTGCCCTGCCCCTCCTCGTAGTCCACAAAGCAGTAGCTCCAGTTTTTGCTGTTGTAGTAGCAGGTCAGCCCCGCGCTCTGCTGGAAGTGGACCGGCGAGAACTGCATCCGCGTTTCTGAGCGGAAGGCGAAGTGCTGCCAGCGGCGCGCCACGGTTGACTGGGTAAAGGTCGAGTTGAGCGAGTCGTTGCCGTAGAGCCGTAAATAGCCCGGCCGCGCGGTGAGCGAGCCGAGGGTGTCGTCGAACGGGATGCGCAGGGTCTGCAGTTCCGGGTCGAGCGAACTGGCGTCGAAATCGTCCCGCCAGTTGCCCTGAACGGCTGCAGGCTGCTCCGCCACCTGCGGGCCTTTCACGGTCAGCTGCGCGTGCTTGCCGCCTTCCACGTACGGCCAGCCGTCGCGCCACTCAATGCGGGCGATACCGGTCTCGCGCCCCAGCGGACAGTAGCCGCGTCCGCCGGAGGCCAGCAGCGGCACGCCGGGCAGGCGCAGCGGGCGGCTGGTGAGGTAGGCCATGTACCACTCTCCGGTGTGGGTCTGCAGCAGCGAGCCGTGGCCGCTCTTCTGCAGCGGGTTCTCCGGCAGGTGCCAGCTGGTCATCATCGTTACGTCCGGGTGCAGCTCGTACGGCCCGTCGATATTTTTGGAACGCAGCACCACGACGGCGTGCTCGTAGCTGGTGCCGCCCTCGGCAACCATCAGGTAATACCATCCCGCGTGGAGATACAGGTGCGCGCCTTCGGTGTAGCAGAGCGGCGTGCCGGTAAACAGCGTTTTGCGCTCGGGCGAGAGCGTGCCGGTCTGCGGGTCAAACTCCTGCATCACGATGGTGTTGTGCGGGTTGCTGTGGTGGCGCGGCCCCCACGGGCGGTAGAGGTAGTATTTGCGGCCATCGTCGTCGTGGAACAGGGACGGGTCAAACCCGCCGTTGCCCATTGGGATCGGCTCGCTCCACGGTCCCTCAATGGAGGGCGCGGTGACAAGGAAGTTACGGCCGTTTTTCCACGGCGAGTCGACAATCTTCACGTCGGTGTAGAGCAGCCAGAATTTACCGTCGGCATAGCTCAGGCACGGCGCCCAGATGCCGCCGGAGTCCGGGTTGCCCTTCATGTCCAGCATCGACACGCGGTCCAGCGGGGTGCTGACCAGCGACCAGTTTTTCAGGTCGCGGGAGTGGTAGATGCGCACGCCCGGGAACCACTCGAAGGTCGAGGTGGCGATGAAGTAGTCCTCGCCCTGGCGGCACAGGGACGGGTCCGGGTTGAAGCCGGTGAGTATCGGGTTGGTGATTTCCATATTGCCTCCGGTTAATGGGATGCGGCTGTCGCTGCGTCGGGAATGACCTCGCCCTGCGCCGCGCGGTGTTTGATCAGCTGCTGGCTGATGGCCTCCACGCGGGCGTCGGTGAGCTTGTAGAACGACAGCATGATGAACATGCCCGCGTAGAGCACCACCGGCACCACGCAGAACAGAATTTTGATGGTGGTGAGCACCTCGACCGGCTGCACGCTGCTGCTGGCGGAGTAGTTGACGTACGCCAGGATCCAGCCCACCACCGCCCCGCCAATCGCCAGGCCAATCTTCAGGCTGAACAGGTAAGTTGAGAACACCAGCCCGTCGAGGCGGCGTCCGCTGCGGCTCTCCTCGTAGTCCACCACGTCAGAGGCCATAAGCCACTGCAGCGGCGTGGTGGTGTTGAAGACGAACAGGAACAGAATGTTGAGGGCAAAAATCAGCGCGATGTGCTCGGCCGGGGTGACGAAAATCAGCAGGCTGATCAGCGAGTAGGCGACGATGATCCACTTGAAGGCGGTAACGCGGTCGAAGCGCCCCAGCAGGCGGGAGGAGCAGAGCGAGCCGAACATGGTGGCGAGGCTGCCGTAGAGTAAGAACTGGGTCGCCATCTCCGGGTGATCCATCACGTATTTCACGAAGTAGAGCGTCGCCCCGCCGCGCACCACGTTGGAGCAGGTCGCCATCATCTTGAACGCGCACATGATCCGCCATTGGCTATTGCCCAGCAGCAGCTTAAGATCTTTCGCCACCGACGAGCCCGGCTGCACCTCAAAGGTGTAGCGCTCTTTGGTGGTAAAGAAGCAGACGTAGAGCAGCACCACGCCGCTCAGCCCGAGCACGCACATGGCGCCAAAATAGCCCACCTGCTCGTCCCCTTTGCCGATAATGCTCACCAGCGGCAGCGCGATGCCGCTGATGGCGAGCGAGCCCGCCGCCGCCAGGAAGAAGCGCCAGGACTGAAGGGCGTGCCGCTCTTTCGGGTCGGCGGTGATGACGCCCGGCATGGCGCAGTACGGGACGTTAACAAAGGTGTAAACCAGAGTCAGGAGAATGTAGGTCACGCAGGCGTAGATGATCTTGCCCTGCGCGGAGAAGTCCGGCGTGTAGAAGGTCAGCACGCAGACGATGCCAAACGGGATGGCCCCCCACAGCAGGAACGGGCGGAACTGGCCGTGCCGCGTGCGGGTGCGGTCCACCAGCAGCCCCATCAGCGGGTCGGTCACGGCGTCGAGCACGCGGGAGACCAAAAACAGCGTCCCCATAATGCCCGCCGACAGGCCGAAGACGTCGGTGTAGAAGTAGGCCAGCAGGAACATAGTGGCCTGCCAGACGAAGCCGCAGGCGGTGTCACCCAGCCCGTAGCCAATTTTGTCTTTCATGGTTAATTGCGTCATCAGAATTACACCCTTATGTAGTGTGCTGAATTACAACATCGTGTTAATGGAGTGTAATGAGCTGTTCAATTAACCAGCAATGGTCATATCTTATTTCTGAATTACGTTATTTTGCTTTTGTGACGCCAACGATATATCTCAACCTATTGTTTATATTATTAAATAACAGAAACAGAAAAGCCGTCCGCGGAATATTTCCCGCAGACGGTTTTATCTCTGAAAATAATTAAATGCCGAGCGCTTTTTTACCGGCGTTAATTACCTCAATGATTTTATCGGTGTCATAAATACAGCCTTTCCAGGTGCCGCCGCTCACCGACTGCAGTGCAGCCCACAGCCGGGTATCGTCCGGCAAAAAGTCGTGGGCGTGCAGGTCCGGGTGCGTCTGCCGCCGCGCCAGCTCGCGCGCGCCCTCCTCCGGCGTCAGCGGGTTGTCCGCGGTGCCGATAAAGTTCACGCAGCCAGTTAACGTCAGGCGGTCGACGGCGATCTCGATGATGTCGTTATCGCGCAGCTTGCCAATCGGCCCGCCCGCCAGCGCCTCCGGCGACACGTGGCCGAAGCAGGCGCCCGTCGACACGCCGGAGAAGCGCGCATCGGTAATTAACGATACCGTTTTGCCCCACGAGATATGCTTGAGCGCGGAGGTGAGCTGATAGGTCTCTTCCATGCCGGTGCCGGACGGCCCGCCGCCGATCACCACCATGATATCGCCCTGCGCAATCTCTTCCCGCTTGATGGCCTTGATTGCCTGCGCCTCCGAGACAAACACCCGCGCCCGGCCGGTGTGGCGGTAAACGCCATCTTCACCGGCGACCGACGGGTCGATCGCCGTGGCCTTGATCACCGAACCCTCCGGCGCGATGTTGCCCGTCGGGAAGCAGACCGTCGAGGTCAGCCCTTTCGCTTTTGCCTTCTCCGGCGGCAGGATCACGTCATCCGGATCCACGCCGTCCTGCTCGCGCAGGCACTGGCGGAAACGTGCCCGGCGCTCGGATGCCTGCCACCAGTCGAGGTTCTCGCCCACAGTCTGGCCGGTCACGGTCATGGCGTCCAGGTGCAGCAGGCCGAGATCGCGCAGGTGGAGCATCACCTCCGGCACGCCGCCCGCGAGGAACGCGCGCACGGTCGGATGATAGTCCGGGCCGTTGGGCAGCACGCTCACCAGGCGCGGCACCCTGCGGTTAACGCGCGTCCAGTGCTCAACGTCCGGGATCGTGCAGCCCGCCGCGTGGGCGATGGCCGGAATGTGCAGCAGTAAATTGGTGGAGCCGCCGAACGCCGCGTGGATCACCATCGCGTTTTCGATGGCTTTGTCGGTGAGGATATCGCGCGTGGTGATGCCGCGGTTATCCAGCTCGCTCACCGCCCGCGCCGACTGGCGGGCGATCTCCAGCCACACCGCCTGCCCGGACGGCGCCAGCGCGGAGTGCGGCAGCGCCAGGCCCAGCGCCTCCGCGACCACCTGCGAGGTGCCCGCCGTGCCGAGGAACTGACACCCGCCACCCGGCGAGGCGCAGGCACGGCAGCCCAGCTCGGCGGCCTCCTGCAGGGAGAGCTCGTGGTTGGCGAAGCGCGCGCCGATGGTCTGCACCTTGCCCGCGTCTTCCCCCACGGTCGGCGGCAGCGTCGCCCCGCCCGGCACCAGAATGGTCGGCAGGTCGTGCATGGAAGCCAGCGCAATCATGGTGGCGGGCAGCCCCTTATCGCAGGTTGCCACGCCGATCACCGCCCGACGCGTCGGCAGGGAGCGGATCAGGCGGCGAAACACGATCGCCGCGTCGTTGCGGTACGGCAGGGAGTCGAACATGCCGTGCGTCCCCTGCGAGCGTCCGTCGCACGGATCGCTGACGAAGGCCGCAAACGGGATCCCGCCGTTGCGGGTGATCTCCTTCGCCGCCGCCTGCATCTGCATGCCGATCTCCCAGTGGCCGGTGTGGTAGCCGAGCGCGACCGGGCGTCCGTCTCCGGCGCGGATGCCGCCCTGGGTGCCGATAATCAGCACCTCTTTGCCGGTCAGCTTATTGGCGTCCCAGCCCATTCCGGCGTTCTGCGTCATGCCGAACAGGTTGCCGCTGGGGGATTCCATCAGCATCTGCGGGGTCAGCGGCAGCGCTCCCTGCGGCCCCGCCGCGTGGGTGATCACCGCATAAAACACGTCATCCTGTGGGGTGAAAATTTTCTCGATGGTCATGGTTATCGTCCGGCTCAGCAGAGCTTGAGCTGTTGCAGCAGGATTTTCAGCTGCGCCTTGCGCGGCTCGTCCAGCGGCGAGGCGGGCGGCAGCACGTGCGTGGAAATCGGGCGACCGCAGAGCACAATCGCCTCTTTAATGACGTTCACAAACGGCGTATCCAGCTGATACATCTGCGGTATTTGCAGTAAGGTCTGATGATACTCAGCCGCTTTCGCCACGTCTTTATCCCGCCAGGCTTTCAGAAGATTCACCGACACCTGTGGGGCAAAGTTCCCGCTCGCCGAGATCGCCCCGTCGCCGCCGAGCAGCAGGGTATTAAAGAGGTGATCGTCGTAGCCGCAGAGCACCGTGAAGTGCGGGTGGGCGGCTTTAACGGTATGGATCATGCTGCGCAGGTGGGCGACGGAGTCGATGGTGTCTTTGATGCCGATAATGTTGCTGCGCGAGTCGGCCAGGGTTTTGACCAGCACCGGAGTCAGATCCTGCCCGGTGAGCGCCGGGAAGTTATAGAGCATCACCGGCAGCGTGACGCTGTCGGCCACCTGCTCGAAATAGCGGATCAGGTTCGCTTCCGACACTTTCCAGTAGTAGGGGTTGATCACCACGATACCGTCCGCGCCCGCCTGCTGCGCGTGCTGGCTCAGTTCAATGGTTTCCCGGGCGTTGGTGCCGCCGGTGCCGATCAGGACCGGCACGCGACGATCGACGTGATCGATAGCAAAGCGGGCAATGGTTTTGCGCTCTTCGGCGCCGAGCTGGGAGAACTCGCCGCCGCTGCCCAGGAAGAACAGGCCGTCAACGCCTGCCGCGATCAGATCGTCGATCAGCGCGGCGGTGCCCTGCTTATCGAGCTGGCCGTCGGCGGTAAAAATGGTGGAGACAGGGGGAATGATTCCCGTGAACAACGCAGACTGCGGCATGAGATCTCCTTGCTGAATCATTTTGTTCTACATTATAGAACAGCGTTCATTAATTTAACGATCATACTATGACGCAGGAAAAGCGCAGGTAAATGAGAGATGAAGAGGGAGTGCGGGAATTTTAAGCTGGATCACATATTGCGTGGGTGCGGTCTGGTGCCCTCTCCCACAGGGAGAGGGAACTTTTACGCTCTCTACCCCTGGGAGAGGGGTTACTCTACCAGCATCTTCACCACAACCTTACGCACCTGCGCCGGCGCCCCCACCGCGCACAGCGGCTTGTGCATCTCACCCGGCCAGAACACCACAAAATCCCCTTCGCTAAGCACCACGGTTTTCTCCTGCTCGCCTTCCGGCAGGAACGCGATGTCTTTGTCCGCCAGCCAGTCGGTGTCGGGCGTACCGTGCGGCTGGGTGCTGAAGGTCATCCCCTCCTGGCCCTTCATGATTATCTGGATGTCCAGATAGCGCGCGTGGTACTCGGCGCGGCGCTCGGCGAACGGCTGGGTCATGTCTTCCGAGACCAGATAAAAGAGGCTGCTGCCGTTGATGTCGTGCTTGCCGAGCGGCGTGGCGTCGGTAACGTGGGCTTTAACGTGCTCAATGGCCTGGCGCAGATCGTCAGGCAGCCAGGACTGCAGATGGTGGATGTTGCCGATAATCATGTGAAACTCCTCTATGTAAAACAACGTTTCATTTTTATCAGTTATACGAGAGTTAAGACTGCCATACCAGCCCTTTTTCGAAGAGGTTTGCGCGAGCGCATGTTTATCGGGAAAGGTGTTAACCCACTGTTAATCCTGCCCAGGCATTTATGCAGGGGTTATGCATAACCTCGATCCGTGCTTATCGTCCGACTGTTCTAACCTCTTGATCATGCTCTCTTATTAACAAAACCCGTTGCCGTCTCACACTTTACTGTTTTGATAATTTGCTCTAAAAAACCATAATTATTTATTGATTTTTCTCAAGTCAAAAATAGTTAATTACGTTAATTGCATAGCCATTCTTATTCATAATATTTATCATTTAAAATCAACTACATAGCAACACATTTCAAAAGATTAAAATCTACAAAATAATAACAACCTCAAATAATGCCACCGGATCCTGCTTAGCTATTCACCCCTCAATAATATGAAATTAATCATTATCTGATGCGAATCATGCAAATGAAAACAAACCGCTTAATATCCAGTTTCGCGTGAGCAATATCACAATACAGATTATTTAACTGCCTAGTATGAATCACGAAATCAATTGAGCTTAGCCGCCATGAAATTAAACACATCACATGGCGCATGCCCTTTTTATTCTGAAAAACAGTTAAAGGAATAATTATGGAAAAGCATTACGTCGGTTCTGAAATTGGTCAATTGCGTAGCGTTATGCTGCACCGCCCAAATTTAAGTCTGAAACGCTTAACACCATCAAACTGTCAGGAGCTGCTTTTCGATGACGTGCTCTCGGTGGAGCGGGCGGGTGAGGAGCATGACATCTTCGCCAACACGCTGCGCGAGCAGGGTGTGGAAGTCCTGCTGTTGACCGACCTTCTGACACAAACCCTTGATATTGCAGAAGCGAAAGCCTGGCTTCTGGATACGCAAATATCCGACTACCGCCTCGGCCCAACCTTTGCCGGCGACGTGCGCGGTTGGCTGGCGGATATGCCGCACCGCGAACTGGCGCGCAGATTGAGCGGCGGATTAACCTACGGCGAAATTCCGGCGGCCATTAAAAATATGGTGGTGGATACCCACACGGCGAATGATTTTATTATGAAGCCGCTGCCAAACCATTTATTCACCCGCGATACTTCGTGCTGGATTTATAACGGCGTCTCTATTAACCCAATGGCGAAACCGGCCCGTCAGCGTGAAACGAATAACCTGCGGGCAATATATCGCTGGCACCCGGCGTTTGCCGACGGCGATTTTATTAAGTATTTCGGCGACGAGAATATTAATTACGACCACGCCACCTTAGAAGGCGGTGATGTATTAGTCATTGGCCGCGGCGCGGTCCTGATCGGCATGTCCGAGCGCACGACGCCGCAGGGCGTGGAGTTTCTCGCCAACAGCCTGTTTAAGCACCGTCAGGCCGAGCGCGTGATCGCCGTTGAGCTGCCAAAACACCGCTCCTGCATGCACCTCGACACCGTCATGACCCACATCGACGTGGACACTTTCTCCGTCTACCCGGAAGTGGTGCGCAAGGACGCCCAGTGCTGGACGCTCACCCCGGACGGACGCGGCGGCCTGCTGCGCACCCAGGAGACCGACCTGCTGCACGCCATCGAGAAAGCGCTCGGCATTAGCCAGGTGCGCCTGATCACCACCGGCGGCGACGTCTTTGAAGCGGAACGCGAGCAGTGGAACGACGCCAATAACGTCCTGACCATCCGCCCCGGCGTGGTGATCGGTTACGAGCGCAACGTCTGGACCAACGAGAAGTACGACAAAGCGGGCATCACCGTGCTGCCTATCCCGGGCGACGAGCTGGGACGCGGGCGCGGCGGCGCGCGCTGCATGAGCTGCCCGCTGGAACGCGACGGAATTTAAAGGAGCGATCATGGAACGAAAACCCACTCTGGTTGTGGCCCTCGGCGGCAACGCGCTGCTCAAGCGCGGCGAGCCGCTGGAAGCCGAGATCCAGCGCCAGAACATCGAGCAGGCCGCCCGCACCATCGCCGGATTAACAGAACAGTGGCGCGTGGTGCTGGTGCACGGCAACGGCCCGCAGGTCGGTCTGCTGGCGCTGCAGAACAGCGCCTACGACAAAGTCACGCCCTACCCGCTGGACGTTCTCGGCGCAGAAAGCCAGGGAATGATCGGCTACATGCTCCAGCAGGCGCTGAAAAACAATCTGCCGCAGCGCGAGGTAAGCGTCCTGCTCACGCAGGTAGAAGTGGACGCCGCCGACCCGGCCTTCAGCAACCCGACCAAGTACATCGGCCCGGTCTACAGCGAAGCCCAGGCAAAAACGCTGGCCGCGGAGAAAGGCTGGGTGTTTAAGGCCGACGGCAGCTACTTCCGCCGCGTGGTGCCGTCACCGCAGCCGAAGCGCATCGTCGAGAGCGACGCCATCACGGCGCTGATCCAGCGCGATCACCTGGTGATCTGCAACGGCGGCGGCGGCGTGCCGGTGGTGGAGAACGCCAATGGCTATCGCGGCATTGAGGCGGTGATCGACAAAGACCTCTCCGCCGCCCTGCTGGCGCGCCAGTTAGAGGCCGACGCACTGCTGATCCTGACCGATGCCGACGCGGTGTATCTCGACTGGGGCAAACCGACCCAGCGCCCGCTGGCGCAGGTGACGCCGGAGCTGCTCAGAGGCATGCAGTTCGACGCCGGATCGATGGGCCCGAAAGTGGCCGCCTGCCGCGAGTTTGTTGAAGCCTGCAACGGCATGGCCGGGATCGGCGCGCTGGCCGACGGCGCGGAGATCCTCGCGGGCGAGAAAGGCACGTTGATTCGTAACTAATTCAAATTTAAAAAGGATTTACCCATGACCATCAACCTGAAAAACCGCAACTTCCTGAAACTGCTGGACTACACCCCGGCGGAGATCCAGTACCTGATCGACCTCGCCATCGAGCTGAAGGCGGCTAAAAAAGCCGGGCGCGAAAAGCAAACCCTGGTCGGGAAAAACATCGCCCTGATTTTTGAAAAAACCTCCACCCGCACCCGCTGCGCCTTCGAAGTGGGCGCGTTTGACCAGGGCGCGCAGGTGACCTACCTCGGTCCAAGCGGCTCGCAGATCGGTCACAAAGAGTCGATGAAAGACACCGCCCGCGTGCTGGGCCGCATGTACGACGGTATCGAGTACCGCGGCTACGGCCAGGCCATCGTTGAGGAGCTGGGCGAGTACGCGGGCGTGCCGGTGTGGAACGGCCTGACCGACGAGTTCCACCCCACGCAGATCCTCGCCGACCTGATGACCATGCTGGAGCACGCGCCGGGCAAAACCCTGCCGGAGCTGAGCTTTGCCTATCTGGGCGACGCGCGCAACAACATGGGCAACTCGCTGATGGTCGGCGCGGCCAAGATGGGGATGGATATTCGCCTCGTCGCGCCGAAATCCTTCTGGCCGGAAGCCGGGCTGGTTGAGCAGTGCCGCGCCATCGCCAAAGAGACGGGCGCGCGCATTACCCTCACCGACGACGTGGAAGAAGGCGTGCGGGGGACCGATTTCCTCTACACCGACGTGTGGGTCTCCATGGGCGAGCCGAAGGAAGCCTGGGCCGAGCGCGTCAGCCTGATGAAGCCGTATCAGATTAATGCAGACGTCATGAAGGCCACCGGCAACCCGAACGTCAAGTTCATGCACTGCCTGCCAGCGTTCCACAACGAGCACACCAAAGTGGGTCGCGAGATCGAGATGGCGTACGGCCTGAAGGGGCTGGAGGTGACGGAAGAGGTCTTCGAATCACCGAACTCCATCGTTTTCGACGAAGCAGAGAACCGCATGCACACCATTAAAGCGGTCATGGTGGCGACACTCGGCGATTAATCACCGCCCGGCGCGCCGCGGGGTGCGCCGGGTTTAAGGAGAACATCATGGGCAAGTTTAAGTTTCCCTCCGCTTACACCATTCTCTTTTTCCTGATTGCCGTTGTGGCGGCGCTGAGCTGGGTCGTCCCCGCCGGTCAGTACCAGATGGCGATGAACGAAACCCTCGGTAAAGAAGTCCCGATTGCCGGAACGTACGCGCACGTGGCGGCACATCCGCAGGGGCTGGTTTCCGTCCTGATGGCGCCCATCGCCGGGCTGTACGATCCGGTCTCCGGCCAGGCCGGGGCGATCGACGTCGCGCTGTTTATCCTGATCATCGGCGGTTTTCTCGGGATCGTCACCAAAACCGGGGCGATTGACGCAGGGATCGAACGCGTTACCACCCGGCTGCGCGGGCGCGAGGAGTGGATGATCCCGATCCTGATGGCGCTATTCGCCGCGGGCGGCACGATTTACGGCATGGCCGAAGAGTCGCTGCCGTTCTACACCCTGCTGGTGCCGGTGATGCTGGCCGCCCGGTTCGATCCGGTTGTCGCCGCGTCCACCGTGCTGCTCGGGGCGGGGATCGGCACGCTCGGCTCTACCATTAACCCGTTTGCCACGGTGATCGCCGCCAACGCCGCCGGGATCCCCTTCACTAACGGCATCGCCCTGCGCGTGGCGCTGCTGGTCATCGGCTGGGTCATCTGCGTGGCGTGGGTGATGCGCTACGCCCGTAAGGTGCGCCAGGATCCGTCGCTGTCGATCGTCGCAGACAAACAGGAAGAGAACCGCGCCCATTTCCTCGGCGACAAGGGCGAACAGTCGCTGGAATTCACCCCGGTGCGCAAAATCATCCTGGTGATTTTTGCCCTCGCCTTCGCGGTGATGATCTACGGCGTGGCGGTGCTGGGCTGGTGGATGGCGGAGATCTCCGCGGTTTTTCTCGCCAGCGCGATTATCGTCGGCCTGATTGCCCGCATGAGCGAAGAGGAGCTGACGTCGACGTTTATTAACGGCGCGCGAGATTTGCTGGGCGTCGCGCTGATTATCGGCATCGCGCGCGGTATCGTAGTCATCATGGATAAGGGCATGATTACCCACACCATTTTGCACAGCGCGGAAGGGCTGGTCAGCGGGTTGTCCACGGTAGCGTTTATCAACGTGATGTACTGGCTGGAGGTCGTGCTGTCGTTTCTTGTGCCTTCTTCATCCGGCCTGGCCGTTCTGACGATGCCGATCATGGCGCCGCTTGCCGATTTCGCTAACGTCAACCGCGACCTGGTGGTGACGGCTTACCAGTCGGCCTCCGGCATCGTTAACCTCGTCACGCCCACTTCTGCCGTCGTGATGGGCGGACTGGCTATCGCCCGCGTGCCCTACGTGCGTTATCTGAAATGGGTGGCGCCGCTGCTGGGCATTTTAACGGTGGTGATTATGGTGGCGTTAAGTCTGGGTGCCTTGTTGTGATTTGCCGGATGGCGCTGCGCTTATCCGGCCTACGGATCGGTGCGGTGCCACCGGTTATTTCAGGAACTGATATGGGAACTATGATGGATTACGAAGAGTACTCTCCCAAAGAGCAACTACAGCTGACGGTCTGCCAGCGCCTGATCGCAGAAAAGAGCTATCTCTCTCAGGAGGAGATCCGCCGGGATTTACAGGAGCGTGGTTTTGAGACCATCAGCCAGTCCACCGTTTCACGTCTGCTTAAATTGCTCGGCGTCATAAAAATTCGAAATGCCAAAGGGCTAAAGATTTATTCGCTGAATCCCCAGCTGCGCCCTGCCCCCGACGCCGCGCGTACCGTGTCAGAAATGGTGGTCAGCGTCGAGCACAATAGCGAGTTTATCCTTGTTCATACCGTCGCCGGATATGGCCGCGCGGTGGCGCGTATTCTGGATTATCACCAGCTACCGGAAATTTTAGGCGTGGTGGCCGGCAGCAGTATCGTCTGGGTCGCCCCCCGGGTGGTGAAGCGCACCGCACTGGTGCATAAGCAAATTAATTATTTACTCAGAACGCATTAATATTCATAAAGAACCGTTTGCATTGAGTAAAGCGTGCATTAAATCGCTTGATCCGAAAAGCGAGCTGCGTATAATGCCCGACAATTTGCCGGGAGGAAGCATGGTCAAGCGTGTACGACATAACGTCTTACCGCGTCTGAAATCAGACGCTGGCCTGCCGTTTTTCTTCCCGTTGCTAAACCTATTCCCAGAGCCCCTCATTTGAGGGGCTTTTTTTTGCCCGGCGTCAGGAGATAAACATGAATCCGCTTTATCAAAAACACATCATTTCCATAAACGACCTCAGCCGCGAAGAGCTGGAACTGGTTCTGGAAACCGCGGCAAAACTGAAGGCCAATCCGCAACCGGAGCTGCTGAAGCACAAGGTGATTGCGAGCTGCTTCTTTGAAGCCTCGACCCGCACCCGTCTCTCCTTTGAGACCTCCATGCACCGCCTGGGCGCGAGCGTGGTGGGCTTCTCGGACAGCAGCAACACGTCGCTGGGTAAAAAAGGCGAGACCCTGGCGGATACCATTTCAGTGATCAGCACCTACGTCGACGCGATTGTGATGCGTCATCCGCAGGAGGGCGCGGCGCGCCTGGCGACCGAGTTCTCCTGCGGCATTCCGGTACTGAACGCCGGTGACGGTGCCAACCAGCACCCGACGCAGACCCTGCTGGATCTGTTCACCATTCAGGAAACGCAGGGCAAGCTTGAGAACCTGAATATCGCCATGGTCGGCGACCTGAAATATGGCCGCACCGTCCACTCCCTGACCCAGGCGCTGGCGAAATTTAACGGCAACCGCTTCTTCTTCATCGCGCCTGACGCGCTGGCGATGCCGCAGTACATTCTCGACATGCTGGATGAGAAAGGCATTCAGTGGAGCCTACACGCCAGCATCGAAGAGGTGATGAGCCACGTGGATATTCTGTACATGACCCGCGTGCAGAAAGAGCGTCTGGATCCGTCCGAATACGCCAACGTGAAGGCGCAGTTCGTGCTGCGCGCCAGCGACCTTGAGGGCGCGCGCGACAACATGAAGGTGCTGCACCCGCTTCCGCGCATCGATGAGATCACCACAGATGTGGATAAGACGCCGCACGCCTGGTACTTCCAGCAGGCCGGAAACGGCATCTTCGCCCGCCAGGCGTTACTGGCACTGGTTCTGAATCGCGAATTGGCACTGTAAGGGGAAACGACCATGACACACGATAACAAACTCCAGGTTGAAGCCATCAAGCGCGGCACCGTGATTGACCACATCCCTGCGCAGGTGGGCTTTAAGCTGCTGACGCTGTTCAAACTGACCGAAACCGACCAGCGCATCACCATCGGCCTGAACCTGCCGTCGGGCGAGATGGGCCGCAAGGACCTGATTAAAATCGAGAATACCTTCCTGACCGACGAGCAGGTCAACCAGCTGTCGCTGTACGCGCCGGACGCTACCGTCAACCGCATCGACGAGTATGAAGTGGTCGGCAAATCCCGCCCGAGCCTGCCGGATCGCATTGAAAGCGTGCTGGTCTGCCCGAACAGCAACTGCATCAGTCACGCTGAGCCGGTTTCTTCCAGCTTTGCAGTGAAAAAACGCGCCGATGACATCGCGCTCAAATGCAAATACTGCGAAAAAGAGTTTTCTCATTATGTGGTGCTGGCCAACTAATTGAGGTTGGTAATGAAATCCCGGCTGTTATAATGGCCGGGAACATTCTTAACGCTGTAATTCTGGAGAAAACATGAGCAAAGTACTCGCGACGGAAAATGCGCCAGCGGCTATCGGCCCTTACGTTCAGGGCGTTGATCTGGGTAGCATGATCATCACTTCCGGGCAGATCCCGGTGAACCCAAAAACCGGCGCGGTGCCGGAAGATGTCGCGGCACAGGCGCGTCAGTCGCTGGAAAACGTGCAGGCTATCGTTGAATCTGCCGGTCTGAAAGTGGGCGATATCGTGAAAACCACCGTTTTCGTGAAAGATCTGAACGATTTCGCGACCGTTAACGCCACTTACGAAGCGTTCTTCACCGAGCACAACGCCACCTTCCCGGCGCGCTCCTGCGTTGAAGTGGCCCGTCTGCCAAAAGACGTGAAAATTGAAATCGAAGCGATTGCCGTACGTCGCTAATTCGCTTTGGCGATAAAAAAAGGCAGCCCAGGCTGCCTTTTTTGTTGCTTGCTACTGATTCCGCGTCGCCCTGAGCAGCGTCTCCAGCGGATACACCGCCGCAATCACCACTTCGTCCTGAACCTTCGCCGCGTTATTCAGCTCGCTCTGAATCGAGGCTATCTCTTTATCATCCAGCGTGCCCTGGCGCGCCACCAGATCCGTCAGCCGCAGGCCAATCGAGGCCAGCTTATCCACCTCCTGAATCACCGGCTTCATCGCCTTCAGCTGATAGCTGTTTTCGCTTAGCGCCAGCGCGTCGCTGGTGTTGCTCTGCCAGCGGTTAAAGACGTGGCGCAGCGCGTCGGCGCTTTCCGCGTCTTCCGCGTCGCTCACCAGGCGGTCCGCCCATTTGTGCATCTGGCGCACGGTGGCGCTTTCAGCGTTCAGCGCATCGGCAAAGCGGTTGAGCGGTTCGAACTGATGGTAGTTTCCGGCCTGGAACTTCAGGTGCTGGCGGGTGTAATACTGCGCGGGCTCTACCGCCTGCGCGAGGATCTGCAGCGGTAGCGTGTCGGCATTACCGGCAAGGCGCGTGAACTGCACCTGCTGCTGGGTATGCTGCTGCAGCCCGACCGACACCGTCGACCAGCTGTCCATCGCCTGCAGGCGGGTGTACATGTTGTCGACGTCGTTGACGTCCTGCGCGGACCACAGCCGCTCCGCCACCGCAAAGGTGCGCGGCCACAGTCGAATATCCAGCACCGGCGCCACCACGTTTTCCGCCCACAGCGCGGCTTCCCCGCCGAGCAGGTTGGCCTGATTCGCCACGTCCGGCACGACCGGCGGAATGCCTTTCGGCACCGCGTCCAGACGCGTGCCGCTGATTGGGTAGCGCGTATTCCCTACCAGGAAATAGCCGGTGAGCTTGTCGTTATCGACGGAGACCACCGGGCGCGTCTCGCCCATCCAGGTATCGACGGTGAAGGTCACCTGGTTGTCGTCACGCCATTCAATATCCTGCACCGCGCGGCGCGATTTCCCGGCAAAATCAATAAATCCGCGCCAGCCTGCGTCCCCTTTCACCAGCGTGAAGCTCCCCTCCACCGGTTTGCCCTTCAGGCGCGGCATGGAAAAGGCCCAGCTCTGGACGCTGTCGGTGTCTGCAATCACATCCACGCCGTTCAGACCCTGCGGGACAATTTCGTTGCGGTAGTGATAGGCGGTGGGCTGGGGCTGGTCGAGATAGAAACCGGTGGAGAGAATGCCCTTGTAGCCGTTCTGCGCCACCTGCCCCAGCGCGTCCTGGCCCTGCCAGGACTGGATCAGAATGCTTTTCGGCAGGTCGGGATGGTAGATCTCGTCCCAGCCGACCATCTGCCTGTGATGCTTCTCAAGGATCGTCTCCAGTTTACGGTTGAAGTACGCCTGCAGCGCGTGGCTGTCCGCCAGCCTGTTGTCGCGCATAAACTGTTGAATGGCCGGGTTCGCTTTCCACTGGCTGTCATCCACCTCGTCACCGCCGATATGCAGATACGGATCGGGGAAGATCGCCGCCAGTTCGCTGACCATCGCGTCAGCAAAGACGTAGGTTGCCTCTTTGGTGGGATCCAGCACCGGCTTCAGCACGCCCCAGTGGCGCTCCATTGCGTACGGCCCCGGGGCGCTCATCAGCTCCGGATAGGCTACGGCAATCGCCGAGGCGTGGCCCGGCATGTCGATCTCCGGCACCACGCGGATACCGCGTTCGGCTGCGTAGCGCACCACCTCACGCATCTGTTCAGGCGTGTAGAATAGCCCGTCGCTGGCAAGCTGCGTCAGCTTAGGATAGCGCTTCGAGCTGAAGCGCCAGCCCTGGTCGTCGGTCAGGTGCCAGTGCAGGACGTTGAGCTTCGCCGCCGCCATGCCGTCGATCTGACGTTTGATATCCGACAGCGGGATAAAGTGACGCGCCGAGTCGAGCAGCAGCCCGCGCCACGGGAAGCGCGGCGAATCTTCAATGGTGACCCACGGCAGCGAGGTGTTTTCAGCGCCGTTCTGCATCAGCTGGAGCAGCGTTTCCATGGCGCGCAGCGCGCCGAAGCGGGTGTTGGCGGAGATATCGACGCCGCTGGCGTCCACCGTCAGCCTGTAGCTTTCATCGCTGTCCGGCAGAGGCTGCGGCTTCACCTTTTTAGCGATGGCAATGCGGATGGTCGGTTTGTCTGGCTTTTCAGCCTGCGGCTGCAGCGTCCAGCCGGTTTGCAGGGCCATGCGCTGGCGCAGGCGGCTGACGGCGTCACCGAGATCGTCCCCGCTGACGCTAATGGATACGTTGTTGCTGAGCACCAGCGCGCCCTGGGTCGTCGGGCGTTCGACCTTGGCAGGCCAGGGCATCAAAGGGAGATCGCCTGCCGGGGCGGCAAAGGCAGAGGCGCCTAGCATCAGCCCGGCGGTTAAGAGACTGTACCGTAACATGAATGTTCCTTATCTGACGGGCCAAATATACCCGTCATACTTCAAGTTGCCTGTGCGTTGGCTGCACTCGTTCACCCCGGTCACTTACTTATGTAAGCTCCCGGGGATTCACTCCCTTGCCGCCTTCATGCAACTCGAATTATTTAGGGTATAAAGGCAAAACATTCTGTTAACATGCGCTCAATTTGTCGTCAAGCGAATGCGCCGACGGAGATCACAGGTTGTTGAATTTGAGAGGAAAGCTATTGCCCGGTGGCGCTGCGCTTACCGGGCCTACGTTTCGAGAGTAGGCCGGGTAAGGCGAAGCCGCCACCCGGCAAACATAACTTACTGCCACCCGTACCGACGCGCATAGAATCCTTTCACCATCTGGGTCAGCACCATATAGCCCGCGAGGATCGCCACCAGCCACGGGAAGTAGCTCAGCGGCAGCGCCTGCAGCTGCAGGTAGCTCGCCAGCGGTGAGAACGGCAGCGCGATGCCGAGCGCCATCACAATCCCCGTCATCACAATCAGCGGCCACGCAGCGCGGCTCTGGATGAACGGAATGCGGCGGGTGCGAATCATATGCACAATCAGCGTCTGCGACAGCAGACCTACCACGAACCAGCCGGACTGGAACAGCGTCTGGTGTTCCGGGGTGTTGGCGTGGAACACAAACCACATCAGGCAGAAGGTCAGGATATCGAAGATGGAGCTGATCGGGCCAAAGAACAGCATAAAGCGCCCTAAATCCGCCGGGTTCCAGTGCTGCGGCTTCTGGATCTGCTCGTCGTCTACGTTATCAAACGGGATCGCCACCTGAGACACGTCGTACATCAGGTTCTGGATCAGCAGGTGCAGCGGCAGCATCGGCAGGAACGGCAGAAACGCGCTCGCCACCAGCACGCTGAAGACGTTACCGAAATTGGAGCTGGCGGTCATTTTGATGTACTTGAGCATGTTGGCGAAGGTGCGGCGCCCTTCGATCACGCCCTCCTCCAGCACCATCAGGCTCTTTTCCAGCAGAATGATATCCGCCGCCTCGCGGGCGATATCGACCGCGCCATCGACGGAGATACCGATATCCGCCGCACGCAGCGCGGGCGCGTCGTTGATGCCGTCGCCCATAAAGCCCACCACGTGCCCTTCACGCTTAAGCAGGGTGACGATGCGCTCTTTGTGCATCGGCGTCAGGCGGGCAAACAGCGTGGTACGCTGAGCAAGCTTCGCCAGCTCGTCATCGGAGAGATGTTCAATATCGCTCCCCACCACCACGTCGCCCGCGTCCAGCCCCACTTCATGGCACACTTTCGCCGCCACCAGCTCGCTGTCGCCGGTAAGGATTTTCACGGTAATACCGCTCGCCTTCAGCGCCTTCAGCGCCGGTGCGGTGGTCTCTTTCGGCGGATCGAGGAAGGCGATGTAGCCCTCGAGGATCAGATCGGATTCGTCGATACGCTGATAGTCACCCTCGCGCGCGGGCAGGAACTTGCTCGCGACCGCCACCACGCGCAGCCCCTGACGGTTCAGGTTATCGGTGACGCGCTTGATGCGGCGCAGCATGGTGTCGTCCAGCGGCACGATGTCGCCGTTATAGCGAACCTGCGTCGACACGTTGAGGATCTCCTGCAGCGCCCCTTTGCAGATCAGCTGATGCACGTCCGTCTGCTCGCTCACCACCACCGACATGCGGCGGCGCTCGAAGTCGAACGGGATCTCATCCACCTTCTGCCAGCGGCCGGAGAGCGTGCGGGCAGACTCTTCGTCTACCCCTTCCAGCACCGCGACGTCGAGCAGGTTTTTCAGCCCGGTCTGGTAATGGCTGTTCAGCCACGCGCTGTGCAGGACGCGCTCGCTGGTTTTGCCGGAGATATCGGTGTGGTTCTCCAGCACGATTTTGTCCTGCGTCAGGGTGCCGGTTTTATCGGTGCAGAGGATGTCCATCGCGCCAAAGTTCTGGATGGCGTCGAGATGTTTGACGATCACTTTCTGTTTAGAGAGCTTCACCGCCCCGCGCGCCAGCGTGGAGGTGACAATCATCGGCAGCATTTCCGGCGTCAGGCCAACGGCCACGGAGAGCGCAAACAGGGCCGCTTCCCACCAGTCGCCTTTGGTGTAGCCGTTGATCAGCAGCACGATCGGCGTCATCACCATCATAAAGCGGATCAGCAGCATGCTGACGCGGCCAATCCCTTTCTGGAAGGCGTTTGGCTCGCTCTCCTGCTCGCTGACGCGCCCGGCAAGCTGTCCAAACCAGGTGTTGCCCCCGGTGGCGGTGACAATCGCCCGCGCGGTGCCGCTGACCACCGTGGTGCCCATAAAGCACAGGGTGTCACACTCGAGCGGGTTCATCTGCTGCGGGTCGCGGCTGCGCGCTACCTTTTCAACGGGCAGGGATTCCCCGGTCAGCGAGGCCTGCGCCACGAACAAATCGCGCGCCTGGATGATGCGTAAATCCGCCGGGATCATGTCCCCCGCGGCCAGCTTCACCAGATCGCCCGGCACCAGCTGGTCGATAGGCAGCTCCACCCAGGCGTTTTCGCCGAGATCGTTAATCACGCGCGAGACGGTCGCGGTGTTGCTGACCATCGCCTTCAGGGCGTCCGCCGCTTTGGTGGAGCGGGCCTCCTGAATAAAGTTCAGCAGCGTGGAGATACCCACCATCAGGGCAATCACCCCTGCGGCAAACAGATCTTCCGTCGCGTAGGAGATGAGGCCGAGCACGGTCAGCAGCAGGTTGAACGGGTTGCGGTAGCAGAGCCACAGGTGCACCCACCACGGAGACGGCTTTTGCGCCGGGATCTGGTTATCGCCGTGCACGGCGCGGATTTTTTCCACTTCGGCCGCGTTGAGCCCTTCCGGGTGTCCGCCGAACGCGCGCCATACTTCGTTTTCATCCATCGCCGCCACGTTCAGGCAGCGTTCGCTCAGGGAGGCGGGGATCGCCGCCCCCGCCATGTTTTTGGCGTTTGGCAGCGGGTCGCGTTGAACAAGACGGTGTGGCAGGTGGCGGCTCAGCAGCGCCTGCAGCTGCCGGGTGATATTTTTAAACATAGTCATTCCTCCGCATCCGCCGGGGCGGATGCAGCAATTCCTTCAGGCGTGGCGAAGCCGTACCTGAGAGGCACTTAATTTTTTAAGCAGGAACGTTTAAGACGTTGCTGCCTCACGCCGGTGAGACAGCAAAAGCTGGCTTACCGGAAAGAACGCATTCTCCCGTTCAGGAGAGGTGTGGGATCGGGATCCATGAAGCCTCCGGTAAGTAAAAAAACAGGGTGTTGCCGCGCAGTCCAGGGATTTAGGCATACCCTTTATGACGATTCGGGCGGTATTATACCCCCCTGCAAATAAACCAAACGTAAACCAGACTTTGCCCATAGCGAAATCGCGCTATAGCATTAGGCTCAATTCACTACATCGTCGTTGTTACAGGGAATACAGCATGCAGAACCGCCTTACGATTAAAGACATCGCGCGTTTAAGCGGCGTGGGGAAATCGACCGTCTCACGCGTGCTGAACAACGAAAGCGGCGTCAGCGAACGCACCCGCGAGCGCGTTGAGGCGGTCATGAATCAGCACGGTTTTTCCCCTTCCCGCTCCGCGCGCGCCATGCGCGGGCAGAGTGACAAAGTCGTCGCCATCATTGTCTCGCGTCTGGACTCTCTGTCTGAAAACCTCGCCGTGCAGACCATGCTGCCCGCCTTCTACGAGCAGGGGTATGATCCGATCATGATGGAGAGTCAGTTTTCTGTGCAGCTGGTTGAAGAGCATCTGGGTATGCTCCAGCGGCGCAACATTGATGGCGTGGTGCTGTTCGGTTTTACCGGCATTAAGGAAGAGATGCTGAAACCCTGGCAGCCTTCGCTGGTGCTGCTGGCGCGCGATGCCCACGGGTTTGCCTCCGTCTGCTATGACGACGAGGGCGCGATTATCACCCTGATGCAGCGTCTGTTTGACGAAGGCCATCGCCACATCAGCTTCCTCGGGGTACCGCACGCGGACGTCACCACCGGCAAGCGTCGTCATGAGGCCTACCTGGCCTTTTGCAAAAAGCACAATCTCTCCGCCGTGGCCTCCCTGCCGGGGCTGGGCATGAAGCAGGGCTACGAGCAGGTCGCCAGCGTTCTGACGCCGCAGACCACGGCGCTGGTGTGCGCCACGGATACCCTGGCGCTGGGTGCCAGCAAATATCTTCAGGAGCAGCGCATCGATAACCTGCAGGTGGCGAGCGTCGGCAGCACGCCGCTGATGAAGTTCCTGCACCCGGAGATCATCACCGTCGATCCGGGCTACGCCGAGTCCGGCAGACAGGCCGCCGCGCAGCTGATCGAGCAGATAAACGGGCGTTCAGAGCCCCGTCAAATCGTCATTCCCGCCCACCTTTCGTAACCCCTCTAAAACAGATTATTGTGATCTTCGCCTGATTTCGGGAACGTTCCCATTTTCGCCGTCACGCTGAAGGAGTAGGCTTGCGCTCAGGTCATTACACCCCCTCACCATCTGTCATGAGGTTTCATGATGAGTAAAGTCAAACAAGCAGATATCGATCGGCTGATCGTCCTGGTCGGCGGCCGCGAAAACATCGCTACCGTCAGCCATTGCATTACCCGCCTGCGCTTCGTGCTGAACGATCCGGCCAAAGCCAACCCGAAGGCCATTGAAGAACTTTCCATGGTCAAAGGCTGCTTCACCAACGCCGGGCAGTTCCAGGTCGTTATTGGTACCGAAGTGGGCGATTACTATCAGGCTCTGCTGGCGACAACCGGGCACTCCTCCGCCGATAAAGAGCAGGCGAAGAAGGCCGCGCGCCAGAATATGAAGTGGCACGAGCAGCTGATTTCCCACTTCGCGGAAATTTTCTTCCCGCTGCTGCCCGCGCTGATCAGCGGGGGCTTAATCTTAGGCTTCCGTAACGTCATCGGCGATGTACCGATGAGCGACGGCAAAACGCTGGCGCAGATCTATCCGGCGCTGAAAACCGTTTACGATTTCCTGTGGCTGATTGGCGAGGCGATCTTCTTCTATCTGCCGGTCGGGATCTGCTGGTCCGCGGTGCGCAAGATGGGCGGCACGCCGATTCTCGGTATCGTGCTGGGCGTCACGCTGGTCTCTCCACAGTTAATGAACGCTTACTTACTTGGTCAGCAGGTGCCTGAGGTGTGGAACTTCGGCCTGTTTACTATCGCCAAAGTGGGCTATCAGGCGCAGGTCATTCCGGCCCTGCTGGCGGGTCTGGCGCTGGGCTTTATTGAAACGCGCCTGAAGCGCATCGTGCCGGATTACCTCTATCTGGTGGTGGTGCCGGTCTGCTCGCTGATTCTGGCGGTGTTCCTGGCGCACGCCTTTATCGGTCCGTTTGGCCGCATGATCGGCGACGGCGTGGCCTTCGCGGTGCGTCACCTGATGACCGGCAGCTTCGCGCCGATTGGAGCCGCACTGTTTGGCTTCCTGTACGCCCCGCTGGTGATCACCGGCGTGCACCAGACCACGCTGGCCATTGATATGCAGATGATCCAGAGCCTCGGCGGCACGCCGGTCTGGCCGATTATCGCCCTGTCTAACATTGCCCAGGCGTCGGCGGTTACCGGCATCATCATCGTCAGCCGCAAGCATAACGAACGTGAGATCTCCGTTCCGGCGGCCATCTCTGCCTACCTCGGCGTCACCGAACCGGCGATGTACGGTATCAACCTGAAGTACCGCTTCCCGATGCTCTGCGCGATGATCGGTTCCGGTCTGGCTGGCCTGGTGTGTGGTCTGAACGGCGTGATGGCGAACGGGATTGGCGTCGGCGGCCTGCCGGGCATTCTCTCCATCCAGCCCGCTTACTGGCAGGTGTTTGCCCTGGCGATGGCCATCGCGATTATCGTCCCAATGGCGCTCACCACCGTGGTTTACCAGCGTAAGTTCCGTCAGGGCTCGCTGCAGATTGTTTAACGTCTTCTTTCGGGGCGCAGTTGCGCCCCTTCGCATTTGCAGGAACGCATTATGAATACCCTTCCTCACTGGTGGCAGAACGGCGTCATCTATCAGATTTACCCAAAGAGTTTCCAGGATACCACCGGCAGCGGCACCGGCGATCTGCGCGGCGTGACGCAGCGTCTGGACTACCTGAAAACCCTCGGCATCGACGCCATCTGGCTGACGCCGTTTTATATCTCCCCGCAGGTGGATAATGGCTACGACGTGGCGAATTACACCGCCATCGACCCGGCTTACGGCACGCTGGATGATTTCGACGAGCTGGTTGCCCGGGCGCACGCGCGCGGCATTCGCATCGTGCTGGATATGGTGTTTAACCACACCTCCACGCAGCACGCCTGGTTCCGCGAATCGCTGAACAAAGCGAGCCCGTACCGCCAGTTCTACATCTGGCGCGACGGCGCGCCGGAGCAGCTTCCCAACAACTGGCGCTCCAAGTTTGGCGGCAACGCCTGGCGCTGGCACGCCGAGAGCGAGCAGTACTATTTGCACCTGTTCGCCCCGGAGCAGGCGGACCTCAACTGGGAAAACCCTGAAGTGCGCGCCGAGCTAAAAAAGGTGTGCGAGTTCTGGGCCGATCGCGGCGTGGACGGCCTGCGTCTCGACGTGATTAACCTGATTTCAAAAGATCAGGATTTCCCGGACGACACTATTGGCGACGGTCGCCGCTTCTACACCGACGGGCCGCGCGTTCACGAATATCTGCAGGAGATGAGCCGGGACGTCTTCACCCCGCGCAACCTGATGACGGTGGGCGAGATGTCCTCGACCTCGCTGGAGAACTGCCAGCAGTACGCGTCGCTCGACGGACGCGAGCTGTCGATGACCTTTAACTTCCATCATCTGAAGGTGGACTATCCCGGCGGCGAAAAGTGGACGAAGGCGAAGCCGGACTTCGTGGCGCTAAAAACCCTCTTCCGCCACTGGCAGCAGGGGATGCACAACAAAGCGTGGAACGCGCTGTTCTGGTGTAACCACGATCAGCCGCGCATCGTGTCGCGCTTTGGTGACGAAGGGGAATACCGCGTTCAGGCCGCGAAGATGCTCGGCATGGTGCTGCACGGCATGCAGGGCACGCCGTATATCTACCAGGGCGAAGAGCTGGGGATGACCAACCCGCACTTCAGCCGCATCACCGATTACCGCGACGTGGAGAGCCTGAACATGTTCGCCGAACTGCGCGCCAACGGCCGCGAGCCGGAGGAATTGCTGGCGATTCTGGCGAGTAAGTCCCGCGATAATGGCCGTACCCCAATGCAGTGGGACGCGTCGCACAATGCGGGCTTTACCGAGGGCGAGCCGTGGATTGGCGTCTGCGATAACTACGAGACGGTGAACGCCCGCGCGGCGCTGGACGACCCGGATTCGGTGTTCTACACCTACCAGTCGCTGATCGGCCTGCGTAAAACCCTGCCTGTGCTGACGTGGGGAGATTATGAGGATCTCCTGCCGGAACAACCTTCTCTTTGGTGCTACCGTCGTCAGTGGCAGGGGCAGACGCTGATGGTGGTGGCGAACCTGAGTCCTACGCCGCAGGAATGGCAGACAGAGGCTCTCAGCGATAAGTCGCAGGTGCTGATGAGTAACTACCCGGCACCGCAAACGACGTCACTCCGTCCGTTTGAAGCCGTCTGGTGGTTGCAGCAGTAACTTTCCCTGCCGGGTGCGGCTCAGCACCCGGCTTACTTTACTGTTTTTGTTGAATAATTAATCAGATTTTTCTCGCGCGCCTTTACAATCGCTGAAGCGCCCGTCGTTTGTACTCTCGTCTTTTTACTTTGTTCTGCATCAAATAAATCGCAAACATGTTTGATGCAAATCACTATATGTAGCACTTAAAATGCACTCCGACCCAACATCTTGTATTTAATCGTCTACTATTCCAACAACAAGACGGCGCTTACGCTGGCCGGAATTGTGGATAACACAAGCTGGGAACGCGGGAAGTCTTTGGCCCGGCGGGGAATATGCCCGGTTATTACTTCTCCACCTCTGTGGATAACCTGTTTTCAAAAAATGGAGTGATCATGACACCGCATGTGATGAAACGTGATGGCTGTAAAGTGCCGTTTAAATCAGAGCGCATCCAGGAAGCCATTCTGCGTGCAGCTAAAGCAGCGGGAGTCGATGACGCAGATTACTGCGCCACCGTCGCAGAAGTCGTTAGCAGCCAGATGAACGAACGCAGCCAGGTCGATATCAGTGAGATCCAGACCGCGGTTGAGAACCAGCTGATGGCGGGGCCTTACAAGCAGCTGGCGCGCGCCTACATTGAATACCGTCACGATCGTGACGTGCAGCGTGAGAAGCGCGGTCGTCTGAACCAGGAGATCCGTGGTCTGGTGGAGCAGACCAACTCCGCCCTGCTCAATGAAAACGCCAACAAAGACAGCAAAGTGATCCCGACCCAGCGCGACCTGCTGGCCGGTATCGTCGCCAAACACTATGCCCGTCAGCACCTGCTGCCGCGCGACGTGGTCTCGGCGCACGAGCGCGGTGAAATTCACTACCACGATCTCGACTATTCGCCGTTCTTCCCGATGTTCAACTGCATGCTGATCGACCTGAAAGGCATGCTGACCCACGGTTTTAAAATGGGTAACGCCGAGATTGAACCGCCTAAGTCGATCTCTACGGCCACCGCCGTCACGGCGCAGATTATCGCCCAGGTCGCCAGCCATATTTATGGCGGCACCACCATTAACCGCATTGATGAAGTGCTGGCCCCGTTCGTGACGGCAAGCTTCAACAAGCATCGTAAAACGGCCGAAGAGTGGCAGATCCCGGACGCTGACGGCTACGCGCACTCCCGCACCGAGAAAGAGTGCTACGACGCCTTCCAGTCGCTGGAGTATGAGGTGAACACGCTGCACACCGCCAACGGCCAGACGCCGTTTGTGACCTTCGGGTTTGGTCTCGGCACCAGCTGGGAATCACGCCTGATCCAGCAGTCCATCCTGCGCAACCGCATTTCCGGCCTCGGCAAGAACCGCAAAACGGCGGTGTTCCCGAAACTGGTGTTCGCCATTCGCGACGGCCTGAACCATAAGTTTGGCGATCCGAACTACGACATCAAACAGCTGGCGCTGGAGTGCGCGAGCAAGCGCATGTACCCGGACATCCTGAACTACGATCAGGTCGTCAAAGTCACCGGTTCGTTTAAAACGCCAATGGGCTGCCGCAGCTTCCTCGGCGTATACGAAGATGAAAACGGCGAGCAGATCCACGACGGGCGTAACAACCTGGGCGTGATCAGCCTCAACCTGCCGCGCATCGCGCTGGAGGCGAAAGGTAATGAAGCTGAATTCTGGACGCTGCTGGACGAGCGCCTGCAGCTGGCGCGTAAGGCGCTGATGACCCGCATCGCGCGCCTGGAAGGGGTCAAAGCCCGCGTCGCGCCGATCCTCTATATGGAAGGGGCCTGCGGCGTACGCCTGAAGGCGGACGATGACGTGTCTGAGATCTTCAAAAACGGTCGCGCGTCGATTTCGCTGGGCTATATCGGCATTCACGAGACCATCAACGCATTGGCTGGCGATACGCATATGTACGACAGCGAGGCCCTGCGCGAAAAAGGCATCGCCATCGTTCAGCGCCTGCGCGACGCGGTTGACCAGTGGAAAGAGGAAACCGGCTACGGCTTCAGCCTGTACAGTACGCCGAGCGAAAACCTCTGCGACCGCTTCTGCCGTCTGGACACCGCCGAGTTCGGGATTGTGGAAGGGGTAACCGACAAAGGTTACTACACCAACAGCTTCCACCTCGACGTGGAGAAAAAGGTGAACCCGTACGACAAGATCGACTTCGAAGCGGCGTATCCACCGATCGCCAGCGGCGGCTTCATCTGCTACGGCGAGTACCCGAACATTCAGCACAACCTGAAGGCGCTGGAAGACGTGTGGGATTACAGCTATCAGCACGTGCCGTATTACGGGACCAACACGCCAATCGACGAGTGCTACGAGTGCGGCTTTACCGGCGAGTTTGAGTGCACCAGCAAAGGCTTTACCTGCCCGAAATGCGGCAACCACGATGCGGCTCGCGTCTCCGTGACCCGTCGCGTGTGCGGCTATCTCGGCAGCCCGGACGCGCGTCCGTTTAACGCCGGCAAGCAGGAAGAGGTGAAGCGTCGCGTGAAGCATTTGGGGAATGGGCAGATCGGGTAAGTTCTGCGCAGGGTTCTCCCCCTCACCCTACCCCTCTCCCTCTCCCTCAAGGGAGAGGGGACCGATCGAGCACATTGCTAATCCTGACTCCGGTTTTCTCCCTCTCCCCGTGGGAGAGGGTCGGGGTGAGGGCATCAGCGCGCACAAATTCTCTGGACATTTTCTATGCGATATCATCAATACTACCCCGTCGACATCGTCAACGGCCCCGGCACCCGCTGTACCCTGTTCGTCTCTGGCTGCGTTCACGAATGCCCCGGCTGTTACAACAAAAGCACATGGCGCCTGAATTCCGGCATGCCATTCACCGCGGAGATGGAAGATAAAATCATCCGCGATCTGAACGACACGCGCATCAAACGCCAGGGGATCTCGCTCTCCGGCGGCGACCCCCTGCACCCGCAAAACGTGCCGGAGATCCTGAAGCTGGTGAAGCACATTCGCCGCGAATGTGCAGGCAAAGATATTTGGATCTGGACGGGATATAAGCTGGATGAACTCAATGCGCAGCAAAGAGAAGTAGTGGATCTGATTAACGTCCTGGTTGATGGCAAATTCGTGCAGGATTTAAAAGACCCGGCGCTCATCTGGCGCGGCAGCAGCAATCAGGTTGTGCACCATTTACGATGATCGCTAAAGCCGTTTGTTTGCATCATGATAAACGGCTGATTTCTCTCGCTTACCGATAGCGATAACAAATACCGTTACAACGTTGTCCTGAACCTGATAGACCAAACGATAACCCTGCGTTCTGAGTTTTATTTTGTAGCAATCCGGCAGACCATGCAGGCGGGCCGATTCGACCCTGGGGCTCACCAGCACGTCCGCAAGTTTCTTCTTAAACTGGTCTTTTACAGTCTCCCCCAGCTTGCTCCACTCCTTTAACGCCCTCGGGTCAAATGCCAGTTCATAAGTCATCCAGACTAACCTTAATTCCCTTTTGTGGATTAGCCAGCCGCTCCCGGACCGTCTGTATCAGTTCATCTTCACTGTCGCTAATCGTGACCGTTTTCACCGGCATACGTCCCGTCTCCGCGACGTACTGAAACAGTAATCGTACGGCTTCCGTTGGGGTGATATTAAGTTTTTCCAGCACGGCATAAGCCTCGTTTTTGAGTTTGTCATCCAGACGGACGTTCAGCGTGGCCATTATGCCTCCGGTAAAATCGAATGTGTAATGCAGTTTAGCATTACATTCGCATTACATCGAATTCTGGATAACGCCTCTCAAAACCGACTCAAACTCTCTATAGCCACCGCCTTAAACCCGGCAAAGTCATCGCAGCTACAGAGCCGCGACATCGCCCGTTCACGCAGGAAAGTGACGAAGATATCGTAAATCGCCATCGCCTCTTCGTACTCGCTTTTGCTGATGGCGAGCAGGAAGATGACGTGCGCGGTTTCGTCTCCCCACTGAACGCCGTGCGGGGCGAGCACGGTATAGACTACCGTTTTCTGCGCCAGCAGGCCGAGGGAGTGCGGGAGCGCAATACCGTCGCCGAGCATGGTGCTGACGATGGCTTCACGCTCAACAACCGAATCCAGGAACTCCGCGCCGACAAACCCCTCGCCTTCAAGCTGCGCGCACAGCTCACGAAACAGCGTTTGCTGGTCAACGGGCTTGTCGATAATGCGGAAATGGGCCGCGTCGAAGTATTTATCCAGCATCCACGGACGGGTGCGGTCCACCAGCACCAGCTTGCCGATCTGCTCTAACTGGTAATCGGTCGGGAACGGGGCGATCGTCACCACCGGTTTGGACTTTTCGCTGACGCGGGCGGTGGCGATCACAAAGTCTTCGCCAATCGTTTCCGCCATCTCGTACTCGCGCAGGGTGAGCGTGCGCGTCACCTCAATCTGCGGGTATTTACGCTGCAGCACCGCCTCAATCATGCGCACCATCGCATTACCGGCGTCGCATACCAGCAGCACCCGCGGCTGGCGCTGGTAGCCGATGTTGTAATGGCGCTCCAGCCCGACGCCGATATGCAGCACCAGGAAGCCGATCTCGTTTTCGCTGATCACATACGGCGTGTATTTTCCCCAGCTCGACACCGCCGCAAGGGTCATATCCCACGCCATCGGGTAGTGCTGCTTGATGTTATCCAGCAGCGGATTGGGGATCATGATTTGATACCGCACGCGGGTGATCATGGTTTTGATGTGCGTGAGCAGGTCAGCGTGCAGCTGCGCGTCGCTAAGCAGGTTGTAGTTATAGTGGGTGTTGATGTAGCGCAGGATGTAGTTGACCAGCGCTTCGTCGTCATCCGCGTTAATTGCGCTCGGGGCTATCTCCTGAATCTGCCGCGCCGCAATGTGCACGCACAGCCAGCTCTCCTCCGACGGCGAAAGCATTTTGCCCGCCAGGTGCTGAATAGTGACGGCGATATCCTTCGCCGCCTCGCGCACGTTCTCTTCCACGTCTTCTGCGTGGAATTCCGGCAGCGGATAGCCCTCGCTGATGCGACGTACCGACACCGCACAGTACAGGCGCAGGAACAGCTCGCCTTCGTCGGTCAGACGGATGTGGTGACGCGTCAGCGCCTCGTGCAGCACGGGCACCATCTGCTCCGCCACGCCTGCATTCAGCGCTACGTCGGTCACCAGCGGGTTCAGGCTGTCCTGCTGCGCAAGCTCCCAGAGCAGATCGGTCAGGCACGCGCGGGTCGACATCTCGCTGCCAAACAGCTTCATGCCGTGGCGCGGACGCGTTTCCAGCGTCAGGTTATAGCGATGGAACCACTCGCGGACTTCGGCCATGTCGCTCTGCAGCGTGGCGCGGCTGACAAACCACTCGTCCGCCAGATCCTCGAGCTTAAGAGAAAATGCTGAGGTGAGAAAACGCACCACCAGATAATGCACGCGCTCCGGCCCGGTCCGGGGAATACGCAGCGCGCGCGGGTGGGATGCCTGCAGCTGCTGGTAGCGCTGGGCATCATCAATTTTGAGCTGGTAGCCGTTGCCCCGGCTCAATATAAACTGCGCGCCGTGGCCTGCCAGCAGCGCGTTCAGGGCGGTGATATCGGCACGGACGGTTCGCGTGGAGACCGACAGCCGCTGCGCCAGCTCGTCCTGCGGCAGCGTCTCGTTTTGCAACAGATCGAAAAGTTGCGCTAAACGTTGGTTCGGAAATCGCACGGGCTTGTCCTCTTACGGCTTAAGGTGAAATGACCATCTGGGATGGGCTGCCGACCGGGGTATAGTCCGGCTCGAAGCTCAATTTCCCGTCCTGCGCCACGCGGAAACGGGTAATGTTGTCGCTACGCTGGTTCATGACGTACAGCCAGCGTCCCTGTTTATCGAGCGTCAGGGTGCGCGGGTAGTCGCCGCGCGTCCACACGTCGTCCTGATGCGTCAGCGTACCCTCCGCTGTTACGGTAAAGTGCCCGATGCTGTTATGCAAACGATTAGCCACATACAGCTGTTTACCGTCGGCGCTTAATGCGAGCCCGGCGGCAAAGCTGGTGCCTTTGTAACCTTCCGGCAGGGCTGAGAGCGTTTTGCCCTCTTTCAGGGTACCGTTGGCGTTCACGGTATAATGGGTGAGCGTAGACGCCTCTTCGTTAATCAGCCACAGGGCATCGCCCTTCGGCGTAAAGACAAAGTGGCGCGGCCCGGCGCCTTTTGAGGAGGCGCTGATAAACGGCGGATCGTTCGGCGTCAGCTTCCCTGTTCGATCGTCAAAACGGTACTGGTAGAGGCGATCCAGCCCCAGATCGGTGGAAAAGACGTATTTCCCGCTCGGATCGGCGGCGATCATGTGCGCATGCGGGCCGTTATGATCGCTGATGGCAAAGCTGCCCTCCGCTGCCGCTTCCGGCTTCGCCGCGCCCGGTTCGCCTTGATCCTGATGAGTGTCCGTAGCCTCACCCAGGCTGCCGTCTGCCTTAACCGGCAAAACGGCAATCGATCCGCTGACGTAGTTCGCCACCAGCAGATGGCGACCGTTCGGCGTCAGCGACAGGTAAACCGGCCCCGCGCCGCCGGAGGCCACCTGATTCAGCTCGCTCAGCTGGCCGTTATCCGCCACCCGCAGCGCCTGCACCACGCCCTGCTCCACTTCGCTTGCCAGATAGAGCGTTTTGCCGTCGCGTGAGACGGCCAGCTGCGCGGCGTTCGGCAGCCTGCTCACCAGCGTTTTATTCGCCAGCGCGCCGCTTTGCGGGTCAACGGTGAAGCGGTACAGCCCTTCGCCGTTGGGGTTGTAGGTGCCCACCCAGGCGTATTGCGGCTGGGCGATAGCGGCGGTGGCGAACAGTGAGAGTGAAGCGACAAGCAGGGTACGGGTGTGCATGGTGGCTCCTTCAGGTGTGTACGGTAAGGTTTTGTTCTACTTCACCAGCTTCTTCGTCATGTCCAGCAGCGTGCGCACATCTTCCGGGCGCGTATCGCCGCTGGCTTTGTCGATAATCGAGCTGTAGATATGCGGGATGATTTTGCTCACGCCTGCGTCGAGGGCGATCTGCAGGATCTCCTCATAGTTTTCCAGATCGATACCTCCGGTCGGCTCCAGCCAGAAGTCGTGACGGGCGCAGGCTTCCGCCACCGCTTTGTACTCGTCACGGCACTTGAGGCCGCCCATCGGGAAGTATTTGATGGAGCTGCCGCCGAAATCCTTCAGCAGGGCAATCGCGGTTTCAACAGGTACAATGCCGTCCGGCGCTGCGCTGCTCAGCGGGCCGGTGGAGATTTTAACCATCCCCACGGTGCCGGTCGGAGAGACCAGACCGTTGACCACCGATTCATTCTGCCCCAGCAGCGCGCGGCTGGTGGCCACGCCGGTGAAGACCTGGTTGACGTGCTGCGGCTGCACCTGACGGGAGATCTCGCTCACCATCGCCGACTGGTTCGGATCCCCCGCGCCGAGGCCGACGGAGAGCGCGTTATCAATCAGCGCCGCGTACTCGCGCATATCGGCAACGGCGCTCGCCACGTCCGGGTAATTTTTAGAGAGCACGCCCACCAGCACGTGACCTTCCGCCGCCTCGTAGATGGCGCTGGCGTTGGCTTTCGATCCTGCCAGCACGTTCAGGCAGACGCGGTCACGGTAAAAGTTGGGGGTCAGTTTCATGCTTTTTTCTCCTGTCCTAATACTTCGCTAATGCGGCGGTACACGATGTTCAGCTGGTCAGCATTCACGCTGCGCACGTCCGCCTCGATAATCCCTTCGTTGGCCTTGTAGCCACGGAAGTAAATGGCGTACTCGCCCTGCTTGAGCTTCGCCACCAGGTCACCCGTGCCGACGCCGGTGGTGGCTTCGTCGAACTTAATCTCGGTGCGGGCAATATCGCGTCCGGCGCTGTCCCAGACCACGCGCGCGGTGACGCCGTTCAGGGTGTTGAGCGCGTCGATAAACGGCGTCATTTTCGCCACCATCTCGGTCCCGCTCTCTTTGGTGGCCGTCAGATAGTGTTCGATGGCGCAGGTCAGGCCGAGGATCCCCTCTTTACCCACCTTCATCGCGCGGCCAATGCCCGCCGTCTGGCGCTTCACCCACTCAACGTACTGGGTTTTGCCGATCACCAGCCCGCTGGTTGGGCCTTCGATCGCCTTCGCGCCGCTGTAGATCACCAGATCGGCACCTGATCGGTAGTACGCGTGCAAATCTTCTTCCGCCGCCGCATCGACGATCAGCGGGAGATCGTGCTTGCGCGCCACCACCGCCGCCTGCTCGACGCTGAGCATGCTTTTCTGCACGCAGTGGTGAGATTTGATGTAGAGGATCGCCGCGGTGCGAGGGCCGATCGCCGCCGCCAGCTGATCGGCGGAGCATTCGTTGGCGTAGCCCGCTTCCACCAGCTTGCCGCCTCCCAGCGCCACCATGGTGCCCACCGGCGCGCCAAAGTTCACGTTGTGGCCTTTCGGCAGGACGATCTCGTTGTTCTCAATCGGGGTCACGTGCAGGTTTTCCAGCAGCCAGTCGCTGTCTTTTACCAGCACCGCCGCCACCGACTGGGCTATGCCCGCCGACGCGCAGGAAACCACCGTCGCGCCTTCCACATCCAGCAGCTTCGCAATGTATTCCCCGGTTTTATTGACCAGATCCTTCATCTCGAAATAGTGATTCATGCCATCCATCGCCGCCTGCACCACTTCCGGGCGCGGCGTGGAGACGCCCAGCGCCGTCATGCGGCCGGAGGTATTGATCACCTGCTTTAAGTTGTACTTCTCATAAATCGAAGGCATGTTCCGTGCTCCCTTGTTCGGTCATGTAGCCCTTGCCCGCGCGGATCGCGGCAAGCGGCACCAGAATGTGTTCAGCCTGCAGGCTGTCGTTTTCGGCATCCGTCAGCACCGTCGGCTGGCGCTTAATCGTGAACAGCGTTAAATCCGCGTCGAGACCCGGCTGGATGCGGCCCTTGCGCGCAAGGCGCAGGCCGTCGGCGGCGTTGGCGGTCACGCAGTCAATCACCTGCGGCAAGGACATGCCGATGGCGAGAAACTTCGACATCACGCTTGCCAGCGAGCCCACCGGGCCGTTAATGCGGTTGCGGCAGTAGATATCCGAGCTGATGGTGTGCGGCAGAATGCCCATCGCGATGGCGCGTTTCGCCACCTCAAAGCTGAAGCTCGCCGTGCCGTGGCCGACGTCCAGACGCACGCCGCGCTTCAGGGCGGAGGTGATGGAGGCGCGCAGCTCGCCGGACGGCGTCAGAATGCGGTTGGGTTTGCCGTTATAGCAGTGGGTGATGATGTCGCCGGAGCTCAGCAGCTCGGCAATTTCGTCGAGGTTCGGCGGGTTGTTGCCAATGTGCACCATCAGCGGCAGGTCGCCGTTCTCTTTCTGGATGGCTTTCGCGCGCTCCAGCGGCGTAATGCCGTTTTCACCGACCACGCTGCTGCTCATGCGCGCCTTCAGGCCGACGATAAAATCAGGGTGGCGCTTCACCGCCTGCTTCACCGCGTCGGCGTCAATATTCGCCATATTGGCCAGTTCGTTTTGGGCAATCAGCCCCACGCGGGAGATGTTCAGCAGGGCAAACACCTCGGTAGAGGCCCTGCGGGTGATTTCATAGAAATCGTCCACGTCGTCGGCACCGGTACTGCCCGCGTCCACCACGGAAGTGACGCCGGTGGCAATGCCCACGCTGTCCGGCTCGTCGTGGTAAATAGGCGAGTTCGGGTAGCAGTGAACGTGGGAGTCAATCCAGCCTGCGCTGACGAACACGTCGCCGTTCAGCTCAACCGTTTTATGCGCGGGGGCGTCAATGTCGCCCAGCGCCGCGATCTTCCCGTCCTGAATGGCGATATCGGTCAGGGTATCGTCGGCAAGGCGCGCACGGCGCAGGAGTAAATCAAACATGAGGATCTCCTGATAAGGCGGGCGCCTGAGCGCCCGCGGGTATTAAAGGGCGACCGGGAACAGCCAGCCCAACAGCATTGCGCCGAGAATGGCGCCACCGGTGATCGGCTTCTGCCAGATGTAGAACACCAGCGCACCCAGCAGGGAACCGACGCCGATAGGAATGGAGGCGGTCATGGCGCTGAGGATAATCAACGGCCCGAGGAAGCGGCCGGAGGCGTTACCCGCGCCCATCATCACGTCTGCACCGTAGGTGGAGTTGCTCTGGTTGATGGTGAACTTACGCGCCAGGATGATGACGTAGCCAATCGCCAGACCAATCACCAGGCCGGTAATCAGCGCGGCAATGAAGTTGGTCACCGGGAACATGATGCCCGCGCCCAGCAGCAGCGCCGGAACGCCGAGGCCCACGCCGGTCTGGATGGCGCCGCCGATGTCGAGAATACCCACCAGCGACCCTTCGATAATGCGGGCGAACAGGAAGCTCGCGCCGAACGCCGCCACCGCGCCGTAGACGCCGGTATCGATCCCCGCTTTTAGCATCGCTACGAAGGCCACTTCGTTAAACGCGCCGATGCCGTAGAGGTAGTACATGTGCGTCCCGGCGAAAACGCCGGATGAGAGCAGGCCAACGAAGATCGGGAACGACCAGTCGGCATACCAAAAACCTTTATTCTGTTCCATTTAGAGGCTCCTGTTATTTACCGCTGAGCGAGTTGTGGATCATGTCGAGCCAGTTCGGCACGGTCAGATGGAAGGATTCGATCATCTTCATGTCGAAGCCGCGGAAGAAGCCGCTCAGCACGAAGAGCAGGACGATCGCCGCCATCATCACTTTGGTGACGTGGTTCCAGCCGCTCTCTTCGACGCCTTTACCGATCAGGATCCCCAGCACCAGCCCCGGTACGGCGTTCCCCATAATCAGCTGCGCCGCGCCGCCAAAGATGGTGGCCCAGAAGCCCGATTTTTTACCCGCGTCGATGGCCGCCAGCCAGAAGATTACCGGCATCACGGTGTTTACCAGCAGGTTTGCCGCCGGTACCAGCACCTTCACGGCGGTGACCTGGAGCGCTGCCGGAACGGAGGAGGCGGTCAGGTTCAGGAAGGTGACGACGAGCATGCCAATCACCCCGCAGGCAATCGCCATTTTGCGCGGGTCGTGCAGCGTTTCGCCGACGTTACGGTTTTTGATCATCAGTGCAGCAGCACCCCAGTTCGGGATGATGCGGTGGTCAACGTCCTGTGTGAAGGCACCTGCGGCCACGGAAGAGGCCCAGGCGTTAAAGAAGAAACCTAACCCAAAGGAGAAGTGGGACGCCGGATCCCCTTCACAGGAATTCAGTTCCCCCAACGTACGAAACGCGCCCATACCCTGAGTGGTAGGCGCATGAAACATGCGTGCAGCCCCGGCTCCGACACCGACGCCAACCAGGCCGCCAATGATGAGCGATTTTATTAATATAATTAAGAACATCAGTCTGCCCTTTTATGAATAATCAGCGTTGCGTGACGAAATCCACCTGGTCAAGATTGATAGCGGTCACGTTGACGGTCACATCCAGCTCCACGCTGTAGGTGCGTCTTTCCCGGCGCAGAAAGAAGAACAGAAACGCTTCTTTTCGCACCGCTTCTTGCGCCTGAACGACCTGCACATCCTGTGGCTCAATACGCAGTAAGATATGCGGTGAGGCTTTCATCACCGCGGCCTGAACGTGGTTGAGCGCGTCGGCAAAGGCGCGCGCTTTAGCGTCGCCTTTTCCCTTTACTCTCACCGTGGTTGTGAACTGTTCTTTCATGCTTATGCGCCGTATTTCTTCTGCCACGCCTGCACCAGACGCTCGCCCAGCTCTTCTTTATCCATAAAGCCGAAGCCCAGCACGTTGCAGCCTTCGTTGATGGCGGTCACGCCCTCTTCCACCGAACGCATGCCGTATTTCGCTTTGTAGCCATATTTGGTCTGGGCGGTGATAGCGCCCGCGCCGCCGCTGCCGCAGAAGGAGATGCCGAAGGTGGCGTTTTCCGCTTTCATCACGTCGCCGAGCTTCATATCGGCAGCCATACCCGGCACAACCACCGCGCGTCCACCTGCTTTTTCCACACCGGCAGCCACTTTCTGACCTTTACCCAGGCGATCGCCAATCACGACTGTAATCTGTTCCATGTGTTGCTCCTTAAAGGTTGTCTTTCGCGACTTCAAAGTGAACGGAGAGCAGCCAGGCTTCTTCATCAGGAAGATTGCCAAACTGCGCGACCACTTCACGGGCGAGCCGCATTGAATCCGGTGAAATTTCGTCAAACAGCTCTGCTTCAACCTCCGGCAGCGGCTCGCCGGTCACGGACCGGTGCGCCATTGCGCGCACGTGGGAGGTGAGCATCTGCTCCTGTACCGCATTGGGGATGATGTTGTTCCGGGCAAGCAGGGCATAAACCTGCTGTAGCATGGTGTTCGCGAGCTGTTCTGTTTGCTCCGCCTGTTCCCCAACGTCGTTCATTACCGCTCCGTTAATCACTGGTCTTACCCCGTTAATGGCTCTGGAATAAAACTAACGTTGGGGGGGAATTGTTTGTAGCGAGTTGTTTTCCACTTCGAAGTGGAAAGGCGAGCCGCAGCAGTGATCTGTGCCACATAAATGCGGTGAATCTGAATTAATCACGGTATTTACGTGATGAATATCACGTATTCCAGCGGCAAAACGCGTGCCGGGGAAACGAAACGTTCAGGCGTGGTGACGCAAAAATGTGATGGCGATAGGGTTTACTTATTACCGCGCAAAAAAACGGGGGCCGCTGGCCCCCGCTGGTTGTTTGTCAGATGCGCGATCGGTTAACGGTATTTCTTGTGATACGTGTTACGCGTCGTCACAAACTGCTCGGCCGCCGCCTGGGCTTCCTTCACTTTGCCTTCGTTAGCCAGCTTCAGCGCGCCGTCGATCTGGCCGACCAGCACGTCAAAGCCGTGGCGGTAGTCTTTCATCTCTGCGCTGTCTGCCGCTTTGCTTTCCAGCTTCGGAGGCGTCGCTTTTTGTGCGTCCAGCGCCGCTTCACGCATTTTGGTCAGCGCGTCTTTCATTTCAGCCGCATTGTCGGTTTTCTGCACCACCTTCAGGTTTTGACCGAGGATGCCCATGTCGTCTTCAAGATCGGCAGCAAACGCAGAAGAGCCAAGAACCAGCGTTGAAGCCGCGACGATCGCTAACAGATGTTTACGCATTGCTCACTTCCTTTTTTATTATTAAAACGCCTTTACGGGTATTACTGACCGGCGATTTTCATTTCCGGCAGAAGTACAGAACCACACTGTATATTGCTGCGTGTTTCAATATCGTTACCGACCGTAACGATATTGCGCCACATGTCCTTCAGGTTGCCGGCGATAGTAATTTCGCTCACCGGATACTGGATTTCGCCGTTTTCCACCCAGAAGCCCGCCGCGCCGCGAGAATAATCGCCAGTGATGCCGCTGACGCCCTGGCCCATCAGCTCGGTCACCACCAGACCGGTGCCCATCTCTTTCAGCATCTGCTCAAAGTTCAGGCCCTGTCCGGCAATGCGCCAGTTGTGAATGCCGCCCGCGTGTCCGGTGCTTTTCAGCCCCAGCTTGCGCGCGGAGTAGTTGGTCAGCAGCCACTGGGTCAGAATGCCGTCTTTGATGATATCGCGACGTTCGGTGCGCACGCCTTCGCTGTCGAACGGCGTGGAGGCCAGCCCTTTCAGCAGGTGCGGATGTTCTTCAATGGTGAGCCATTCCGGCAGGATCTGCTTGCCCAGCGAGTCGAGCAGGAAGGTCGATTTACGGTAAACCGAGCCCCCCGCGATAGCGCCCACCAGATGGCCAAACAGGCCGGTCGCCACTTCGTTGGCAAAAATGACCGGGGCCTTCATGGTGGAGAGTTTACGCGGCGACAGGCGAGACAGCGTGCGTTCGGCACACTCTTTACCCACCCACTCAGGAGACTGCAAGTCGCCCAGCGCGCGGCCAATGGTGTAGGCGTAGTCACGCTCCATATCACCGTTCTCTTCGGCAATCACGCAGCTGGAGAGCGAATGACGGGTAGAGCAGTAGCCCTGCAGCATGCCGTGGCTGTTGCCGAAGACTTTGATCCCGTAATGGCTGTTGAAGCTGCCGCCTTCGGTATTGGTGATGCGCTTATCGGCCTGCAGGGAAGCCTGCTCGGCGCGAGCGGCGAGTTCGATCGCTTCGTCCGGGGTCACTTCCGCCGGGTGGAAAAGATCGAGATCCGGCGCGTCAAACGCCAGCAGGTCTTTATCCGCCACGCCTGCGTAAGGATCCGGAGAGGTATAACGGGCGATATCCAGCGCCGCCTGCACCGTACGGGCAATGGCATCCGGGCTGAGATCGGTGGATGACGCACTGCCTTTGCGATTCTGGTGATACACCGTGATCCCAAGCGCGCCATCGCTGTTGAATTCTACGTTCTCCACTTCACCATAGCGGGTACTCACGCTGATGCCGGTGGTTTTGCTGACCGCCACTTCGGCGCCATCTGATTTTTCTGAAGCAAGCATCAGCGCGGTGGAGACGGCTTCTTCAAGAATCTTACGCTGCGCTTCAACTTGTGAGGTTACTTTCATCGCAAATGCCATACTGTAAGAGAGAGTTAACTGAAGTCTAACAGAGAACCGTTTTTCAGTGCGCGTCTTAACTGGTAACATTAGCCTCTTTTTTTAAGGAGCCTGACATGACTAAGCAGCCCGAAGACTGGCTCGACGACGTTCCCGGTGATGACATCGAAGACGAAGATGATGAGATCATCTGGGTCAGTAAAAGTGAAATTAAACGTGACGCCGAAGAGTTAAAACAGCTTGGCGCGGAAATGGTAGAACTGGGTAAAAACGCGCTGGACAAGATCCCGCTCGACCAGGATCTGCGTGATGCCATTGAACTGGCACAGAAAATCAAGAAAGAAGGCCGTCGTCGCCAGCTTCAGCTTATCGGGAAAATGCTGCGTCAGCGCGACGTCGATCCGATCCGCCAGGCGCTGGACAAGCTGAAAAACCGCCACAACCAGCAGGTTGCGTTTTTCCATAAGCTGGAGCAGATCCGCGATCGTCTGATTGAACAGGGTGATGATGCCGTACCGGAAGTGCTGAACCTGTGGCCGGATGCCGACCGCCAGCAGCTGCGTTCCTTGATCCGCAACGCGAAGAAAGAGAAAGAAGGGAATAAGCCGCCGAAGTCCGCGCGCCTGATTTTCCAGTATCTGCGCGAGCTGTCTGAGAACGACGAGTAATCCGTTCCCCTCTCCCCGGAAGGGCGAGGGAGGAAAGAACGTAGGCCCGGTAAGCGCAAGCGCCACCGGGCTTTTTTTTACTCCGCGGCCGCTTCCGCTTTCTTCGCCAGACCGTCCAGCAGCTTCTGATGGATCCCACCAAAACCGCCGTTGCTCATCACCAGAATGTGGTCGCCAGGCTGAGCGGCTTTCACCACCATATCCGCGAGCGCATCCACATCCGCACTCCAGTGCGCAGGCTGAATGCAGGCATCGGCCACTTCCGCCACCTGCCACGGAATATGCTGCGGCTGCAGCAGGAAGACCTCATCGGCGCGTCCTAACGACGGCGCGAGATCGTCTTTGCAGATGCCCATCTTCATGGTGTTCGAGCGCGGTTCCAGCACCGCCAGAATGCGGGCCGTCCCGCCGACCTTGCCGCGCAGGGCGGCAAGCGTCGCCAGAATGGCCGTTGGGTGGTGCGCGAAATCGTCGTACACGCTAACGCCGTGGGCTTCACCGCGCAGTTCCAGACGGCGACGGGCGTTGATAAACGAGCCCAGCGCATTGGCCGCATCCGCAGGCAAAACGCCCACGTGACGCGCCGCAGCAATAGCCATCAGGCCGTTGTGCATGTTGTGCTCGCCCACCAGGCCCCACTTCACCTCACCCACTTTCTCACCGTCGAGCAGCACTTCCCACTCGGAGGCATCGGCGTTGAGTTTCTTCGCCTGCCAGTGGCCCTGCTCGCCCACCAGCTCCTGCTCGCTCCAGCAGCCCATCGCCATCGTCTGCTTCAGGTTGATGTCGTTTTCCGGCAGGATGATGCGCCCCTGGCCCGGAACAATGCGCACCAGGTGGTGGAACTGTTTCTGGATCGCTTTCAGGTCGTCAAAAATATCCGCGTGGTCGAACTCAAGGTTGTTGAGAATCAGCGTGCGCGGGCAGTAATGCACGAACTTAGAACGCTTGTCGAAGAACGCGCAGTCGTATTCGTCGGCTTCGATCACGAAGAACGGGCTGTCACCCAGACGTGCAGAAACGTCGAAATTACCCGGTACGCCGCCAATCACGAAGCCCGGCTTGTAGCCGCAGGCTTCAAGGATCCAGGTCGCCATTCCGGCTGTGGTGGTTTTGCCATGGGTACCGGCAACGGCAACCACCCAGCGGTCGCGCAGGACGAAGTCATGCAGCCACTGCGGGCCGGACATGAACGGAATATTGCGTTCCAGTACCGCCTCAACGCACGGATTGCCGCGGGTCATGGCGTTGCCGATGATCACCAGGTCCGGCTCGGGATCCAGCTGGCTGGCATCGTAGCCCTGAATTAACGAGATGCCCTGTTTCTCCAGAAGTGTGCTCATTGGCGGATACACATTGGCGTCCGAACCTGTCACTTCATGGCCCAGCGAGCGCGCCAGCATTGCCAGTCCGCCCATGAAAGTGCCACAAATCCCCAATATATGAATGCGCATACGTCACTATCCTTCTTCAATGTGGCGCACATTTTACTCACATGTTAGCGGCTGTGAAACGCATTTCAGGTAAATCCGTATGTTGCTGGCGCGATTCACCTCTGCGCTACTATTTGAATGTTTGTTAAGATTGTTGGGCTTTAGTCGTTTTAGTGAACATACAATCGCTCTACTCACAAAGATGCAGGGAAAGTGTTATGAAAACGTTAGGTGAATTTATTGTCGAAAAGCAGCACGAGTTCTCTCATGCTACCGGTGAACTCACTGCTTTGCTGTCGGCAATAAAGCTGGGCGCTAAGATCATCCACCGTGATATCAACAAGGCCGGTCTGGTCGATATCCTGGGTGCCAGCGGTGCCGAGAACGTTCAGGGCGAGGTTCAACAGAAACTCGATCTGTTCGCAAATGAAAAATTGAAAGCTGCACTGCGCGCGCGCGACATCGTTGCGGGTATCGCCTCTGAAGAAGAAGATGAAATTGTTGTTTTCGAAGGGTGTGAACACGCTAAATACGTTGTTCTGATGGATCCGCTCGACGGTTCCTCAAACATCGACGTTAACGTTTCTGTCGGTACCATTTTCTCCATCTACCGCCGCGTCACGCCAGTTGGCACGCCGGTAACCGAAGAAGATTTCCTGCAGCCGGGCATTAATCAGGTTGCTGCCGGTTACGTGGTTTATGGCTCCTCCACCATGCTGGTGTACACCACCGGGTGCGGAGTGCACGCCTTTACGTACGATCCTTCCCTGGGCGTTTTCTGTCTGAGCCAGGAACGCATGCGCTTCCCGGAGAAGGGCAACACCTACTCCATCAACGAAGGCAACTACATTCGCTTCCCGAACGGCGTGAAGAAGTACATTAAATTCTGCCAGGAAGAAGATAAAGCGACCCAGCGCCCGTACACGTCGCGCTATATTGGCTCTCTGGTCGCGGATTTCCACCGTAACCTGCTGAAAGGCGGGATCTACCTCTACCCTAGCACCGCCAGCCACCCGGACGGGAAGCTGCGTCTGCTGTACGAGTGCAACCCGATGGCGTTCCTCGCCGAACAGGCGGGCGGCAAGGCGAGCGACGGTAAAGAGCGTATTCTGGATATCGTGCCGGAAAGCCTTCACCAGCGCCGTTCATTCTTCGTCGGCAACAACCACATGGTTGAAGACGTTGAACGTTTTATCCGCGAGTACCCGGACGCGTAATGCCTCTCTACAGGGGAGCCGTTCTGGCTCCCCTGGTCATTTATATATTTTACCGTATAAGTGTTTATAAAAAACATGCTTTAATATTCACCACTGCTCCTGCATTATTTCCATAACAGTTTGACAGATATTTCGTGGAGCAGAAACGTAATGAAAAATTATTCCCGTGCTAATACCGGCATTGATTTAAATCTTATCCCTGTATTTATTGAAGTCGTCCGCTGCGGCAGCATGGCAAAAGCCTCTTTGCGTCTGGAGATGTCACGTCCGGCGGTGAGCCTGGCCTTAAAGCGTTTTAATCAACTCTTTGATGAACCGTTATTTTTCCGCAAAGGTTTATACCTTGAACCGACGGAAAAAGCGTTAGCCTTAACCAGTTCGCTGGAAATATTAATGGGTGATATTCACGATAATATTGCGGCAGTTAATTCCGGAAAAAATAAAACCCCGGCACAGAACGTACCGGGGCTGGGTAATATTATGCAGCGGTCTGAGTCGTCACTTTGAATGATGACATGGCTTCCATCAGCTGACGCGACTGCTCCTCAAGGGAGCGGGTCGCGGCGGAGGATTGCTGCACCAGCGCCGCATTCTGCTGCGCGGTTTCGTCCATCTGATTCACCGCAATATTCACCTGCTCAATACCACGGCTCTGCTCCTGAGACGCGGTCGCAATCTCACGCATCAGTTTGGTCATGCGCAGCACTTCTGTTGCGATTTCGTCCATGGTTTCGCCAGCCTGCTGGGCCAGCTCGCTGCCCTCGTTAACGTGGGTCTGCGAATCGCTGATAAGCGATCGGATCTCTTTCGCCGCGTCGGCGCTGCGGCTGGCAAGGTTTCGCACTTCGCCCGCGACGACGGCAAACCCGCGCCCCTGCTCGCCCGCGCGCGCCGCTTCCACGGAGGCGTTAAGCGCCAGAATATTGGTCTGGAAGGCAATACCGTCGATCACGCTCAGGATGTCGGCGATGCGCGCCGAGCTGCCCGAGATATCGCGCATTTTTTCAATTACGTAGCAGACCATTTCGCTGCCGTGATCGGCCGTGTCGGACACCGACTTCGCCAGCTGGTGCGCCTGCTCGGCGTTATCGGCGTTGAGCTTCACCGTCGCGGTGATCTGTTCCATGCTGGCCGCCGTCTGCTCCAGCGACGTGGCGGTGGATTCCGTACGCTCGGCAAGATCGCGGTTCCCCAGCGTCAGCTCGCGGCTGCCGGTGTCAATCTGCGCGCTGGCATCGCGTACCCGCATAACCGAGTTCATCAGCGACTGTCGCATCTGCTCTATCACCGCGTTGAGGCGGTTAAATTCCTGGCTCGCGGGGGCATTCAGCGTATGGGTTAAATCCCCCGCCGCCACGTTCTCCAGCTGAGCGATCGAGGCCGAAAGCGGCTTGAGCAGCATATGGCGCAGCGCCAGCCAGGCGAGCACGATAATGCCCGCCGTCAGCAGCGCGGCGACGATAATCAGGATCAGGACGCGGGTTTTGCTCGCCTGCACGGCACTCACTTCCGCCTGACCACGCGCTTCGCTCCATTTCTGAAACGCCTGCATATCGTTATCAAACTGCTTCGCCACCGGAATCAGCGTCTTCTCCAGCAGATCGTAATACCCGTCCGCGCTCTGGTCATTCAGGGTTTTCAGCATCGGGTTGATCCCCTGCTGGCTATACGTCGCCAGGCTGGCCGCCACTTTATCGAGCAGCTGTTGCCCCTGCTCGTCAGCCACGCCGCCGTCGATCACGCCTTTCAGCGTTTTCTGGGCCAGGGCAACTTCCTGATTGATGTTTTTTACCGCGTTGGCCGCATCATCCAGCATGCCGATTTCCATCATGCGGACGGCCTGGCCCGCCTCATTGCGCGCGCGCAGGATCAGCGTATAGCCTGAATTAAGCTGCACCATCTGCTCACCCTGAAGGTGATTAATGCGCTGCAGTGAAGAAGAACTCTGTGTGAGGGCATAAATGCCAATGCCGCTGACAATCAGCAGCAGAAGGGTCATAACGGCCAGTAAAGAGAGCAAGCCGGTACGAATCGATAGCGTTTTAAGCATGATATTATTTCCGGTAGCGAGATATTTCTGGGCATAAAAAAAGAGTATCGGCCGCTACCGGAAAATGTTTAGACTTTAAGCAAATTCAGCGTGTTATCGCTCTGTTACCGATGTGTTTACGCGGGTAACAGGTGAGCTTTGGCGGTTCTCCCAGAGCACCGTAAGACCGCGCTGCAGGGCAATAAAAATAAACAACAGAATGCCGATGGCGATCTTCGTCCACCAGGAGCTGAGCGTGCCGTCAAAGTTGATATAGGTTTGTATCAGCCCCTGGATAGCCACGCCGAACAACGTCCCCAGCACCGTCCCCACCCCGCCGCTGAGCAGCGTGCCGCCGATGACCACAGAGGCAATCGCATCCAGCTCAACGCCCACGCCTGCAAGGGCATAGCCCGCCTGGGTATACACCGAGAAGACGATACCCGCCAGCGTCGCCAGGCCGGTCGAGAGCATATAGATGCGGATGGTGGTGCTGCGGGTGGAGATCCCCATCAGGTTTGCCGACGTGGCGTTACCGCCAATGGCGTAAACCTGATTGCCAAACCGGGTACGATGGGCGAGGAAGATGCCAATCACCACCACGCCCAGCATCAGCAGCCCCATCGCGCTCAGGCGGCCGCCGCCGGGAATTTTCCACGCCAGGCTGGAGAGCGTGTCGTACACCGGATGGTTAATCGGAATCGACTCTTCCGACACCAGGTAGCTCACCCCACGGAGGAAAAACATTCCCGCGAGGGTAATGATAAACGCCGGGATTTTTAACGCGTCGATAAGCAGCCCCATAAAGGCGCCAAACGCGCAGCCCATCGCCAGCACCAGCGGAAACGCCACCAGCGGAGAGATCCCCCAGAAGCCGATCGCCTTCGCGAGGAACACGCCCGTGAACGCGATCACCGAGCCAACGGAGAGATCGATCCCGCCGGAGAGGATCACAAAGGTCATTCCGACGGCGATGATGCCTAAAAAGGCGTTATCGGTCAGGATATTGCAAATCACGCGCGTCGAGGCAAAACCCGGGAATTGGGTGAGGCAGTAGAGATACCCCAGCACAAACACGCCCAGCGTGATCATCAACGGTAAATTACGTTTTATCATGTCCACGGATCCCCTTAATGATGCTGACAAAGCGCGGCGACTGGACAATCAGCACGCAGAGCACGACCACCGCTTTCACCACCTGGTTGAGTTCCGGCTGAAATCCCGAGAGCAGGATCCCGGTGTTCATGCCCTGAATGATCAGCGCGCCAATCACCGAGAGCAGCAGGTTAAAGCGCCCGCCCATCAGCGACCCGCCGCCGATCACCACCGCGAGGATCGCGTCCAGCTCCAGCCAGAGCCCCGCGTTGTTGGCGTCGGCCCCGCGAATATCCGCCGCGACGATGACCCCGGCGATGGCGGCGCAGACGCCGCTCAGCACGTAGGTCAGCATCACCATCAGACGGGTGTTGACCCCGGCGTTACGCGCGGCGCGGATGTTAATCCCGACGGCTTCAATGAACATGCCCAGCGCCGTTTTGCGGGTGAAAAGCCAGAAGACAATGAGCGTGACCAGGGCAACGATCACCGGCGTCGGGAAGAACAGCAGGTTGCCGCTCCCGATCCACGCCAGGCTCGGCGAGTTAAAGGTGACAATCTGCCCGGAGGTAATCAGCTGCGCCACGCCGCGCCCGGCCACCATTAAGATAAGGGTGGCGACAAAGGGCTGAATTTTCAGCACCGCCACCAGAATGCCGTTCCATAATCCGGCCAGCACGCCGGTGCCTAAGGCCGCCAGCAGTACCACCGGCAGGCTGTGTCCGGATACGGTCATGGAGGCTGCCGTGGCCCCGGCGATGGCCATCACCGCGCCGACGGAAAGGTCAATCCCGCCGGTGGCGATGACCAGCGTCATCCCGATGGCCAGCAGCGCCACCGGCGCGGCACGGTTTAGAATGTCTATCGGGCTGCCAAACAGGCGACCATCCTGCACGATAATCTGGAAGAAATGCGGCGCGACCAGGCTATCAACCAGCAGAACAACCAGCAGCGCTGCGATTTGCGGCGTGCCGGTTGGCCAGCTGAATCGGCGCTTTGACTCACCGGTTTGCGAAAGCGAACGGGGCATCACGATTTACTCCTTATGCCGCGATGGCATTCATGATCGCCGGAACGGACAGCTTATCCAGCGGGATCTCTGCCACCTGTTTGCGATCGCGCATGATGATGACGCGATCGGCATAGCCCACCAGCTCTTCCAGCTCGGACGAAATAACCAGCAGCGCCAGACCGTCCGCGCACAGGGTTTCGATAAGCCGGATAATTTCGGCGTGCGCCCCCACGTCAATGCCGCGGGTCGGTTCGTCGAGGATCAGGAACTGGGGTTTGGTCAGCAGCCAGCGTGACAGCAGCACCTTCTGCTGGTTACCGCCGGAGAGGAACTCGATCGGCTGTTCCGCGTTCGGCGTGCGGATGCCGAGCTGGCGGATAAAGCGCTCGGCAATGGCGTTCTGCTCTTTACGGGGGATCGGGCGCAGCCAGCCGCGCTGGGCCTGCAACGCCAGGATGATATTTTCCCGCACCGAGGCCGCGGCAATAATGCCGTCCGTTTTCCGATCCTCCGGGCAGAAGCCGACGCCGAGACAGGAGGCCTGATGCGGCGATCGTAAGGTTTGCGGTTTACCCTTGATCAGCGCGCTGCCGCTGTCCGCCGGTTTGATCCCGAAGATCACCTCGGCGGTTTCGGTTCGTCCGGAGCCTAACAGGCCCGCCAGCCCGACAATTTCGCCTGGCCGTACCTCAAGGTTAAACGGCGATATCACGCCTTTCTTGCCGTAATCGCTGAACGCGGCGACCGGTTTCTCGCTCAGCAGCGTGCGCCCGGCGCGCTGAAGGGCGTTGGTTTCCAGCTCGCGGCCCAGCATCATTTTCACCAGTTCGATCTGCGGCAGCTCGCGGGTTTCGCGGCAGCCGACAAAGCTGCCGTTGCGCAGCACCGTGATGCGATCGCTCACCTCATATACCTGATCGAGGAAGTGGGTAACGAAGATCAGGCTGACACCCTGATCGCGCAGCTGGCGCATCAGGGTAAAGAGCATCTCCACTTCCTGGGTATCGAGGCTGGCGGTGGGTTCGTCGAGGATCAGCACTTTTGCAGAGAGATCGATCGCGCGACAGATGGCGACGATCTGCTGCATCGCCACGGAAAAGCGGTTCAGCGGCTCGCGGACGTCGAGGGAGAAGCCGTACGATTCCATCAGCTTTGTCGCCCGCGCTTCCATCTCTTTGCGGCGCAGCAGGCCAAAACGGCGTGGCTCACGGCCAATAAACAGGTTATCCGCCACCGACATATTCGGCAGCAGGTTCACTTCCTGGTACACCGTCCCGATCCCCAGCTGCTGGGCATGGGCGGTATTTTTTGGCGAAATGGCGTTGCCTTCCAGCCAGATCGTGCCGCGATCGGCGTGATAAACGCCGGTGAGGGATTTAATCAGCGTCGATTTTCCCGCGCCGTTCTCGCCCAGCAGCGCCATGATCTCACCGCGCCGCAGGCTGAAATCAACGTTATCCAGCGCCTTTACGCCGGGGAAGAATTTGCTTAAGCCCTCTGTGCGGAGGATTTCCTGGTGTTGTTCAGTTTTCATATTTACGTCCCCGGCACGTTCCCGTAGGCCGGGTAAGCGCAGCGCCACCCGGCAATTTCACAGGATCAGTAGCCCATATTTTTCTTCTTCTCTAACTCTTCTTTCGCCGTGTCTGGCAGATAGAGCGTGGACTTGGTAACCGTCACCTTCTCAGGCATCGTGCCGTCTTTCTTGAATTTCTCCAGCGCGTCGAATGCCGGGCCCGCCATGTTTGGCGTCAGCTCCACGCTGGCGTTGGCTTCGCCGTCGATCATCGCTTTGTAGATGTCCGGCACGCCGTCGATAGAGCCGGTGAGGATATCTTTGCCCGGCTTCAGGCCCGCTTCTTTAATGGCCTGAATCGCACCGATCACCATGTCATCGTTGTGGGCGTAAACCATGCAGATGTTCTTGCCGTTGTTTTCAGCCTTAATAAAGCTCTCCATGACCTCTTTACCTTTACTGCGCGTAAAGTCGCCGGACTGAGAGCGGATAATCTTGATGTTTGGCGCTTTAGCGATGGCCTCAGCAAAGCCTTTTTTACGATCGATGGCCACGCTCGCGCCGACGGTGCCCTGCAGTTCAACGACGTTACACGGCTTGCCGTCGACCTGTTTCACCAGCCAGTCGCCAATCAATTGCCCTTCAAGCACGTTGTTGGCGGTCACGGTGGTCATATAGAGGGATTTGTCTTTAACGTCGATGGAACGGTCGAGCAGGAAGACCGGGATCTCAGCGTCTTTCGCTTCCTTCAGGACGGGTTCCCAGCCGGTCGCCACGACGGGTGCAATAAAGATGGCATCCACGCCCTGGGCGATAAAGGAGCGCACGGCTTTAATCTGATTCTCTTGTTTTTGCTGACCATCGGCGATTTTCAGGGTAATGCCGCGTTTCTGAGCCTCGCTTTTCGCAACGTTGGTTTCTGCCGCTCGCCAGCCTGATTCAGAGCCGACCTGCGAAAAACCTACGGTTAAGGGAGCGGCCATCGCCATAGACGACATGGCTGCCGAAACTGCTGTGACAAGAAGTAAGCGCTTCCACATATGAGCGTCCTCGTAGGGGTGTTTATTGTTGGTTAAAAGATGTTCTGCGAAATGACTATAGCCCATGAAATATGTAACGAATTGCGTTACATCACACTTCAGAAAAGTGAATAAAACGTTAATCACAAGTTTGTAATCGCTTTCATTTCACCATGAAAAATGTGGCTGAGTTTATGGATTTTTCTGTCATGGAATCGGTCTGAAAAGTGGAGAAAGCGGGGAGAGAAAGCGAAAACAGGCGGAGACATTCAGCGCGAGTTGGCTATAATACCTGCCACTTGTTTACCATCCATTTTAAAGGACACCGACATGAGCTTACTCAACGTCCCAGCGGGTAAAGAACTGCCAGAAGACATCTACGTAGTTATCGAAATCCCGGCTAACGCAGATCCGATCAAATACGAAGTGGACAAAGAGAGCGGCGCCCTGTTCGTAGACCGTTTCATGTCTACCGCGATGTTCTATCCGTGCAACTACGGTTACATCAACCACACCCTGTCTCTGGACGGTGACCCGGTTGACGTGCTGGTCCCAACGCCATACCCACTGGAGCCAGGCTCCGTCATTCGCTGCCGTCCAGTTGGCGTGCTGAAAATGACCGACGAATCCGGTGAAGATGCGAAGCTGGTTGCGGTACCGCACACCAAGCTGAGCAAAGAATACGATCACATCAAAGATGTGAACGACCTGCCAGAGCTGCTGAAAGCGCAGATCACTCACTTCTTCGAGCACTACAAAGACCTCGAAAAAGGCAAGTGGGTTAAAGTTGACGGCTGGGACAACGCAGAAGCGGCGAAAGCAGAAATCATCGCCTCTTTCGAACGCGCTGCTAAGAAGTAATTCTTACTGCTGTTAATGAAGGCCCCGCGAGTCGGGGCTTTTTTATTTCCCTGGTTAAAAGCAGTATAAACGGATTTTTTAAGAAGAATCCCATTTCTTTTGGTTAGGGTATTAAAAACAAAAAGGACACCCTATCATTTATGGTGGGAGTGGTTGAATAGCCTGGCTGTTAATAACATACTGTCATGATGAACATTAATCCCCATTCATTTTAGGATTCATATGTCATCCATTAACATTGATGTTGCCCGCCCAACTGGAATTTATTTTATCATTGAACGACTGTACTCCCGCGATGGTCTTATGCCTTCTGTTGGGGAAATCAGTCCCTCTTTGACACAGGTGCACCGTACCGTCATTCAGCTAAAACGCAAGCAAGATATGTTTATGGATGGTGTTAAGGTTATCCCTAAAGATATTACCCTTTGGCAACAGATAAAATATATTACAGGTTCAAAAGTAACGACCAAAGATACAGATGCGTTAGTGTATACGACCGATTTTATCGGCTCCCTTGTTGCCACAACGCCTTTAGGTAATATTGAGCATGAAAATATTCCTCGCTTCCTCACGACAGAGTCTATCCACTCTCTTCCGCAGGCGGTGAGTTATGGGCGTGATCCCATCCCACAAGTTCTTCTTTATGGTCGTAAGGATATTGTCTTCTTTATGGACAATGGTGGTAAAGGTACGCCAACTGCTATTGCAAAATATAACCACAACACTCGTGATCTTGCCATAATCAAAGATCAGCTAGAAGCCAGTAAAACGATGAAGGAACTGCTATCTAAGGGAGCAAAATTATGAGTAAGAAAAGACATATCGTAAGTCTATTCGTCATTATTATTGCCGCCTTTATCTTTGGCAGAAGTACGTATATTGAATACCTCGCATGGTACTATGGAAGCGATAATTTAATATTCAACGAAATAAATAGCTCCTTACTATCCAGTTTATTTAACGGACTTTACTTCGCTCTATCATCAAGCATTATTTATGCGTTACTCACTCTATTAAAAAGAATTCCCAGAAATATCGTCGTTTCTTGTCTGCTGCAGTTCTGTATTAACATCGGGCTATATACGCTTTTTGTTGCAGTAGATCGAGGATATAGTAAGTTGCATACTTTAGGCTCGGGTGCTACTGATATCACCCACGGCTATTTTTTAGGGGCGTTGCTGACGAGCACACTCCTGACCGTCGCGATCGTGAGCGTTATACATGCTAAGTTTCTTTCTTCAAAGCATAAAGATGGGCTACATAAAGGCGTTTGACTGTTACGGCAAAGACAGCAAATGGCAGTATCTCTGCATCCTGACATTCCAGCTTGCCTGGTTTTTGTTTTACTTATGGATCCCTTATCGAAGCGATTATGCGATTCTGCTGTTTTTACTGTTTTTCCTGCCCGTCATATCAAGCAATACGCGGTGCATAAACTACTATGGCCGTTCACGAGCCTTGTGTTTTTTATGGCTTATTGCCCCATACATCATGCTGTTCGTTCCTCTGTTTTTAACCCGACGCAGGGATACAGAAGAGAATTGAAAGCGTAAAAAAACAACGCCACCTCACGGTGGCGTTGTTTTTTTCAGTACTGGTCTCTGTCTAACCAGTTACCGCTTACAATCCGCGTTAACCCTTCGACCGGACGCTGGTAGACATACATCCACGCGCTTCCGTACGGCGTCTGGATCAACTGGCGTGCGTATTCACCGCCCCTGGTGCGCAAGGCATCAAGTTCGGCAAGCGTCGCGTTATCAATACGATAGACTTCACCCTGTACTGTTCCTTCGCCCGGAACCGCGCCTGGATAGTGGCCCAGGCTGTACAACTGGTAGTTCTCGATATTGTAATTCCCCAGCAGCAGGGCATTGGTCATCCAGTGACTGTTGCCTTGCTTGGTTCGTAAACTGCCGTAGACAAATATTCGCATTGCTAAAACTCAAACTGATAGAGCAGATCAAGTGCCTGGTCTACGCCGGACACTGCTTCCAGATATAGCTTAGGCATCAGGCGATAGCGTAACGTGAGAGTTGCCAGTGAGTCAAAGATCCCCACACCATATTTTACCTGCAGACCCGGCAGTACATACCCGCTGACCACCACCTGCGAGGAGTCACCCACGCCCTGGGTGTCCAGCGCCAGATTGCTTACGCCGAACGTCTCGCCGATTTTACCCACAACCTGCCCACTTTGTGCAACCCCCAGCCCCACTAACATCGAGGTCATCGCCGCACTGTCGCTCTGACCGCTGTCCAGACCTTGTCCACGCAGCAGATAAGAGAGGGCTTCCTGCTGCGGCATCGCCGGGTCAGAGAAGATCTCCGCCTTCGGCTCGTCGGCGGAGCCGGTGACGCGTACGCCAGCAATAACGTTGTTTTCCGTCGCTTCCGGGTTACGAATCGCTTCGATGTTCAGCAGAGGCTGATCCGGTGGACCGGAGAACAGCAGCTCGCCTTTACGGACGATGAGGTCCTGACCATAGGCGTGGAAACGCCCTTCAGGAATATTGATCTGCCCGTTCAGGCCAAGCCCTTGTTTATCCTGCGCCACTTTCAGGTCGCCCGTGAGCCTCGCCTTCAGCCCAAACGCATTCAACCGCACGTTATTCCCCACGTGCACGATGAGGTTACTATTAATCGGTATGCCCGCGCTCTTTTGCTCGACAGGTTTCAGATTTTCATTGAGCATCACTTCATCACTTGAAACGCCGACCGCGCTTTCCGGTACGTCGTGAACCACGATGCGCGCCCACGGCACGTCGACGCGTCCGTCAAGCGTGAAGAGGCTTGGCGTGGCTTCAAAGACCACATCAGGCGAAACGTCCAGGCGCACCATCGGCGGTACGGTGATGCGCACCTTACTGCCCTTCGCGGCGATACGGGCGCGCCAGTTATCGAGCTGGCTCCAGTCCGCGTCGCCGCTGAGGTTGATTTGCCCCTGCTGGGTGAGCACCGAGCCGCTCAACGTCGAGCTCATGCCGTTGAAGTTCATCGCGATCTGGCTGGGCTGCATGTCAAACGGCATGAAGTTGCCGTCGATATCCACGCCGCTGAGCCGCATCTGACCGAACAGCTGCGGGCTTTGCGCGTTGCCGGCCAGGCGCAGGTTAGCGTTGAGCATGCCCTCGGCTTTTTCCCCGCGCGCGAAAATCGGGTTCACCATCGCCAGGTTGAAGTTACGGATGTTGACGTTGCCGCCCAGATTACGCCGTCCCTGCGGATCGGTAATCTGGACCTGCCCGTCCAGCTGGCCGTTGTTGGTGAGGCGGATTGTCCACCCCAGCTGTGCGCGATTGTTATGCAGATCGGCACTCAGGTTTAGGGTGTCGAACGCCACCGGAAGCGGCGCGTTGTTGACCTCCTGCGTCACCTTCACGTTACGCCCGGACAGCGTGACGCTGCCCTGCGGCAGGCCCTCTTTGGTGGTGTCCCAGGCCACATCGGCTTTTCCGCTAAAGACGCCGCTGGCCTGAGTTGTGTCCGGCATAAACGGCTTCAGCATCGCCAGATCGAAGCGGTTGAGGTTGATCTGCGCGCGCCCTTCCGCGCCCGCATCGATGGTCTGCGGCACGCACAGTTCCGCATTCGGATTGGTCCAGCAGTGCGGCCCAATGCTGATCTTCTGCTCGGCGTTGCGGTAGTCGAGGGCAATGGATCGCGACAGCGCCAGCGGCCCAACCGGCGTAGTGAAGCGCGTGTTATCCAGCGTCCCTTTCCAGCGTTCTTCCTTGCGGTCAAAGCTGCCGGTAAGGTGAAGCTGGCCGGAGACCGGCTCGCCCTGCACGCGCAGCTGGAGGTCGTGCTGCTTCTCGTTCCCTTTGGCGTCCAGGGTGACCAGGCTAATGTTCACGTCCGGCTGAGAAATGCGCTCCACGCGCAGGTTCAGGTTACCGCCAATCTGATCGGTGGATTTCACATCCCCTTCCACGCGGACGCGGGCAACGCTCAGCTCCTGCCAGCGCAGGTTATTGGCGGTGATATCCGCTAGCAGCTGCGGCGCATCCACGGTTCCGCGCACTTTCACGAGACCTTTCGCCGTGCCGCCGAGACCCGGCAGGGCGTTGTCCAGATTCGGCGCGTCGATGGTGGCGTCCAGATTGAGATCTTTCACCCCCAGCTCGCCTTTGATATCCGCCGTGTTGCGGCCCAGCGCCACGTGCAGCCCCGGGATAACCCACTGCAGATAGCTGTTGCCTTTCAGCGAACCTTCAACGTTAACCTTGTTCTGCTTCACGTTCCCGGTGAGCTTGATTTCCGGCACGTCCATCTGCCACGTACCGCCGTACAGGCTGCCGCGGGTTTTGATCAGGCCATCCAGTTTCGACGGCCAGTCCGGCACCTCTTTGGCGGTGTTAATGCCCGTCAGCTTCAGCTCGCCGCGCCAGCTGATCGCCTGCTGCCAGTCGAGCAGCGCGGTCAGCTCGGTTTTGCCTTCCAGCGCCGCGACGGTCAGCTTGTCGAAGTTGACCTGCTGTTCGTTGCCCTTCGCATCCAGCGTGATGTTCGCGGGCGGCACGCCCTGTCCCTTCACCGCGGTGCGGAACGAGAGCGCGTAGTCGGTCATCTTGCCGCTCAGCTTCAGCTTCAGGTCATCGGCCTGGAACTGCTTTTCGCCGGTGAACGGCCAGTAAAGCTGCTTGCTGACAATTTCAATATTGAGCGGCAGCCCGGCTTCCGCCAGCTGCGTTTGCGCGCGCAGGACCATGTCCACCGGGCCGGAGAGATTCACCCCGACATCCAGCTTATCGCGCAGCGCCCCGCCCACTTTGATCTTCACCTTTTCGCCTTTCAGCGGATCGATGTTGAGGGCACTGTTAAGCGTGATATCCACCGGCCAGTTATCGCGCAGCAGGGCATTCCCTGACGCATCCACCGAGCCCTGGCTGGTGTCGATATTCAGCGCGTCTAGCTTCATGTTGCCGTCAATGCTGCTGACTTTCAGCAGCATAGTGTAGACCGTCAGATCGGTATCGCCGGTCAGGCGCAGCTGCTCGCCTTTGAACTCCTCGATGTTGAGGTTCAGCGGCAGATGAACGTCGGTCATTTCCGGCAGAACGGGCTTCGAGAAAAGATCTTTTAGCGTTTCGCCCAGCGGCTTCTCTTCCGGCTGCGGGTTCTGAATCTTCGGCTCGACGATCTCTTCCTGCGCCACGTCGGCCACCTTCGGCAGCGCGATCAGCAAGCCCTGCAGGGACGTCGGCGTCAGGGTGAGGTTTTTCTCCTGCCAGCGCAGGCCGGAGGTGAAATCCATCACGGACACGGTGGTGTCGTCGATTTTGATATTAACGTTATCGAGCGCCACCCGATAAAGCGCGATCGGGTACGGCGTGGAGAGATTCAGCGGGCCGCTGTCCTCTTCCTCGACAGGCGCAGACTTCGGCATTTTTTTTGAATCTATCGCTACGTTGACGTCTTTAAGCGACAGATCGTTGACGCAGAGTTTGCTGTCCCGCAGGCAGCCCAGCTTGACCGCCAGGTGGAATTCCCCGGCGTTCACCGCCACGCCCGGCTGCTCATAGCGGATGTTCTTCAGACGCAGGTCGCGCCAGCCGCCCGTTACCTGGCCAATCTCCAGCCCCGGCACCCAGCGGTTCGCAGCGTTAAACAGCAGATGCAGCCCGGTCGTCGTTCCCACCAGAAACGCCACCGTACCGAGCAGCAGCACGATAAAAATCAGCACCCCGAGGCTTATTTTCTTCCATAAACTCATAATTCAGGCCCCAGACCGATGTAAAACTGTAATCCGTGTTCATCTTTGTCGCCGACAGGCACGGCGAAGTCGAGCTTGATGGGTCCGACTGGCGACTGCCAGCGTACGCCCACGCCCGCGCCGGTTTTAAAGTCGCTGCGGCGGATATCGTTCACCGCTTCACCGCCGTCAACAAACATGGCGCCCCACCACTTTCCGCTGACGTTGTACTGATACTCAAGCGATCCGGTCGCCAGTTTTGACGCACCGGTCAGTTGGCCCTTTTCGTTCTCAGGTGAGATCGATTTGTACTTATACCCACGAATGCTGCGGTCGCCACCGGCGAAGAAGCGCAGATCCGGCGGAACGCGCTCGAAGTCTCCCGTTTCAATCCAGCCGAGATTGCCGCGCATCACAAAGCGGTGTTTGTCATACAGCGTGCGGATCCAGACGTTTTGCGCCTGCACGACGGTGAAGTCCACATCAGAACCCCACATGGTGTTGGAGTAATCAATGGAGTAACGCTGGGAATCCCCCCACGTTGGCATCAGACCACCGCGGGAGCGGGTACGGCTGATCATCACGCCCGGATAGAGCAGCATGGTAGTGTTGGTGACGTTAGCCTGGGTAAAGTGGTCGAAGCTCCAGCGCAGGTTAATGGCGCGCTGCCAGCCGCTGGAGAGATCCCAGAAACGCGATACGGCAAGCGTGGTGGAATCGGATTCGGTATCGTTCAGGTCGGTGCGCTTAAAGCCCCCCTGAACCAGGTAGTACTGCTCAAGCGGGTTTTTCAGCAGCGGCATTTTGTAGCTGAAATCCAGCTGCTGTTCCGGAGCTGAGATACTCGCGCTGGTAGTCAGACTGTGGCCGTAGGAGTTCATCCACGGCTTTTTCCAGGTGGCCTTCACGCGCGGGCCGACGTCTGTCGAGTAGCCAACACCGGTCTCAATGGTGTTCTCGGTGCGCGGCGAGACAACGCCATGCAGCGGCAACACCTTCGTTTTGCGAGACTTATCAAATTCCGGTGCGACAACCACGGAGTTAAACCAGCCGGTAGCGGAAAGACGACGGTTCAGTTCCGCCAGGTCCCTGGACTGGTAGTAATCCCCCTTTTTGAACGGCACGAGGTTTTGCAGGTACTCTTCACGGATTTGCGAACCTTCAAACGTCACGTCGCCAAAGCGGTAGCGTTCTCCGCTGTCGTAGTCGATATCCCAGAAGGCCTGATGTCGATCCAGCGCAATGCCCAGCTGGCTTTTGTTGAACTGGCTGTCGAAATAGCCCTTACGCAGGGCAACGCTCGTCAGCTCTTTTTTGAAATGATCGTAGTCACCGTGGTTAAGCACGGTACCGATTTTCGGCCGCGTGCCGAGCAGGTCAAGGTAATCCCGGTCGGTACGCGCCCCGCCGCGCAGAATGACGTTGGTGCCGCCAATCAGTACCGGTTCACCCGGAGAAACGCGGGCAATAAGGACCTGGCGCCCCTTCTCTGGAGGCGGGCGGAGATCGAAATCAATGGTGGGTTCGTAATACCCCAGCGCTTTCAGCCCTTCACGGATGGCGTCATCCACGCGCGCGCGAAAACGCCGGTCCGGCGTCACCTCATCACTCTGGATGGTCGACAACTGCGCACGCACGTTTTTTTGTAGCGCCCCGGATAACCCCTCAACCTGCAAACGGACATTCGCCGCGCTGGCAATCCCGCTTGTCAGCAACACACCGACTAAACATAACTGGCGGATTTTTGTCACGTTTTCTCCTGAATATCCCTGTTTCCACCCTGGAAGCAAATGAAGTGCCGCTCCGCGGCAAAATACGGCCTGTAGCCAAAAACCCGAATCGCGGGTTGAAAATGGGTGTAACACCCAAATATTTCTTATGATTAAATCTAGACTGATTCAGCGCATTTATTGTGTTCAATTAAACGCTTCGTGACAACCTTAACCGAAACATCGCACCCCGGGAGGCCCCATCGTGAGTTTATTCGACAAAAAGCATCTGGTTTCACAAACTGATGCATTACCGGGACGCAACACCCCTATGCCTGTGGCGACCTTACACGCCGTCAATAACCATTCCATGACCAACGTGCCGGAGGGAATGGAAATCGCCCTGTTCGCCATGGGCTGCTTCTGGGGCGTTGAGCGCCTCTTCTGGCAGCTGCCCGGCGTTTACAGCACGGCGGCTGGCTACACGGGCGGTTACACGCCGAATCCTACCTATCGCGAAGTTTGCTCCGGCGAAACCGGGCATGCGGAAGCGGTACGCGTGGTCTACGACCCTGCAGTCATCAGCTACGAGCAGCTCCTGCAGGTCTTCTGGGAGAATCACGACCCGGCGCAAGGCATGCGTCAGGGCAACGACCACGGCACCCAGTACCGCTCGGCTATCTATCCGCTCACGCCCGAGCAGGATGCCGCCGCGCGCGCCAGCCTTGAGCGTTTCCAGCAGGCCATGCGTGAAGCGGGCGATACGCGCGAGGTGACCACGGAAATCGCGACGGCGAAACCGTTCTACTATGCCGAGGACGATCACCAGCAGTATCTGCATAAAAACCCGTACGGCTACTGCGGTATCGGAGGCATCGGCGTCTGCCTGCCGCCGCAGCTGGCGTAATTATTGATCCAGCGCCACGCGTGCCGCGTGGCGCGTGGCGTTACTAACCGAACCGTAATCCATTACTTTGCCCTGCAGCAGCAGGTTAAAGACCGCCGCCTGCGGTCGGTTAAGCCGCGTTTGCAGCAGATGTACGGCCTCAATCCCCAGCTCGCGGCAGGGCACAGTGACGCCCGTAACCGGCTTTTCCAGACGGTGCGCTAAATTCCAGGCAAAATCGGTGGTAATCAGCGAAATGTCTTCCGGAATGCGCAGCCCGTGGCGCGTTAACGCCCTGATCACTCCTTCCGTCATGCTGGTACTGTTCGGGAAAATTACCTCCGGCCACTGGGAGCTGTCATGCGTCATCAGCCACGCATCCAGCGCCCGCTCGGCCTCGTCAGCCGTAAACCATTCCGTCACGAGCAAATCGCGATGAGGATCAAAGGCCACGTGAAAATGGCGATACGCCTCTTTGATGCCGTCCAGACGCGCGTACAGCGTATCCCGCCGCAGGCAGGTGAGCGTGAGCACCCGGCGATGCCCCTGCTCGAAAAGGTACTGCATGGCGGTGAAGCCGATTGCCCGGTGATCGGGTGACAAGGCATCCAGCACCCGATCCCGGTCAACGGAATTAATTAACACGCAGGGCTTATTCAGCGTGCTCGCCAGTTTAAATATGGTGGAATCATCAGTGCCAATAATAATAATCGCGTTGATATTCTTATGACTGGCCTTTTCCATAAAGACCTTTACATCGGCATGCTGTTCTTCTAAACCACAGCACGTGACCCACACATTATGCCGCGAGCAGGCTTCAGCAATCCCTTTCGTTACTTCCAGATAAAATATATCTCCGCGCCCCTGAAAGGTTCTCTCCGGTGCAAAAACAGCGATACCGTTAACTAACAGTCTTCCGCTCGCCATAGACTCCAGCACACCGAGCTCCCGCGCGGTGCGAACGATCGCCTCCCTGGCTTTATCGCTGGTGTAAGACTTGCCGCTTAATACCCGCGAAACCGTGCTGACGGAATAGCCCGTCAGAGCTGCAATTTCCTCCATTTTTAACCTGCCCGGCATAGTGTGACCTCGCTCTCATTCAGTTTTTGCAAATATTTGCAGAAACAGTCCTTTGATTTTAAAACCAAATTTCAAAACGCCTGGAGATTACTTAATCACCTTGCGAGTATTCTCACAAAAACACATTGTCGCTACCGCTCCCCTTTCCTATTTTCCGTTCATCACTCATTTCAACTGAAATTAAGGTGTGACATGGAGAAGGTACGTTTTGGCATTATTGGAATAGGTAATATCGGTACGGTCCACGCGCGTTATTTACTGGCGGGTACGGTCAGCGATGCCTGCCTGGCCGCGGTTTGCGATAATGCGCCGGAAAAGCATCCCGCTATCCGCCAGTTGGTCGGTACCCTCCCATTATTCAGCGACGCGCAGGAGATGCTCCAGAGCGGGCTTATCGACGCGGTGATTGTCGCCACGCCGCACTACGAGCATCCGCGCCTGTCGATGCTGGCGATGCGCAACGGCATCCACACCCTGTGTGAAAAACCGGCGGGCGTGTACACCGCCCAGGTACAGGAGATGAACGCCTGCGCCCGGGAGTGCGATGTGGTGTTCGGCATCATGTACAACCAGCGCCCGAACCCGCTCTACCAGAAGGTGAAAGATCTGATCGACAGCGGCGAGCTGGGCGAGATCCGCCGCTCCAACTGGATCATCACCAACTGGTATCGCTCGCAGAGCTACTACAACTCCGGCGGCTGGCGCGCTACCTGGAAAGGGGAAGGCGGCGGCGTGCTGCTCAACCAGGACCCGCACCAGCTCGATCTCTGGCAATGGCTGGTCGGCATGCCCGTCCGCCTGCGCGCGTTCTGCCAGTTCGGTAAACATCGTGAAATCGAAGTGGAAGACGAGGTCACCGCCTACGCCGAGTATGCCAACGGCGCGACGGGCGTGTTTATCACCACCGTGGCGGAAACGCCGGGAACCAACCGGCTGGAAATCGTCGGCGATCGCGGCAAGGTCGTTGTCGAAGAGGGCAAGCTACGCTACTGGCGGCTGCGTGAATCTGAAACCGCCTTCAACGCCCGCTGGCAAAACGGTTTTGGTGAACCTGAGTGCTGGGAGGTCACGCTTCCCGTCGCTCCGGAATGCAGCGAACACCACGTCATTACCGCCAATTTCTGTGCCGCCATCCTGCGCGGCGAGCCGCTCATTGCGCCGGGTCTGGAAGGGATCCACGGGCTGACGCTCTCCAACGCTATGCACCTCTCCACCTGGACAGACGACTGGGTCGAACTCCCGCTCAACGAGAAACAGTATCTGCGCCTGCTTCAACAGCGCATCAGCACCTCAGTGGCAAAAGAGACAGCCAGCGTCACGCTGGATGCCTCTGGCACCTGGTAACTCCGGAGAAGAATCAATGTTAAATGTCGCCATTGTGGGAACAGGGAATATCTCGCACAACCATATTCAGGGTTATTTGCAGTTTGGCCAGCGCTGCCGGATCGTCGCGCTGGTAGATATCTACCCGGAAAAAGCCCACGAGAAAAAAACGCGCTACGGCCTGGAGGAAGCACGCGTTTATGACAGCCACCAGCAGATGCTGGCCTCAGAGCCGGATATCGACATCGTCGACGTCTGCACGCCGCCCTACGTCCACGCGGAGATCGGCATTGATGCCCTGAACGCGGGGTGCCACGTGCTGTGCGAAAAACCGATGGCCGCCTCGCTGGAGGAGTGCGATGCGATGATCGCCGCACAGCAGGCCAGCGGCAAAACGCTCGCCATCATTGCACAGAACCGCTTTACCGATGCCTTCTGGCGCCTGAAAGCCGCGCTCGATTCCGGCCTCGCAGGAAAAGTCTGTCACGCGCAGGTGGATTCGTTCTGGTGGCGCGGGCACTGCTACTACGACCTGTGGTGGCGCGGAACCTGGGAAAAAGAGGGAGGCGGCTGCACCCTTAACCACGCGGTTCACCACATCGACGCCATTCAGTGGATGCTCGGCTTCCCGTCCGAGGTGGTGGCGATGATGACCAACGTGGCGCACGACAACGCTGAAGTCGAAGACCTCAGCGCCGCAATCTTCAAATACCCCAGCGGCGCGATCGCGCAGCTTACCGCCTCGGTCGTGCACCACGGCGAAGATCAGAAAATTATCATTCAGGGCGATAAGGCGCGTATCTCCGCGCCGTGGCAGGCCTTTGCCAGCGTCAGCGCCGATAACGGCTTCCCGCAGGAAGATCGGGATCTGCAGCGAGAAGCGCAGCTCAACGCCGTTTTTCAGGAGACGCCGAAGCTAGAGTGGACGCTGCATACCGGGCAAATTAACGACCTGCTTTATGCCATTGAGCACGGCACCGCGCCGTTAGTGGATGGCCTGCAGGGCAAACGCTCGCTGGAGCTGATTACCGCGATCTATAAATCCGCCATTACCCGCAGCGTGGTCTCGCTGCCGATTCAGCGCGATGACCCGTTTTACCGCACCGGCGGGACGAACGCCCTCGCACCTCGTTTTTATGAAAAATCCGCAAGCGTCGCCAACTTCAGCGAAGTCGGCGCAATTCCCCTTGGCAAAGATCTGGACTCAGGAGTGACACCATGAACAAGCATGACGGAATGAACTACGCCCCGGTGGGCAAACCGCAGCCCGTTGTCAGGGAAGGAGAGTTTATTTTTGCCGCCGCCGCGCTCGACCACGGCCATATCTACGGGATGAGTAACGGCCTGATAGAAGCCGGGGCCACCCTGAAATGGGTATACGACCCCGATCCGGCCAAAGTGGATAAATTTATCCAGCAGTACCCGCAGGCAAAAGTGGCGGAGTCGCTGGAGGTGATACTCAACGACGACGAGGTGCGTCTGGTTGCGGGTGCTGCCATCCCGTCCGAGCGCTGCGCGCTGGGGCTGAAAGCCATGGCCGCAGGCAAGGACTACTTCACGGATAAAGCGCCGCTCACCACACTTGAACAGCTGGCCGACGCCAAAGCGATGGTCGAGAAAACCGGGCGGAAATACGCCGTGTACTACAGCGAGCGTCTTCACGTCGAGAGCGCGGTGTTTGCCGGACAGCTGGTGCAGCAGGGGGCCATTGGCCGCGTCGTGCAAACATTGGGGACAGGCCCGCACCGGGAAGGAACCGGTCGCCCGGACTGGTTCTACAATCGACGATTTTTCGGCGGCATTCTGTGCGATATCGGCAGCCACCAGATCGAGCAATTTCTCTTCTACACGGGCAACAGTGAGGCATGCGTGGTCGCCAGCCAGGCACGCAATTTCAACCATCCGCAGCATCCGGCATTTGAAGATTTCGGCGACGCAACAATCAGGGGCGAAAACGGCGCCAGCGGTTATTTCCGCTGCGACTGGTTTACGCCGGACGGGCTTTCTACGTGGGGCGACGGCCGCCTGACGCTGCTCGGCACCGAAGGCTATATCGAAATCCGCAAATATGTCGATCTCACCCGCGGCGAGCAGGACGTGGTGTATCTCGTCAATAAAGAGGGGGAATTCCGTTATCCGGTCGCCGGGGAGGTCGGGTTCCCGTTCTTTGGCGAACTGATCCTCGACTGCCTGCATCGAACCGAAAACGCCATGACGCAGGCGCACGCCTTCAAGGCGGCGGAGCTCTGCGTGAAGGCCCAGATGCTGGCCAACGCGACGGAATAACGGGAGGCGACGATGACGATCCTGAACACGGCAGTAATCGGTGCGGGAGCGATTCACGGCTGCCATGTGAACGCGTTGCGCCAGATGCCCAACGTCGCGCTGCGCGCGCTGGTCGATATCGACAGCGTTAAAGGGCTGAAGCTGGCGATGGGCTATCAGTGTCGCTTTTATCAGGATTACCGGGAAATGCTGCTGGATGATGCCATCGACGTGGTCCACATCTGCACGCCGCATTTTGAGCATAAGAGCATGATCCTGGCGGCGCTCGCCGCCGGGAAGCATGTTTTCTGCGAAAAACCGGTGGGCATGAACAGCAGCGAACTTGTGGACATCACCCGCGCTGCCCAACAGGCGCCGGGTCTGCTCGGCGTGTGCTATCAGAACCGGCTCAACCCCACCAGCCTGCGCATTCACCAGGCGCTGGAGGACGGCGAGCTGGGAAAAATGCTCAGCATCAAAGCGGTGCTAACGTGGTCGCGCTCGGGCGCGTACTACACCGAAAGCCCGTGGCGCGGGCGGCTGGCAACGGAAGGCGGCAGCCTGCTGATCAACCAGGCCATCCATACTCTCGACCTGATGCAGTGGTTCGCTGGCGGCGTGACGCGGGTGAAAGGCGTGGTGGACCGCGGTGAGCTGGCGAACGTGACCGAAGGAGAAGACAGCGCGATGGCCACGCTGCATTTTGCCAACGGCGCGCGCGGCCTGTTTTATGCCAGCAACTGCAATACCGCGGACTCCCCCCTCTGGCTTGAAATCCACTGCGAACGGGGCTCGCTGCTGCTCAGCGACAACGTGCTCTGTCGCATCACGCCCGGCGAGCGCCTGAGGCTGGCGAGCGATAACACCCCTGACGGCTTGGTCAAAAGCTACTGGGGGCTGGGGCATGAGCAGGCGATCCGCCGTTTTTATCATGCTATTTCCCATCCCGGAAATGCGAATTACACCGACATCCGCGAAGCCGGAAGATCACTCACCCTTGTGGAGGCTATTTATCGCTCATCTCAGTTAAGACAATGGATAGAACTCAATAAGTAGAACGTAATGTGTCGTCCAGATTTGAAGAAAAAATACGGCCTGAAAAACAGGTTAATTATTACCCTACACTGGATATTATTATGGTCAAACCTACTGAACGTAGAGTGGGTTACGGCGTAGCGCTTGGCTACGGCGTAACCGATCTGTTTGGCGGAGGGGCGTTCGCCGTTATCGGCACCTGGCTGCTCTTTTTTTACACCACCTATTGCGGGCTGTCTGTTATTGAAGCGGGGTCTATCTTCGCTATTGCCCGCGTCATTGATGCGCTATTAAGCCCGATTATGGGCTATATCACCGATAATTTCGGGAATACCTGGCTCGGGCGTAAATTTGGCCGTCGCCGCTTCTTTTTATTGCTCAGTTCGCCGCTCATGTTTTTGTATGCCCTGCTGTGGATGACGGACATGGGCTACTGGTATTACCTGGGGACCTATCTCTCTATTGAACTGCTATCGGCGATGGTGCTGGTGCCCTGGGAGACCCTGGCGGCGGAGATGACAAACCGCTATGAGGAGCGAAGCCGCCTTTCCGGCGTGCGTATGATCTGCTCCCAGCTGGGCGGTTTCCTTGCGGTTTCCGTTCCCGGCGTGATTATGCATTTCACGGGGAAAGATAATCCGTTTACCTATACCCTCACCGGGCTGATATTTTCCTGCGTGTTCTGCATTGCGGTATTTATTACCTGGTACACCACCTGGGAAGCGAAGGATGTGCAGCAGGAAGCCAGTTTTAAAGTGGACAACCAGCGCAGCGGCGGGATACTCAATCACCTTAAATATCTGGTGTTGGATCTCTTTTCCTCCTTCCGTATCCGCGCGTTTCGCCTGCATATCATTATTTACATCTTTTCGTTCACGGCGATGGACGTATTCGGCTCGGTCTTTACCTATTACGTCGTGTATTGCCTGAGCCAGGACGCCTCGGCGGTTTCCGGCTGGCTGAGTATTGCCGCCTTTGCCTCAGTACCGGGTACCTATGGATTTATGCTGCTGTTGAACCGGCTGAACATCACGCCGTCTGCCGCCCTGCGACTCTCCTACGGCTGTATCTTCCTGGTGCTGGCCTTCCTGTTTACGGTCTATCTCACTAAAACGCAGGTACCGACCCTGCTGTTCTCTGCGGTCTTTATTCTGCTCGGTGCCGCCCGCTCTGGCCTCTACTATATTCCGTGGAATATCTACAGCTTCATTCCGGATATTGACGAGATGGTAACGCAGCAGCGCCGTGAAGGCATTTTTGCCGGTGTGATGGTCCTGACCCGTAAGAGCACCGTGGCGATTGCCATCATGATCGTTGGCCTGGTGCTGCAGGAGTCCGGCTTTGTGAAGGGCAACGGCGCACAGCCTGAAAGCGCGCTGGGGGCGATTATCGGCCTGATGATCTTCGCGACGGCAGCCCTGCTGGCGGTTAGCTTCTTTACCACCTACAGGTTCAGGCTCACCCGTGAGACGCACAAGCTGCTCCTGAAAGAGATAGCACGCCGTAAGCTGGGTGGTGATTACCGCGACTGCGACGCCAGAACCCGCGTGGTGATTAAGCAGTTAACGGGATATGAGTATGACCAGGTGTGGGGAGGAAGCGCCTCACGTCGCGCGGAGGGGACCGCCAGTTTGTCCGCCGCGAAATAGCGCCCTGTACCGGACAGCACCACGCTGTCCGGTCTGTTTTATGCCAAAATGTGACCTCTGGCAGATTTACATCTCTTTACGCTATACTACCCGCTGAAATAATCGGCTCAACGCTACGAGCTGATGTTCAATGTGTTTTCACACAAATGGTATCAACTCCCCTTCTGAGGATCTGGCGAGAAGCCGGATAAACTATGTTAAACAGTATTTTAGTAATACTTTGTCTGATTGCCGTCAGCGCATTTTTCTCGATATCTGAGATCTCGCTGGCCGCGTCCCGTAAAATCAAACTGAAGCTGCTTGCCGATGAAGGCAACATCAATGCTACCCGCATCCTGAAAATGCAGGAAAACCCCGGGATGTTCTTCACCGTGGTGCAGATTGGCCTCAACGCGGTCGCCATTCTCGGCGGTATCGTGGGTGATGCGGCGTTTTCCCCGGCGTTTTATAGCCTGTTTGTTAAGTACATGTCCGTTGAACTGGCCGAGCAGCTGAGCTTTATCCTCTCCTTCTCGCTGGTAACCGGCCTGTTCATCCTCTTTGCAGACCTGACCCCGAAACGCATCGGTATGATTGCGCCAGAAGCTGTGGCTTTGCGTATCATCAACCCGATGCGCTTCTGTCTGTACGTGTTTCGTCCGCTGGTGTGGTTCTTCAACGGTCTGGCGAACGTCATTTTCCGCATCTTTAAGCTGCCGATGGTGCGTAAAGACGACATCACCTCTGACGATATTTATGCGGTGGTGGAAGCCGGCGCGCTGGCCGGGGTGCTGCGCAAACAGGAGCACGAGCTGATTGAGAACGTATTCGAACTGGAATCCCGTACCGTGCCGTCTTCAATGACGGGCCGTGAAAGCATTATCTGGTTCGATTTACATGAAGATGAGCAGAGCCTGAAGAACAAAGTGGCTCAGCATCCGCACTCTAAGTTCCTGGTCTGTAATGAAGATATTGACCATATCATCGGTTACGTCGACTCCAAAGACCTGCTGAACCGCGTGCTGGCAAACCAGAGCCTGGCGCTCAACAGCGGCGTGCAGATCCGCAATACCCTGATTGTGCCGGACACTCTGACGCTCTCAGAAGCGCTGGAAAGTTTCAAAACCGCCGGGGAGGACTTCGCGGTTATCATGAACGAATATGCGCTGGTGGTGGGCATTATCACCCTGAACGATGTGATGACCACGCTGATGGGCGACCTGGTTGGCCAGGGGCTGGAAGAGCAGATTGTTCAGCGTGACGATAATTCATGGCTGATTGATGGCGGCACACCGATTGAAGACGTAATGCGCGTGCTAGATATCGACGAGTTCCCGCAGTCCGGCAACTACGAGACCATCGGCGGCTTTATGATGTTTATGCTGCGTAAGATCCCGAAACGTACCGACTCGGTGAAGTTCTCCGGCTACAAGTTTGAAGTGGTGGATATTGATAACTACCGCATCGACCAGCTGCTGGTGACGCGCATCGACAACAAACCGACCGTACTGGTGCCAAAGCTGCCGGACGCGGAAGAGAAGGTGTCGGCGTAAGATTCTGGCCCTACAAACATCAACGGCTCCCATTGGGAGCCGTTTTTTTTTACTACTGCATAGCACGTTGGTTAAGCCATCTCAGTCTGCAGACGCATAACCTGACGGTTGACTTCGGACATCACAGACAGATGCTGTTTGTCCTTCACTTTTGGGACAAGGATCTTGCCCTTATCAAACTCAAAAGCGCCAACATCCTTGATATACAACCGTCCACGGAACAGGATCTTCACGTACTTCGCCACCTGAAGCGGGTTGTAGCGTTGGAAAATTTTCATTCTTGTATCTCCTGCGAATCATACGCTCTTGCGGTGCCACAATCGGCCCGACTGTCCTGAGCGCAAATTTTAATGCCCAATGACTATAGACCAGAACTACGGTGTTACCCAGTGTGCATAAGTTTATTTACCGTTTGATTACAATTATTCAGAATAATCTTTGCAAAGCGTGACCGGGCGCAGTATAAGCCGTCGTTTTTTCATGGATATGTGCGTTCGCCCGCAAACTGGCATCGGGATTGCGGGAAAACCACATTGATCGCACTTATGATTAAAAGCGCAAGACCAAGTGGTCGGATCACCTGCAAACAATAAGGAAACGCCATGACCCTACGTAATATCCTTGCAGCAGCCTGCCTGCTGCTGCCCCTGTGGGCTTGTGCTCACAACATTGAAAAAGGACAACGTGTACCGCCAGTCGGCATTGCTGACCGGGGAGAATTGATTCTCGACAATGATAAGTTTAGCTACAAACCCTGGAATAGCGCGCAGCTCGCGGGCAAAGTGAGAGTTGTACAACATATTGCCGGCCGTACATCCGCAAAAGAGAAAAATGCCAACCTGGTGGAAGCGATCAAGGCCGCAAAATTCCCTCACGACCGCTACCAGACGACTACGATCGTGAATACCGATGACGCCATTCCGGGTTCCGGAATGTTTGTGCGCTCCAGTCTTGAGAGCAATAAAAAGCTCTATCCGTGGTCGCAGTTTATCGTCGACAGCAACGGCGTAACCCGTAAGGCCTGGCAGCTGGAGGAAGAGAGCTCCGCGATTATCGTGCTGGATAAAGAGGGTCGCGTTCAGTGGGCGAAAGACGGCGCGTTAACCCAGGAAGAGGTGCAGCAGGTTGTCGACCTGCTGCATAAGCTGCTGGCTCAGTAAATAGAGACGCGGAAGCCGGGGTTGAGGAAGGATTCGCGCGGGGTATAGTCCAGCGGCTTGCCCTGCCAGTCATGAACATGCGCCCCGGCGGCCGCGGCAACGGCATGACCTGCCGCGGTATCCCAGACGTTGGTTGGCCCAAAGCGAGGGTAGAGCTGCGCATGGCCTTCCGCCACCAGGCAGAATTTCAGCGATGAGCCAATCGAGGTGGTCTGGTGTTCACCCAGCTGCTGCAGGTACTCCTGAAGTTCGCTGTCGCTGTGCGAGCGGCTAATCACCACCAGCGGTGGACGCGCATCGCGCACCTGGATCTGCTTGCGCACGCCGCACTCTTCCTTCCACGCCTTCCCTTCTGCAGCGCTGTACATCACCTTCATTACCGGCGCGTAGACCACGCCCAGCACCGCTTTGCCCTTCTCAATCAGGGCGATATTGACGGTGAATTCACCGTTGCGCTTGATGAATTCTTTTGTCCCGTCCAGCGGATCGACCAGCCAGTAGCGCTGCCAGTGCTGACGCTCGTCCCAGCTTTGCGGCGCTTCTTCTGACAGAACGGGGATATCCGGCGTTAAGGCCTTTAACCCTGTCAGGATCACCTTATGCGCCGCGATATCCGCCGCCGTGACCGGAGAGTCGTCGGCCTTGCTGACCACCTCCATAGGTTTACTGCCGTCATATACCTGCATGATGGCATCTCCCGCATCCCGTGCGAGCTGACAAATTTTATCTAGCATTTTCCACCTCTTTGTTAACGCAGTGAGGTTAACTCTTTGTTTTAGTTATATCGTAATGTGAACAATTCCGCTATCTGTGAAGCAATTCCGGTTTCAGGTGACTTTTTTCTGTCAGGATTCACATTTCTGTAAGCAACAAGCTATAGATACATACTCTTTTGTGCTCTGCATCGAAAAAAGGACTCCTCTGATGATTAAGTTTAGTGCAACGCTTCTGGCGACGCTGATTGCAGCGAGCGTGCAGGCGGCGACGGTAGATCTGCGTATTCTGGAAACGACCGATCTGCACAGCAACATGATGGACTTCGATTACTACAAAGATACCCCGACGGAAAAATTCGGTCTGGTACGCACGGCAAGCCTGATCGATGCGGCGCGTGGCGAAGTGAAAAACAGCGTGCTGGTCGACAATGGCGATCTCATTCAGGGCAGCCCTCTTGGGGACTACATGGCGACCAGGGGGCTGAAAAAAGGCGAGATCCATCCTGTTTATAAAGCGATGAACACCCTGGATTACACCGTCGGCAACCTCGGCAACCACGAATTCAACTACGGTCTGACATACCTGCACGATGCGCTCGCCGGTGCAAAATTCCCGTACGTTAACGCCAATATCATCGACGTTAAGACGCAAAAGCCGCTCTTTACCCCTTACCTGATTAAAGAGACAAACGTTGTCGACCAGGACGGTAAAAAACAGACGCTGAAAATCGGCTATATCGGTTTTGTGCCGCCGCAGATCATGACGTGGGATAAGGCCAACCTCGATGGTAAAGTGACCGTTAACGACATCACCGAAACCGCGCGGAAATACGTGCCGGAAATGCGCGAAAAAGGTGCCGATCTGGTGGTCGTTGTCGCCCACTCGGGCCTCTCCGCCGATCCGTATCAGGCCATGGCAGAAAACTCCGTTTACTATCTGAGTGAAGTTCCGGGCGTCGACGCGATCCTGTTCGGCCACGCCCACGCGGTCTTCCCGGGCAAAGATTTCGCCAGCATAAAAGGCGCGGACATTGAGAAAGGGACGCTCAACGGCGTGCCGTCGGTGATGCCGGGCATGTGGGGCGACCATCTTGGCGTGGTGGATCTGGTGCTGAATAACGACGGCGGCAGCTGGAAGGTGACGCAGTCAAAAGCCGAAGCGCGCCCGATTTACGACGCTGCGGCTAAAAAATCTCTGGCGGCGGAAGATAAAAAACTGGTCGACGTGCTGAAGCACGATCACGACGCCACGCGCGAATTCGTCAGCAAGCCGATCGGCAAATCCGCCGACAACATGTACAGCTTCCTGGCGCTGGTGCAGGATGACCCGACCGTTCAGGTCGTCAACATGGCGCAGAAAGCCTATGCCGAACACTTTGTGCAGGGCGATCCGGATCTGGCAAAACTGCCGGTCCTGTCAGCGGCTGCGCCATTCAAGGTAGGCGGGCGTAAGAATGACCCGGCAAGCTATGTTGAAGTCGAAAAGGGCCAGCTAACCTTCCGTAACGCCGCCGATCTCTACCTCTACCCGAACACGCTGGTGGTGGTAAAAGCGACGGGCCAGGAGGTGAAAGAGTGGCTGGAGTGCTCTGCCGGACAGTTTAACCAGATTGACCCGCACAGCAGTAAGCCGCAGTCGCTGATTAACTGGGACGGCTTCCGTACCTATAACTTCGACGTGATCGACGGCGTGAACTACCAGATTGACGTCACCCAGCCGGCGAAATATGACGGCGAATGTCAGGCGATCAACCCGCAGGCGGAGCGCATCAAAAACCTGACCTTCAACGGCAAGGCGATCGACCCGAATGCCACCTTCCTGGTGGTGACCAATAACTACCGCGCCTACGGCGGTAAGTTTGCCGGTACGGGGGATAGCCACATCGCCTTTGCCTCGCCGGACGAGAACCGTTCGGTGCTGGCGGCGTGGATCAGCGCGGAGTCGAAGAAGGCGGGCAAAATTCATCCGGCGGTGGACAACAACTGGCGTCTCGCGCCGATCCACAGCGATACGAAACTGGATATCCGCATTGAAACGTCGCCGTCCGATAAGGCTGCCGCGTTTATCAAGGATAAAGCCCAGTATCCGATGAAGCAGGTCGCGACGGATGATATCGGATTTGCGATTTATCAGGTGGATTTGAGTAAGTAAAAACAAAACGGCAACATGCGTTGCCGTTTTCCGTGTTTGTTCCCTCTCCCTGTGGGAGAGGGCATCAGGCCGCACATATCCGGCGTTTACGCCGCGCGATCGTCCCGATTCGCCATCACCTTCGGCGTATTCACCTCAATCCAGTCCGCCAGCGCAGCGACTTTCTCGCTGACCTCAATCCCCATCGGCGTCAGGCTATACTCTACGTGCGGCGGCACCACCGGATACGACACGCGATCGACAAACCCGTCCTGCTCCAGCGCCTGGAGCGACTGGGACAGCATCTTTTCGCTCACCCCGCCCATTTTACGGCGCAGATCGCTAAAGCGATGCGTTCCCTGGCGCAGGGCCAGCAGAATCAGGACACCCCAGCGGCTGGTGACGTGTTTGAGCACCTCGCGAGAAGGGCACTGTTCCGCGAAAAGATTGCCATCGCGCATGAGTTCGCTGAGCGTCGGTATCGTTGTTTTCATACTTACCTTTTTGTACGTACTTACTAAAAGTTAGCTATGGTGCTAGTGTGCCACAACACCAGACAAACACGAAGGAGATTCATCATGATCGCGATTACCGGCGCTACCGGCCAGCTTGGCCATCTCGTTATCGAACAATTGCTGAAAACCGTACCGGCCAGCCAGATTGTGGCCATCGTACGTAACCCGGCGAAAGCGCAGGCCTTAAGCCAGCAGGGAATTGTGGTTCGCCAGGCGGACTACACGGATGAAGCCGCATTCACCACCGCGCTGAGCGGCGTGGATAAGCTGCTGCTGATCTCTTCCAGCGAAGTCGGCCAGCGCGCGACCCAGCACCAGAACGTGATTAACGCCGCCAAAACGGCAGGCGTGAAATTTATCGCCTACACCAGCCTGCTGCATGCGGACAACTCCCCGCTGGGTCTGCACGTTGAACACGTTGCCACTGAAAAAGCGCTGGCGGCGTCCGGCATTCCTTATGCCTTGCTGCGCAATGGCTGGTATACCGAAAACTACCTGGCGAGCGCGCCACCTGCGCTGGAACACGGCGTGTTTATTGGTGCGGCAGGCGAAGGCAAAATTGCCTCTGCCACCCGTGCAGACTATGCCGCGGCGGCAGCGAAAGTGATCGCTGAAGAGGGCCACGCGGGCAAAGTCTATGAACTGGCGGGCGACCACGGCTGGACGCTGAGCGAACTGGCGGCTGAACTCAGCAAACAGAGCGGGAAGCCGGTAACCTATCAGAATCTCAGTGAAGCGGATTTTGCCGCCGCGCTGAAAAGCGTCGGCCTGCCTGCCGGGCTGGCAGATATGCTGGCGGACTCCGATGTGGGCGCGTCCAAAGGGGGACTCTTTGACGATAGCCACACGCTGAGCAAACTGATCGGGCGCGCAACGACGCCGCTGGCGCAGAGCATTAAAGCCATTCTGTAACGGCCTGAACGTTTTTTCCTGCGGCCGGGTCATTTCCCTTACCCGGCCCGCACTTATATGGCATTCTGTTCCCCCGACAGATACCGATACCCTGCAATGTTTACTGCGATAAACACGGATTCAGCGCCCCCTTTTATTCACTCCGTTGAGATGGGCAGCGTCGACCCTTTCCCCGCCCTGCGCTACTGCCTGGTCTCATTCACCGCGCGTGATTACCATGACGGGCTCTTTGATAAATGGGGCATCCCCTTTCCCGGCCCGCTCAACAGCGCCGTGGTTAAACGCAGGGCGGAATATCTTGCGGCACGCTATGCCGCGCAACGGGTGCTGAAATCCTTCGGCTGTGACGCTACGCCGGGCAGCGCGCCAGACCGTTCTCCGGTGTGGCCTTCCGGCTGGCGGGGCAGCCTGTCACATTCTCATGAATGGGCGCTGGCGGTTGTTGCGCCAGAGGCGTCGGGCCTGACGCCGGGCGTCGACATTGAATTTCTTGCACCCGAGACGATGCAGCGGACAGCGCACCTGTTTACCACACCGCAGGAGCGGGAGTGCCTTGCCGCCAGCCGGATCGACGAGGCTAGCGCGCTATTAATGACCTTTTCCGCGAAAGAGAGTCTCTATAAAGCGCTCTATCCTGACGTTGGCCGCGTCCTCGATTTTGACGCGGCCAGCGTGTGCCACATTGCGCCTGAACAGCAGGGGATCGCCCTGGAGCTGACCCGGACGCTTTCCCCCCAACGCGTAAAGGGCAGCCGGATCCAGGGCTATTATCAGCTATCAGGCAACCGGGTTATCACGCTCATTGCCTGACGTCAGCAAGGGAGCAAGATACGTCATCACCATGTCGATGCCCTCCCCCGGACGGCGCAGCGGATTATGCCCCTGGCCGTGGGTCTCTGCCAGCCTCGCGCCAGGCCAGGCGTTGACCAGGCATTCTGCTTCGACCCGCAATACGATGTCATCACTGCTGTCGTGAATAACAAGGGCGGGCTGATCGACCTGCTGCAGCCCCTCGTAAGCGTTAAAGCGCTGCCAGACCGCCTCGCCAATACCAAAATACCCTTCAATATACCGGCGCAGCCTCTGCTGCTGACGTCCCGGGAGGTTCAGGATCGCGGCATATTTCGTGACCAGCCCGCTAAAGTGCGTCGGCGCGCCTACGATAACCAGCGCGCGGGTCCGCAATCCCGCTTTTACCGCATTGATGACGGATAACCCGCCAAACGAGTGCGCCACAATCGCGTCAAAACCGCCATCCTGCTGCGCGAGTTGTTCAATGATTTCAATGAACTCGACGATGCTGCTCTGACAACCTGCCGCGTTACCATGTGCAGGGGCGTCAAACCCGATGACCTGAAAGCCTTTTTCGACCAGCGCTTTGATCAGCCTGCCAAAGTGGGAAGCCCTGGACTCCCAGCCGTGGGCTAATAGCACGGTAGGTCCCGTGCTGCCCCAGCGGTACACCACCGCATGTTTACCATTGCTCAGAGGGAGGGATTCAATGCGGCTCGCCAGCGCCGTCATCTCTTTATCGCTTGCACGCGTCGGCACCCGGCGCGGCGTAAAAAACCGATTGCCCAGCCAGTCGGCGGTCGCCCCCGGCACAACCCAATCCATAAGGCGAATCCCGGCCTTCACGCATGAAACCATCGGCGAGCGCAGGTAGGCGGGTCCACGATACTGCTGGTAGGCTTGCTCGATCAGTCGATCAAATTGCTCACTCATGGGATTCTCCAGAAACACAGGGAACAGTGGAATTAACCGCGGATGATTCAGACTGACGGATCAGGGCACGCTCTGCGTCGCTGGCAACGTGTTCGTCCCAGTACGCGAGTTTTGCTTCCATTCGTTTAAACCACAGTGGCGGTATCAGCGCGTAGAAAATATGGGCGACATACCCTTTCTCTATTCCCACCGCATAGCTGTGCGCCTGCAAATTCCAGTACTCACGGCGGGGATGGGTGTGATGATCGGAGTGGCGCGTCAGGTTCAACAGACCGGCCGACGAGGCCCGGTTATTGCAATCCCAGCTGTGTCGCGGCTCCACGCGCGTGCCGGGAAGGCGGACCAGACCGTAGTGCTGGATGTAATTCACCGTTTCAAACAGGAATTTAGACACCAGCATGGTCACCAGGCACGCCAGCGCGCCCCTGATGCCCGCCGCCGTAAAGCAGGCCACCACGATCAGCAGGCTCATCAGCACCCCGCTTATCACCCGGTTCACCAGCATGGCGCCGCGCCGGTTCTGAAGCGACAGCCGCTGTGCTTCAACCTGCCAGGATTCAACATACTGCGACAGAGAGGAACGGATAAAGAAGCGATACACATTTTCCCCACGACGCGCCGTCGCCCCGTCCGCCGGGGTCGCCACGTTAGGATGATGCGAATAGACGTGCGAAATCGAAAACTGCGCATCGCCGACCAGCGCCAGAAGCCAGCGCCCGACCATCATCGCCATCAGACTGTGGGTTTTGTGGATAAGCTCATGAGCCACCACGGTATTGGTGCTCATGGTATAGCCGGTGGAGGCCGCCGCAAGCAGCAGCTCAGGTAGGGTAAGGTTATGCAGCGCCATAATGTTGTGACCCGTGAGGGCGGAAAGCCATGCGCCAAACCCGAGCAGATCGCCGGGAGCGGCCTGCCAGACAAGAGTGAACAACGCCAGCAGCGCGGCCGGGAGCTGTAAATACGGGATGATCTCCAGCAGCGCAGGAAGTCGGTAGTGGCGATCGGCGGTGTCGTGCGTGGTTGCGTTATCGAAGAGGACATAGCTCAGCGTCACGCAGAGCATGGAAACGACGATCCACACGCCGCCGAGCAGAGTGGTTAGCGCGGTGAGCGGTAAAAAAACGCAGGGGACAAGGGCAAATCTCAGGTAACTCAACATACGGGCTCCTTATTGTTATGACTGTTTTTTGCACCGACCGGCGGCGAGAAGCAGTCCATTTCAAGCAAGTGGCTCATCACCCCTCCGGCAAGTAGCCTTTGCCGACACGCCTGCGCCAGCGCTGGATTGCCGCAAATCACGACGCGCCATTCGGCTACCGCCGTCCGGCGGGGATAGAGGGCGCGCCAGTCGTCAAGCCAGCAGGTCACACGGCCAGCCAGCTCTCGCTCCTGAACCTCACGCTCCCGGGATAACGCATGCAGAAAGTGGAAACCGGGATGGTGCTGACGCAGACGCTGCAGTTCTTGCAGGTCGAATTTGTCCTGCCGTCTGCGAACCGCGTGGATCAGCATGACCTCGCGGTGGGGATGACGCGCCAGCGCGGCGCGGACCAGACCCAGCGTCGCTCCCAGCCCCGATCCGCTGGCGATGGCCAGCAGCGGACCGTTACCGTCATCCTTCTGGCCGAACTGCCCCCGGCAGTCTGAGAGCCACACCTTCCGACCAGCGCCCTGTTCATCACACAGCAGCGGGGATAGCCGCCCCTCTTCCCGGCGCGTGATATCCAGAACAATCTCTCGCCCCCGGCTCGGCCAGCTGACGGAGAAGCTCCGGATATCCTTATCCTTTTCGAGACCGACCTGAACGTATTGTCCTGGCTGAAAGGGCAACGCCTGTTCCGCCAGCAGCGTCACGCGCCATACCGTTGATGAGAGCGCGACAGCCTGCGTAATTCGCGCAGGCGTCCAGGACGTCGAGACCGCGGCCAGCGTTAAATCCGATTCCGGCAGGCACTGGCATGCCAGCACGTGGCCGGCGGCAATCTCCTCCTGGCTGAGCAAATAGCTCAGGTCGACGAGCGAACGCACCTTCCCGCTCGTCACCCGGCAAAGACAGGATTTACACGAGCCGACCTGGCAGTTATACGGCAGGGAAACGCCGGCGTTGAGCGCGCTTTCGAGGAGCGTATGGCCGGACGTCAGGGGGAATTCCCGTCCCTCAAGCGTCCCCTGAAAATGACCGCGTCGGGAAAACCATCTCTTCAGCATCTTATTGCCCCCCGCACAGCAGCAGCCCGTCGTCAAAGACGCTGCCCATCATCACCTTTCCGCCCACCGGCGCGGCGACGCTGATTGCCGCCAGCGCCTCGCCGTGGCTCTGATAGAGCATACTGGCCTGAGCGATCTCTCCCTGTGGGCCGGTTGTCAGCCGCCATACCATGGACGGTGAACGCGCCTGGGCATCTTTCTGATAGGCGGCCAGCTTCAGAAGCTGCGGGTGCGCCGCCACCAGCATTCCCTGTCCGTCCGGCAGAATATTGTCGACGCCATGCAGACCGCTGACGCGCCCCAGCAGGACGGGCGCAGCCTCGTTCGGTTGCCACGCCCAGCTGCTCACCGCGCCGCGGGTGGTTTCCGCCACGTACAGACGCCCCTGCGGTCGGTTGTAGTAAATGCCGTTCGCAAAATGCAGGCCATCGATCAGGGTATGCAGCCCCGCCCCGTCTGCCAGCAGGACGCTGGAGAGCGGCAGCCGCAGATAGTCCTCCAGGCGTCCCGCGAAGCCCTTCCAGCGGTGGTCCCGCGTCAGCAGCCAGCGGGTTTTATCAATCACGCTGATATCATTGATGTTGTTGCCGACAGCGCGCGACAGGGCGGGCTGATACTCAAGACGCATCTGCGCGCGATTGAAGCGAAACACATCAATGCTGTCCTCCTGAGGGCGGTGGTTCACCACGTAGATCCACGTCACGCCCTCCTGCTGCCAGACATCGATGCCGTGCGGGAAGAAGACATCCGGATAGTCGCCGGCCAATCGCCGCGGCCGGTCGCTGCCGTTGAGGTAATACAGCGCCCCGGGCGCGCTGCCGTGTCGGTTGAGGCTACTGGCTATCGCCCCGCCATCCGATAAGGGAGCGATATCCTCCGCGCCCTCAATGCCCGTTATTTTTTGGCACTGTTCCCCGCCGCTCTCCTGCACCCGGTAAAACAGTCCGGCATCGATCAGCAGATTAACGGCGAACGCCAGCACGGCGCCCGCGAGAACGAAAATCGTCAGCTTTTTCATGATGCGGCCAGCGCCTCTGACGACGAGAACAGCGCTTCAACAGCCTCTTCTCCCTGCTCGGCCAGCACGGTTATCGCCTTCAGGAAGTGCTCCAGCAACGCGCGGGCTCGTTCCTCGGTGAAATAGCGCATCTGGTAATCCAGCTCGACGGACAGCCCCTCTTTCGTCTCGAGAATGTTAACCATCAACGGGAATTCGACGGCGCCGATCGGGAGCAGCGACAGACTGGCCTCCCACTGCCGCATTTCTGCCAGCGGAGCATGCGGCTCGACGTTAAAGGTCGCCAGCAGCGGAAGCGGCGCATCCTGACCGTGGAAGCAGCGTGACGGCAGGGCGGGCTCGCCGCGCTGCGCGAGGATACCGTCATGGATTGCCCTGGCAACCCCGGACACCGACGCGCAGGCAGCGCTGTCGATACATAGCGGCAACAGCCTGACGCACTGCCCGACAAGCGCGTCCCCCTGCCCGAAATCCCGCCCGGCATCCGGCACGCCGACCGGCACCGGGGAATGACCGACCGCCTTCTCAAGCGTCAGGGTAAAGAGCGCATTCAGCATCGCGAAGCGGGTCACCCGCAGCTCGGCGGAGGCTTTGCGAAGCTGCCCGGTCAGGCCCGGATACGACAGGCGCTGTACCAGCCGCTGCCCCTGATACGTCAGGGAGGGATCTTGCACCCTCAGAACTTCCGGCGTTACCCGGCGCGCTGGAAGCGCCGCAAGACGCGTAGGTAGCTCAGCCTCGCTGACGATGTTCTGCGCGCGGATAGCCTGCAGATAGCTTGCCGCAGCCGCCAGGTCAGGACGTTTACCCGACGCCAGGGCATCGTAAAGATGCAGCAGCTCGCGCAGCATCACCATAAACGACCAGCCGTCCGCCACCGTATGATGGGCCGAGATGGCGAGCGTGGTTTTCCCCTCGTGGCGGACAAGCAGCAGGCGAGCCAGCGGCGCGGCGGTAAGATCAAAAGGACGCGCAGCAAATTCAGCGAGACAGGCGGCAGGCGCAGCGTTTTCCTCGCAGACATCGACGACGGGCGCCAGGGCCACCTGAAGTTCACCCGCGTCGGTGTACTGCATACGCAGCGCGTCATGGCGCTCGCACAGCAGTTGCCAGGCGGCGCGCATGATGTCGCCATCTACATTGCGCGGCGTGTTAATGACGCCGCCGATCGTCCCGGCCAACCGCCCGCTTTCATCCTGCGCGGCCAGCTGCAGAAAACGCTGCTGGCTGTCTGCAACGGCATAACGCGTGTCGGGGCGCAATCCCGCCTCGCCAAAGAAGCCGTCCACGCGCATGGCGTTAACGCTCTCTTTCACCGCCGCAATAAACCGATCGATATCCTCATCCGCGTGCGCGACCGAGACAAAACAGTTACGTCCTTCCCAGATGAAAATGCCGCGCAGCATCAGGTGGTGGAAGAGGATGTCGTAGTTACCGTTGAATTTGAAACGGAACAGGCTGCCGGCTGAGACGATCTCAATCGGCGTGCCGGTCGCTGAGAACCAGGTATTTAGCGACATCGCCAGACGCGCGGTTTTTTGGTTGATGTCGTCATACAGCGCCGGATGCGTTTTGATGTACTCCAGCACGGCTTTGCTTGCCGCCATGGTCAGCGGATGCTTGGAGAACGTACCGGCAAAGAAGATCAGTTCAGCCTGAGGCCAGGAGTCATCGCCATACTGCCAGAATCCGCCGTCGATACTGTCCATAAAGCGGGCAGAGCCTGCTATCACGCCGATCGGCATACCGCCGCCGACAATCTTTCCGTAGGAGGCGATATCCGCCTGAACGCCGTAATACGCCTGCGCGCCGCCGGCAGCCAGACGGAAACCGGTGATCACCTCGTCAAACATCAGCGCAATGTTGTGGGTTGTCGTCAGTTCACGCAGGGTATGCAGGTATTCGCGTGGCTGATGATCGGGATAACGGCTCTGCACCGGTTCGACGATCACCACCGCCAGCTCGGCGGCATAGCGGGCGATAAGCGCCAGGCTCTCTTCGCTGCCGTAATCGAGCACCAGCAGGTCGTCCACCAGCGATGGCGGCGTGCCTGCGGCAATCGGCGTCGCGCGCTCGGGGGTTTCTCCCCCCTGCTGTCGCCCCAGAATGCCATCAAACACGCCATGATACGAGCCGCTAAACAGCGCGACTTTATTTTTCCCCGTCACGGCGCGCGCCAGGCGCACGGCGCTCATTACCGCTTCAGAGCCGGAGTTACAAAATGCCACCCGCTGCTGGCCGGTCAGCTCGCTGATAAGCGTTGCCACCTCGCCCGCCAGGGCGCTTTGCGGCCCAATCTGCATGCCCCGCGCCAGCTGGTCGGCAACGGCCTGCTGCACGCAGTCCGGCGCATGTCCCAGCAGGTTAGCGCCAAACCCCATCGTAAAATCAATATACTCGTTGCCATCGACATCCCAGATGCGCGAACCCTGAGAGCGCTCTCCCACTAAGGGGTAAAGCATCTCTTTGGTGGATAAACGAAAGCCCGCAGAGGCCCGGTTATCCGCGAGCACGGCGCGGTATTGCTGGGCATTGCGTTTTGACCCGCCCGTTTTATCGACAAACCGTTGGGTGAGTTGCGCCAGATGCTGGTCGCGCTCAGCGCCGAGGGAGACCTTTTTGGTCTCTTTTTTAAACCAGCTGTTGTGCGCGCTGGCCTTCACCGGTACGGCCGGGGCCACGACGGGCGCAGGCGCGATCACGTCCGGCGTCGCGGGTGCGGCTGGCATCGGGAGAGCCTGCGCCGTGCCGTTAAGCAAATTTAGCTGCTGGGACATGAGCTCCAGCTGGCGGGCAATCAGATCCTGAACCGTATCAGGCACCGGCCTGCTGGCCCCCTGCGGTGTCGCGACAGGCTGTGCCGCCAGGCCGGCGGTTTCCGGGGTGGTGAGCGAAGCCGCCGCCGGCTGCGCGTGCTCCACCACATAACCGATCACCGCGTCCAGCGTATTGAGCTCTTCAAACAGCGCCCGCACCGGGATGGCTACGCCATAGCGGTCTTTAATGGTATTGATGGCATCCAGCAGCACCAGCGAGTCCGCCCCCATTTCCAGGAACGGCAGAGAGTCGTCAAGCGCGGCGGGATCCGCCTCAAGAAAACCGGCAATAATCGCTTTTATTTCAGCGGCTAAATGGTGTTGATTTGACATAGCGTCCTCTTTTGCAGATGGGGTCTGCGCTGGCGTCTCATCTGCCAGCCAGTATCGTTTGCGGCAGAACTGGATTGCGGGCAGGGCTAGCGCCTCCCGCGTGGTCGCGTGGTACAGCCCGCTCCAGTTGATGTCGTGCCCTTGCTGCCACAGCGTACCCAGCAGCGTCAGCAGTGATTTGTACTCATGTCGCCGGTCGCCTGCGGCCAGCACCCGGTGACGGCGGTCGGTTGCGGTCACAAATTTGCCCAGCGAACCGTCCGCACTCAGATCGATAAAGGTGAACTCACCCTGCGCAAGCACGTTTTGCACGCCCTGAAGGAAACTCACGGGCTGGCGAATTTGCCGGGTCCAGTAGTCGGCGTCGGTGCGGTCGCACGCCTCACCGTTCAGGTTGCTGTAAAACGGGATCGTCCCGCAGGTGAAGGTGACGTTGTTGACCAGCCACTCGCGCCAGGCGCCGAGGATCGGATCCATCATCGAGGAGTGAAATGCGCTGGCAGTTTTAATTTTTCTGGCGTGACCGCCTTTTGAAGATATGGCGTGAAGGCAGGCGTCAATCGCCGCCCGGCTGCCTGCGATGGTGGTCAGCGTCGGCGTGTTGAATGCGGCAATATCAATGTCGCCCGTCCAGGGGGAAATCATCTGACGGACGTCGGCTTCGCCGCTGAAGACGACAGCCATCGCCCCTTCCTGCGTCAGGGCTGACATCAACAGCGCGCGCTGATGAACCATTGCCAGCCCGTCGTCCAGCGAGAGATAGCCGGCGATAACCGCCGCGCAGTACTCTCCCAGGCTGTGCCCCAATACGGCAGCCGGACGCGGGCCGAACTGCATCACGCTCTGAGCAAGCGCGTAGCTACAGGCAAATAATGAGAGCTGACAGGTTCTGGCGCAGCGCTGCCAGCTGTCGTCACGGGCAAACAATGCCTGCGTAATATCAATCTGATAGCGCTGCTGAATAGTCGTCGCCAGCGCGTCAAACTGGGTGCGATAGTGCGGCAGATGGTGATACAGCTCGGCCCCCATGCCGATTTGCTGGGTGCCCTGCCCGGGGAAGAGCCAGACCTGGGGCTGGGCTTTACCCGCCTTGCAGACGGTGAGCTGCGCAAGGCTTTCCTTCAGCTGGGCGCGATCCGCGCCATACGCCACGCCGCGATAGCGGGCCGCGTCGTAGCGGGTGTTCACCAGCCGACACCAGGTAGCGATATCGCTCTCCTGGCACGTCGATAACCCTTTTTTGACCGCCTCCCGCTGAAGGGTAAACGCCCCTTCATCATGTGAACCGACCAGAAGCAGGCCGTGCGGCGCAGCGGGCTCCTGGCGTTTTTCCACCGCTGGCGCGCTGCGCAAAATCACATGACCGTTGGTACCGCCGAAGCCAAAGCTGCTTACGCCCGCGTAGCGTGCTTCGCCATCGGCATGCCATGAGGCAGGCTGCGCGCCGCTCACCTCAACATGACGGCTAATCGCCGCAATATGCGGGTTTTTCTGCTGAAAATTGAGGTGAGGTACGTATTGCCGGAAGTGCAGCATCAGAGACGTTTTCACCACGCCCAGCACGCCCGCCGCCGCCTCAAGGTGGCCAATGTTGGTTTTGATCGAACCCACCTGGACAGGTGCGGTCTTTTTCCGGTCCGCAAACACCGCTTCCAGCGCCTGATATTCAATCAGATCGCCAAGCGCGGTTCCCGTACCGTGCGCTTCGATATAGTCAATGCTGTCGCTGTCCAACCCGGCGTCCGCCATCGCCTGCAGGATGACCGCCTGCTGCGATGGGCCATTGGGCGCGGTTATGCCGTTGCTGCGGCCGTCCTGATTCACGGCGCTCGCCACCAGCGTGGCATAAACCCGATCGCCATCCGCCAGCGCCTGTGAAAGCGGCTTAAGCACCACGACGCCACACCCTTCGCCACGAACGTAGCCATCCGCGCGGGCGTCGAAGGTTTTACACCGGCCGTCGGGGGCCAGCATCTGGGCTTCGGTGAAGACTTTTTGCAAATGCGGCGTCAGCGCCAGATTAACGCCTCCGGCAATGGCCAGAGCGCAACGTCCGGCCCGCAGGCTCTGCATTGCCCCCTCTATCGCCACCAGCGAGGAAGAACAGGCCGTGTCGACGGCGACGCTTGGACCTTTTAAATCATAAAGATAAGAAATTCGGTTGGCCGCGATACTGTGCGCGTTGCCTAAGCCGCTGTAGGCCGAGACGTTATCGCCGCAGGCCAGAGCGTAGTCGCTGGCGCTGATCCCAACAAAGACCGCCGTATCGCTACCGCGCAGGGAGGACGCCTTAAGGCCGGCATCGGTTAGCGCCTGTTGAACGGTTTCTAACAGCAGACGATGCTGCGGATCGATATAGACGGCCTCACGGGGAGAGATGCCGAAGTAGCCTGCGTCGAACGCGTCGACCTCGTCGAAGAAACTGCCTTTACGGTTAAAACCGTCAAGGGACGAGGTACGCCAGCGGTGCGCCGGGATCTCGCCGGTCGTGCTGTGGCCCTGCTGCAGCAGCGACCACAGCGCCTCCACGCCGCTATGTCCCGGCAGCTCCACACCGATGCCAATCACCGCAATGGCACTCTCTGCGACGGCTGAGCTGACCGGCCGGGCCGCAGCGGGTTGCCCCAGCGCGGCCGCCAGCCGATTGATGGTGGGGTAGTCATAAATCAGCGCGGGAGAGAGCTCGCGGCCCAGCCGCTGTTCAAGCTCGCCAATCACGCCCACCGCCTGCAGAGAGCTCATGCCAAAGCCGGTAAACGCCTCGTCCCACTGGGATTCGCCGATCGTCGTGTTCATCGCGCTGCTGATTATCCCGGCTATCAGCGCCGCCAGCGCGGGTGGGGTTTCCCCCGCGAGTTCAACAGGTTTCGACGTGTCCTGGCAGCTGCGCCAGGCTACTTCCAGGGTTCCCTGCTGGTGCATCGCTTTCGCGCGGGTGCGCTGTAGTTTCCCGCTGGTGGTGCGGGGAATTGACCTTCGCCCGACAAGGAGCAGTTCATCCAGCGTGATGCCGTGCCGCTCCGCCACCGCCGCGGTCACGGACGGTGCCAGCGTCGCCATATCGAGATCGTGTTTATGACGCGTCATCAGCTCAAGCAGCGCAACCGGGCGCTCGTCTTCACTGGCAAACACGCAAACCGTCGCTTCCGCCAGCGCGGGATCGGCCTGGCGGATCGTCTCTTCAATATCCGTCGGGTAGTGGTTCTGGCCGTTGATAATCAGCAGCTCTTTGAGCCGTCCGGTGACGTACAAATGGCCGGACTGGAGAAACCCCATATCGCCGCTGCGCAGCCACGGGTGCGGATGACCTGTCAGAGACGCCTGGAAGGTTTCGCGCGTGGCGGCGTCATTATCCCAGTATCCTGCGGCAACGCTCGGACCACGCAGCCATATTTCCCCGCTCTCACCATCAGTAAGCGGCTGATGGCGATCGGGATCGACGATACGCACCTCGGTATCCGGCAGAGCCTGCCCGCAGCTCACCGCACCGGCCTCGTCGGAAACGCGGAGCCCTTGTCCTTTCTCCATCCCGGTGACGATGAGCGTGGTTTCCGCCATGCCGTAGCAGGGCAGGAACGCGCCGGGCCGAAACCCGGCGGGCGCAAAGTGTTCGCTAAACTGCTGTAGCGTGGCGGGCCGAATCGGCTCTGCGCCGCAAAAGGCCACATCCCAGCGCGAAAGATCCAGTGCCTCAACCTGCTCTCTGCCAATCTTGCGCACGCACAGATCGTAGGCGAAATTAGGGCCGCCGGAGGTCGTCGCCTGATAGTCAGAAATATGTTTGAGCCAGTTAAGGGGGTTTTTCATGAGCATCATGGGCGACATCACCCGACAGGGGAAGGCGCCAAACACGGGCTGCAGCAGCCCGCCAATAAGCCCCATATCATGAAAATGCGGCAGCCAGATCGTGCCCCGGCTTTCGCTGTGATGGCCGAAAAAGCGGTGAATGGCATGCGAGTTAGCCCACAGGTTGCCATGGGTCACCATCACGCCCTTCGGAGAGCCCGTCGAACCCGAAGTGTACTGTAAAAAAGCCAGATCGTTTTCCGCTACCGGAACGGGGTGAAATGCCCCGGAGAACGTGCGATCAAGAGGATGCAGACGATAGCCCGCCGGTAGCGCAGCTGTGTCTGGTTTGTCGAAGGTAAAAATAAGCGGGGATAACGGAAGTGATAGCTGGCCTAGCGTTTCTGCTCCCTTTGCTGTCGTAACAATACATTCCGTTTGCGCATTACGTAATACTCCGGCAAAACGCTCCCACGCGCTTCCTGATGATTTTGCGGGCATCGGGACGGGAACCGCCACCCTGCCGGCATAAAGGCATCCAAAAAAAGCGCCAATAAAATCTTCGCCATCCGGATAAAGCAATATTACCCGGTCGCCCCGTTGCCCGTATTGCAGTAATGCGTGTGCAAGCGACGCGGCGCGCTGGTGTAACTGGTCATAGCTTTGGCTCTGAATATCACTGGCGCTGCGGACGAATTCAAATGCCGTCTGAGTAGTTTGTTGAACAGCAAGTACGGGCAAAAGCTGGTTGAAGGAATGATATCCCCTGTTAAACAACTGATGAGACGGCATCATAATTCGCTCTATATTTTCAAATGTAGTGAGGGTGAAAAGATTATTTTCCGGCGCGGCCAGCCAGCAGATCGTTACAGAAGTCGTTCCATACCTTCAGCCAGAGATCGACGCGCTGTTCCATCTCGGCATAGCGGTCTTCCGTCAGCGCCTGGCAGAACAGGATCCAGGCATCTTCGGAGTGACCATCTTCAATGGACTCTCCCGTTTCGCTTTCTACATGGATGCTGTGATAGCCCTGCGTGACGTCAATATCCGTTGCTTTATCAACACCTTTGGCCCACGGCGTGGCGAAGTCGTGGAAGACGGTCTCGGCCACGGCCAGCAACCCCACCAGCTGGGTATAGTCGCCATAGGCGTTTTCAAAGGTCGCCCGGCAGGCCAGGGAGCTGGACATCGGCAGCCAGGATTTCACCTCGTGCTCCGTCATCCCCAGCTGCTGGATGGTCGTGAAGAACTGGACGTAGTGCGCCAGCGCGGGCTGACCGTTGTAATTGCCTTCGGCGTCTTCGCCAGGGTGGAAGCCAAGCTCATCCAGCAGGTTGATTTGCAGCAGAAAACGGGCCGCCATTTTCGCCTGAGCGCCCAGCGGCGCTTCCAGCTGTTTCGCCGCGCTTAACGCTTCAATAACCGCATCGGTAAAGACTTGCGCAAACGCGTGATAAAACTCCAGGTGGAATACACGCATCTGTTGAATATCAACTTCACCGCTGTTCATTTTTGCCAAAATAGGGCTGCGCATCAGCGGATGAGATTCAATCCGGTCAATAAGCCTGTTGGCAAATGCGCGGTTTTCTGTATAAACGTGCTTATCTACGGTCGCGACAATAGCGTCCCGACCTAGCTGGCGGGTATTCATTAACGTTTTCATTTTATCTCTCAGGTAGGTGATAGTTTACAGGGCTGAAACCCTGCCAATTGCCATTACGACTAACGCATACATTCCACAGCTAAACGGTATTACCTGCACATATTTAAATGGCAGATAAAAACACGACGCAATCAGGAGAACCGGAATACCCACCGAAAGTATCATCATGCAAATAACGGCATAATATTTATAGATATAAGACACGGCGAGGTCATCAATACACATGCCATAGAGCATGGATATTAACGGCAGCATAATAAAGGCAATATGTGCCAGCCTTAACATTCTGCGATTTAAATCAGTATAATTTTCATGCCCTTTAGGGGCGCGAAAGGGTCCCTTAAAGGCGTACATACCCATTAATCCACCCATCATTATGCCGACGACAATACCGCTCCAGCCAAAGGCAATCAGTATTGCACTGAGATTAGCCACTTTCTTTCTCCTGTTTAGCGCTGCACAAAGGTAAGGCACCTGAGGAAATACAGGCACCTTTATTTATTAATAATAAAAACAGATATAACGATTAAAAGTCCGGGTATTCTTTATCCGTCGCGTACGTTATCGGTTTTTCAAATCCGGGAATGGTGATGCCATTCATATCAATCTTAATATCTTCCTCATTTATCCCCTGCTGGCCGAAAAGATAAATGACATTGAGTTCACCCTGCGACGCCGCCTCGTCGTACGCGTTCGCCTGACGCCGCACCTGGCGGTTACGCTGCTGATAATCCGCATACACCGCGTCCCCATAGCGTTTGCGCAACCATTGATGGGTCAGCTTTGGCGAGTAAACCACCCCCGTGGCATTATTACCGCCAAAGCCTTTTGAATTAATAAAGGCGATTTGTCCCTGATCTTCCTTTAATTTGCAGTCCTCAAGAGGAATGGTTAAGCGCGCGTTATTCACCTGCGGCGCGATGTGGGGCACGCTTTTAATTCCCGGCAAAATACCATAGCGGAAGACGCCGAGGCAGCTGATGAGCTGGTCGCCGCTGGCGGGGCCCAGAGAGTGACCGAGATACGATTTCACCGCCGTCACCGGCCAGTCGCGAATCGAAAAGGCTTGCGCAACGCGGTCAAAAATATCCGCCTCGGAGACGCAATTCTTCGGCGTGCTTGAGCCGTGCGCCTGAATAAACGATCCCTTTTGCACCGTCTCCATCCCAGCCATCGATACCGCAGAGGCTACGGCTTTCGCCATGGTGATGTAATTCCCCGGCCCCGGCGACGCGATAGAACGTTTAAAGCCGTCAGCGTTGATGAAGACATTCCCCACTGAACCGTGGATCTCTGCGCCAAGCTGCAGCGCCAGCTCGTCGTCCATTAACACGACATACTGGCTGGATTCCGCGATAACAAAACCGCAGCTGTTGCCAAACGGGCGGCTGCTGTTGCGCCAGTCAGCCGTTTCCGTTTCATCAATATGCTTAAGCTTGCTCTCCGTTGCCAGGGCGCCCATGGCATCGAATCCTTCAATCACTTCTGAGGTGACCGGCGCTTCGGCGCTGCCAACAACGGCCACGCGAATGCGCCCCGCTTTGATATCTTCAACTGCCGCATTCAGGTTATACAGAAACGTGGCGCATGCCCCCAGCGTGGCGCTGGTATGACCGACGCTACCCAACACATAGGCATTGAGGAAATCGGCGCACATGCTGTTCAGGCCCAGCGGGCATTGCTTGGCGCTGACGCGATGGCCTTTCAGGCGCGACTGCAGCATCCCGCCAAAGCCATAATCGTCGAGCTGCCCCATGATATTGCCCGAATAGACGCCGAGCTGATCCGGCGTGATTTTGGCCTGCACCTCTCGCCACGGGATCCCCAGGGCGTTGATGGCGTCTGACGCCCCGACAATCGCCATTTGTAACGCCCGCGGATGAAACTGCGAATTGTAATGGTCGCCCGGGCGGAATCCCTGCGGCAACAGCCCGGCAGCCTGAACCTCCGTGCGCAGCAACGCCTCAATTTTACAGTCCATCTCTCCCTGAACGGTGATACGGACACGCTGATCCGCTATTTCCTCAACCTGCCATCCCGCCGGTAAGGGTTGAGGTAATTGTCTGGCAGATATATTAAAACTGAATCCCTCTTCGCCTGAAACCATATTCAATTTTGCATGGCTGGCGATAGCATCGACATCAAAATAGTCGCGCGTAATTTTTCTGATAAGGGTTCCCTCAAGCGCGTCGTCTTTTATCCTCGCGGCGGCCTGAGCAGGTGTAAATCTTTTACCGGAAATGTCGCAATACCCACCTTCATCATATTTAAGCACACCCATCAGAATGGCTAACGATAATAACGTCTCCTGCCTTTCCTCTTCCGATAATGACTCAATAATCATTCGACGAAATGCATGATGTGAAGAACTACGACCAGCTGGACCATAGCCGCCAAAAGCCGTTATTACGGGTAATTTCACCATAATTGATCCTCTCGTGGTCGTGGATTTATTTTGTTAAGTAAGTGCGATAATTTCAGATATTAGTTTACAAATTACCAACAAAAGCTAATATGAAAATCCAGCCAAAATGCTGACTTTTTTGGCCAGGACAACAATGAGCTACCAAAAATAATAGTCAAAACAGGTATTAATCAAAAATGACAAATACACAAATAGGATTTGTGTTATGTGAACGCATGCTAAGTTCCGGTCTCAGTCTTCCGATTGAAATGTGGAAAGCGGCAGCCAGTAGCTATTTAGCCGAGCAAAAAACAACATCCCACGCAGACACGCACAAACCGGAGACGTCTTCATTCAGGCTCTGTCGCCCGGAGAATATTCTGAAGGTGAATACCATTGGCATAAACAGCGAGCCCATCCTGACGCACAGTGGCTTCAGCATTACCGCCGATACCACGCTGACCGCAGACAGGCACTATGACGTTATCTATCTTCCTGCCCTGTGGCGCAATCCTCGTGCAGTGGTCAGACAACAGCCTGAACTCCTGGCATGGCTTAGCGAACAGGCGGCGCGAGGGACCCGCATCGCGGCCGTCGGAACGGGCTGCTGTTTCCTGGCGGAATCGGGATTGCTCAACGGGAAACCCGCCACCACCCACTGGCATTACTTCAAACAGTTCTCGCGTGACTACCCCAACGTAAAATTACAAACCAAACATTTTCTCACGCAGGCCGATAATATTTACTGTGCCGCCAGCGTCAAAGCCCTCTCAGATCTGACCATCCATTTCATCGAAACGATATACGGGAAACGTGTAGCCACACATACCCAACGGACCTTTTTCCATGAAATTCGGAGTCAGTTTGATCGCCAGTGTTACAGTGAAGAAAACAAACCCCATCCGGATGAAGATATTGTTCAAATTCAAATCTGGATAAAAGCCAACTGCGCCTCGGATATATCCATGCAAAATCTTGCCGATATGGCTGGCATGAGTTTGCGCAACTTTAATCGCCGCTTTAAAAATGCCACCGATATATCCCCCCTGCAGTATTTATTAACCGCCAGAATTGAATCCGCCATGACAATGCTGCAATCCACCAATCTGAGCATTCAGGAGATTGCGAATGCGGTGGGATATCAGGATATTGCGCACTTTAATCGCCAGTTTAAGCATAAAACAACGGTTTCACCGGGGGATTACCGAAAGACCGTCCGGGCAAAGATGTTTAGTGCATAAACCCCGGTCATCTCTGATAATGAAAAGATGACCACGAGGAGGCTCAACGTGCAAGGCGTACCGGAACAGTTTAATGATGAAAGAGACAGCGCGCGCTTTCGCCATCTGGCGCAGCTGCCGGGCCTGGAGCTTTATCACGCGCATATTTCCGACTACGCCTTTGAGCCTCACACCCATGAAGCCTTCGGGATCGGCACGATTGAAACCGGCGCCGAACGCTTTCGCTATCGCGGTACCCAGCATCTCGCGGCGGAAAAATCCGTCGTCACCATGAACCCGGACGAGATCCATACCGGTGAATCCGCCACCGAAGGCGGCTGGCGCTACCGGATGGTCTATATCGAACCCGATCTGCTGGAAGAGGTGACCGGCCTCCGGCACTGGTGGTTTAGCGATGTCACGCGACATGACCCGCTGCGCTCGCAGCAAATCGGCAGGCTCATCTACGGCTTGTGGCACACGGACGATCCGCTTGCGCAAAAAGGATTACTGCTGGATCTGATTGAGACCTTCCAGCCGCTTGCCCATCACGCGCCGGTGATTCAGGAAGGCGCGCACCGCTTCGAACGCGTGCGCGAGTACCTGCACGACAACTACATGCGCGCCCTGACGCTGGACGAGCTGGCCAGCGTCGTTTCGCTCAGCCCGTACCATTTCCAGCGCCAGTTCAAAGCCCATTTTCACGTTACGCCGCACCAGATGCTGATGGCCATTCGCCTCTGGCGCGCCAAAGCGTTCCTCACCCACGGCATGCCCGCCGCCGAAGTGGCAGCCGCGACCGGGCTGACCGACCAGTCCCATTTAACCCGCGCGTTTACCCGCCGATACGGCATTACGCCCGTGCGTTACCAGAAGCAGGTCACCCGGCGCTAATGCGCAATCTCATACAATACGCGCGCATTTCCCCCTCCTACACTGCATACAGCGTAAATACCTGTGGATGGAAAAATGATTAGTGGAGTGTTGTATGCCCTGCTGGCCGGGATGATGTGGGGGCTGATTTTTGTCGGCCCGCTGATCGTGCCCGAGTATCCGGCAATACTGCAGTCAACCGGACGTTATCTGGCGCTCGGGCTGATTGCTCTGCCCCTGGCGTGGCTGGGTCGCGCGCGCTTGCGTCAGCTCAGCCGTCAGGACTGGGGCACCGCGCTGGCGCTGACCATGATGGGCAATCTTATCTACTACGTTTGCCTTGCGAGTGCCATTCAGCGTACCGGTGCGCCGGTATCGACCATGATTATCGGCACGCTGCCGGTCGTCATCCCCGTCTTTGCGAACCTGCTCTACAGTCACCGCGATGGCAAACTGGCGTGGTCAAAAATGGCGCCGGCGCTGGTATGCACCGCCGTGGGGCTGGTATGCGTCAATATTGCCGAGCTGCGTCACGGGCAGGCGGATGTTGACCTGTGGCGTTACGGTTCTGGCATTGTGCTGGCGTTCATTTCCGTGGCGTGCTGGGCATGGTATGCCCTGCGCAACGCGCGCTGGTTGCGGGAGAACCCGGACAAGCATCCGATGATGTGGGCGACGGCGCAGGCGCTGGTCACGCTGCCCGTCTCACTGGTGGGCTATGCCGGCGCGTGCATCTGGTTAGGCCATCAACAGCCAGACTTCGCCCAGCCCTTCGGGCCAAGACCGTGGTTGTTTATTGGCTTAATGGTTGCGATTGCGGTGCTGTGCTCATGGGTGGGCGCGCTGTGCTGGAACATTGCCAGCCAGAAGTTGCCGACGGTTATCTTAGGACCGCTGATTGTCTTCGAAACCCTGGCCGGACTGCTTTATACCTTCCTGATGCGCCAGAGCGTGCCGCCGCTATTCACGGCCTGCGGGATCGCGCTGCTGGTGGTGGGGGTGGTGATGGCGGTAAGGGCGAAGCCGGAAAAACCAAAGGTCGTTCCGGCTTCAGAAGGTTAGAACGTTTCCCAGTTCCCTTCAGACGCCGCCGCTGCAGGCTGCGCTTTTGGCACGTAGGTTTTCACCGGTGCCGCTTTGACCGCCTGGTTGCGGGTGATTTTGAACACCGCCACCGCTTCGTTCAGGCGTGCAGCCTGATCTTCCAGCGCCGCCGCTGCGGCCGCAGACTCCTCTACCAGCGAGGCGTTCTGCTGGGTCACGCGGTCCATCTCGGCTACCGCCTGGCCCACCTGGTCAATACCGCGGCTCTGCTCGTCAGAGGCCGAGGCAATTTCACCCATGATGTCGGTGACGCGGGTGACCGCATTGACGATCTCTGCCATCGTCTCCCCGGCTTCGTTAACCAGCTGGGAACCCGCGTTCACGCGTTCACCGGAATCATCGATCAGCGCTTTGATCTCTTTCGCCGCCTGGGCGCTGCGCTGAGCGAGGGTACGTACTTCCCCTGCCACCACCGCAAAACCACGGCCCTGCTCGCCCGCGCGCGCCGCTTCCACCGCCGCGTTCAGCGCCAGGATGTTAGTCTGGAAGGCAATACCGTCGATCACATTAGTGATTTGCGCAATTTTGCTGGAGCTGGTGGCGATTTCGTCCATTGTACGCACCACGCCTTCAACCACGTTACCGCCCTTCTTCGCCGTCGAGGAGGCGTCCAGCGCCAGACGGGAAGCCTGACGCGCGTTATCGGCGTTCTGCTTCACGGTTGCCGTCAGCTGTTCCATGCTGGCTGCCGTCTCTTCCAGAGACGCGGCCTGCTGCTCGGTACGGGAAGAGAGATCGTTGCTGCCGGCAGAAATTTCACCGGCACCGGTGTAAATGGTATCCGCACCTTCACGCACCACGCCCACGGTGTTCGCCAGCGAGGTCTGCATCTCCTGAACGTTGCGCGCCAGGATAGCCATCTCGTTCTTACCTTCAGCCTGAATCGGCTGGGTTAAATCCCCCGCCGCAATGGCGCGAATATGGTTAATCACCTCTTCCAGAGGCAGCAGCAGCACGCGGCGCATGGCTACCCAGCTGGAAATAATCACCACAATCACCAGCAGCATAACCGCAGAAAGGATCCACAGGATGCGCTTGTAGTCGCTTTCATTGTCCTGGATGCCTTTATCGGTAAGCGTTGCCTGCGCTTCGCGCCATTCACGATAAACCGTCTGCATCGCGTTTTGCTTTTGTTCAGCATTCTGCTTGAACATATCTTCCAGGTTGCCCTGGCTCAGCAGAACGTTCATTTGCGTCAGCGTTGCAGAGTAAATGCGGTACTGCTCTTCGAGTTGGTTAGTCAGGTTCTCATCCAGGCCCGGCGTATTTGGCATGGCATAGTATTTATCGTAATGAACCTGCGCTTCAGTCAGCAGATTTTTCGCCGTGGTCACCAGCTCATTGAGCTGCCCACCGTTAATCTGAGAGGCCATGCTGCTTTGCAGACGCAGCATCCCGCGGTTCAGCGTCACGCGCGCCTGGTTCAGGCTGATCCACGCATCGGTAAACTCCGCCACGTTCTTGCTGGAGAGCTGCGACACGGTGAAGTTGTCTTTATCGTTATTCAGCGCGTTGATAAAGATACCCGCGGAAATCACTTGCATGATGCCGAGCACAAGCAGCACCGAAATCAGAAGGGTAATGACTTTTATACGTTTAAACATGCGTTGCCTTTGTTATATGCAGGTTTGTCTGACGTGGATATATCGGCAGGCGCGGCGGGTTGTTTACTGTTTCTCCACCTTTAAAAAGTTTCGAAACCACTTTCCTGAGCCCATTCAGAGAGTTAAATCAGATAATTTTTTGTGATCCGCATCTCATTTTTACCCGTCCCTCTAAAGGGTTATAGCGCTGACTTAAAGATGCATTTAATATGCATCTTAAATTATTGATGACGAGGTAACTGCTATGGCCTTTCGCGACCAACCCCTTGGCGAGCTGGCGCTTTCCATCCCTCGCGCTTCTGCGCTGTTTCGTAAATACGATATGGATTACTGCTGCGGCGGTAAGCAAACCCTGGCGCGTGCGGCCTCACGCAAGGAGCTGGACGTTGAAGTGATTGAAGCAGAGCTGGCGCAGCTGGCCGAGCAGCCCGTCGACAAAGACTGGCGAACCGCCCCGCTCGCGGAAATCATCGACCACATCATCGTGCGTTACCATGACCGTCACCGTGAACAGCTGCCGGAGCTGATCCTCCAGGCGACCAAAGTTGAGCGCGTGCATGCCGACAAACCCTCCGTACCGCGCGGTCTGGCGAAGTACCTGACCCTTCTGCACGAAGAGCTTTCCAGCCATATGATGAAAGAAGAGCAGATCCTCTTCCCGATGATTAAGCAGGGAATGGGAAGCCAGGCGATGGGGCCTATCAGCGTGATGGAAAGCGAGCATGATGATGCGGGTGAACTGCTGGAAGTGATCAAACACACCACCCACAACGTCACGCCGCCGCCAGAAGCGTGCACAACGTGGAAAGCGATGTACAACGGCATTAATGAAATGATTGACGACCTGATGGAACACATCAGCCTTGAGAACAACGTTCTGTTCCCGCGGGCATTAGCTGGGGAATAGAAAAACTAAAAACGGCAACCGAAGTTGCCGTTTTGCTTTTACCTTACGCCTGCCATACGTTTCTTACCGATAAACACCCAGCCCAGCCCCAGCGCGATAAACCACAGCGGCGTGACGATGAGTGCCTGACGGGTATCATCTTCCAGCGTCAGCAGAACCAGCACGAAGACGAAGAACGCCATGCATACCCAGCACATCAGCTTGCCCAGCGGCATCTTGTAGATCGATTTCTCATGCAGGTGCGGGCGCTTCTTGCGGTACACCAGGTATGAACAGAGGATGATGGTCCAGACGAACATAAACAGGATCGCAGAGACCGTGGTGATCATGGTGAACGCGCCAATCACGCTTGGGTTCACGTAGAGCATCACCACGCCGCCCAGCAGGCACATGCAGGAGAAGGTCAACCCTTTTGCCGGTACCGCGCGCTTCGACAACTTGGCGAACGCGCTCGGCGCCACGCCTTCCTGCGCCAGACCAAACAGCATACGGCTGGTGGAGAATACGCCGCTGTTGGCAGACGAGGCAGCAGAGGTCAGCACCACGAAGTTAATCAGGCTCGCGGCGGCAGGCAGACCTACCAGCACGAACAGCTCAACGAACGGGCTCTTGGTTGGCACCACGGAGCTCCACGGCGTCACGGACATAATGATGATCAGCGCGAAGACGTAGAACATGATGATACGCAGCGGAATAGAGTTAATCGCGCGCGGGAGAGACTTCTCGGGATCTTTGGTCTCCGCTGCCGTCGTGCCCACCAGTTCAATGCCCACGAAAGCAAAAACCGCGATCTGGAAGCCGGCAAAGAAGCCGCTAATGCCTTTCGGGAACCACCCGCCGTCATTCCACAGATGGGTAAACGACGCCTGAACGCCCGTTGGCGACTGGAAGTGGGTGAGCACCATCACCAGACCCACGACGATAAGCCCGACAATCGCCACGATTTTGATCATCGCGAACCAGAACTCCATCTCACCGAACATTTTAACGGTGGCGAGGTTCAGGCTCAGCAGCAGAACAATCACCGCCAGCGAGGCGACCCAGTCCGACAGCCCCGGGAACCAGAACTGCGCGTAGGCGGTAATCGCCACGACGTCCGCCATACCGGTGACGACCCAGCAGAACCAGTAGGTCCAGCCGGTGAAATAGCCCGCCCACGGCCCGAGCAGGTCAGAAGCGAAGTCGCTAAAGGATTTGTATTCGAGGTTCGAGAGCAGCAATTCACCCATTGCACGCATCACGAAGAAGAGCATAAAACCGATGATCATATAAACGAAGATGATCGACGGCCCGGCGAGACTGATGGTTTTGCCTGACCCCATAAACAGCCCGGTACCGATGGCACCCCCAATCGCAATGAGCTGAATATGACGGTTTGTGAGATTGCGCCGTAGCGACTGTTCAGACGTCGCCTCTTCTGTAGCGGCGACTTTGACCTGATCTACCATGTAATTTTCCTGTTTATGCCTGTCTGTGTTGTTAAGGCTCTTCTGGCCTTTAAAAACGTCAAAAAAATGACGGTCCCTTTGTAAGGGTTTATCGATATTAGGTAAGAATCGGCGGGATGAATACTATGATTTAGATATTATGTTAATAATATGTTGAAAGTGAGTGTCATATCACTCATACAGCGCGAAACAGCTCACAAAAATACACGCAACAGTTTCGTTTGCAAGATAAAATATTGATAGCACCGTAACTATAGGTTTTTACGCTATTTTCCTCTCCCCAACCGGAGAGAGGAAATAAGAAAAGTCGATTACAGAATTTCCAGCAGCTCGACTTCAAAGACCAGGGTGCTGAATGGCGGAATGGACGCGCCAGCGCCGCGCTCGCCGTAGGCCAGGTTATGCGGGATGGTCAGCTCCCATTTGGAACCGACCGGCATCAGGGTCAGAGCTTCGATCCAGCCTGCGATCACGCCGTTGACCGGGAACTCAGCCGGTTCGCCGCGCGCCACGGAGCTGTCGAACACGGTACCGTCGATCAGTTTACCGGTGTAATGCACGCGAACGTGGTCGGTACGCGCCGGGATTGCGCCGTCGCCCTGATTGATCACGCGGAACTGCAGACCAGACTCGGTGCTGTTCACGCCTTCACGCTCACGGTTCTCTTCCAGATATTTCACACCTTCGGCTGCCATCTCTTCGAAGCGCGCATGACGCACGGCGTCAGCACGTTCGTGGATTTCACGCAGCGCACGGTGCACAACGTCTACCGGAACGGCAGGCTGTTTGCCTTCCAGCGCGTCAGCGATACCCGCCACCAGCGCTTCTGGTAACAGACCTTCCAGGCCGGATTCGCTCAGCTGCTGTCCTACCTGCAAGCCGATACCGTAACTTGCCTGCGCTTCGATAGTGTCAAAAGTCGGGGTGGTCATGGGTTTTCCTTCCATCACATTTAAAGTAGCGGGCAGCATATCAGCCATGCCCTTATGGGTAAAACTTTGTCTGAAGTTAAGGTGACAAACCGCGACGAAACAGAAACAATAGAGAGAACCAGGATTAATCCCGAACTGATGTCACGGATGTCGGGTTTACTACGCCGTTCAGGCAGTTAGCAAACTATACTTCGGGGCACAGGATAAAAAATACGCGGAGCAGGAGGAGTGCCATGCCCGGGCGATTTGAACTGAAACCTACCCTGGCGAAAATCTGGCAGGCGCCGGACAATTTTCGCATCATGGACCCGCTGCCTCCTCTGCATCGCAGAGGGATCATCATTGGCGCGCTGATGGTGATCGTGGGCTTCCTGCTTCCTTCCGGGGGCGATGATGTCGATACCGCACCCGTCACCCGCAATGCTCAGCTGGATATTCAGTCGCAAACGCGGCCGCAGCCTGACGCACAGCCGATGCAAACGCAGCTTGTGACCCCGTCTAACGATCCGGGTCAGGTCGCGCCGGTTGAGCCAGAACCCATTCAGGATGAACAGCCGCAGGATCAAACCGCCGCCCCGTCTCAGCCTCAGACGCAACAGCCTACCGGTATTGAGCAACAGTGGCGTTCCTATCGCGTAGAGCCGGGCAAAACGCTGGCACAGCTGTTCCGCGACCACAATCTGCCGCCAACCGACGTTTATGCCATGGCGAAGGTGGAAGGTGCGGGTAAACCGCTCAGTAACCTGCAGAATGGTCAGATGGTACAGATTCGCCAGAATGCCAGCGGGGTGGTGACAGGGTTAACGATTGATACGGGAAATGGACAACAGGTGCTGTTTACCCGCCAGCCAGACGGCAGTTTTATCAGGGCGCGTTAAGGCCCGGTTCTGTAAAAAGCAAAACGCCGGCACAAGGCCGGCGTTTCAACGTGAGCAGAGTAAAAAATTACTCAGCTACAACGTTAACAACCAGTTTAGCGAACACTTCGCTGTGAACCTGGAAGTCAACTTCGTGCTCACCAGTGGTACGCAGAACGCCGTTCGGCAGACGAACTTCGCTCTTAGCCACTTTAACGCCTGCAGCAGTTACTGCATCAGCGATATCGCGGGTACCGATGGAACCGAACAGTTTACCTTCGTCGCCTGATTTAGACGCGATGGTAACGGTGCCCAGTGCGTTGATTGCTTCAGCGCGAGCGTTAGCAGCCGCCAGAACGTCAGCCAGTTTGGCTTCCAGTTCAGCGCGACGTGCTTCGAAAAACTCTACGTTTTTCTTGGTAGCTGGAACAGCTTTACCCTGTGGAACCAGGAAGTTACGTGCGTAACCCGCTTTAACGTTAACCTGATCACCCAGGCTGCCCAGGTTTGCTACTTTATCAAGCAGAATAACTTGCATTACCTTATCCTCTTAAAGTCGTATTAATGGACCGTGCCCGATTACTGATGACGATCAGTGTACGGCAGCAGGGACAGGTAGCGAGCGCGTTTGATAGCGCGAGCCAGCTGACGCTGGTATTTTGCACGAGTACCGGTGATACGGCTTGGGACAATCTTACCGCTTTCGGTGATGTAGTTTTTCAGCGTTGCGATATCTTTATAGTCGATCTCTTGAACGCCTTCCGCGGTGAAACGGCAGAACTTGCGACGACGGAAATAACGTGCCATATGGCTAGTCTCCAGAATCTATCAAATCAATCTGCTCGGCATGCAGAACCATTTTGCTCAGGCCGTTCTTTGCCTTGTGGCAAGAAATGAACCCCTGAACGATTACTGCGCTACCGACCGTTAAACTGTGAGTAATGGCTTGGTTTTCGTGTCCGCTAATAATAACGGGCATTTGGCACCACGCCTGCCGGTGAAACCCGGCTTCCTCTTGCACAGAACGATGCTCAAGCACGAACTGGCAATGCGGAATTCCTGATGGACTGACCTTTCGAAGGGGAGCCCTGCATACGATGCCGGACAACGCCAGACGGTTGGTCATCAGAAATTACTCTTCAGAATCCCCAGCATCAGAATCATCTGCGGTTTCGTTTGCGAAATCATCGCGACGCTCACGGCGCTCGTCTTTCGCTTTAACCATCGGAGATGCTTCGGTAACTGCGTTTTTGGTACGCATAACCATGCTGCGGATAACGGCATCGTTGAAGCGGAAGGTAGTTTCCAGCTCATCGATCACTTCCTGCGGCGCTTCAACGTTCATCAGAACGTAGTGTGCTTTGTGCAGTTTGTTGATCGGGTAAGCCAGCTGACGGCGGCCCCAGTCTTCCAGACGGTGGATCGTACCTTCTGCACCAGTGATGGCAGCAGAGTAACGCTCGATCATACCCGGAACCTGTTCGCTCTGGTCAGGATGGACCATAAAAACGATTTCGTAATGACGCATCGAATTGCTCCTTACGGATTATTCAGCCTCCTGTCTGGGTCAGCCGAGGCCCGGGGAGGCAAGGAACGTGTTAAAGGTCGGCTGAAAAATTGACGCGTCATAATACTTGCGCGCCCCTGGAAACTCAAGCTGATTGCACAAATAATTCGCACAAAGCGCGAAGCGGGTCTAAGTGGGTGATTTAAAATTGGTCACACCCGGAAGCGTTGTTTTTTTGAACAACTGCATCAGAAATGGTCACGCATCCCCGCCGGATGAGTGATTACACTTTACTCAGAGGTCACCTGAATTAAAGAAGGAGCATCCCCCCTTTCGCAGCACGTAGTCGTGGAGCGCATATCATGAAAAAAATCGCATTAGCCATAATGGCGGCGCTTTTGCTCAGTGCAAACGCGATGGCAGCCATCAAGATAGACAGCCGACAGGCCAGAAACATGGATGATGTGCAAAGCTTGGGCGTCATTTACATCAATCATAATTTCGCCACGGAAAGTGAAGCAGATCAGGCATTAAACGAAGAAACCGATGCGCAGGGCGCAACCTATTACCACGTGATGTTAACCCGTGAGCCCGGCAGCAACGGCAATATGCACGCCAGTGCAGATATTTACCGATAACGCTTTAACGCTAGCACCAGGAAAGCCAACAACGAGAACATAGCCATAGTTGACGTTGCCCCCTGCCCGGGGGCTTTTTTTTGTGAATGGCTCCGGAATACACCCGGTAAAAGAGCCCCCTGAGATCCTCCACAAGCTGGAAGATAAGGGCGTCAAAGTGCTGCGCCTTTAAAGATGCTGGCTGAAAAATGCCACTGTAGCGTCCAGCGCCGTTGGCGTGATACGGTGGCGGACGCCCGGTTCCCACAGGCAGGTCAGATTACCGTCCAGCCCTTCATTGATTAACGCCTGCTGCAGACGGAAGGTTCCCTCGGGCGGGACCACATCATCCGCGTCACCGTGCCACAGCAGCAGAGGGCGATCGGCCACGCGCGGCAATGCCCGGGTCACTTCCCACTCTGCCAGCGTCGCGGTCATTTCCGTTAAATCCTGAGGGGGAAAAAGCGTCTTCGCCAGCGATGTAAAGTAGCCCGAGCCCATCAGGCAGGCGACCGACTTCACTTCAGGATGATGCGTCATAATCCCCAGCGCCGTCATACCGCCCATTGATGCCCCGGCTACCGCCAGACGATGGTCGGCCACCAGCCCTGCCTCATAAAGCGCATCGCGCAGCCCGGTAAATTCGGTCAGACTCCCGTGCAGAATCTGCCAGAACTGACCCAGCCGCGCCTGCTCATTACCCGTAAAGCGTGCGCCGTGGTCGGGTGCATCTGGCATCACCACGCGAAAACCCGCCTGCGCCAGCGCTACCGCAAAATAACTGTAAACCAGCTTCGATGAGGTAAACCCATGATAAAAAACCACAACAGGCAGCGGTTTATCACGTTTACCCGCCGGCATCGCGTGTAAAATCTCATGGTCGCCGAGGTGGCGTATTTCAATTTCAATCATTGTCGACCCTGTGCGAATCTATGATTCATAATGTTGAGAACTGGGTTACGCTTTCGCGTCATTTTCATTCGAAATATACGTCCCAGATAACACTTCGGGAACATTCCCCCAAAACTAAATTCACAGACAACTACACTATGGCTATCAGGAAACGAGATATGGTTATGCGCAGGTTTGCTGCTTTATTGCTGGTGTTTCTGCTTAGTGGCTGTAGCGCGCTGCAGGGAACGCCGCAACCCGCTCCACCGGTCGCCGATCATCCACAGGAGATTCGTCGTAACCAGACGGAAGGATTACAACGAATGGGCACCATCTCCGCGCTGGTTCGCGGCTCTCCGGATGACGCAGAATCGGCAATAAAAGCACAGGCCGTCGCCGCCAAAGCAGATTATTACGTCATCATTATGATCGACGAAACCATCATAACGGGACAGTGGTATTCACAGGCCATTTTGTACCGTAAATAATGGTTTTCCTTTGAACGAGATTTACACTGCTTTGCGTCCATAGACATTTTCCTGTCCACAATAAACTCCACGCCCGCGTCAATGGAAGGGAGTTTATTAGCGAAGGATTGCCCGGCGGATACCGGATATATGTGAAATGGAGCTGACGATGAAACGAACTCTTGCTTTGACCTCACTGTTGCTCTCAGCAGGCCTGCTGAGCACCACCGCGCAGTCAGCAGAATTCGCCAGTGCTGATTGTGTAACTGGCCTGAATGAAATTGGCCAGATCTCCGTGAATAATATCTCGGGGAGCCCGCAAGACGTTGAACGTGTCGTGGCATTAAAGGCCGATGAGCAGGGTGCTTCATGGTATCGCATCATCCAGATGCAGGAAGATAACCATATCGATCGCTGGCGGGTACAGGCCATTCTCTACGTGTAATCTCCCTTCTGATAAAAGCCACTTATTTTTAGTGGCTTTTCGTTTTTGCAAATTTTTTATCTTATATAAAACCAATAAAGAACAATTAAATAACATTTTGTTACATTAAAACAGTAAACGTAATCCCCGCTCTGCCGTTGAAGAACCATAACTTTTCAATGATGAGCAATTTATGATCAATTTTTTCCACCGTGCGGGCCTGGGGTCGAAACTCTCGCTGCTGACGGGCGTCAGTGTCGCCACGCTGTTTCTGCTATTCACTTTTCTGCTCAGCCAAAAAGCCAGCCAGCAGCTTGAAGCCCTTGCGGTCGAAGACCTGCATAATCAGTCCACCGGCATGGTCGACATGGTGCAGATGTTTAACACCAGCCTGAGTGAAGAGGTGGAGAGCTATACCCGGCTGTTTACCACCTTTTTACCGCAGCCCCTGAACATTGATACTTCCCAACTCCAGACGATTAACGGACTTAGCGTTCCGCTTCTGAAAGGCGGAGACACCGGGCTGCATGAAAATAACACGCTTTCGGACGAGTTCCTGAATCGTACGGGAGCCATTTCGACGCTGTTTGTACGCAGCGGAAACGACTTTGTTCGCGTAGCGACCTCCCTGCGCAAAGAAAATGGCGAGCGGGCGATGGGAACCGTGCTGGATAACGCCAGCCCGGCCTTTGCCGCCGTCAACAAAGGTGAAGTCTACCGCGGCCTGGCGCTGCTGTTTGGCAAACGCTACATCACCCAGTACCAGCCGGTTAAAAACGCCGAAGGACAGGTCATTGCGATCGTCTTTGTCGGGGTGGACATCACCCACTCCTGGAACGTCATGCGCGAGAAAATCCTCAACCGCCGCCTGGGCGAGAGCGGTCACTTCTTTGTGCTGGATCGCAGCAACGGCAAAACGCGCGGGCAATACCTGTTCCATACCAGCGAAGAGGGACAGCTGCCGAAGTGGGACGGCGCGACGCAACAACAGCTTCTGAGTGACAAACCCGGCACGCTGGAGCGCGTAAGCGACAACGGCCGCACGCTGAAAATGGCGTATACCCCGCTGCCAGGCTGGAACTGGACTATCGTGGGCGAAGTGGATAAATCGGTGCTGCTCTCAAACGTCAACGCCATGCGCGATCGTTTCCTGCTGGCCGGCGTGGTCTTATCCATCCTTTTTGCTGGCCTGTTCGTGGTCATTATTCGCCGCGTGCTGACCCGACCGCTGCGCAATGTGATCCATCTTGCCCGTCAATATGCCGCAGGGGATCTCCGTTCCAGCCTGCCGGTTACGCGTCAGGACGAAGTTGGCCAGCTGATCGATGCTATCAACGGCATCGGCGGTGGCCTGCAAAAAATTGTCCTGCAGGTCCGTGAGGCCGCAGGCGAGATCCATTTGGGCACCAACGCGCTGGCCGCCGACACTGGCGAGATTTCAGAGCAGATCAACAAGCAGGCCAGCAGCGTGGAAGAGACATCTGCCAGCATGGAGCAGCTGGCCGCCACCGTGCAGCAAAATGCCGCCAACATGGAGCAAACGCAGCAGCTGGTGGGTGAAACCTCGCTCGCGGTCCATCAGGGCGGTGAGACGGTCACCCACGCGGTATCGACCATGGACGATATTCGCGAAGCGTCAAAACGCATCGAAGACATCACGCGAGTGATCGAATCCATCGCTTTCCAGACCAATATTCTGGCGCTGAATGCGGCAGTGGAAGCGGCCCGCGCAGGCGAGCACGGAAAAGGGTTTGCGGTAGTCGCGCAGGAAGTTCGCGCCCTGGCGGGACGCAGCGCTAACGCGGTGAAGGAGATTGAACAGCTGATTGGCGATACGCTCAGAAAAGTGAGTGAGGGTCATGCGCTGTCTGAAAGGACGCGCCTGGCGATGGATGACATCATCATTCATATCGATAACATCAGCCAGCTGGTCACCGAGATTAACCATGCCTCACGCGAGCAGTCCGCCGGTATCGGCCAGGTGAACCTCGCCATGACCCACATAGGCGAAGCGTCGCATATCAATGCCGATCGCATCTCACGCAGCGAGCAAACCGCTCAAACGCTGCGCGAGAAGGGTTCACACCTGGCTCAGCTGGTGAGCCTGTTCCAGCTAAAAGGCTAGCCGACTCTGCCCGTGGCGCGCAGCAGCAGGTCACTTTGCACCTGCTCGCTCATCAGCGTACCGCCACGGGTGTCCAGCATCATGCGGCACCACGCCTGTGCCACCGGGGGCGACGCGTGCCGCAGCATCTGGCTCCCGGTACCGAGCAAGAAAAGCTGCTGCGCGATCTCCCGCCCCTGCGCCTCCTGCGGTTTACGCAGTTTTTGCTGAAGCTGTCGCCAGCTGCGGTCGAAGTGTCTGTCCTGCCCTTTCACCTGCGCAAACTCGTCGGCAAGCAGATCGTGAATGCCGGGCTGCTTCGCCAGCACGCGCAGCACGTCCAGGCACATGATATTACCTGACCCTTCCCAGATGCTGTTCACCGGCATCTCGCGGTACAGGCGGGGAAGTTCGCTCTCTTCGCAATATCCGATCCCGCCCAGCACCTCCATCGCCTCCGCGACAAATGGGATGCCCGCTTTACAGACGCTAAATTTCGCCGCCGGGGTAAACAGCCGCGCCCAGGCGGCCTCTTGCGGATCGGCACGCTTGTCCCACGCGCGGGCCAGGCGGAACAGCAGCGCCGTTTGCCCCTCCAGCACCAGCGCCATCCGGCTTAATACCTCGCGCATTAAAGGCTGATCGATGAGGTTTTTGCCGAAGGTCTGACGCTGATGGGCATGGTACAGCGCCACCGAGAGCGCCCGACGCATCAGTCCGTGGCTGCCCAGCGCGCAGTCAAATCGCGTCAGACCGCCCATTTTGAGGATCTGCCGTACCCCTTCGCCCTCTTCCCCCAGCAGCCAGCCGGAGGCGTCAAGAAACTCCACCTCGCTGCTGGCGTTGGAGCGGTTTCCGAGCTTGTCCTTGAGGCGCTCCAGCCGGACGGCGTTGCGCTGTCCGTCAGGCAAAAAGCGCGGCACAAAAAAGCAGGACAGCCCGCCTTTCGCCTGGGCCAGCACCAGATGCGCATCGCTTTGCGGGACGGAGAAAAACCATTTATGCCCCACCAGCCTGTAGCTGCCGTCGCTGCATTTTTCCGCTTTGGTGGTATTGCTAAGCACGTCCGAGCCGCCCTGCTTTTCCGTCATGCCCATGCCGATCAGCAGGCCGCGCTTTTGCGCACCGGGAGCAAGATGAGGATCGTAGCGATCGCTGAGTAGCGGCGTCAGCCAGTCGTGAAATATTTTGGGGAGCGCCTGCTGCAGCAGCGGCGTGGCGGCGAACGTCATGGTGACCGGGCAAAGCGTGCCTGCCTCCACCTGCGCATGAAGCACAAAGCGTGCGGCCCGAGCGACAAACGACCCTTTACGCGCCTCCTCTTCCCACGCCAGGTTATGCACGCGGTTGGCGCAAAGCCCCTGCATCAGCAGGTGCCATGCCGGGTGAAAGCGGACGTCATCCAGCCGCTCCCCGGTGGCGTCATAGCGTAACAGCTCGGGCGGGTTGACGTTTGCCAACCGGCCCAGCTCCAGCGACTCTGCGGTGCCTAACTGCTGCCCGATGCTGGCGAGCAATTCGATATCCCATTCGGCACCCTCACGCGAGACTGCGTCACGCAGCGCGCAGTCCGAGAGAAAAAGGTTGCTGTTAGAGAGTGGTGCAGGTTGATTGAAAACAGTATGGGTCTGCCAGTGCATGCTGTCTCCCTCCTTCAGTGGCAATGACGATAAGTATGGACAGACCGCGCTCGCGCTGCATGGGAGGGGAGTCACACGTTCACGATCCCGCTGATATCATTCGTGAAATAGCTCACAGAACATAAGAATAAACTATTTCATGGCTTCGCTTTTGTTGAATAATTTATTCTTACCCTTTTCAGTGAGGATCGTTATGAAACCGGACGCGCACAAGCGAGCATTAATTGCAGGCTCCATTGGTAACTTTATCGAGTGGTATGAGTTTGCGGTCTACGGTTTTCTGGCGACCGTCATTGCGAAGAACTTCTTCCAGCTTGAAGGGGAAGCGGGGCTTACCAGCCTGATCCTCACCTACGCCTCGTTTGCCATCGCCTTCTTCTTCCGCCCGCTGGGTGCAGTGGTGTTTGGCCGTATCGGCGACCGGATTGGCCGTAAGCCGACGCTAATCATTGTGCTGGTATTGATGACGCTCGCTACCGCCGCCATCGGCGTCGTGCCGGTCTATGCCAGCATCGGGATTGCCGCGCCGCTCATTATTACGCTGCTGCGCATCCTGCAGGGGCTGTTCGCGGGCGGCGAGTACGGCGGTGCGGTCTCGCTGATGACCGAGTTCGCCCCGCGCGGCAAGCGTGGGCTTTATGGCGCGTGGCAGTCCTTTACCGTGGCGCTGGGGCTGTTAGCGGGTGCAGGCATCGTGGCGCTACTCTCCGCCCTCCTCACGCCTGAAGCCCTGCACGAGTGGGGCTGGCGTATTCCTTTCTTCCTGGCATTACCCATGGGCGTCGTTGCGCTGTGGCTTCGCGTCAGCATGGAGGAGACGCCCAGCTTTGTGCAGCAGCAGGACAAACCGGCTGTCGCTCAGGCGGATACTGCCGCCACGCTCCGGGCCATCGTGATGGGGATTGGCCGCGTGATGGTCTGGTCTGCGGCGGGGTACACCTACCTGGTGATTATGCCGACCTATCTGCAGTCGGCGCTGCACACCGGGTTTAACCAGGCGCTGCTGATTGCGGTGATTTCGAACGTTGGGTTTGCGCTGACCATCATTCCGTCGGGGATCCTGAGCGACCGGATCGGGCGCCGCACGGTGATGATTATCGCCGCCGCGCTGCTGCTGATCCTCGCCCTGCCGCTGCTGAAAATCCTGCAGGCGGAGTCGAGTACGCTGGCGGTGAAGGCTGGTGTGGTACTGATTGCGGGCGGTCTGGTGGGCATGCTGGCGGGGCCGGGCCCGGCGATGCTCTCTGAGATGTTCCCGACGCGCGTGCGCTATACGGGGCTGGGGCTGGCCTACTCGTTGTCGAACGCGATCTTCTCGGGATGCGCAGGGCTGATTATTACCGGGCTGATTAAGCAGACGGGTAACCTGGATATTCCGGCGTATTACGTGATGGCGACGGCGGTAGTGAGTATTTTCGCGCTGATGACGCTGAGGAAGGATGACCATTTGCGGTCGTTAGAAGAGTGAGGTTGTCACCGTCTGGTGCCCTCACTCCGCCCCTCTCCCAACGGGAGAGGGAGAAAACACAAAAGGCCGTCCTGTGGACGGCCTTGCTGTTTATTCTCCGCGCTGACGCACCGCTTCAAACAGGCAGATGCCCGTCGCAACGGAAACGTTCAGGGACGACACGCTGCCCGCCATCGGGATGCTGATCAGCTCGTCGCAGTGCTCGCGGGTGAGACGACGCATGCCTTCGCCTTCCGCACCCATCACCAGCGCCAGACGGCCGGTCATTTTGCTCTGGTACAGAGTATGATCCGCTTCACCGGCGGTACCGACGATCCAGACGTTCTCTTCCTGCAGCAGACGCATGGTACGCGCCAGGTTAGTCACGCGGATCAGCGGAACGTTTTCCGCCGCGCCGCAGGCCACCTTCTTCGCCGTCGCGTTCAGCTGCGCGGAGCGATCTTTCGGCACGATCACCGCGTGCACGCCCGCCGCATCGGCGCTGCGCAGGCACGCGCCGAGGTTGTGCGGATCGGTAACGCCGTCGAGGATCAGGAAGAACGGGTTATCCAGCCCGGCAATCAGATCCGGCAGATCGTTTTCCTGATACTGACGACCCGGCTTCACGCGGGCAATGATCCCCTGGTGAACCGCGCCTTCGCTTTTCTCATCCAGGAACTGGCGGTTCGCCAGCTGGATCACCACGCCCTGCGCTTCCAGCGCGTGGATCAGCGGCATCAGACGCTTATCTTCACGCCCTTTCAGAATAAACACTTCCTGAAAACGCTCCGGTGCGCGCTCGAGAAGGGCCTGCACCGCGTGGATGCCGTAAATCATTTCACTCATTGATGGTTCTCGTAATAAGTATTTCCCCTCCCCCCGCTGGGGAGAGGGTCAGGTTGAGGGGAGAATTTACTCCGCCTGCTTTTTCTTGGCCGCGCGCTTCGCTTTGGTGGCGGCAGCGATTTTCTGCGTTTTCGCGGACGGTTTTTTCGCTGAACGGGCTTCTTTCTTCGCCGCCTTCGGCTTCTGTTTCTTCTCGCCGCGGAACGCGCTGTCCGGCTCGAAGTTTACCTTCTTGCCCGCCTGACGACGTTTACCGCCGCCCGGTTTACCTTTACCGGTTTTTTTCGCCCTTTCACGCTCGGTTTTACCGACGTTACGCGGGGCGCGCTCGCTGGAGATCAGGCTGAAGTCGATTTTACGATCGTCCATATTCACTGCTTCGACCTTCACTTCCACACGGTCGCCCAGACGATAGGTCTGGCCGCCAGATTCGCCAATCAGGCGCTGGCCGACCTGGTCGAAGCGGTAGTAGTCGTTATCCAGGCTGGAGACGTGCACCAGACCGTCGATGAACAGCTCGTCCAGACGAACGAAGAAACCAAAGCCGGTCACGCTGGCGATCACGCCTTTGAAGACGTTACCGACCTGATCGAGCATAAAGTCACACTTCAGCCAGTCCGCCACGTCACGTGTTGCTTCATCGGCACGACGTTCGGCCATGGAGCAGTGCTGACCCAGCTGCAGCATCTCTTCCATCGAATAGTGGTAGCCGCCGGTTTCGGTGGTGTTCCCTTTATGGCCCTGCTCCTGCGCCAGCAGATACTTGATCGCACGGTGCAGAGAGAGGTCAGGATAACGACGGATCGGCGACGTAAAGTGGGCGTAAGACTGCAGCGCCAGGCCGAAGTGGCCGCGGTTTTCCGGATCGTAAATCGCCTGCTTCATAGAGCGCAGCAGCATCGTCTGCAGCATTTCTGCGTCAGGACGGTCGCTAATGGATTCAAGCAGCTCGGCGTAATCGCGCGGCTCTGGCTTGTTGCCTCCGGGCAGTTCCAGACCCAGTTCAGCCAGCACGGAGCGGAACGACGTAATAGCTTCCGTGGTCGGCTTATCGTGAATACGGAACAGCGCAGGCTCTTTGGCTTTCTCTACGAATCGTGCCGCCGAGATGTTCGCCAGAATCATACACTCTTCGATCAGCTTGTGCGCATCGTTACGCTGGGTCTGCTCGATACGCTCAATGCGTCGTTCTGCGTTGAAAATGAATTTCGCTTCTTCGCTCTCAAACGAGATCCCGCCGCGCTCTTCGCGCGCCTGATCCAGCGTTTTGTAGAGGTTATGCAGCTCTTCGATGTGTTTGACCAGCGGCGCGTATTGTTCGCGCAGATCCTGGTCGCCCTGCAGCATATGCCAGACCTTGGTATAGGTCAGACGGGCGTGCGAGCTCATCACAGCTTCGTAGAACTTGTAGCCGGTTAAGCGCCCTTTGGTGGAGATGGTCATCTCGCAAACCATACAGAGGCGGTCAACCTGCGGGTTCAGGGAGCACAGGCCGTTAGACAGCACTTCCGGCAGCATCGGCACGACCTGGGACGGGAAGTAGACCGAGGTACCGCGGCTGCGGGCTTCATTATCCAGCGGGGTGTGCGGACGAACATAGTAGCTTACGTCTGCAATAGCGACCCACAGGCGCCAGCCGCCGCCGCGTTTTTTCTCGCAGTAGACGGCGTCATCGAAGTCGCGGGCGTCTTCACCGTCGATCGTAACCAGCGGCAGGGAGCGCAGATCCACGCGGCCCACTTTGGACTCTTCCGGCACTTCTTCGCGCAGGCTTTCGATCTGCTCTTCAACCGCTTTCGGCCAGATGTACGGAATTTCATGGGTACGCAGCGCCATATCAACGGCCATGGTAGTGCCCATATTGTCGCCAAGTACTTCGACGATTTTACCTACCGCTTTAGTGCGACGGGTTGGGCGCTGGGTGAGTTCCACCACCACCACAAAGCCCATGCGGGCGCCCATCACCTCTTCAGGTGGGATCAGAATGTCGAAGCTCAGACGGCTGTCGTCCGGCACCACGAAGCCCACGCCCGCGTCGGTAAAGTAGCGGCCGACGATCTGGCTGGTTTTTGGCACCAGAACGCGTACCACGCGCGCTTCGCGGCGGCCTTTACGGTCCGCGCCCAGCGGCTGGGCCAGGATCTGGTCGCCGTGAATGCACATTTTCATCTGTTCAGATGAGAGGTACAGATCGTCCTTACGGCCTTCCACGCGCAGGAAGCCGAAGCCATCGCGGTGACCAATGACGGTCCCTTTCAGCAGATCGAGGCGTTCTGGCAGCGCGTAGCACTGGCGGCGGGTAAAGACCAACTGCCCGTCACGCTCCATCGCGCGCAGGCGGCGGCGAAGGGCTTCAATTTGCTCTTCACCTTCAATGTTTAATTCAACGGCAAGTTCTTCACGATTGGCGGGTTTTTCGCGTTTTGTTAAGTGTTCAATGATGAACTCGCGGCTGGGAATAGGATTCGCGTATTTTTCGGCTTCGCGTTCCTGGAAAGGATCATGTGACATGTCGGTTCCTCCGTTGTCAGCTCCGGTGGAAATTTTCTTCATTCCACCAGCAATAATTTATAAAGCGGTTGATTCTCTTCAACCAAATCGGCCAGCGTGTAGTTATCCAGTTCCATGAGAAAACTTTGCACGGCCTTTGAAAGCGCCTTTTTCAGGCGGCAAGCGGGCGTGATGTGGCAGAACTCGCTGCTGCAGTTCACCAGAGACAACGGCTCCAGTTCACGTACCACATCGCCAACACGAATACTCTGTGCCGGTTTACCGAGACGGATCCCACCATTCTTCCCTCGGACGGCAGCAACGTATCCGGCACGACTAAGTTGATTGATTATTTTGACCATATGATTACGGGATACGCCGTAGACCTCTGTCACTTCAGAGATACTGGTCATCTTCCCCTCGGGTAACGACGCCATGTAAATCAGCGCACGTAAGCCGTAATCGGTGAAACTTGTTAACTGCACATCAACCTCAGGAAAAAGGGAAAACGCGGTTAAACCGCAGAGATATTCATTAATGATGATAAACCAGCCAGATAGTGAGCGGCTAATTTATTTGACAGACGGGGCGAAAAAGCGGAGATCCAGGAGCGGTCGCCGGATGGCGCTACGCTTATCCGGCCTGCGGGTCTCCCCGCAGGCCAGCAGTCACGAAGATTATGCGTCGAACGGGTCGCGCAGGATCATCGTTTCAGTACGATCCGGGCCGGTAGAAATAATATCGATCGGCACTTCGGTCAGTTCTTCAATGCGCTTGATGTAATCCAGCGCCGCCTGCGGCAGGCCGCTACGCTCTTTCACACCGAAAGTGGTCTCAGACCAGCCCGGCATGGTTTCGTAGATTGGCTCAATGCCTTCCCAGTCGTCAGCAGCCAGCGGAGTGGTGGTCACTTCGCGGCCATCTGGCATACGGTAGCCTACGCAGATTTTCACTTCTTTCAGGCCGTCCAGTACGTCCAGCTTGGTCAGGCAGAAGCCAGACAGGGAGTTGATCTGCACTGCACGACGCACTGCAACCGCATCCAGCCAGCCGGTACGACGACGACGACCGGTGGTCGCGCCAAACTCGTTACCCTGCTTGCACAGGAACTCGCCGGTTTCATCAAACAGTTCGGTCGGGAATGGACCCGCACCCACGCGAGTGGAGTACGCTTTGATGATGCCCAGGACGTAATCCACATAACGTGGACCCAGGCCGGAGCCGGTCGCCACGCCACCTGCAGTGGTGTTAGAGGACGTTACGTAAGGATAGGTACCGTGGTCGATGTCCAGCAGCGTACCCTGCGCACCTTCGAACATGACGAAATCGCCACGCTTGCGCGCCTGGTCCAGCAGATCGGACACATCAACAACCATACCGGTCAGAATATCAGCGATCGCCATGACGTCATCCAGCACTTTCTGGTAGTCAACGGCGTCAGCTTTGTAGAAGTTCACCAGCTGGAAGTTGTGATATTCCATCACTTCTTTCAGTTTTTCAGCGAAGGTTGCTTTGTCGAAGAGGTCGCCCACGCGCAGACCGCGACGTGCAACTTTATCTTCGTAAGCCGGGCCGATACCACGACCGGTGGTACCGATCGCTTTCGCGCCGCGCGCTTTCTCACGCGCGACGTCCAGCGCCACGTGATAATCCAGGATCAGCGGGCAGGCTTCAGAGAGCAGCAGACGCTCACGAACAGGGATACCACGGTCTTCCAGACCTTTCATCTCTTTCATCAGCGCAGCAGGAGACAGCACAACGCCGTTACCGATGATGCTGGTGACGTTATCACGAAGAATGCCTGATGGAATAAGATGGAGGACGGTTTTTTCACCGTTGATTACGAGAGTATGGCCTGCGTTGTGACCGCCCTGGTAGCGTACAACATATTTAGCCCGTTCAGTCAGAAGATCAACAATCTTCCCTTTACCTTCGTCACCCCATTGGGTGCCCAGTACGACGACGTTGTTACCCATTTTTTTCAAAATCACCGTTTGCTTAAAAATGGATTCTACCATCGCTTTTTCAGATATACAGCACTTTTTGACCTCAAAATACGCCGATTGCGCCTACTTTTTGATCAGCCAATCGTTTTCCTCAACATGTAGTAGATCACAATGCCCGCAACCACAAGACCGCCACCAAAACGACGTAAAATATTATCCGGCAGCTGGCTCATCGTGGCGATCATCCGGCGCCAGGCGCGCGGATAAAGCATCGGTCCAAGACCTTCCAGCACCAGGACCAGGGCTAGTGCGAGCCAGATCGTTGAATTCATTTTTATTCCTTATAAAAGAAAACCACCGCTCCGTTAAGAGCGGTGGTTTGAATACTCAAACGGGCCTGAGTTTATCGCGTTGCGTTAGTCGGCGTCTTCATATAACGGAAGAAATCGCTGTCCGGGCTGAGCACCATCACATCCTGGTTGCTCTGGAAGCTATTCTCGTAAGCGCGCAGGCTACGGATAAAGGCGTAGAAGTCAGGATCCTGGCTGAAGGCATCCGCGAAAAGCTTCGCCGCTTCGGCATCGCCTTCACCGCGCAGGATACGGCCCTGGCGCTCAGATTCCGCCAGCGTCTTGGTGACTTCGTAGTCCGCTGCAGCACGCAGCTTCTCAGCCTCTTCCTGGCCCTGTGAACGGTGACGACGGGCTACCGCTTCACGCTCGGCGCGCATACGGTTGTAAATCGCCTCGGACACTTCCACCGGCAGGTTGATCTGCTTAATACGCACGTCAACGACTTCGATACCCAGCGCAGCCATACTGTTCGGGTTGATCACCGGCACTTTACCGTTGGTCTCCGCCTGAACGCGTTCAGCCGCTTTGGCAATCGCATCATCTGCTGCCGGCGTTGAAACTTCATCTTCCGTGCCCGCTGTACCGGAGTTCAGCGCATCGCGTACTTCCAGGGTCAGACGACCACGGGAGTCGGTCACGATGTCTTTCACATCAAGACGACCAATCTCGGAACGCAGGCGGTCAGAGAACTTACGTTTCAGCAGCACTTCTGCCTGAGAAACGTCACCGCCGCCCGTCGCCAGGAAGTAACGGCTGAAATCGCTGATGCGCCATTTGATGTAGGAATCAACGATCAGGTCTTTCTTCTCTTTGGTCACGAAACGGTCGGCCTGGTTATCCATGGTCTGGATACGCGCATCAAGCGTTTTCACGGACTGAATGAAAGGCACCTTGAAGTGCAGACCCGGTTCGTAAATCACCGGGCGTTTGTCGCCATCACGCACGACGCTGCTGAACTGGAACTTAATCCCACGCTCGCCTTCTTTCACCACAAAGATCGAGGTATAAAGCGCGACCAGTACGATGACGATGATCGCAATAACTGACTTACGCATCCTTATTCCCCCTGACGCTGGTAGTCGTTACGCTGCGCGTTAGCACGGCGTTGGTCCATAATGTCACCATCGTTCGAAGAAGGCGTTGTGTTCGTGCTGGCGCTGCCCGTTGAGGCTGGCGGCAGACGTAGCAGGTTATTCGCTCCGCTGGTGTCGCCTTTCGCTGCTGGTGCAGAACCGCCTTTCAGCATCTGATCCAGCGGCAGAACCATCAGGTTTCCACCTTTACTGTCGTTAACCAACACTTTGCGGGTGTGGCTCAGCACTTTTTCCATGGTCTCGATATAGAGACGCTCACGGGTAATTTCCGGTGCCGCTTTATATTCCGGCAGGATCTTCGCGAAGCGGGCCACTTCACCCTGAGCTTCCAGGATGGTCTGGGTCTTATACGCGCGCGCTTCTTCCAGAATACGCTGCGCCTGACCGTTAGCGCGTGGCTGAACTTCGTTGGTGTACGCTTCTGCTTCACGGATGTACTGCTGTTCGTTTTCACGGGCAGCAATCGCATCATCAAATGCGGCTTTCACCTCTTCCGGCGGACGCGCAGCCTGGAAGTTGACGTCCAGCAGGGTAATACCCATGTTGTACGGACGAATGGTCTCTTCCAGCTCGCGCTGGGTATCGCTACGAATAACGGTACGACCTTCGGTCAGAATACGGTCCATGGTGTATTTACCGATCACACCGCGCAGGGCGCTATCGGTCGCCTGACGCAGGCTGTCATCGGCGCTGGTCACGCTAAACAGATAACGCTCAGGATCGGTCACGCGATACTGCACGTTCATCTCAACGCGCACCACGTTTTCGTCAGAGGTCAGCATCACGCCAGAGGCGGCCAGTTCACGGACGGATTCCACGTTAACCGCGGTCACGTCATCAATGAACGTCGGCTTCCAGTTCAGACCCGGCTCAACCAGATGGCTGAACTTACCGAAACGGGTGACTACGCCGCGTTCTGCTTCTTTAATGGTGTAGAACCCGCTGGCTGCCCAGATGATGACTACCGCAGCGGCCACGATGCCCACTACGCGGCCACCCATTGGCGGGCGCGAGCTCTGAGTGGAATTGCCACCCGAGCCAGAACCTTTTCCTCCGCCAAGGCCACCAAGCTTCTTGCTCAGTTTGCGGAAGATATCATCCAGATCCGGCGGCCCCTGCTCGCGACCACCTTTATTGCCATTTCCCTCAGAGTTGCCGCCAGGTTTGCTGCTTCCCCACGGGTCGCGGTCTTGTCCGTTATTACCGGGCTGATTCCACGCCATGTATATGCTCCATATTTGTTATGCAAGGGCGAATTATTCAGGCATCCCCTTTCTGATCAGACGATATAGTCGACCAGCGCAGGTTCTTGTTTACAGAGGCGACGCCAGTCAACGATCGGCATACGCACCTGCATCCCCACGCTGCCGTCATCCTCCATCCACTCTTTTTCTATCGCCTGAAGCTGATAAAACCGGCTGCGCAGCCTGCCTTCCTGTGGCGGCAGTCGCAGCGTGTGCTGAGCTACCTCACCGGAAAGACGTTCTGTCAAAGCCTGGAAAAGCAGTGGCACACCAATACCGGTCTGGGCAGAAAGCCAGACCCGAATCGGTTTGTTTTCTTCATCTCTGTCGATACGCGGTTCGAAATCGTCCAGCATATCGATCTTATTCATGACCAACAGCGTGGGGATCTCGTGGGCGTCGATCTCTTCGAGCACCACGTTCACCGCGTCGATGTTCTCCTGCACGCGCACGTCTGCCGCATCAATCACGTGCAGCAGCAGAGTCGCCTGTCGCGTCTCCTGCAGGGTGGCTTTAAACGCCGCCACCAGGTCATGCGGCAGGTGGCGGATAAACCCTACGGTATCCGCCAGCACCGTTTCACCGACGTCTGCAACGTCAATACGGCGCAGCGTAGGGTCCAGGGTCGCAAACAGCTGGTCTGCGGCATACACCTGGGCCTCGGTTATCTGGTTAAACAGGGTGGATTTACCGGCGTTGGTATAGCCCACCAGCGACACCGTCGGGATATCGGCTTTGGTTCGCGCCCGACGCCCCTGTTCGCGCTGTTTCTCTACACGTTCCAGACGTGAAAGGATCTGGGTAATTCGGCCACGCAGCAAACGACGGTCGGTTTCGAGCTGGGTTTCACCCGGGCCGCGCAAACCAATCCCGCCTTTTTGTCTTTCAAGGTGTGTCCAGCCACGCACCAGACGCGTTGCCAGATGGCGCAGCTGCGCCAGCTCAACCTGCAGTTTCCCTTCGTGGGTACGTGCACGCTGAGCAAAAATATCTAAAATCAAACCCGTGCGATCGATAACACGGCATTCGCAAAGGGCTTCCAGGTTGCGCTCCTGGGCTGGAGACAGCGCATGATCAAACAACACGACTGACGCGCCAGTTGCTTTTACGGCATCCGCAATTTCGACTGCTTTACCTTCACCAACAAAATACTTTGGGTGCGGCGCTTTACGGCTACCGGTAATCACCTGCATTGCTTCGACACCGGCGGAAGAGACCAGAGATTCAAACTCCTGGAGGTCTTCCATATCTTTGTCTTGCGAAAAATAGATGTGTACCAGCACCGCCTGCTCACCGGCATCATAACGGTCAAACAAGCGTAAACCTCTCTAAAAAGATCAGCGGGGAACGCAGGATCCCTGGCTCCCCGTGTGGATAACAGTGCGAAACCTTATTCGGTCTCGTCGCTGTCCTGCGCCGGCGTTGAAGAACCCTGCGCGTTGCTGCCATGATGGTAGTTACTACCTGTGCCGCCGCCAGCGTTATTGCTGTGATGAGATACCGGACGGGACGGAACAACAGTAGAAATAGCGTGCTTGTAGACCATCTGACTGACCGTGTTTTTCAACAGAATCACAAACTGATCGAAAGACTCAATCTGACCTTGCAGCTTAATACCATTCACCAAATAAATAGAAACTGGAACACGTTCCCGACGCAATGCGTTCAGGAACGGATCTTGTAAAGATTGCCCCTTAGCCATTCTATCTTTTCCTTATATGCTTGTTTTGTACTTAGAACCTTGCGATTCTGAAAAATTGCGCACGATACGTCTCAATTGTACACATTCAGTGAGCGATATCACCAACAACCTCAATCACTTCGTTTAACGCCTGTTGCGGTTTTTCACTGTCTAACCAGTGAACACCCTCCCAACCGCGCAACCAGGTGATCTGGCGCTTCGCTAACTGTCTCGTGGCGCAAACACCTCTATAAACCATTTCATCGTATGAAATCTCACCTTCAAGATACGACCACATCTGGCGGTATCCCACACAACGAATGGAAGGCATGTCCGTATGCAAATCTCCACGGGCAAATAGCGCCCGCACTTCTGCTTCAAAATCTGAAGCTAACATCTGATGAAAACGCTGCTCAATTCGCTGATGGAGCAGTTCACGGCTCGCCGGGGCGATGGCGAACTGATGCACCTGATACGGCAGAGCGTCTCCTGACGTTTGCGTCAGTTCCGTTAAAGTTTTACCCGAAATGAAAAAAACTTCCAGTGCCCGGGAAAGCCTTTGCGGATCATTTGGATGGATCCGTGCTGCAGCAACCGGGTCAATCTCCGCCAGTTGCTGATGCAAAACGTCCCAACCCTGCTCTGCCGCCTGCTGCTCAATTTTCGCTCTTATTTCCGGATCCGCGGATGGCAGAGGTGATAACCCCTCCAATAACGCCTTGAAATAGAGCATGGTTCCGCCAACCAACAGCGGTATACGTCCCGCCGCCGTTATCTCGGCCATCTCGGCTAAGGCATCCCGGCGGAAATCCGCTGCCGAGTACGCGTGAGCCGGGTCGAGAATATCCAGCAAACGGTGCGGTGCCGCACGCAACTCTTCTGCGTCAGGCTTCGCCGTGCCGATGTCCATCCCCCGGTAGATGAGGGCGGAGTCGACGCTAATCAACTCTACAGGCAAAACTTTACGCAACTCAATGGCTAGCGCCGTTTTGCCGGAGGCCGTTGGGCCCATTAAAAAAATTGCCTTAGGCAGGCTCGCCTTACTTGCGTCAATCATGTTTCAGGGCGTTCATCGCCGTTTGTAAATCAACAGGTTGTAATAACCCACCCGGCGGCGTTTTCACCAGATGCGGACAGAGGCGTTCCACCTCCGCCAGCACGCTAATGGCCTGCGCCATACTCCACGGCGCGTGTTCGCTTGCCAGATGGCGGGCGATCCACTGCGCGGTGTTGGCGGCATCAAACGATGTTTGCTGCGCCAGGTAGCCTATCAGTTCAGGAATCAAGTTTTGTAAATTTTGTTGGCGTAAGGGTAAAGGCACTGCACGAATTGTCACATGTTGTGGTTCGAGCACAGTTTCAATACCCATTTGCGCCAGCTGCGGCTCTGCGCGCTGTAATACCCTCGTTTCATCAGGGGATATTTTCAGGCGAACCGGAATTAAGAGCGGCTGCGCGCAGGCTGCATTTTCGCCTGGCGTGAGTTGCACCTGCTTGAGCCAGCGTTCGGCGACCGGCAGGGCCAGAAGCATCAGTTTGCCGTCACGTTCAAGCAGCGCCATATCGGGCGCGATAATCGTCAGCACCCGGCCAAAACTTTGGCTATGCCCGTCCAGAGAAGGCTGAGCGGGCGGAATGTGCTCTTTACGCTCCACGGCTGGCGTTTCCAGCAGCTTGCGGTACAACGCGCCCTGCTGCTTCTGATAGCCTGGCTGGGCGTTCGGGTAGTTCGCGCCCGTTGGACGCGGTGCGCTCCCGGCCAGGGAGAAACGCGGAGCTTCCGGTTCACGCGCGACGGCAGGCTCAGCAAAATGGTTGCGGCCCGCCGCCACACGGTTTTCCGGCAGCGGACGCGGTGCAGGGGCGTCGTTCTCCAGCGGCAGCGTTGGTGCTGCCTGCTGCTGTAACACGGCGGCCACGCCCTGATAAATGAAGTCGTGAACCAGACGCGACTGGTGGAACCGCACCTCATGCTTGGCAGGATGAACGTTCACATCCACCTGATGAGGGTCGATCTCCAGATAAAGGACGAAAGCAGGTTGCTGATCGGCGCCGAGTTTGTCTTCGCATGCCTGGCGAATCGCGTGATTGATGAGACGGTCGCGCATCATGCGGCCGTTCACGTAGCAATACTGAATTTCAGAGAACGCAGCACTGCTCGCGTTTGGATCGGCAACCCAGCCGCGTAAAGCCAGATCGCCGTGCTGCCACTCAATGGCCAGAGCCTGTTCCAGGAACGGCGTACCGCAGATCGCCCCCAAACGACGCTCTTTCTGTCCGCCTTCAGCCACCGCACGGTACTGGCGCATCACCTTGCCGTTATGGCTGAGGTTGATGGCGACATCGAAACGGGCGAGCGCGATACGGCGAATGATCTCGTCGATATGGCCGAACTCGGTCTTCTCGGTACGCATAAACTTGCGTCGGGCGGGGGTGTTGTAGAATAGATCCAGGACTTCCAGCGTCGTGCCGACAGGGTGCGCCGCGGGTTTGACCGTCACATCCATATCGCGCCCTTCGGCGTAAGCCTGCCAGGCTTCCTGCTGTTCAGCGGTACGAGAGGTCAGCGTTAAGCGCGAAACGGAGCTGATACTGGCCAGCGCTTCGCCGCGAAAACCGAGGCTAATAATCGCTTCCAGATCGTCCAGAGAGGCAATTTTACTGGTGGCGTGACGAGCCAGCGCCAGCGCCAGCTCCTCTTTTTTAATGCCACAGCCGTTGTCGCGAATGCGGATAAGCTTCGCGCCACCGCGTTCGATATCAATATCGATGCGGGTGGCGCCCGCATCAAGGCTGTTTTCCACCAGCTCCTTCACCACCGACGCAGGGCGTTCCACCACCTCACCGGCGGCGATTTGGTTCGCGAGCTGCGGCGGTAGAACCTGAATCGGCATGAATGCTCCTTAGTTGGTCGCGGTCATCTCACCCGGCAGCGCTGCGCTGGCCGTCTGTGCTGAGCCGCTCTGCGGCGCAGACTGCAGAGGATGCGCCTCAAAATAGTTGCGTAAACCCTTATAAATCGCTTCGGCAATTTGCTGCTGATAGCTGTCGCTTCCCAACAGACGCTCTTCACCGTTGTTGCTGATGAAGCCCGTCTCCACAAGGATTGACGGGATATCCGGCGAGCGCAGAACGCCGAGGCTGGCATGTTCCGGACGACGCTTATGCAGCACGCCAACGCTTTGCAGCTGGTTCAATACGTTAGTGGCAACATCATACCCGACGCGCTGAGAATGACCGAACTGTAAATCCAGCACCGCCTGGCTGAGGTACGGATCTGACTGGCTGTTCGCCAGCACGTCGCCCGCACCGCCTAGCAGTTCAGACTGCTTCTCATGCTCTTCAAGCCAGTTGGCCATTTCGCTGTTAGCACGACGGTTCGACAGCACCCAAACCGAGGCGCCGGTCGCGCTACGATTCGGTGCGGCGTCTGCATGAATGGAGACCAGGAAGTTCGCGTTTTGCTTACGCGCCACGTCCGAGCGCCCCATTACGGAGATAAAGTAATCCCCGTCGCGGGTCAACACGCCTTTAAACATCGGGTCGTCATTGAGTAGCGAACGCAGTTTCCGCGCGATAGCGATAGTGACGTTTTTCTCTCGCGTGCCGCCAGGACCAATCGCCCCGGGATCTTCCCCGCCGTGGCCCGCATCAATGGCGATAATCACTTTGTCACCGCTGACCGTCGCGCGTCGCGCGCTGGCTGCCGGACGCGTCACCGTATTGCTGCTGGTTGCCGCAGTAATGCGATCGTTCTGCGATTTAAACGGATTACGCGCAGGTTCAGAAGGACGCGGCGTATATACCGGTTCTTCCACGCGCTTCGCTACGACCGGCGGCGGTGGAGGCGGTGTCGGCGCGTCGGCATTGATGGTAAAAACCACCGTATAGTTCGCCCCGTTTTGCTGCTTCACCGCCTTCGTTTTGCCCTTTTCGGTCAAATCGACCACCAGACGTAACGACTGGCTATCCTGCGGCGTTCCCGAACGGATACTTTTCACCAGGTTGTTACCGCTGAACCGCAGCGGCAGCCCCTGGATCACGCCTGTCTGTTTGATATCCAGCGCCACGCTGTGGCTGTCTGGCTGTGAAAACGCATATTCAGGATCGCCCATAAAGCTGAACGTGATCCGGGCCTGGCTTTCGCCGTTTGATACCTGAATATCTGAGAGGTTTGCCGCCCCGGCCTGCGCGCACAGCAGCACGGTGGCAGCCAACAACCAACCTTTAACGCGATTTATCATCCCGTCATCCCTACGCTTAACCGGCCAGTCGCGCCAGTAAGGAACTGCCTGATGAGGAAACAGCACTGATGCGTGCCTCACGCCCTTGTGCCTGGTAATCTAAGTGAATTTCGACATCCGGGTCAGGCAGCACACCCGCACCTTGTTGCGGCCACTCCACCAGGCAAATGGCGTCGTTGGCAAAATAATCACGGATCCCCATAAATTCCAGCTCCTCAGGATCCGCAAGGCGGTATAAATCGAAGTGGTACACCATGAGATTTTCAAGGGTGTACGGTTCAACCAGCGTGTAGGTTGGGCTTTTCACATTCCCGTTATGCCCTAACGCCTGCAAAAAACCCCGGCTGAAGGTGGTTTTACCCGCACCTAAATCACCATACAGATAAATGACGGTTGCCCCCTGACAGGCCTGCGCCACGCGCTTGCCGAGTTCTAAAGTGGCTTGTTCATCAGGTAAAGGAATCGCTCGATTAGTCATTTTCTACGTCAATCACATCCGGGTTAACAACACGCCGCAGCGTGCAAAAAAGATCGGTGGCCAGCATGCCGCGTGTACCGTAACGCGCGGCCAGTTTATCCGCCGCGACACCGTGGGCCACGCAGCCCGCGCAGGCTGCATCATAAAGGGGAAGTTTCTGTCCAAGCAATGCGCCAATGATGCCGGAAAGCACATCGCCCATGCCGCCGCTCGCCATACCCGCATTTCCGGCATCAATAATGCCCTGCGTCTCGTCACTGGCGATAACGGTTCCTGCCCCTTTCAAAACAGCAACACCTCCGTAACGTTTTACCAGACGCTGAGCAGAAAGTAAGCGATCGCTTTCAATTTCTGCCACGCTGCAGTTAAGCAGGCGCGCGGCTTCGCCGGGGTGTGGCGTCAGAATGCGATTGTGACGCTTATCCGGGTTTATTGCCAGAAGGTTAAGCGCGTCGGCATCCCACAGCATCGGTTTACGAAAATTCTCGACCTTTTGCAGGGCCTGTTTACCCCATGCCTGCTGCCCAAGCCCGGGGCCAATCACCACCACATCCGCCCATTCAAGGCTCTCTTCAAGCGCCTGGGGCGTTAGCTCGTGCACCATCAGCTCCGGTCGGGCCGTAACGATCGGCGCAATATTCTCGATGCGAGTGAGTACTCGCACTAATCCGGCACCGCTACGCAGAGCCGCTTCGCCGGTCATGCGAATCGCACTTGCTGTACCATGATCGCCGCCAATAATCACCAGCCTGCCGTGATCGCCCTTATGGGACGTCGGCCGGCGCGGCGGGAGCCACGCCGCAAGCTGCGACGCATCAAAACGCGCGAGGTGCGTTTCCTGCCCGGCCAGCCAGCTCTCCAGCCCCAGCGCATGGTGGTGCAACATGCCGACCACATCCCGCGCTTTACCGGTCAGTAGCCCCGGCTTGAGGGCGATGAAGGTCACCGTATGTGCAGCCTGAATGACCGCCCCCGGCGTCGCGCCGGTTTGTGCAATCAGGCCAGAGGGAATATCCAGGGCGACTACCGGCGCGGAATGTCTGTTAGCGTGTTCAATCAGCGCGGCAATGTTCTCACGAGGCGCACTGCGTAGCCCGGTACCCAGCAGACCATCAACAATCAGATCCACCTCTTCCGGCCAGACGATATCAGGCGCATGAATCACACCGCCTGCGTTAAGCCACGCCTCCCGCGCCGCGCTGGCCTCGTCCGGCAGCGGTTTATCACTCTCCAGGGCCAGCAACGTCACGCGGATACCTGCCGCAACCGCAAGACGGGCGACGACGTAGCCGTCGCCGCCGTTATTGCCGTGACCGCACAGAACCAGCCAGTGGGCGGCCTGAGGGTACGCGCTGCGGGCAACGTTAAACGCCGCCTCACCTGCGCGCAGCATCAGTTCATAAAGGGTAATCCCGAGGCTGTCTGCGGCCTCTTTTTCGGCGCGCCGGAGGTCATCCGCATGCCAGATGGAGTGTGGTATACTTGCGGGGTTTTTATTCACCGTATGGTCCGTCATGTCACAGCCCCTCGATCTCAATGAATTAGCGCAAAAAATAAAACAGTGGGGTGCTGAGCTTGGCTTCCAGAAGGTGGGCATTACCGATACCGACCTTTCCGCCAGCGAGCCGAAACTGCAGGCCTGGCTGGATAAACAATACCACGGCGAAATGGAATGGATGGCGCGTCATGGCATGATGCGCGCCCGTCCTCACGAGCTTTTGCCGGGCACATTACGCGTCATCAGCGTGCGCATGAACTATCTGCCCGCCAACGCGGCCTTTGCGCGCACGCTAAAAAATCCCTCTTTGGGTTACGTCAGCCGGTACGCCCTGGGACGTGATTACCATAAGCTCTTGCGTAACCGTTTAAAAAAACTCGGGGAAACTATTCAGCAGCACTGTGTTTCGCTGAATTTTAGACCCTTTGTCGATTCTGCGCCTATTCTTGAGCGCCCGATCGCCGAAAAAGCCGGGCTTGGCTGGACAGGTAAGCACTCACTTATCCTTAGCCGCGACGCCGGATCGTTCTTCTTCCTGGGTGAACTGCTGATTGATTTACCGCTGCCGGTAGACGGCCCGGTAGAGGAAGGCTGCGGACGCTGCGTGGCCTGCATGACCATCTGCCCGACGGGTGCCATCGTCGAGCCTTACACCGTGGATGCGCGCCGCTGCATCTCCTACCTCACTATCGAACTGGAAGGCGCCATTCCAGAGGAATTTCGACCGCTTATCGGCAACCGCATCTACGGCTGCGACGACTGCCAGCTGATCTGCCCGTGGAACCGCTATTCGCAGCTCACGGACGAAGAGGATTTCAGCCCGCGTAAGGCGCTGCATGCCCCGCAGCTCATTGAGATGTTCGCCTGGACCGAAGCCTGGTTCCTGAAAGTGACGGAAGGTTCGGCCATTCGCCGTATCGGTCATCTGCGCTGGCTGCGTAATGTCGCCGTCGCGCTGGGCAATGCCCCGTGGGATGAAGCGAATATCCGGGCGCTTGAAAGCCGTAGAGGTGAGCACCCACTTCTTGATGAACACATAGAATGGGCTGTTGCGCAGCAAATGGAGAAGCGCAATGCCTGCGCGATCGAGGTGCAGCTACCGAAGAAACAGCGTCTGGTGAGGGTGGTTGAAAAAGGGCTTCCGCGGGATGCCTGAACTATTCACAGCCTGTGTATAAAATTACAAACTCAAGCGCCATCTGGTCTGGAGAAGAGGTCAAGTGATCTCAATAACATTTTGAAATGAAAATTTATTCAATAAATACAGTGAATTACATAGATATTATTCACCCTGCTAAGCTTTAACCCTGTTTCGTTTAAGCGCAGTTTCTGTGGATAACTCTGTTCACAAGAGTATTTCAGAGACAATAGAGAACGTCCCCAACGATGCTTTTCGCTGTGGATACTTTAGAGATTAAGAAGAATTTGGAGCGGGAAACGAGACTCGAACTCGCGACCCCGACCTTGGCAAGGTCGTGCTCTACCAACTGAGCTATTCCCGCTTGGGTGGTCCGTGCTTTGGAAGCACTTTCAAATTTTGGAGCGGGAAACGAGACTCGAACTCGCGACCCCGACCTTGGCAAGGTCGTGCTCTACCAACTGAGCTATTCCCGCTTGGGTGGTCCGTGCTTTAGAAGCACTTTCAAATTTTGGAGCGGGAAACGAGACTCGAACTCGCGACCCCGACCTTGGCAAGGTCGTGCTCTACCAACTGAGCTATTCCCGCAAATCTGCACTGCTTTTGTTGCTGTCGTAACGTGTAATTCTCTGTCGTTACGGGAGGCGCATTATACGAGAAATCCTTTTAGCTGCAACCCCCCCTAAAGCGATTTTTTCGAAATTAAGTTCAAATGCTTATTAAATCGGCAAGCTGAACAATTTAACGACAAAAACCCGGCCACGCAAGGCGCCGGATCGCAAAATCACAGCTTGATAAAGTTTTCGCGGTAGTAGGAAAGCTCCGCCACGGACTCACGGATATCGTCCATCGCCTGGTGGGTCCCCTGCTTTTTGAAGCCGTCGAGGATTTCAGGCTTCCAGCGACGCGCCAGCTCTTTCAGGGTGCTGACATCCAGATAGCGGTAGTGGAAATATGACTCCAGCTCCGGCATGTACTTAAACAGGAAACGGCGATCCTGGCCGATACTATTCCCACAGATAGGCGATTTGCCTGCCGGAACCCACTGTTTCAGGAACTCAAGCGTCGCCAGCTCCGCTTCGCGATCGCCGAATGTGCTCGCCTTCACGCGCTCCACCAGGCCACTGCCGGTGTGGGTGCGCACGTTCCATTCATCCATCAAAGCCAGCTGGTCGTCGGACTGATGCACCGCAATCGTTGGCCCTTCAGCCAGGATATTCAGGTTAGCGTCCGTCACCAGCGTTGCAATTTCAATGATGCGATCGCGCTCGGGATCAAGCCCGGTCATTTCGAGATCGATCCAAATCAGGTTGTTTTCATCCGCGCTCATGTTATTTTCCACCCTTCTCGCATAACCGGCAGTAGCAGGTTAACTAGTATTAATTAGAGTGTATCATAGAGGTTTTGCCCCTTACGGGCGACCAGGAGCCAGCGCGATTGAGTAAAAATAAACTCTCCAAAGGGCAGCAGCGCCGCGTAAACGCCAACCACCAGCGCCGTCTTAAAACCACTTCGGAGAAGCCGGATTATGACGACAACCTGTTTGGTGAAGCGACAGAAGGCGTAGTCATCAGCCGTTTCGGTATGCATGCCGATGTCGAATCCGCCGACGGTGATATTCACCGTTGCAATATCCGTCGCACTATCCGTTCACTGGTAACCGGCGATCGCGTCGTCTGGAGACCGGGTAAAGAGGCGGCAGAAGGCGTTACGGTAAAAGGTATCGTTGAAGCGGTCCATGAGCGCACGTCCGTGTTAACCCGTCCTGATTTCTACGACGGGGTCAAACCTATTGCCGCCAATATTAACCAGATCGTCATCGTTTCGGCGATTTTACCCGAGCTTTCTCTCAACATTATCGACCGATACCTCGTCGCCTGCGAAACGCTGCAGGTTGAACCGATTATCGTGTTGAACAAAATCGATCTGCTGGATGACGACGGTATGGCCTTCGTGAATGAGCAGATGGATATCTACCGCAAGATTGGTTACCGCGTGCTGATGGTCTCCAGCCACACCAAAGATGGCCTTAAACCGCTGGAAGAGGCGCTGACCGACCGCATCAGCATCTTTGCGGGCCAATCCGGCGTAGGTAAATCGAGCCTGCTGAACAACCTGCTTGGCCTCCAGCAAGAGATCCTGACCAACGATGTGTCCAACGTCTCGGGTCTGGGCCAGCACACCACTACCGCCTCGCGTCTGTATCATTTCCCGCACGGCGGCGACGTGATCGACTCCCCGGGGGTGCGTGAGTTCGGTTTGTGGCACCTTGAGCCGGAACAAATCTTTAACGGATTTGTCGAATTCCATGATTATTTAGGCGCCTGTAAATACCGCGACTGTAAGCACGATAACGACCCTGGCTGTGCTATCCGTGAAGCGGTTGAGAAAGGGGAGATCGCGGAAACCCGCTTCGAGAATTACCACCGCATTCTTGAGAGCATGGAAGACGTAAAAACGCGTAAAAACTTTTCTGATTCTGATAACTGACAACTAAGCTAAGCATCGCTAAAATCGTCCCCTTTTTTCAGGTTCCGGCGGCTTAACGCCGGATCAGGAACGACAAAACAATGGCCTGGAGGCTAACTTGTTAAACGCATTTAAACTTTCGCTTCAATACATTCTGCCAAAACTGTGGCTCACTCGCCTGGCGGGCTGGGGCGCAAGCAAACGCGCGGGCTGGCTGACCAAACTGGTCATCGACCTTTTCGTAAAATATTACAAGGTCGATATGAAAGAGGCGCAAAAGCCGGATACCGCCAGCTACCGCACCTTCAACGAGTTCTTCGTACGCCCATTGCGTGACGAAGTGCGCCCGCTGAACACCGATCCTAACGTCCTGGTGATGCCGGCAGACGGCGTGATCAGCCAGTTGGGTAACATCGAAGACGACAAAATCCTGCAGGCGAAGGGCCATAACTACAGTCTGGAAGCGCTGCTGGCGGGTAACTACCTGATGGCGGATCTGTTCCGTAACGGTACGTTTGCCACCACCTATCTTTCACCGCGCGACTATCACCGCGTGCATATGCCGTGTAACGGTATCCTGCGTGAAATGATTTACGTCCCGGGCGACCTGTTCTCCGTAAACCACCTGACCGCACAGAACGTGCCGAACCTGTTTGCCCGTAACGAGCGCGTCATCTGTCTGTTCGATACTGAATTTGGCCCTATGGCACAGATTCTGGTGGGTGCGACCATCGTAGGCAGCATCGAAACCGTCTGGGCCGGCACCATCACCCCACCGCGCGAAGGCGTGATCAAACGCTGGACCTGGCCTGCCGGTGAAGCGGAAGGCTCGGTGGCCCTGCTGAAAGGTCAGGAGATGGGTCGCTTCAAGCTGGGCTCTACCGTAATCAACCTGTTTGCGCCGGGCAAAGTGAAGCTGGCTGAACAGCTCGAAAGCCTGTCGGTCACCAAACTGGGCCAGCCGCTGGCGGTCTCTACCGAAACCTTCGTTACGCCGGATGCAGAACCAGCGTCGCTACCGCAGGAAGAGATCAACGCCGAGCACGACGCCAGCCCGCTGGTTGACGACAAAAAAGACGAAGGCTAATAACAGAAGGATCGCTGACGTGCGCCCGATTATCGTTCTACTGATGGCCTGGTGCCTCAGCATGGGGGCGTACGCAGCGACAGCCCCCGACGCCAAACAGATAACCCAGGAACTGGAGCAGGCAAAAGCGGCCAAACCCGCTCAGCCAGGGACCGTCGAGTCGCTCCAGGCTGCCCTGAACGCGCTTGAGGAGCGGAAAGGCTCTCTTGAGCGCGCTCAGCAGTATCAGCAGGTTATCGACAACTTCCCCAAACTCTCGCAGACGCTGCGCGCGCAGCTCAACAATTTGCGTGACGAACCGCGCGACGTGCCCGCAGGCATGACCTCGGACGCTCTAAACCAGGAGATCCTGCAGGTCAGCAGCCAGCTTCTGGAAAAGAGCCGCCTTGCCCAGCAGGAGCAGGAGCGCGCGCGTGAAATTGCCGACTCCCTCAGCCAGCTTCCACAACAGCAAACCGACGCCCGCCGCCAGCTTAATGAAGTTGAGCGTCGCGTGGGAACGCAAAGCGGCAACACCCCGCAGGCTCAGGCCCAAAATCTGGGCCTGCAGGCAGAATCTGCTCGCCTGAAGGCCCTTGTTGATGAGCTTGAGCTGGCGCAGCTTTCCGCGAATAACCGCCAGGAACTGTCGCGGATGCGCTCTGAACTCGCGCAGAAGCAGAGCGAGCAGCTGGATGCGTATCTCCAGGCCCTGCGCAATCAGCTTAACAGCCAGCGTCAGCGCGAAGCCGAGCGTGCCCTTGAAAGCACCGAACTGCTGGCTGAAAACAGCGAAAACCTGCCTGCCGGTATCAACGAACAATTCAGGGTCAACCGCGAGCTTTCTGCCGCGCTGAATCAGCAGGCGCAGCGCATGGATCTGGTTGCATCCCAGCAGCGTCAGGCGACCAATCAAACCCTTCAGGTGCGTCAGGCGTTAAACACCCTGCGCGAGCAGTCCCAGTGGCTCGGGTCATCAAACCTGCTGGGCGAAGCGTTACGCGCCCAGGTCGCACGCCTGCCGGAAATGCCGAAGCCGCAGCAGCTGGATACAGAAATGGCCCAGCTGCGCGTTCAGCGACTGCACTTTGAAGATCTTCTCAATAAGCAGCCGCAAGTCCGCCAGATCCGTCAGGCTGACGGCCAGCCCCTGACCAGCGAGCAAAACCGCATTCTGGAAGCCCAGCTGCGTACCCAGCGTGAACTGCTGAACTCCCTGCTCCAGGGCGGGGATACGCTGATTCTGGAGCTGACCAAGCTAAAAGTCTCCAATAGCCAGCTGGAAGATGCGCTGAAAGAGGTGAACGAGGCGACGCACCGTTATCTCTTCTGGACGTCTGACGTGCGTCCGATGACCTTCTCGTGGCCGATTGAGATTGTTCAGGATCTGCGTCGCCTGATTTCGCTGGACACCGTCAGCCAGCTGGGACAGGCCAGCGTGATGATGTTTACCAGCAAAGAGACCATTTTCCCGCTGCTCGGGGCGTTGATTCTGGTGGGCTTCAGCATTTACTCGCGCAGGCATTTCACCCGCTTCCTGGAGCGTTCCAGCTCCCGGGTCGGGAAAGTCACCCAGGATCACTTCTGGCTAACGTTGCGCACCGTATTCTGGTCGATTCTTGTCGCCTCCCCGCTGCCGGTGCTGTGGATGACGCTGGGGTATGGTCTGCGGGAAGCCTGGCCCTATCCGCTCGCGGTCGCAATTGGCGATGGCGTCACCGCCACGGTGCCGCTGCTGTGGGTGGTCATGATTTGCGCCACCTTCGCGCGCCCCAATGGCCTGTTTATCGCCCACTTTGGCTGGCCGCGTAATCGCGTTGCGCGCGCCATGCGTTACTATCTGATGAGCATCGGGCTGATCGTGCCGCTGATTATGGCGCTGATCATGTTCGATAATCTCAACGACCGGGAATTCTCAGGCTCGCTGGGCCGCCTCTGCTTTATGCTGATATGCGGGGCGCTGGCCATCGTTACGCTCAGCCTGAAACGCGCGGGTATTCCGCTCTATCTTGATAAATCCGGCAGCGGCGACAACATGTTCAACCGGCTGCTCTGGAACCTGCTGCTGAGCGCACCGTTGGTTGCGATGCTGGCGGCCGCGGTGGGTTATCTGGCGACCTCGAAGGCGCTGCTGGCGCGACTGGAAACCTCGGTGGCAATCTGGTTCCTGCTTCTGGTGGTGTACCACGTGATCCGCCGCTGGATGCTGATCCAGCGCCGCCGTCTGGCCTTTGACCGAGCCAAGCATCGTCGGGCGGAGATCCTCGCCCAGCGTGCGCGGGGTGAGGAAGAGCCAAACCACGTCAACAGTACGGAAGGCACAACGGAAGCGGACGAAGTCGAACTGGATCTGGATGCCATCAGCACCCAGTCCCTGCGCCTGGTTCGCTCCATCCTGATGCTCATAGCCCTGCTGTCGGTGATCTTCCTGTGGTCAGAGATCCACTCCGCATTTGGCTTCCTGGAGAACATCTCTCTGTGGGACGTGACCTCCACGGTGCAGGGCGTTGAAAGTCTGGAGCCGATTACCTTAGGGGCGGTGCTGATTGCCATTCTGGTGCTGATCATCACCACGCAGCTGGTGCGCAACTTCCCGGCGCTGCTGGAGCTTGCGCTGCTGCAGCATCTGGATTTAACGCCGGGTACAGGCTATGCGATTACGACCATTACCAAATATTTGATCATGCTGTTTGGCGGGCTGGTTGGCTTCTCGATGATCGGTATTGAGTGGTCGAAGCTGCAGTGGCTGGTGGCGGCCCTTGGTGTAGGGTTAGGTTTTGGCTTACAGGAGATCTTCGCCAACTTCATCTCTGGCCTGATCATTCTGTTCGAAAAACCGATCCGTATTGGCGATACCGTAACGATCCGCGATCTGACCGGCAGCATCACGAAGATCAACACCCGTGCGACGACGATCAGCGACTGGGATCGGAAAGAGATCATCGTGCCAAACAAGGCGTTTATTACCGAGCAGTTCATCAACTGGTCGCTGTCAGACTCCGTTACCCGCGTGGTGCTGACGGTACCGGCGCCGTCGGACGCCAACAGCGAAGAGGTCACCCAGATCCTCTACACTGCCGCTGAGCGCTGCTCGCTGGTAATCGACAACCCGGCGCCGGAAGTATTCCTTGTGGATTTACAGCAGGGGATCCAGATTTTCGAGCTGCGTATCTACGCCGCCGAAATGGGACACCGTATGCCGCTGCGCCATGAGATCCACCAGCTGATTCTGGCGGGCTTCCGCGAACACGGTATTGATATGCCGTTCCCACCGTTCCAGATGCGTCTGGAAAGCCTGGACGGGCGTAAAACGGGAAGAACGCTGACGTCAGCGGCGCGGACGCGTCCGGCGGGAAGTTTGTAAGATAAGCGGGGCAACCCTCTCCCACGGGAGAGGGTAAACTGCCGTCAGGCGCGATCTACGGTAAACGCAATCACATCGCCAAGCTGCTCTGCGCCCAGGGCCAGCATCACCAGACGATCAACACCCAGCGCCACGCCGGAGCAATCCGGCAGACCTGCTTTTAATGCTTCAAGCAAATTAACATCAATAGGCTGCTGCGGCAGACCGCGCGCGGCGCGCTTGCGGTTATCCTGCTCGAAGCGCTGCTGCTGCTCGCGGGCATCCGTCAGTTCGTGGAAGCCGTTCGCCAGTTCGATGCCTTTGTAATAGACCTCAAAACGCTCTGCGACACGATGATCTTCGGTACTGATCTGCGCCAGTGAGGCCTGGCTTGCCGGGAAGTGATAGACAAACGTCGGACGATCTTTGCCAATCTGCGGTTCAACACCGAAGGTAAACAGCAGCTGCAGCAGCGTGTCGCGATCCTCTTCGGTATCCGCCACGTTGCTCAAATCCAGTTTTGCCGCCACTTCGCGCAGCTGGGTTTTGTCAGCCGACAGAGGATCGATTTCCAGATAGCGCTGGAAAGCCTGCTGATAGGAGAGCGTTTCGGCTTCTGAGCAGTCCAGCACCTGCTGGAGCAGATCGTCCACCTCATTCATCAGGCGGTACATATCATAATGCGGGCGGTACCACTCCAGCATGGTGAATTCCGGGTTGTGGTGACGACCCATCTCTTCATTACGGAAGCTGCGGCACAGCTGATAAACCGGACCACATCCCGCCGCCAGCAGGCGTTTCATGTGGTATTCCGGGCTGGTCATCAGATACAAATTCATGCCCTGAGAATGGCCGGGGCCAACAAAACGGGTTTCAAACGGCACCAGATGAATATCCGTTACCGTTGCCTGACTCATGCACGGCGTTTCCACCTCCAGGACTCCGCGGTCGGCAAAGAAACGGCGGATCTCCGCCATAATTGCAGCGCGTTTTAACAGATTAGGGATGGATGCGCTCGGCTGCCAGGTGGCCGTTTCGCTCATGAGTTGTTCTCCGATTTCAGACAAGGGCACGAAGTCTACTCGTTAGCAGGGGCAGAGACAAATTTTGCGCAGTAAAAAAGCGCATTTCATTTAGGTGAACTTTTTCGTGACGTATTTCATCAATCTTCATGATAAATCGCCGTACAGAACAGCAAAAAAATCGAACACGTCAAATTTCCCTGACATCTACACGGTTATACTGTTTTACCCATAAAGGAGCAGTGGAAACGCTTTCGCAATCGTCCTTTTGGACGGGTGAACTACCTTTAGTTTGTCGCGTTGCGAAATAACAAAAATCTGGAGGAATGTCGTGCAAACTTTTCAGGCCGATCTTGCCGTAATAGGCGCTGGCGGGGCTGGATTACGTGCTGCGATTGCTGCAGCACAAGCTAATCCCAACGCTAAAATCGCATTGATTTCAAAAGTCTATCCAATGCGTAGTCACACAGTGGCAGCAGAAGGAGGGTCCGCCGCCGTTGCGCAGGATCATGACAGCTTTGAATACCATTTCCACGACACGGTTGCAGGGGGCGACTGGCTTTGCGAACAGGATGTCGTTGACTACTTTGTGCATCATTGTCCAACGGAAATGACCCAGCTTGAACAGTGGGGATGTCCGTGGAGCCGCCGTCCGGACGGCAGCGTCAACGTTCGCCGCTTTGGCGGAATGAAGATTGAACGCACCTGGTTCGCCGCCGATAAAACCGGCTTCCATATGCTGCACACCCTGTTCCAGACCTCCCTCCAGTTCCCACAAATTCAGCGCTTCGATGAACATTTCGTCCTCGACATTCTGGTTGATGACGGACACGCGCGTGGCCTGGTGGCGATGAACATGATGGAAGGCACGCTCGTCCAGATCCGCGCCAACGCGGTAGTTATGGCGACGGGCGGTGCGGGTCGCGTTTATCGTTATAACACCAACGGCGGTATCGTCACCGGTGACGGCATGGGCATGGCGCTCGGCCACGGCGTACCGCTGCGCGATATGGAGTTCGTGCAGTATCACCCAACCGGTCTGCCGGGCTCCGGCATTCTGATGACGGAAGGCTGCCGCGGTGAAGGCGGTATTCTGGTCAATAAAAACGGCTACCGCTATCTGCAGGATTACGGCATGGGCCCTGAAACCCCGCTCGGCGAGCCGAAGAACAAATACATGGAGCTCGGCCCGCGCGACAAAGTCTCTCAGGCCTTCTGGCACGAGTGGCGCAAAGGCAACACCATCTCCACGCCGCGCGGCGATGTGGTCTATCTCGACCTGCGTCACCTGGGCGAGAAGAAACTGCTGGAACGTCTGCCGTTCATCTGCGAGCTGGCGAAAGCTTACGTCGGCGTCGACCCGGTAAAAGAGCCGATTCCGGTGCGTCCAACCGCGCACTACACCATGGGCGGGATCGAAACCGACCAGCAGTGCGAGACCCGTATTAAAGGCCTATTCGCTGTCGGCGAGTGTTCCTCTGTCGGTCTGCACGGCGCTAACCGTCTGGGGTCGAACTCGCTGGCAGAGCTGGTCGTCTTTGGCCGCATGGCGGGCGAGCGCGCGATGGAGCGGGCGGCTACCGCAGGCGAAGCCAACGGTGCCGCGCTGGATGCGCAGGTCGCAGACGTTGAAAAACGCCTGAAAGACCTGGTGAACCAGGAGGGTAACGAGAACTGGTCTAAAATCCGCGACGAGATGGGCCTGTCGATGGAAGAAGGCTGCGGTATTTACCGTACGCCAGAGCTGATGCAAAAAACCGTCGACAAACTGGCGGAACTGCAGGAGCGCTTCAAGCGCGTGCGCATCACCGATACCTCCAGCGTATTCAATACCGACCTGCTCTACACCATCGAGCTGGGCCACGGTCTGAACGTCGCGGAATGTATGGCGCACTCTGCGCTGGCGCGTAAAGAGTCGCGTGGGGCCCACCAGCGTCTTGATGAAGGCTGTACCGAACGTGACGACGTCAATTTCCTGAAACACACTCTCGCCTGGCGCGATGCAGATGGCACCACACGTCTGGACTACAGCGACGTGAAAATCACCACGCTGCCGCCAGCTAAACGCGTGTACGGTGCAGAAGCAGAAGCCGCCGAGAAGAAGGAGAAGGCGAATGGCTGAGATGCAAAAAATGAAGGTTGAAGTGGTGCGCTACAATCCGGAAGTGGACGCCGCACCGCACAGCGCTTTCTATGAAGTGCCTTATGACGAGCAAACCTCCCTGCTGGATGCGCTCGGCTATATCAAAGACAACCTGGCGCCAGACCTGAGCTACCGCTGGTCCTGCCGCATGGCAATCTGCGGCTCCTGCGGCATGATGGTCAACAAGGTACCGAAGCTGGCCTGTAAGACCTTCCTGCGAGAGTACACCAAAGGCATTAAGGTCGAAGCGCTGGGCAACTTCCCGATTGAACGCGATCTGGTGGTCGATATGACCCACTTTATCGAAAGCCTGGAAGCGATTAAGCCGTACATCATTGGTAATCCGCGCACGCCGGATCAGGGGCCAAATACCCAGACGCCGGCTCAAATGGCGAAATACCATCAGTTCTCCGGCTGCATCAACTGCGGCCTGTGCTACGCCGCCTGTCCACAGTTTGGCCTGAACAAGGAGTTCATCGGACCGGCCGCCATTACCCTGGCGCACCGCTATAACGAGGACAGCCGCGACCACGGTAAAAAAGAACGTATGGCGCAGCTTAACAGCCAGAACGGCGTCTGGAGCTGTACCTTTGTGGGTTATTGCTCCGAAGTTTGTCCGAAGCACGTCGACCCGGCCGCCGCAATTCAGCAGGGTAAAGTAGAAAGCTCGAAAGACTTTCTTATCGCTACCCTGAAACCACGCTAAGGAGTGCATGATGACGACTAAACGCAAAGCCTATGTGCGGCCTGTGCCGTCCACCTGGTGGAAAAACCTGCCGTTTTATCGCTTCTACATGCTGCGTGAAGGCACGGCGGTACCGGCGGTCTGGTTCAGCCTTGAGCTGATGTACGGCGTTTTTGCCCTCAAGCATGGCCCGGAAGCCTGGGCCAGCTTTGTCGGTTTCCTGCAAAACCCGATCATTGTTGTTCTGAACCTGATCGTGCTCGCGGCCGCGCTGCTTCATACCAAAACCTGGTTTGAGCTGGCGCCAAAAGCGGCGAACATCATTATAAAAGACGAGAAAATGGGGCCAGAGCCGGTGATTAAAGGGCTCTGGGCAGTGACGATTCTGGTCACTGTGGTCATTCTGTTTGTCGCACTGTTCTGGTAAGGAGACTACTGTGATTAATCCAAATCCAAAACGTTCTGACGAGCCGGTCTTCTGGGGCCTGTTTGGCGCAGGCGGCATGTGGAGTGCCATCATCGCCCCCGTCATTATCCTGCTGGTAGGCATTATGCTGCCGCTGGGGCTGTTCCCGGGCGATGCGCTGAGCTACGAGCGCGTGCTGGCGTTCGCGAGCAGCTTTATCGGCCGCGTGTTCATCTTCCTGATGATCGTCCTGCCGCTGTGGTGTGGCCTGCACCGTATTCACCATGCGATGCATGACCTGAAAATCCATGTACCGAGCGGGAAATGGGTGTTCTACGGTCTGGCGACTATCCTGACCGTGGTGACGCTGATTGCCGTGGTCACCCTCTGACGCTTCAGGCCCGCCATCCGGCGGGCCTTTTATTTCTGCATTTTCCCCACCAGCCACTGGGCAAACTCGCGCATTGCGGGCGTTTCTGTCCGTGACTGTAGTCTTGTCAGCCAGTAGCTGCCGAGGTCAATCTGCGTTGCAAAGGGCTGCACGATGCGCTCGCTGCTGAGTAAATGGGTAAACATGTCGACAGGCGCAATGGCAATCCCTACGCCTGCCTGCGCGGCTTCCAGCATGGTCACGGACGAATCAAATACCATAACCCGGTGCGTCGGCGAGGGAGAGTGTTCGCCCGCTGCCTGCATCCACGCAGCCCACTCGTCACGCCGGTAGGAGCGCAGCAGGGTAAACTTCAGGATATCTGCCGGGCTTTTGAGAACTGAGGCAATGTCGGGCGTACAGAGCGGAGACAGCGGCGCAGGGCAAAGAAATTCAGCATCGGTTCCATGCCACGCGCCGCCACCGTAGCGAATAGTGTAATCAAGCCCTTCAGCCGCCGGATCGACGCGATTATTATGGGTGGAAAGCTGAAGATCAATATGCGGATAGCAGCGGCGAAAATCCGCGAGCAGCGAGAATAAAACACCCGTGGCAAAAGTCCCTACCACGCCTATTTTGAGCTTCTCCTGAGCGCGCTGGCTGGCAAATCGATCCAGCATTCCGGCGATACGATCGAACGAGTCATTCAGCACCGGCAGCAAATTCTCGCCTTCGGTAGTCAACATCAGCCCTCGCGAAACGCGAACGAACAGCTGGCAGTTAAGGTGCTGCTCCAGCGCCTTTACGTGCTGGCTAATCGCGGAATGGGTGACGTTCAGCTCGATAGCGGCATGAGTAAAACTGAGGTGCCTGGCGGCTGCTTCAAACGCCCGCAGGGAATTAAGAGGGAGATAGCTGCGCGTCATAGGCTCGTCCGTTAGAAAAATTAACAGCTAATGCTAAATTTAACCGTTTGTCAGCCATAGTCAAATCCAACAGACTACAGCGGTCTGACGGGCCCGGACACTCCCTTGAACTGCTATTACGGAAGATAAATGATGATGACTAAATCCCTTTGCTGCGCCCTGCTGCTCAGCACCTCCTGCTCGGTATTGGCTACCCCGATGTCAGAAAAACAGCTGGCTGAGGTGGTGGAACGGACCGTTACGCCGCTGATGAAAGCGCAGGCCATTCCGGGTATGGCGGTGGCGGTGATTTATGAGGGTCAGCCGCACTACTTTACCTTTGGTAAAGCCGATGTTGCGGCGAACAAACCTGTCACTCCACAAACCTTGTTCGAACTGGGTTCTATAAGTAAAACCTTCACCGGCGTACTCGGTGGCGATGCCATTGCTCGCGGTGAAATATCGCTGGGCGATCCGGTGACAAAATACTGGCCTGAGCTGACAGGCAAGCAGTGGCAGGGGATCCGCATGCTGGATCTGGCAACCTATACCGCAGGAGGTTTGCCGTTGCAGGTGCCGGATGAGGTCACGGATAACGCCTCTCTGCTGCGCTTTTATCAAAACTGGCAGCCGCAGTGGAAGCCGGGCACCACACGTCTTTACGCCAACGCCAGCATCGGTCTTTTTGGCGCGCTGGCGGTTAAGCCTTCCGGCATGAGCTATGAGCAGGCCATAACGACGCGGGTCTTTAAGCCGCTCAAGCTGGACCATACCTGGATTAACGTTCCGAAAGCGGAAGAGGCGCATTACGCCTGGGGATACCGCGACGGTAAAGCGGTACACGTTTCGCCAGGCATGCTGGACGCTGAAGCCTATGGCGTAAAAACCAACGTGAAGGATATGGCAAGCTGGGTGATGGTCAACATGAAGCCGGACTCGCTTCAGGATACGTCACTCAGGCAAGGCATTGCCCTGGCGCAGTCTCGCTACTGGCGCGTGGGTGCCATGTATCAGGGGTTAGGCTGGGAAATGCTTAACTGGCCGGTCGATGCCAGAACCGTGGTTGAAGGTAGCGACAATAAGGTGGCGCTGGCACCGCTGCCTGCGAGAGAAGTGAATCCACCGGTGCCCCCGGTCAACGCGTCCTGGGTCCATAAAACAGGTTCAACCGGCGGGTTTGGCAGCTACGTAGCATTTATTCCTGAAAAGCAGCTCGGCATTGTGATGCTGGCGAATAAAAGCTATCCGAACCCTGCCCGCATTGAGGCGGCATACCGTATCCTCGACGCGCTGCAGTAAAACATAGCCGGGTGGCGCTACGCTTACCCGGCGAAACACACCGCACAAAAACCACATTTTCCTTGCCGTCATCTACACTTAACAAAAAACAGTAAGGAAACTCCTATGCGCATTCTGCCTGTTATCGCCGCGGTGACAGCCGCGTTTTTAGTGGTTGCCTGTAGTTCCCCTACCCCACCTCCTGGCGTTACCGTCGTCACGCCTTTTGATGCACAACGCTTCCTTGGAACATGGTATGAAATTGCGCGCCTCGACCATCGGTTTGAGCAGGGCCTGGAGAAGGTCACTGCGAATTACAGCCCAATGGATGATGGCGGTATTCAGGTTATCAATCGGGGCTATAATCCCGATCGGGAGATGTGGCAGCAGTTGATTGGGAAAGCGTACTTCACGGGCGACCCGCGACGGGCCGCGCTCAAAGTCTCTTTCTTCGGCCCGTTTTATGGCGGCTATAACGTGATCGCGCTCGACAGAGAGTACCGTCACGCGCTGGTCTGCGGGCCGGATCGCGACTATCTGTGGATACTTTCCCGCACGCCAACTATTTCGTCAGAAATGAAACAGCAGATGCTGGACGTCGCGACCCGGCAAGGGTTTGATGTTTCAAAACTTATCTGGGTAAAACAACCCCATTAATGGGTGCTGAGCTTAAGCCCAATGATACCGGCCACAATCAAGGCGAGGCTGGCGATACGCGCCAGACTCGCTGACTCTCCCAGCAGCAGAATGCCGGTGATGGCGGCCCCCACCGCACCAATACCCGTCCAGACGGCATAAGCTGTTCCCACAGGCAGCGAGCGCATTGCCCAGGATAACAGAACAATACTCACGATCATCGCGGTGACGGTTATGACGCTGGGCGTCAGGCGGGTAAATCCGTGGGTGTACTTGAGACCAATTGCCCATACCACTTCGAGCAGGCCAGCAATAAAAAGAATGATCCAGGACATTTCAGGCTCCTTAACTTAATTCAAGTTGGGGCCGTCCCCGGTGGAAGGAATGCTTACGGGTCGTCCCGTAAGGCAGAGATTACGCCCCATATTGTGGTTAGCGTGCTATTTTTTTTCAATCATTTTTTGCTGAACACGTTAAGGCAAGAAATAGCCGCAGTATGGCGCGTAGTTCCGGCATTTAGCACTCATCCGACTTCTCTATGATGATGTGCTTTCTGATGGCAGGAAGCCAAACCACTAGCCGACTGCGAATAAAATATGTTCAAAATTCTTTTGATTGACCGTTGTCACTTCACCCGCACCGGGTTTGAAGCATGGCTCAATCATTCCGGTTTGTTCCCGGGACACTACGTTGTGACGGGTCTAAATAATCTGTTCCTTGCCAGGGAGCACATTCTGCAATGGAAACCCACGCTGGTTATCGCCGACCTGTACGGCTTCAGGCAGGATATTCATCATTTTCAGCAGCTCTCGTCGTTGCTGAGCGCCAGTGAACGATTACCGTTTATTTTGCTGCAATCGGGAGAGGACCGCGGCATGACCGACTGGCTCGGACAGTTCCCGGTGTGGTCGTCGCTGTTGAAAAACGTCAGTCTCGAAAAAGTGGCAACGACTATCAACGACGCATTAAACTCGCGCGCCAGCGCTGAAAGGCCAACGGCAGCCGCCCCCTTGCTGACCCGACAGGAAGAGAAAGTGCTGACATTGTGGATGGACGGGGCGAGCAATCAAAAAATTGCCGCTCACCTGAGTATCAACGGAAAAACGGTGTATACCTATAAACGCAATATCCGCATGAAATTGCATATGGATACGCGTTTTTCTCCGTTCTTATCCCTGCAGGAATCAGAAAGCTGACGGTACGAAACCCGCTGGTCTCGTACCGTATGTTAATTACTGCTGAGCTTTGGTTGCCGCACCAGAGATTGCGCTACCACCTTCAGAAATATCCTGACCGACGCCACGCGTGGTATTACAGGCAGTTAACACTGAAGAAAGTACCAGGACTGAAAAGATCGCTGCAATTGTTTTCTTAACCATAATATCTTCCTTTTATAGCCAAAGTTGTTTTGTGTATAGCAACTTAAGGATAGACAAGATCCCGCCGGTTGACGGAAAAGGAAGCATTTTTAGGAAAATTAGACGAACTTAGCTGGCGGCGTGAGAAATGATATGACCGAGATCCTGGATATCTTGTCCCATCCCACGGGTGGTGTTACAGCCGGAAAGCAATGCACTGGAAAGCGCTAACAGAAGCAGAATTTTAACGGTACGTTTCATCATCCCTGCCTGCAAAAATCAGGCGCAGCGGGCGCTGCGCCTTCAATCATGACGTAAATTACTTCACGCGGGATACGTATTCGCCGGAGCGGGTATCCACTTTGATCACTTCGCCAGTCTGTACGAACAGTGGAACTTTAACCACTGCGCCGGTAGACAGTTTGGCTGGTTTACCGCCGGTACCTGCAGTATCACCTTTCAGACCTGGATCGGTTTCAACGATTTCCAGTTCAACGAAGTTTGGTGGGGTCACAGCGATAGGCTGGCCGTTCCACAGGGTCACGATGCACTCAGCCTGATCCAGCAGCCATTTAGCGCTATCACCTACCGCTTTCTCATCAGCAGACAGCTGTTCGAAAGTGGAGTTGTTCATGAAATGATAGAACTCACCGTCGTTGTACAGATAGGTCAGGTTCATATCAACAACATCAGCGCCTTCAGCGGAGTCAGTAGACTTGAAGGTTTTCTCAACACGGGTACCGGTCAGCAGACGGCGCAGCTTAACGCGTGCGAATGCCTGGCCTTTACCTGGTTTAACGAATTCGCTGGCTTCAACCGCGTACGGTTCGCCGTCCATCATGATTTTAAGACCAGCACGAAAATCGTTGCTATAGTACGTTGCCATAAGGCCCTCTAAATTTGTTAACTGGTAGCTAAGCCACAAAATGGCGCATATTGTAACCCTAAACACCCCGTCCAGAGAAGATTGGTTATCGCAACTTGCCGATGTAATCACCAGTCCTGATGAATTGCTGCGTCTTTTAGACCTCGATAAGCACTCAGAGTTGCTTGCAGGCCGCGAGGCAAAGCGCCTTTTCGCCCTGCGCGTTCCCCGTGCGTTTGTGGCGCGGATGGAGAAAGGCAACCCCAACGATCCACTTTTAAAACAAACGCTTACTTTGCAGGATGAGTTTGTCACCGCGCCGGGATACAGCACCGATCCGCTGGAAGAGCAGAACAGCGTGGTGCCGGGTTTACTGCACAAGTATCTCAACCGCGCCCTGCTGCTGGTAAAAGGCGGCTGCGCGGTAAATTGTCGTTATTGCTTCCGTCGGCACTTCCCGTATGCCGAAAACCAGGGCAATAAACGCAACTGGCAGGTCGCGCTGGACTATATCGCCGCCCATCCGGAGCTGGATGAGATTATTTTTTCCGGCGGTGACCCGCTGATGGCAAAAGATCATGAGCTCGACTGGCTGCTGACTCAGCTTGAAGCCATCCCGCACGTTAAGCGCCTGCGTATTCACAGCCGTTTACCGATTGTCATTCCGGCACGTGTCACTGACGGACTGGTGTCACGCCTGGAGCAGTCAAGATTGCAGGTGCTGCTGGTGAACCATATTAACCACGCGAATGAAATTGACGATGATTTTCGCGCGGCGATGGCGCGTCTGCGTAAAGCGGGCGTGACGCTGCTGAACCAGAGCGTGCTGCTGCGCGGCGTGAATGACAGCGCCCGCGTGCTGGCTGACCTGAGCAATGCCCTGTTTGATGCGGGCGTGATGCCCTATTATCTGCACGTGCTGGATCGCGTTCAGGGCGCGGCCCATTTCATGGTGACGGATGAAGAAGCCCGGCAGATTATGCGCGAACTGTTAACGCTGGTTTCAGGCTATATGGTGCCGAAGCTGGCACGCGAGATTGGCGGAGAGCCGAGCAAGACGCCGCTGGATTTGCAGCTGCGGCAGCGCTAGTTTCCGCTCACCCTAACCCTCTCCCACAGGGAGAGGGAAAAAGGCAATCAGTTCGGGCACTTGTAGACCTGGCCGTTCATCTGGCTGGCGGTCGGCACGAAGCTGGACAGCATACTCTGCGTTGGGCTGCTCACGCCGTAAATCACGTTTCCGCCCATTGCCGCAGCCTGGTTACGCAGGGCATTCGCCGCACCGCGCATCGAGCCACCTTCTTCGCCATGCTGACCTGACATCCAGTTACTTTGCTCACCGGTTGCCGTGCCTAACAGCTGGCATTCACTGCCAGGCTTATCTTCCACAAAGCGAACGCCCTGGCCCGCTGCCGACAGCTCATTGCTGGAGCTACAACCCGCCAGCAGCAATGCTGCCCCTAAAATCCCTGCACAGACTTTTACGCGCATGTTATTCCTCGTTTTCAATAAGCTGGACAGTAGTTGTCCGTGTGTAAATCTTATACCTAAAAGATGACCAAAAGAAAAACCCCCGAGCATTTCTGCCCGGGGGTTTTTCACATTCTACGACGTAGAGCGCACGATTACATCATGCCGCCCATACCGCCCATGCCGCCCATGCCAGCAGCACCTAAATCTGGTGCATCGCCTTTAGGCATATCGGTGACCATACACTCGGTGGTGATCATCAGGCCAGCGACAGATGCCGCGTACTGCAGAGCAGAACGGGTTACTTTCGTTGGATCCAGGATACCGAAGTCGATCATGTTGCCGTATTCTTCAGTTGCCGCGTTGTAACCGTAGTTACCTTCGCCCGCTTTCACGTTGTTCGCAACCACAGATGGCTCTTCACCGGCGTTAGAAACGATCTGACGCAGAGGAGCTTCCATTGCGCGCAGCGCAACTTTGATACCCACGTTCTGATCTTCGTTCTGTGCGGTCAGGCCTGCCAGTTTAGCGGCAACACGCACCAGCGCAACACCACCACCAGCAACCACGCCTTCTTCTACCGCAGCACGGGTCGCGTGCAGGGCATCGTCAACGCGTGCTTTTTTCTCTTTCATTTCAACTTCGGTCGCTGCACCGACTTTGATAACCGCAACGCCGCCTGCCAGTTTCGCTACGCGCTCCTGCAGTTTTTCACGGTCGTAATCGGAAGTCGCTTCTTCGATCTGCTTACGGATCTGACCCACGCGGCCCTGAATAGCAGCTTCTTCACCCACACCGTCGATAATGGTGGTGGTGTCTTTGTTGATCACAACGCGTTTCGCCTGGCCCAGGTCTTCCAGGGTCGCTTTTTCCAGCTCCATACCGATCTCTTCAGAGATCACGGTACCGCCGGTCAGGGTAGCGATATCCTGCAGCATCGCTTTACGGCGATCGCCGAAGCCAGGTGCTTTAACCGCAGCCACTTTCACGATGCCGCGCATGGTGTTAACCACCAGGGTCGCCAGCGCTTCGCCTTCAACGTCTTCAGCGATGATCACCAGCGGCTTGCCTGCTTTCGCAACGGCTTCCAGCACTGGCAGCATTTCGCGGATGTTGGAGATTTTCTTGTCAGCCAGCAGGATGAACGGGCTTTCCAGCTCAACAGCGCCAGTCTCTGGCTTGTTGATGAAGTATGGGGACAGGTAACCGCGGTCGAACTGCATACCTTCAACCACGTCCAGTTCGTCTTCCAGACCGGTACCGTCTTCAACGGTGATCACGCCTTCTTTACCGACTTTGTCCATCGCTTCAGCGATCAGTTTACCTACGGTTTCGTCGGAGTTAGCGGAGATAGTACCAACCTGAGCAATGGCTTTAGAGTCAGAGCACGGTACGGACAGCGCTTTCAGCTCTTCAACAGCGGAGGCGACAGCTTTGTCGATACCACGTTTCAGATCCATTGGGTTCATGCCCGCAGCAACGGCTTTCAGACCTTCGGTGATGATTGCCTGCGCCAGTACGGTCGCGGTGGTGGTACCGTCGCCTGCGGCGTCATTCGCTTTAGAGGCAACTTCTTTCACCATCTGCGCGCCCATGTTTTCGAACTTGTCTTCCAGCTCAATTTCACGTGCTACAGAAACACCATCTTTGGTGATGGTTGGCGCGCCGAAGGATTTATCCAGCACTACGTTGCGGCCTTTCGGGCCCAGAGTCACTTTAACTGCATCTGCCAGTACGTTTACGCCGCGGAGCATTTTTACACGAGCGTCGTTACCGAATTTTACGTCTTTAGCTGCCATGTTCTTATTTCCTCAAATTCTCGTGCGTAAATTACGCTTCAACAATTGCCAGAATGTCGCTCTCGGACATGATCAACACTTCTTCATTGTCGATCTTCTCGGATTTCACGCCGTAGCCATCGTTGAAAATTACGATGTCACCAACTTTAACGTCCAGTGGCTGCACAGTTCCGTTTTCCAGGATGCGGCCCTTACCGACAGCGATGATTTCGCCACGCGTTGATTTGGCTGCTGCAGAACCGGTCAGAACGATGCCGCCAGCAGACTTGGTTTCAACTTCTTTACGTTTGACGATCACACGATCATGTAACGGACGAATACTCATTGATAGCTCTCCTTTGAGAAAGTCATTATCAGTTATGGATGACGCCGGCCCGCATGCGGTTTTCCGACTAGTGCCCTGAGAGATGGGGATAGCTTTTTCCCCCTTCAAGGGGGAGTCGAAAAAAAAATTTGCGAAAGTGTTACCATCGCCTCTCTTTTGGTGGTGGCAGGGCGATGTGAATGAGTGGACTCAAGCAGGAGCTGGGGCTGGCGCAGGGCGTCGGACTGCTCTCAACCTCCTTGTTAGGTACGGGCGTGTTTGCCGTACCCGCACTGGCGGCGCTGGTGGCTGGAAATAACAGCCTGTGGGCGTGGCCGGCGCTGATTGTATTGGTTTTCCCGATAGCCATTGTGTTTGCCATCCTGGGACGACATTTCCCCAGCGCTGGCGGCGTGGCGCACTTTGTCGGCCTGGCCTTTGGCCCGCGGCTGCAGCGTGTTACCGGCTGGCTGTTTCTCTCCGTCATTCCGGTTGGCCTTCCTGCGGCGTTGCATATTGCGACCGGCTTTGGTCAGGCGCTGTTTGGCTGGCATAACGAACAGTTATTGCTGGCCGAGCTGGGTACGCTGGCGATTGTCTGGTGGGTGGGCTCTCGCGGCGCCAGCTCCAGCGCCAACCTGCAGACGCTTGTTGCGGTGCTGATTGTCGCGCTCGTTGTCGCAATCTGGTGGGCGGGCGATATCACAATCAAGGAAATTCCCTTCCCGGCGCTGACCGACGTCGACCATTCCCAGCTTTTCGCCGCGCTCTCCGTCATGTTCTGGTGTTTTGTGGGTCTGGAAGCCTTTGCCCATCTGGCCTCTGAATTTAAGCAGCCTGAACGTGATTTCCCCCGCGCGCTGATGATAGGCCTGCTGCTGGCAGGTACGGTCTATTGGGCGTGTACCGTGCTGGTCTTACATTTCCACGCGTTCGGAGCGGCTCTCGCCGCCGCGGCATCGCTGCCGGGTATCGTGGTGGAACTGTTCGGCGTGAAGGCGCTATGGATCGCCTGTGTCATCGGCTATCTGGCCTGTTTTGCCAGCCTCAATATTTATATCCAGAGCTTTGCCCGGCTGGTGTGGTCGCAGGCGCTCGACAAACCTGAGAATCGCCTCGCGCGCCTGTCTAAACGCCAGCTTCCGCTGAATGCCCTGAATGCCGTACTGGGCTGCTGCGTGGTGAGCACGCTCTGTATTTACGCACTGAAGATCAATCTGGACGCGCTGATCGTCTACGCCAACGGCATTTTCATCATGATCTACCTGCTGTGCATGCTGGCGGGATGTCGTTTGCTGAAAGGTCGCTATAAAGCTCTGGCGGTCGTCGGGGGCGTGCTTTGCCTGCTGTTGCTGGCGATGGTGGGATGGAAAAGTGTGTACGCGATTGTCATGCTGGCAGGGCTGTGGGTGTTTTTGCCGAAGCGCGGTGCGGTACCGGAAGCCCGGTAAGCGAAGCGCCACCGGGCAATAAAATCACCGATCGTCTTTATGGTCTAAACGGTCGTGCTGTTCATCCTTACGCTGATACTCCCCTTCAAAGGTATCGCCCGGCCCGGTGCTGAACCCGCCCCCCGGCATACGGCTAAAGCGCAGATGCGGCAGCAGCTTCATGGTCAGGTGTTTTTGCACCGGCGGCAGAAGCAGCAGCAGGCCGAGGAAGTCGGTGAAGAACCCCGGCAGGATCAGCAGCAGCCCCGCAATAATCAACGACACGCTTTTGATCATCTCTTCCGCCGGGCTTTCCCCTGCGGCCATCTTCTGCTGCATTATCAGGAAATTTTTGAAACCCTGATTACGCACCAGCGACATGCCGATGACGGAGGTGAAAATCACCAGAACCAGCGTCAGCAGGACGCCCAGCACATGGGCAACCTGGATGAAAATGGAAATCTCAATGTAAACATAGAGAAAGAAAGCAATAAATGGTATCCAGCGCACTGGCATCTCCTGTGTGGCAGAGGCCATCGGGCCCCTGTCTGAATGTGTTCGCGACGCGCGTTTGTATGAAATGGTGACGGTTAGCGAAAATTCAATCAGTTTGCACGGATATTTTTTTTGGAAATTATAAAGCGGTGACCCATTTCACAGATTAATAATTATCATGGAATCGGCTCGATAATAAGTGATCCAGCTTACGGCAATTCGCTATCATCAGCATATGATCTCGAGCATCTGGCTGATTGAGGGAATAATCGTCGGCCAGAAAATATTCAAAACCACATAAATACTGTGTGTTTAGTACAATCCATCGGCAGCTTGAAAAGAAGGTTCACATGTTAAACAACATTCGTATCGAAGAAGACTTGTTGGGTACCAGGGAAGTTCCAGCGGATGCCTACTACGGTGTCCACACTCTGAGAGCGATTGAAAACTTCTACATCAGCAACAGCAAAATCAGCGACATTCCTGAGTTTGTCCGTGGCATGGTGATGGTGAAGAAAGCCGCAGCTCTGGCTAACAAAGAGCTGCAAACCATTCCTAAAAGCGCGGCAAATGCGATTATCGCAGCCTGCGATGAAGTGCTGAACAACGGCAAATGCATGGACCAGTTCCCGGTTGACGTCTATCAGGGCGGCGCGGGCACCTCCGTCAACATGAATACCAACGAAGTACTGGCAAACATTGGCCTGGAGCTGATGGGTCACCAGAAAGGTGAATACCAGTACCTGAACCCGAACGACCACGTAAACAAATGCCAGTCCACCAACGACGCCTACCCTACCGGCTTCCGTATCGCGGTGTATGCCTCCGTGGTGAAACTGGTGGACGCGATCAACCAGCTGGGTGATGGCTTCCAGCGTAAAGCAGTTGAGTTCCAGGACATCCTGAAAATGGGTCGTACCCAGCTGCAGGACGCGGTGCCGATGACGCTCGGCCAGGAATTCCATGCGTTTAACGTACTGCTGAACGAAGAGACCAAAAACCTGCTGCGCACCTCCGAGCTGCTGCTGGAAGTGAACCTGGGCGCTACCGCCATCGGTACGCGTCTGAACACCCCGGATGGCTATCAGCAACTGGCGGTACAGAAGCTGGCGGAAGTCTCTAACCTGCCGGTTGTGCCTGCAGAAGACCTGATTGAAGCCACCTCCGACTGCGGCGCCTACGTCATGGTACACAGCGCCCTGAAACGTCTGGCGGTGAAACTGTCCAAAATCTGTAACGACCTGCGCCTGCTCTCTTCCGGTCCGCGCGCTGGCCTGAATGAAATTAACCTGCCAGAACTGCAGGCAGGTTCATCCATCATGCCAGCCAAGGTGAACCCGGTGGTGCCAGAAGTGGTAAACCAGGTTTGCTTTAAAGTCATCGGTAACGATACGACCGTGACCATGGCCTCTGAAGCGGGTCAGCTGCAGCTGAACGTGATGGAGCCGGTGATTGGCCAGGCGATGTTTGAATCCATCCACATTCTGACCAACGCCTGCTACAACCTGCTGGAAAAATGCATTAACGGCATCACGGCGAATAAAGAAGTCTGTGAGGGTTATGTCTATAACTCCATCGGGATCGTCACCTACCTCAACCCGTTCATCGGTCACCACAACGGTGACATCGTCGGTAAGATTTGCGCCGAAACCGGTAAGAGCGTACGTGAAGTGGTGCTGGAGCGCGGGCTGTTGACCGAAGCTGAGCTGGACGATATCTTCTCGGCCCAGAACCTGATGCACCCGGCATATAAAGCGAAACGATATACCGATGAAAGCGAACAGTAACCGTTCAGGCTAGGCTTCTTAAGGCACGTCACTTGTGACGTGCCTTTTTTCTTTTTAGGCGTTACCAAAATACAACAATTCAATATCAACTTGTTAATAAGCAAGGCAGGTCCTTATGTTTGGAGCAGAACTCGTCATCGTCTTGTTGGCGATTTATTTGGGAGCAAGACTCGGGGGTATCGGCATCGGTTTTGCCGGCGGTCTCGGGGTGCTCGTTCTTACCCTTATCTTTCAGATTAAACCCGGCGCAATCCCGTTCGACGTTATCGAAATCATCATGGCAGTTATTGCCGCTATCGCCGCCATGCAGGTGGCAGGCGGTATGGACTACCTGGTAAGCCTGGCGGAGCGTATGCTGCGCCGCCATCCAAAATACATTACCTTCCTTGCCCCGCTGGTGACCTGGTTTATGACCATTCTCGCCGGTACAGGCCACACCGCCTTCTCTACGCTGCCGGTGATTACCGAAGTGGCGAAAGAGCAGGGTATCCGTCCGTCTCGTCCGCTCTCTATTGCCGTCGTCGCGTCCCAGATTGCGATTACCGCCTCGCCGATTTCCGCTGCGGTGGTCTTCTTCGCCGGTATCCTTGAGCCGATGGGCGTGAGCTACCTGACGCTGCTGGCGATCTGTATCCCGGTGACGCTGATCGCAGTGATGATCACAGCCGTGCTGTGTAACTTCCTCGGCGCCGAACTGAAAGACGATCCGGTTTACCAGGAACGCCTTGCTAAGGGTGAAGTGAGACTGCGCGGCAGCCAGGTCTTCGAGCTGAAGCCGCACGCAAAACGTTCCGTGCTGCTGTTCCTGATCGGTATTGTCGCGGTGATGTTCTACGCGACCGCCATCAGCGACACCGTGGGCCTGATCCAGAACCCGGTCCTGCCGCGTAACGAAGCGATTGTGGTGTTTATGCTGACCATCGCGACGCTGATTAGCATCACCTGTAAAATTGACACCAGCGAAGTGCTGAACGCCAGCACCTTTAAATCCGGTATGAGCGCCTGCGTATGCGTACTGGGCGTGGCGTGGCTCGGTGATACCTTCGTGAAAGCGCACATCAGCGACATTCAGACCGTCGCTGGCGACCTGCTCCACCATTACCCGTGGCTGCTGGCGGTGGTGCTGTTCTTTGCCGCTACCCTGCTTTACTCCCAGGCGGCGACCACCAAAGCGCTGATGCCTGCGGCACTGATGCTGGGCGTTACGCCACTGACGGCGATTGCCTCTTTCGCAGCGGTTTCTGCCCTGTTCGTTCTGCCAACCTACCCAACCCTGCTGGCTGCGGTGGAGATGGACGACACCGGCTCAACCCGTATCGGTAAGTATGTGTTTAACCACGCGTTCCTGATCCCGGGCGTGGTCGCCATTTCACTTTGCGTGATCCTCGGCTTTATCATTGGCGGCGTGGTGCTGTAAACGGTGAGTGGTTGTAAAAATAGTTAAAATCGGGCCGCTCTGCGGCCCGTTTCATTAATGACCAACCGCCTTGCGTGATATAGTGAAGCCTTTAGTGATGAGGAGGTTGACTTGTGAACACGCCTGATGCTGTTGTCGTACTGTGTACCGCCCCTGATGAAGCCTCTGCCCAGGATCTCGCCGCTAAAGTGCTGGCCGAAAAACTGGCTGCCTGCGTGACGCTCCTCCCCGGTGCCACCTCCCTTTATTACTGGGAAGACAAGCTGGAGCAAGAGTACGAAGTCCAGATGTTGCTCAAAACCAATCTGGCGAATCAGCAGGCACTCCTGGACTGCCTCAAATCTCATCATCCATACCAAACCCCGGAGCTGCTGGTCTTGCCAGTAGTTCATGGCGATAACGACTATCTCTCATGGCTCAACGCTTCCTTACGCTGATCCTGCTGCTGTGCAGCACATCAGTATTTGCCGGGTTGTTTGACGCGCCCGGCCGTTCGAACTTTATTCCTGCCGACCAGGCATTTGTTTTCGATTTTCAGCAAAACCAGCACGATCTGACGCTCACCTGGCAGGTGAAAGAGGGCTATTACCTCTATCGCAAGCAGGTGAGCATTACCCCTGCCCTGGCAAACGTGGGCGCATTACGGTTGCCCGCTGGCGAGTGGCACGAGGACGAGTTCTACGGCAAGAGTGAGATCTACCGCCAGCGCCTGAGCGTGCCCGTTACGGTGAATCAGGCCAATAAAGGCGCGACGCTGACGGTGACCTACCAGGGATGCGCGGACGCGGGATTCTGCTATCCACCGGAAACGAAAGTCGTGCCACTTAGCGAAGTGAAAGCGTCTGCTGCTGTAACGCCGGTCCCTGCGGTTGAGAAAACCAACGACAGCGCTGACCTTCCGTTCTCAGCGCTGTGGGCGTTACTGATTGGTATCGGCATTGCCTTTACGCCGTGCGTGTTGCCGATGTATCCGCTCATCTCAGGCATCGTGCTGGGCGGCAAACAGCGTCTTTCTACTGCCCGCGCGCTGCTGCTGGCCTTTATATACGTGCAGGGAATGGCGCTAACCTACACGGCGCTCGGCCTCGTGGTTGCCGCTGCCGGGTTACAGTTCCAGGCAGCACTCCAGCACCCTTATGTTCTCATTGGCCTGTCAGCGGTGTTTATCCTGCTGGCGCTGTCGATGTTTGGCCTGTTCACGCTGCAGTTGCCCTCCTCGCTGCAAACGCGCTTAACGCTGATGAGCAACCGTCAGCAGGGCGGCTCCGCAGGCGGCGTGTTCGCGATGGGTGCCATTGCCGGGCTTATATGCTCTCCCTGCACCACCGCGCCGCTGAGCGCTATCCTGCTCTATATCGCCCAGAGCGGAAACATGTGGCTCGGCGGGAGTACGCTGTACCTCTACGCGCTGGGCACGGGCCTGCCGCTGATTCTGGTCACGGTTCTCGGCAATCGACTTCTGCCGAAGAGCGGCCCGTGGATGGAGACGGTGAAAACCGCATTTGGTTTTGTCATCCTCGCGCTGCCGGTGTTCCTCCTTGAGCGTATCATCGGCGACGCCTGGGGTTTACGCCTGTGGGCGATGCTCGGCGTAGCATTCTTTGCCTGGGCGTTTATCGTCAGCCTGGGGGCGAAGAAGCCATGGATGCGCCTGGTGCAAATCCTGCTGCTGGCTGCCGCGCTGGTGAGCGTACGCCCTCTGCAGGACTGGGCGTTCGGCACACCGGTGAGTCAGACCCAGGCGCATCTGAACTTCACCCAGATTAAAAACGTGGATGAACTTAACAGCGCCCTGGCAGAGGCGAAAGGCAAACCGGTGATGCTCGATCTCTATGCAGACTGGTGTGTCGCCTGCAAAGAGTTTGAAAAATATACTTTTAGCGATCCACAGGTGCAAAGCGCCCTGAAAGAGACCGTTTTGCTCCAGGCGAACGTGACCGCCAATAATGCGCAGGATAAGGCTCTGCTGAAGCAGCTTAACGTGCTCGGGCTGCCAACCATTCTGTTCTTCAATCAACAGGGCCAGGAGCAGCCAGAACAGCGTGTAACCGGGTTTATGGATGCAGCGGCATTTAGCGCGCATTTGCGCAATCGCCAACCGTAAACAACACTTTAAACGGGACAAACCGTTGGGAATAGCGGAGGAGATAACCGTGCAACGTGAAGACGTACTGGGACAAGCCCTGCAATTACTTGAGATTCAAGGGATCGCCAGCACCACGCTTGAGATGGTAGCCGACCGTATCGATTATCCTCTGGATGAACTTAAGCGCTTCTGGCCGGATAAAGAGGCGCTACTCTATGATGCCCTGCGCTATCTCAGCCAGCAGGTTGATATCTGGCGCAGACAGCTGATGCTGAATGAAGAACTGACCGCGGAGCAAAAGCTGCTGGCGCGCTATACCGCGCTGACCGAATGCGTCAGCAACAACCGCTACCCGGGTTGTCTGTTCATTGCCGCCTGCACTTATTTTCCCGACCCAGGCCATCCTATCCATCAACTGGCGGATCAGCAAAAACGGGCGGCGCATGACTTCACCCACGAATTGCTGACCACGCTGGAAGTCGATGACCCGGCGATGGTGGCGAAGCAGATGGAACTGGTGCTGGAAGGTTGCCTCAGCCGCATGCTGGTGAACCGTAGCCAGGCCGATGTGGATACGGCGCACCGCCTGGCGGAAGATATTCTGCGCTTTGCCCAATGCAGAATGGGTGGAGCGCTGACCTAAGCCAGGATGCCCGCCCAGGAAGAGACGAGTAGACACAGCGCCATCAGGCGCTGAAACCGCACCATCGCCACGGTGGTGCGAAATATTCGGTTCACCGCTTTACCCAACCACGCCCAGCACATCAAACAGGCTATCGAGATCAGCAGAAACCATAGCGACATTAGCGCAATATCCCGCAATGCATGGTCGCCAGCTGGGGCAAACAGGCTGACGACGGCCAGCGCCATCATCCAGGTTTTGGGGTTCACGATCTGCAGCAGCGCCGCCGCCCGAGCGGTGAATCGGATACGGTTCTCAGCGGCGAGACGGACAGCCGGGGCGCGAAACAGCTGCCAGCTCATCCAGCTTAGCCACAGCACGCCTGTCCAGCTCATTATCTGACGTATCAGAGGATACTGACGCAGCACTTCCCCTGCGCCCGCGCCTGATACCAGCACAATCGCACTGGCCGCAATACACCCGCCCAGAATAGCAGGTACGGTATTTTTTACGCCAAAGTGCTGGCTGTTCGTCAGTACCAGAATATTGGTCGGCCCCGGCGTAATGGAGGCGACAAATGCGAACAACAGAAAGGGTATCAAACTCACAGGTGGCTCCTTTTTATTAGAGCCATGAATGTGCCGTTATTTTTTGGAAACGTCTGGAAGGTTTGTGCACAACCGTCGGTAGTGTGCAGGAGAGATGCGGTAAGCACGCTGAAACCAACGCCCCAGATGGCTTTGATCGGCAAATCCCACTGCGACAGCCACATCAACGGGCTGGTCGCCACGCGCCAGCAGCTGTCGGGCCTTTGCCAGACGCAGCTGAATAAGCCATGCGTGTGGCGCCAGATTGAACTCGCGCTTAAAACAGCGCGTCAGGGTAAAGCGATCCGTGCCCGTCTCGCGCGCAAGGTCTGACAGCCCCACGTTCTCGCCGATATGAGCAAAGAGATAGTCGCGCGCGCGGTGCGCCACGGCAGCGCTTTGTAACTGCGACGGCAGTTTTTTACGCCAGTGGCAGTGGGCGGTGATCCGGGAGAGCAGATTATCCATTGTGCTCTGCTGAACGATTTTCATCTCGTCATTATGCAGGGTGGAAAATGTCTCACCGATAGCGCGCACCAGCTGCGGCTCCCGCGTCAGCGTTTGGGCAAAGTGGAGTGAATAACTCCCTGGAGTAGATTCGTAAAGCCCTTGTAGCGCACGGGTAAGCCAGCGCTCATCAAGATAGAAGGTCAAATAGGTAAAGCCGCCCTCTACAGGAGCATCACCGTCGTGGATCTCGCCAGGCTCGAGGAGAAATGCGTCGCCCGGCTGGCTACGATGACGCTCACGGCGGCAGTGAAACTGCTGCGTGCCGGAGAGGGTTATCCCTACCAGATAGCTATCGTGCCAGTGCGGATCAAAGGCATGCCCTTCGAAATGCGCTTTAATCGTCTCAATACCCGTATCTGCATGCTGACGCAGTTCAAGCCAGTCATTCGCCATACTGTCCTCCTCTTGCTATCAGCATTGCCGTATTACGCTGGTTGTGTCTGGAAGATTTGTGCATTTTCACGGCGAAAGCGGACAGATTGCCGCAAACTTAAGCAGTTGAACAGCTTTTCCCGAAATAATGTTGACGATCGGGCGTGATTGCGGTTTAATGCGCTCCGTTGCCCGGATAGCTCAGTCGGTAGAGCAGGGGATTGAAAATCCCCGTGTCGGTGGTTCGATTCCGCCTCCGGGCACCACTCTTCAGAGCCTGTTCGTTAGGGGTTGAGATCCTTAACGGGCATGACAGTGGTCCCCAGCATGATGTTGGTAGTTTACTTACCGCACCATAGTTGAACACGGGACTTAAGTCCGGAGGATGTTGGAGCATCCTCTGGACTTCTCACGTCCTTAAAAAATACTTCAGCAACGTATTTACCTTTAGAAACGTTTTCTGTCAATCTTTTGTAAAGGTTTACCTCGGTTTTTTTCTCCGTTAAGAATCATATCGTTAAGATTTGACTTAAGATTAATCTTAGGCAACTTCCAACTGCTCTAATACACTTCTGACCTTGTTTATGTCGCTTTCTACGTATTGAAGAGTAACGGCTGGCGTGGAATGGCCCAACAGATCCTGAGCCATTTTAAGGTTTCTATCAGGCATACTCATCAAGTTAGTCGCTATTGTGTGGCGGAATCGATGAGGGCTCACAACAAATCCGCACTCATTTGAAAGACGTCGGAAAAATGCACGAAGAGGGGGATTATCCATGTTTTCACTGATCTCATTTCTGCGTCCATCAAAGCGCGATAAATTGAAAAGCTGCTCCTCCATTTTTGCACCTTTCTCAAGAGAAAGGTTATAAAGCCTTTCAAGTCTTGGTTTCAAGTGACGTGTGATTGGAACTAAATGCTCTTTATGATTTTTCGCACCTTCTGGACGAAGGCTTATCCAATTATGTTCAAAACTTACGTCACATAATCTAATGTGCAGAAGTTGATTTTGCCTCATTCCTGTTCTTCGTAAGGCATCAAGTACCGTAAGCCAAAACCATGCAGGCCTCAACGCTGACCTTTGGATAAAATTTTTCCCAAACTGTTCATCAGACTCCCTTGACTCCATCAAAAGATAAATTTTGTTTATTTGAGTATCAGTCAACGTTTTCTTACGCTTCACATCAGGTCGGGCAATTTTTCCATTAAATGGATTCTTATTAGTTGAAACGAGTCCTTCCTCAATCGCGAAATTAAACAATGCTCTCATGTGAGTGAGTTTGTTATTCCATGTTGTTTTGGTAAGTCCCTCCACATTTATTACATGCCTTCTCCAGTTTAAGACAATCATATCATCAACATCCGCAGGATTAATTGACTCACCCGCAAAGTTAAGGAAGGTCTTTAACACCTTTTTATAACTCCATTCTGTTGCAGCTCGCAGAGTCTTACTGAAAAAATATCCTTCAATCAGTTCTTCAAACGAACATGTCTTTTTCATTACGCCCTCATTAGTAAATTAGTCTGAAGCTTGTTATTTTCTGGCTGAAAGCCATACGCTGTCCGGAGGGCAGCACCCTTTTTTGAAGATAATGTCGGCTTTAATCATGTAGCCTGACACTTTCGTAAAACGACCGCTTTTATCCGGCGAATCGTATTGATGGTAATGGAACAGCCCCTTACCATTACGTGAATGATGTATGCTCAGCGACTCAAAGCTTTTCTGTAGCCGATCCTTTTCAGCTGCTTCTTCACCCTTTGCTGACATGTATCGGTAAAAACAGCCTGGAGAAACCAGAAATACAAACTGCGCCAGTACATGCAAAACACTGTCTCTTTCATTAACGCTTATCGTGCCATCCTCAACGCTGTCCCTGAGCCACTCCAGATAGATTTCCCCGGGGAGGGCTTCGCTGTCGCAGGATTTACCTGCAGGCTGCTCGTCTGTTGAAGGAGCCAACCCGGGAGTTAAGGATTGAACCGCTCCCGCTGCTGGAGACTGGCCATGTGCCATCAGATCCAGCATTGACATGAGGTTTTCTGCAGAGGCCTGGTAGTCTGCTCCATCTGACGAAATCTCCCCTTCAGGCTCAGCCTCTGTTTCTTTCCTGTTCAGTGCAGATTCAAGCCCCAGACTGAGTTCAGGTTGCGGCGCAACTACAGACATTGTCGTTTCTACGTGCTGAGCACTATAGGAAAATACCGCACTTTCAATTGGTACTGATTTAGCGATTTCTGTACCCTGACTGGACAACGGGATTGCTGCGGTTTCATATAATTTTGGGGACGTATCATCTGATCCTGATGACACCGGTGATGGTGACAACTCAGATGACAATACTCCGGCCATGGTGAGCCCTGTTGGCATGCCACAGCTGATAATGACATCACTGATGATGCTGTTGAGTATCCCCGATTCCTTTCGTCTTCCTGACAGGTAAAGCAGGAGGCTGTCTGACAGAACTGGCCAGCGCTGCAGCCACAGCATGCCGGCGTCCGGCAGCAGGCTTAGAGCCATATACAAGCCACTCATCTCTCCCCCCTTTTTTTTCGCAGGACGAACCCGCCAGGCCACGTCGGGGACACTCATTCCCGGATACCAGACGCGTCCATTCTCAAGCCCCCCTTCCATTTGCGACAGCCAGTTGAGGTGATGGAATAGTCCGGCCCAGTACACAGCACAAACCCAGCCAGGGGCTTGCTCTGACTGCTCTTCAGGCGAGGCTCCCGGTGGCAGCATCATACCGCGCACCAGCCTGACGGCGCGCGTAGCCACCGTGAGACTCAGGTCGGTAAATCCCCCGGGGCCTGAAAAGGGGCCGTTCCATGCTGCCGGGCACGCCTGAACGCGGGCAGCCATCTGCTCAAGAGGACTTAGCCACCATGCGTCTGTTACGGGTTTCGAAAGCGGACTGTTTTCTGACAATACTTTGATGAGCTGACGTCGATCCCTTGTTGCCAAACAGGCTGCAGCGCTTTGAGCAGGATGCCAGCCCGCCTCTGATGTCTTTATTTGCTCTCTATTATTAGAGTCAGCCGAAGCATCAGCACTGTTTTGCTGTCTGTTCCTACCTGTTAACCAGTTTAGTCCGCGCACCGTTACCTCCTCAGGTTTCAGCCTGATAAAATGACGTTACGCTAAAAGCCCCTGCCGCAATTGCAATGAAAAACCCGGTATTAGCCGGAGCAGAAATCTCACTTGCTAAAAATCTTCATAACCGGTTCACGGTTTATGACTGTCAACCACTCACCTTACTGTTCTAATGCCCCCTCTTTCCTTCTATCGTGCAGAGTTTCATTTATGCAGCAGATGATTGTCTTTATCACTCTGACTTCATGGCTGGTCCTCTCCAGTCTTATGAGCTGCAGCTTTACCGGCGGCAGCAGACACGGCGTTTTTGTCACGGTCTGGGCGCTGCTAGCCTGCATACCTTTCATGCTGAAACCACTTGCCCGCGCAGAACGTCAGTTCAGGCCGGCGTTAACGCTTATAAGCCACAGACGCAAGCGAGGTTGGGTGCATCTTGCTCCCTGGCAGCCCACCACGAATCTGACGCCGGAGAAGGTCGGCCAGTTCTGGAACAGCGTTAACACTTCTGCCTGTCAAGCGCTGCAAACTCACCAGACCGTCATCATCTCCTCCCATCTCCTGACCGGCATCCGCGCCCGCAGGGTGATGGCTCACCTAGAAAAATGCGGCCTTGATGTTCGCAGCCGGACATACAGCATTCCCTTTACCCCGGCCAGGAAGGCAGTGATGCAGCTGGAAATCCTTTTCCGGCAATGGCGCTGGCGTACGGAATTTCGAAGTGTCTGGCCTGTGCTGGTTCTGAAACGAAAATCTTCTGATGCACAGAAATAATTTCCCCTGTCACCGGCCTGCGCAGCAGCTCACACTGGCTACATGCGTGTATTCGATCTGAACGATCGATTTTATCCGTTATACAGGTGCCGCACAGCCAGGTAACGTATTCACAGCGGCTACAGATGAGCCTGACATAAGTCAAATCATGACGTTAGCCAGCACCAGGGAACTTATGAAGCGAAATAATATGACAACCATCCTCTCCCGTATTGCGCTGGAGCAGGATGAAGAAATGCAGCAGCTGGTCCGACAGTTTGCCGACGGCAAAAAAACAGCGGGCACGCCCATGGCCATCCGCTTTCGTCCTGCCGTACGGGAGTTCATCTCGCGGGTATCGCAGAGACTGGGTATTTCCACCGCCGAACTGGTTAACGTTCTGATGGAGGGGATAATGCTGGAAACGCTCGCCCCACGTCAGGCCACGGTGACGCGGATTTATGAACGTTTCTGGCAGCTGATGGACGCGCACCGGCTGAGCGTGACCGGGGTGGCCACGCTGCTGTCTGGGATGAACATGGGGCTCAGCGTACTGGAGAGCCGTGAGCGCACGCTGGACTATCTGACGGCGTCAGTAATCCATCAGCTGGCAGAATGGTTCGGCGTGTCTCCTGACTGGCTTAACGGTACTGAGGAAAAGCCTGTCAAACAGGTAACGTTCGCCAGTTGGCAGGATGTCGCAGATCGCCTCCTGCCTGAGTTCTGCGCCGGAACCGTACTGCCTACCATTACGCTTGTTCGCCAGGACAGTAGTATTGACCATATCGGCGGTAAAATGGAAACGGTCATCTTTATCCGTCAGCTGAAACAGATTAACAGAATAACCCTGAGAGTCGTGACCTGTAGTGGCATTATTCCGCATGAGGTTGTAGATAATTATAAGACAAACGATTTTCTGACTTTCTGCGAAACGATGAGGGAAATATCCCGGCTGGGAGATATTGAAACGGTATCAGTACCTGAGCATATTTTTACTCAGTTTACTCGAGGGAATGAATTACCCGTTTCATTGCTTTCAATACTCAGAACTTTTGTTGAAGAACAGAAAGACAAGGGTATTAACTATCAGTGGGGTTGGGAATGAAAAAATAATTGGCTGACCGGAAAATCTCGCTCACTTGAATAGCTAAAAGGCGTGAGGAAAAGATTAACTCTTGACGAGATATTGCAGTTTTTTCCCTCATTATTAAATGGCGGCAACAGAATTTACCCTTATTTATTGGTGCGTCAGTACCAGGGATTCGCTTTACCCAAAAAAATACAACCGATGAAAGGAAATAAATGATGAAAGTATCCATGATTACTCACGGAATAACACTGGCGCTGTTTGCGACTGCTTTGCCGGCGGCTCAGGCAGCAGGTTCCTGGACCGAGGCGCGTAATGACGCAATGGGCGGTACTGGCGTGGCCTCATCCAGCTACACGGCGGCCGCGCTGGCCAACCCGGCGCTGATGACGCGCCATGATGCCAGTGACGATGTGGGCATTATCCTTCCGGGCATCGGGGCACAGATCAGCGATCCGGATAACTTGCAGGACGGCCTTGATCGTGTAAAAGACAACTGGAAACGCCTCAGTGACTCTGCCGGCAGTGGTAACAGTGCAGCACAGTCCGCAGCGCTCAAAAAATCTCTGCAGGACGTCTCAGGTGACAGCGGTCACGCCAGCGCTGGCGTGTCGGCCGTGATTGCCATTCCGAACGACACGCTGCCCTTTGCCCTGGTGGTGAAAGGCTGGGGACAGGCAAAGGCCCGTGCAGTAGTGACCGATCACGATCTGAAGTATCTCGATACCGCGCAGACCGGCATTTTCTCGCCCACGCAGGACGATCTGGACCAGCTGACCTCTCGTGCTGAAGGGGTGGCGGCACTGGTCAGTGAATACGGCCTCGCCATGGCCCATCAGTTTACGCTGGCCGGCACACCAGTTTCGGTGGGGATCACGCCAAAACTTCAGCGGGTCGATACCTGGAACTATAACGTGGCCATTAATAACTACAGTACCTCTGACTTTCACAGCGGTGAGTGGAAACGCTCGGAAAGTGGCGCCAACATGGATATCGGTTTAGCCACGCAGCTGACACCAGAATGGACGGTGGGCCTGACCGGACAGAACCTGGTCTCACGAAATGTGAGCACCCGTGAAGTGAATGGTCTTCAAGACACTTTCCAAATCCGCCCGCAGGCCACGGCTGGTACTTCTTGGAGCAATGGCCTCATCACGCTGGCGACAGATGTTGATCTGACCCCAGCCAGCGGCTTTGCCTCCGATGAAAAAGCTCAGTATGCCGGCGTAGGTGCCGAACTCAACGCATGGGACTGGGCCCAAGTGCGCGCTGGCTATCGGGCGGACATGCGCAACAGCGACAACAACGTGTTTACTGCTGGCATCGGCATTTCCCCCTTAAACGTGGTCCATCTCGACCTGACCGGTATGGCCGGAACCGACCGCACCTATGGTGCGGCGGCTCAGCTTACCTTCACGTTCTGATAATTCCGGGCTGCTTCATGCAGCCCTTCACTGAAAGGTTAATAAAATGAAAAAAATGTTCTCCGCTGTCTTCTGTACAACCCTCCTTCTTGCGCTGACAGGCTGCAGCAATAACGCCTTAAACGAATTCGGCCTCGGTAATCTGAATTCGCTCCTTAATTCTCCCAGCCAGCAGCCAGCTACTGAGAACGCAGAATCGGCACCTCGTGACTCGGTGACCTGGACCTCAGGAACTTTTTCGGATCCAGTTGATGTGGTTGCAATGCGACTAAAACAACACTACGGATTTGTGTCGGATACTGATATCGCCGCTGCGCGTAATAGCGGCCAGGGAAATGCTGGCTGGTCAGCGTCAGCCATTTCAGAAGGCGCCAGCTGGGAGGCACAGCCGGGCAGCTACTATCGCATGAGCCGAAACTGGGCCGGAAATGACCGCTTGACGCTCGAAATGCGAGGTAACAGCAAAGAAAGCTTTATTAAAGCAACCTATACATCTTCCAATCCGGAGCATCTTAAAAAAAGTTGGACCTCGCGTTTGTGGAAACAAATCCCGGACGTCGCTAGCGGCTCCCTAAAATAAATAAGAGGATGAAAAAAGTATGTAGGCAGGCACCGTCTAAACAGTACATGCCTACTAAATAAGTTATTTTTTTGCCTTAACTATTGACTCAGTATAAATGGAAATTAGGTTTCCAATGTCGATTTTATGAGGAGCGATGAATTTATGAATGATAGTTTCGTCTAATGCATGAATATCATAATCCTTGAACTCTTTGAAAAAAGCTCTTACATTGTCTTTTAATAGCTTCAGTTTAGTTTTTCGCATAACGAAAATATCATCAGTAAAGTCACCCTGATAAGAAAGAATTCGTGTATTTATTATTATTATTTTTTTGCATTTGGCATTTCCATATTCATCAGCAAACCAGCCGCAATGGTTATTCATTTGACCGGCTTCTGTTTTATTTATTTCCGATCGATTTTCGTCAACTTCGTTTTTACATTCAAAAAGGAAATACTGTCCATCGACATCTCCCCAAAGATTATCAGGTCCCTTTTTTATTTCTTTATCAGGGCGTTGGCAAACAAAACCAATAGCGGTTCCTAAGTTGTGCATAGCATCTTCGAATTTGTCAGATTGCACGCCGAAAGAAATATTCTGCAAAATACTATCGATAGATATCATTAAGGATTGATAATTATCATGCGATGTCACCCACTTAATAATTCTATTGGCGCGCGTGGCATTAATATTGTCAATTTTTTTATAAACAACACCATCCTTTGGCTTTAGTAAATTGCAATTACGTTGAAATGCTGATTTTTGAACCCTGTTCGATTCAAGCTTGCTCATGTTATATTTATATCTGGCCTGGAGTTGGAGATACCAACCTTTCTCCATTACATCCTCAACATGATTATCACAAATATCTTGCAACACATCACATGCTTTATCTATATAACCTTTTATGAATAAATTCTCCGCTTTATATTCCAAGCTAATTAAATCATAAAGATTATCCCTCCCATCGTGCATATCAATTTCATTCATGGACTCGACATAATACTCCTTCCAACCTTCATCGCGAAGCAATGATTTATTAACTAAACCAACGAACAATTTATCAACATCTACGCCATCCTCAATCTCATCTTTTGCAAATCCAACAATTTGACTACCTATTTCAATTTGCATTCTTGTTTGGGGAGAGAAATATTTTGTAGTTAGGGGGCTTTTCAAAAATTGAACAAGATCACCGCCAGTGATAATAATAACACTATAGTCCTTTTCACCTCGCACACTGCGACCTAACCCTTGTTCTACTCGCTGCGCTGTCTTGACATTAATTATGTCGCTGCTCGGCCTACACTCCTCCTCATACCTATCGGTTAAGGTTTCAGAGTATGGTTTGGAATCAATAACTAAAATACGGCACGAGTTATCTGGAAGATCTATTCCATCATAGCGATTCGCAAAGACTATAGCATTTGTATATATGCCTCTTTTCAACTGTTCAATGCAGTCATATATGGTTTCTGTAGTTGCCACCGTTGCTCCGATGTTTTGAAATTGCTTTGTGTTGGAGAAACTTGGTGCAAGACAAACTGTTCCAAACGTCCGTTTATCGAATGGAGGAAGCAACCAGTTTATTATTTTTTCACGATCTAATGTTTCATCAATCAAAGATGGTATTAATATCATTTTCTCACCAGACCACACAAGGTCTGGGTTAACTAATGGTTTTTTTACTGCTTCAACATCAAATCCTAAACCTTTAATAAAAAATGAATCATCCTGTGTCGTTGCAGACATAAGGAAACGATGCCTGGCTTTGCTGAAAGTGCCAAAAGAATCTATTAGTGAAAATATCGGTGATATCTCTAAAGATTCGCCAGAAATGAATGCCTGGCAATTATGTATTTCATTTTTTATTAGGGGCCAAATGAACGAGACTCTGTTGTCCTCAATATTTTTTAGAAGCTCTTGAGCCACAAATTCTTTTTTATCAATCCATGACCAGTAAGGTATAGGAAGCAATGTATTTGTTCCAACACCATTCTCCATTTCAAGATAACTTCCTTCCCCTTGCTCTCGGAGTTCATCAGAAAATATATTCAGTATTGATGTGTAAAGTTTGCTCTTTTTATCGACCTTTATAGTAAAACTGTTTTTAATAGAATCTATACATGCCTGAGAGTCATCTAGTATGATTGAATTCGCTAGTATTGATTTACTACCTAAACCAAAAACCGTTTTGCCGTTAAATAATTTTTGAACATGCGTTATAAGTATTTTTCGACCAGCATGAAAATCATCAGGTATCATTTTGCTGTGATCTATTATGCAGTAAGGGATGCCAAATTTTTCAGCATCTCTTACTGCTTGCTTTGCTAAATATATATTTGGGCAGACATATAGACATGGGCTGTTTTTTTCATTTATTTTAGATTGTAAGATTAGCAATCCGATTAATGTTTTACCTGCTCCAGTATGCAATTTAATTATGTTATCTCTATCATCTCTTCGGTTATTGAACCATTCTTCGAGAATTCTTTTTTGGGAAGGGCGTAACGGGCCTGCTTCGCTACGCCTATCTAAAGACTCATATATTTCAATAGGGTTGATTCTTTTGGGTAGTTCTTTTTTCTTTAGCTTTTTTGTGAAATCAATCATAACTCACTCCATTTTTGTTGTTCGGAAACTGAAGCAAAGGGTACCCATCAAATCAATGTATTAAAAATTATGTTTTTCGGCAATGATTGGTGTATCCGTTTAGCCATTCCATAAACGAATTTTTTCACCACGATCCATCGAAAGCTTTCGAAGGGTGTTGACAAACTTGAGGCAAATCCCCCTGTAACAGCTCTTTGGTTAGTGCTATGAGGAGAGAGGATGTGAAGAAAGTCAAAACGAGCTGCGGAAGCAATCATCTACTTTATTTTTGCTATGGCCATGTCCATGTTGATGATCGTGGTGACACACTAATATTGCTTTTTATGAGTTTGATTTTTTTTGCCTGCTTATAGCACCCGAGCGCACGGAATATCACTCCAACGAGTAGTCCAGGCAGGTGATAATAACTCCCGCTTCATGTGCCACTCATTACCGACCCCTTGACGCGCAAACCACATGTGCCCAAGCCCGGACTGATTGATGCCGTCAATAACCTTCATTAGTTGCGTGCTGTTAGCCCGCGGCTTATCCTCATCAAACAGGTTCAACTGACTGACGCCGTTAGGCGTGAAGTCATCAAGCATGACACCTGCTTTCATGTAATGTCGCCCCTCTAACCAGATTCGGTCAAGCGATCGCATGGCCACCTCAATAACATCTCGCGTATCCTGAGTGGGTATCGTGAGATTCTCGCTGGCGCTGTTGCCATAATAGATTTCGCCCTGAGCATGCGGTGAAGTCCGGATAAAAATGTTAATTCGCCGACAGAACTGACGTTCTTTTCTGAGCTTTTCCGCTGCCCGTGTAGAGTACTGACACAGCGCTTCCTGCATAGCCGCTTTCGTCGTGATACGCCTACCAAAAGAGCGACTGCACACTATTTGCTGCTTTGCTGGCACAAACTCCTCAAGGGGAATACATGATTCGCCGTTTAACTCGCGAACGGTGCGTTCAAGAACCACGCTGAAGTTTTTGCGGATAAAAGCAGGATGAGCGCGTGCCAACTGCAGAGCGTTTTCAATCCCCATTAAGTTGAGCCGCTTGCCAATTCGTCGGCCGACACCCCAAATCTCCTCCACAGGCTGATTTTCAAGTAGTGTCTCAGTACGCTTGGGATTGCCTGGTGTAAGCGCAAGCACACCGCGAAACTGGGGCCACTCCTTGCTTGCCCACTGTGCTGATTTGGCCAAGGTTTTTGTCGGCCCCATGCCTACGCCAACTGTCAGACCTGTTGTGGCCAATACATGCGCGCGCAACCGGAGGCCAAAGGGCTCAAACCCTTCGCATCCATCTATGCCAGTTAGGTCCAAGAACATCTCGTCGATTGAATACTGCTCTACGCGTGGCGTTATTTCTTCAAGTGCAGTCATCACCCTCTGGCTAAGGCTATGATTTATGTGGAATGCAATTTAAACAAAAAAATGAGCGACTATACCTCATGGCCTGAAATCCAGAGCCTTACTTATTCAGACTTAAATTGCTGCAGTCATCCATGCCGACTGCGTCTGACTTAAGGACGTTCAGTTCCCTGCGACCCGGCGTCTCGGTGCTGGTGATGCCGAACTCCAGCCCGGTGTCGCTCTGCACGAGTCCGGCGGTGCCGGAAAACATTCGCCGGGTGCTTCGCGAGGCCCACGCTGCGCTGGCAGGCTGAGGGCGCCAGCAGAATAATACTGACAGGTTTTCCGTCCGGTTCTATACTCACAGTACAGGGTGATGGCGTTCCACCTTTCCCAACCGCTCCGTTCCGGAGCTGATGACGCCTGATGTGACTCTTGATTTTCAGGAGGTGCGTCAGGCCGTCCATACTTTGCTCCCGGCCTGCGTACTTCCCTTTATGGGGAGAGACCCTTGATACACGTTTTTGGCCACATCAATCCTGACAGCGACGCTATCTGTACGGCCGTCGTCACCGCGCACTGGCTGACCGGGCGCGGCATGGACGCCCGCGCATGGCGTCTCGGCGAGGCTAACCGCGAAACCCGTTTTATTTTTGACGGCGCCGGACTCACGCTGCCGCCGCTGCTTGATATTCCTTTACAGGATGAACGGGTCTGGCTGGTCGATTTCACAGAGCCGGCGCAGGGGCCTGACGACCTGCTCCGGAGCAACGTTGTGGGCATCACTGACCACCACCGGCTGGGCGGGCTGATAACACAACTGCCGCCGGAGGTGCACATTCGCCCGGTTGGCAGCAGCGCCACCCTGCTCTGGCTGCTGATGAACGCTGAAGCGCGTCGCGCGCTGCCCCCGACGCTCGCCGTGCTTCTGCTGGGTGCACTTCTGAGTGACACTGTGAATCTTCGCTCGCCGACCACCACCGAAGACGATATCCGTTCGGCGACCGAACTGGGCGTGCTGTCCGGCGTAAACCGCAGAGCCTTCGCCCGTGACCTCCTCACCGCAAAAACAGACGTCACCGGCCTCAGCGCACAGCAGCTGCTGGACAGGGACCTCAAGGCCTTCGTCATTGCCGGCACCGACGTGCGCATTGCCCAGATTGAAGTCAGCTCACCGACACAGGTTGCCCCTGTGATGGACGACCTGCTCGCAGCCCTGGTGTATCTGGCAGACCAGTCGGGTGCCGCCCTGGCGGTGCTGATGCTGACCGACATTCGTGCCGGTTTTTCAACGCTTTACTTCGCCGGGCGGGAGAGCGTTAACGCGGCCTCCTGCTCCGTGCCGGGCATGCTCAGCCGCAAAAAGCAGCTTCTGCCGTGGCTTGAGTCCCGCCTTAACCAGAACGGGAGTTCATTATGACCTGCTACACCCACGCACTGATTCTTGTAAATGATAAAGACGACGGCACCCTCCTGCTGAAGCGCGCGGTTGCGCTGGCGCAGCCGCTCGGCATGAAAATCACGCTGGCCCACATTAGCGACGACTACCGCGAGATGAACTACGTGTCCGACAGCCTGATGGACGACGTCGTGTCGGAGGAGGTGGTGAAGGCCAAGGCGTTTCTGAGCGAGCTGGCGGCTTCCGTGCCTGAGGCGGTCGATACGCGGGAGCTGGTCACCATGCACCGCTTTGAGGACGTGGAGAAGTGCATCGCGGAGCTGGGCGTGGACCTCGTGCTTGCCGGGCACCGCAACCGCTTTATGGGCATGCTCACCTCCCGCTCAGCGGAATATATCAACCACCTCACGGTGGATGTACTTATCACCCACCTGACTGACTGAACCGGGAGAAACACCATGCGTTTTACACTGGACAACGTGACCGCCCGTGAAATTCTTGACTCGCGCGGCAACCCTACCGTTGAAGTCGAAGCCCGGACCGCGGACGGGATGATGGCGCGCGCCTCGGTGCCTTCCGGGGCCAGCACCGGGTCGCGCGAGGCCGCAGAGCGCCGCGACGGTAACGCACACCGTTTTGGCGGCAAAGGCGTGCTGGATGCCGTCAGGGCGGTTAATACGGAAATCTGCCAGGCCGTGCGCGGCAGCGACGTGCGCGAGCAGCGTCAGCTGGACAACATTTTGCTGGCGCTGGACGGCACGGAGAACAAGAGTCGCCTGGGTGCCAATGCCATTCTTGGCGTGTCGCTGGCGGTGGCCCGGCTGGCGGCACAGGCCTCGCACGAGCCGCTGTGGCGCTACCTGGGAGGCCTGCAGGCGAACCTGCTGCCCGTGCCGTGCATGAACATTATCAACGGCGGCGTGCACGCCCGCGGTCAGGGCGCGGATTTTCAGGAGTTCATGATAGCCCCGCACGGTGCCCCCACGCTACGCGAGGCCGTGCGTCAGGGCAGCGAGGTCTACCAGGCGCTGCGCCAGATCCTGCTGGACAACAACCTGTCGGCGGCAGTGGGCGACGAAGGCGGTTTTGCGCCCGCCGTGTCGTCGAACCGCGACCCGCTGGCGTTTATCGTACAGGCGATAGAGAAAGCGGGATACCGGCCCGGAGAGGACATCAGCATCTGCATGGACCCCGCCTCAAGTGAGTTTTTCGCAGACGGTCAGTATCATCTGCGCACCGAGGGCAGTGCGCTGAGCGCGGCGGAAATGACGGCGTACTACGGCGAGCTGATGGACCAGTTTCCGGTCATCCTGCTGGAAGACGGCCTGGCCGAGGACGACTGGGCGGGCTGGAAGCATCTGCACCGGCAGCTCGCAGGCCGGGCCGAGCTGGTTGGTGACGACCTGTTTGTCACCAACGTGAAATTCATTCAGCGCGGCATTGACGAAAACCTCGCCAGCGCCGCGCTGATTAAGCTCAATCAGATAGGCTCGCTCAGCGAAACGCTCGACGCCGTGGCGCTCTGCCAGCGGCACGGATGGGGCGCGTTCATGTCCCACCGCAGCGGGGAAACCACGGACACGTTCCTTGCCGACCTGACGGTGGCCCTGCGCGCGGGTCACCTGAAAACCGGTGCGCCGTGCCGCGGCGAACGCGTGGAAAAGTACAACCAGCTGATGCGCATTGAGCAGGCGCTGGGTGACGATGCGCACTACGCGGGGCTTCATGCGTTTGTGCGCCGCACGTAACACATCCGCCGGGCGGTGCCCGTCCGGCACAGAAGGAATGCCTGTGACACCTGCAACGCTGATCCTTTTGCGGCACGGCGAAAGCCAGTGGAACCGGGAAAACCGTTTCACCGGATGGACGGACGTGCCGCTGACGGTCCGGGGGCAGCAGGAGGCTGACCGGGCCGGTGACGCGCTACGGGCGGCGGGCCTGATGCCCGACAGGGTCTTTACCTCGGTGATGACACGCTGCGTTCATACGGTCTGGCGGGTGCTGGACCGTCTTGACCGCAGCTGGACACCCGTGGAAAAGAGCTGGCGACTGAACGAGCGCCACTACGGTGCGCTGCAGGGGCTGAACAAGGACGACGCTGCCCGGATGATGGGGGAAGAGACCGTCAGGCTCTGGCGCAAAAGCTTCACCGGCATTCCGCCCGCGGACGCGGAGGCGCCGGCGCAGCTGCGTCGGGATCTGCGCTACAGCCGCGTTGCGCTGGCCGACCTGCCTGCAACGGAAAGCCTTGAAATGACCCTGCGTCGCGTCATGCCGTACTGGCATCACGTTGTAGTGCCACAGCTGCGCTGCGGAAGTACCGTTCTGATTGTGGCGCACGGCAACACGCTGCGCGCCCTGACCGCCTTTCTGGACGGCATGCCTCACGACAGCGTGGCTCAGTTGCATATCCCGACCGGCGTGCCGGCCGTATACCAGATGGATGAGGCCGCACAGGTCGTGTCCCGTTATGTTCTGAATATAAAAAATAAACAGGAGTGAACGTGAATCAGCTTTTTGCCGTCATCACCGGCGGTGCTTTAGGGTGTGTAATCCGCTGGCAGCTGGGCGCACGCCTGAACGCGCTTTTTCCGGACCTGCCGCCGGGGACGCTGCTGGTCAACCTGCTGGGTGGATTTATCATCGGGGCGGCGCTGGCGTATTTTCTGCGCCATCCAGGCCTCGATCCGGCCTGGCGGCTGCTCATTACCACCGGGCTGTGTGGCGGAATGACGACATTCTCCACATTTTCAGCTGAGGTTTTTGCCCTGCTGCAGTCAGGCAGCTATGCCTGGGCAGCCGCCTCGGTGCTGATACACGTGCTGGGTTCGCTGGCCATGACGGCGGCCGGATTTTATATCATGACGCTGTGTGGTTAACCCGGACCGTACGGCCTATAATCCAAGGGAGACCTCAGTACAGCGACCGCTGCACTGAGGTCAGACAGTTCAGTATACTGTTCAGAATCGCTCTCTGCAGGCCTGACCCGGCAGGGTTTACGCCTGTAATGCTTCCCCTAAATCCGGGACACTATCGAGACAGTGTTTCAGGTCTGCCTGTTCTGGTAAAGGTCCCAGCGATTGCCATAGAGGTCCTCAAACACGACAACCATTCCGTATTCTTCCTCCCGCGGCTCCTGACAGAAGTGGACGCCTTTTGCCTTCATAGCATTGTAATCGCGCCAGAAGTCGTCGGTCTTCAGAAACAGAAAAACCCGCCCGCCGCACTGGTTGCCGATAAAGCCTTCCTGCCGGTCATTCGACGCGCGGGCAAGAAGAATAGCACAGTCGCTGTCAGGGTCCGGCGTCACGACGACCCAGCGCTTACCCGGCTGCGGCGTGTCCTCAATCAGGGTAAAGCCCAGCTTATCGGTGTAGTATTCAATTGCACGATCGTAGTCATCGACAACGACAGCCACATACCCCATACATCGCTTCTGTTTTCTCATCTGCTGCTCCATCAGTTACGGCATAACGCCCACTATAATCAAATTTATATCAATACGACGTTCGGTCGTCTGTACTGATTCTTCACCGATACCCTCAGGCCGGACATTGTAGACATCTGATCTGTCAGGATTGTGGCCCCAGTCTTGTGAGAGCATGCCCAACCTTTTCAGCATCCTGCTCCAGTATGGCTCTCTCATCGGGAGTGAGCGGAACCTCTTCGAGGTAACGCCGGATGGATGCTTTACTCTCCAGTATCAGCCCGCGCGCGCTGTCTTTAAGCAGGTTGAAATCGCAGCCGATGCAGGCCATCCGGTGCTGACAGCTGCTCCAGAAGGGATTGGTGCAGTATGAGTCACCCAAATCATAGTACGTCGCGGGGCCTGTCAGGCTGGCGGCTTTCGGATCGTGGTCAATGAGCACGCTTATCATGTGAGCAATCCTGTCTGCTTTTACGAATGAGGCAGCCAGTTGAGTCGGACGGATGCGGAGATAATGCATGGTGGATTGAGGCGTTGAGTGTCCCGTCCACTGCATCAGTTCGTACAGCGACATGCCCTGCGGCACGCTGGCCAGCGCGGTCACCGCAGAGGCCCGTCCCCGGTGGCTGGTTATGGTTCCGCCACTATCCTTTAAGGGTACGCCCGCTCGTGCACACAGCATCGGTATTACTGTGTTATTGAGAATGGTGCCGCCAGCAGGCTTACCGCGGTACTGAAACAGAAGCCGGACTTTCTCACCCGTCCGATCGTCGGCCAGCATGGCCTGTTCTGTCGGGCGCTCATCCAGCCAGAGATCGACGTATTTTTTCACCACGGCTGCTACCGGCTTTACAAAGGCTTTTGAGGTTTTTCCGGCAGGGATATGCAGGTAGCACAGTGTACCGACAGGAATGACGCTGCCGTCATCTTTCACTATTTCATCTTCCTGCGGCGTGATACACCCTGTAGTCAGACGGAGCAGCTCGTTTTTCCGCAGCCCTGCATGGGTCCAGATAACGGCCATCGCCTGCAGCATGGCCAGCGGATAATGTATTTCAGTGAGCAGATCTTTCTGACGCAGATTCAGGCTGGCCCAGATGAGCTTCAGCCAGACCGGATCGTCGATCACCCGGGGATTGACCCCACGGCGGAAAAGGGGCGTATCGGGCGTGGAGAGATGACGGGCAGGGCTGAAACGCAGGCGTCCCCAGCCCCAGTTTTCGTAATCAATCATAAAACGGCGCAATGAATAGATAAAATTCGCTCTGGAATGCGGCATCATGGGCTCGCCGGAGCGCACCGATTTGCGGATGCCCCTTTCAGTGCCCAGCTGAAGATCATCCACATTCATCCGGCCTACCGCCGCGATAAAGCTGGCGCAGGTTTCCATCGTCCAGTCAGCCGGTTCTCTTACCTCCGGATGCGCTTCTGCCAGCCAGAGGCCGCATCGCAGAATAAAACTGTACAGGCTTTCGCAGGAGCGGGGCCTGAGCACCGACGTTTCCCGCCAGCGACGGCACCAGTGTACCCAGGCCGGATCGATGCCTTCCACCGGCTTTTCATACCACTGCGTGTAGTTTCGCATCCTCATTGGAGTGCTGATAATGCCCAGCGCGGCGAGCGCATGTGAAACGCGACCGACATAGCGGGAAGTCCCTGCCTCCATGCCGGACTGGACCTGCCAGAGCAGTTCCGGCGTAAATGACTCAAGCCGGGGATCCCTGTTCACGATCATCAGCGTGGCCAGTATGCCTGAGACATGATTTTTCTGGCTGGCCGGGGCATATCCCAGCGACGTCAGCGTATCGGTAAGTCGTTGCAGCTCCTGGTGATAAAAAGCCTGGCCAAAGATAGCTGAGGCATACAGGGCGGGTTTCCGGATATCGGGCAGGCTGAGCGGGTCATGCAAATCAGCAAGATGCCAGGCAAAAGCGGCTATTAACGGCCGGCCATCACGGACTTCCCGGCAGAGTGTCTGCCAGCGTTCCTGCGACCAGCACCAGCAGGGTATGCCGGTTACATGCATTTCACGCAGCAATCTGGCTATTACAAGTCTGGTGATTTTTCTGCCGCATCCGCTTGCGGCGGCAATATCCGTCAGCGGTCTGATAAGGTCTGGTACGGGATCCATGCGTGACATACCGGACCGGCTGTGAGAGCTGGCCAGCGCCACCTGTTCAGCGGAACTCAGTGACGTTTCAAGCCGGTATGCAGTCATGTCGAACGGACGCCAGTTGCATTCAATCGGTCTTTGAGTGCTCATGCTATTTCTCCGCGCTGAAAATGAGGTTCGCCATTCTCAGATCTGCCGTTTCTATCGCGCCCGCCATCCTGGCGGCGAGATCCCGCGCGGAAAGGTGGATGTAAATCTGGGTAGTGGTCAGGTCGCGGTGTCCCGCACAGGTAGCCAGCTCGTGCAGCTTCCAGCCTGCGCGCGCCAGATGTGTGAGGCGCAGGTGGCGGAAGGTATGGGTTGAGATATCCGGTAGCCCTGAAATCAGTGCCCATTCCCGTACCGTTTTGCTCCAGGTCCAGAATGAGAGCGGTGCGCCCTGATTACGATCCGACTCAGAACGAAACAGGGCACCTCTGATGATTCCTGCCCGCTTCATCTGCATAAGGTGGGCCGCCAGCACGGGTGTAACGGCCGGGCTGTAACAGACAATACGCTCACGCCGGTTCTTGGTGGTTTCTGCCCGGATGCGGATGAGCCGGTGTGCAAAGTCGATGTCTTCGATACTCAGTGAGGTAATTTCAGACCGCCGCAGCGCGCCGTAATAAGTCAATGCCAGCATCAGGCGGTCACGCAGCGGGGAAGCGGCGGCATGAAAAAGAAAAGACTGCCACTGCGCATCGTCAGGAATGCGCGGCAGCTTCACGACGCGGGGGACCAGCCCACGGCCAGAACTCAGCATGCCGGGCGTGCCGGAACGGGGCAGTGGATTGACCTGGCAGAGGTCCAGATACATAAGAAAGTCATACCAGAGGCGGATAGCGGACAGGCGCAGCTGAAGCGTGGCGCTGGCCGCAGGGTAAGGCATGCCGGGCAGCTGGGGACTGATGTAGGCGGCCAGGTCTTCAAACCGGGCCTTTTCAGGTTCAACTCCATTCTGGCTGCAGAACGTAAAATAATGGTGGAGGGCATTGCGGTAGGCTGTGAGCGTGGCCTGCGCGCGACCCAGATTTGATAAAAGCTTCAGCCAGCGCTCTGCCAGTAACAGAGCATGTTCATCCGGTGGAATCAGCATCGTGTTCTCCTCTGACAGCAATATCGCTGCTCAAAGATTACTCACTCAATGTTGCATTCCACTTAACTTACTATAAGGCATAATTACTGCTAAACACATGTACGCGCTCAGCAAAATCTTGCCCCTTAATTTGGAACCACGGTGTGCCCATTTTTATGCCCAGTTTTTTGGCACCAGCGCTACGTGCTATAACACAGCCGTCGTTATATCTGAGGGTCGCTAACAGTTACTTATATATAACAATATGATTTTAATCGGTATTGGATTACTAACTTTTTCTATATCTCAAGTCTCGCAGGATTAATTTAATCCGCAACTTATAGAACGAATCCGGTGAGAAGCATCTTCAAATAGGTAGGTGATCAGTCACCTTCCGTTATGTGCCAAAGGCGAACGTTGATAAAACCAGTCTGTACATACTAATAGGGGCTAGGCAGGGGAATTGCGGGTAATACCGCTACATTTTTACGAGTTCCTATTGGATATTGGTTAAATGTGAGGGTTGCTACTCAGAAACATGACCGTGGGGAATCTGTTGGCCATCAATGAAAAGCCGCCAGAGACTCCCCCTTAGCGGCTCTAAGCATGAGCGGTTTACCTATTCACACCAGACGGAGCGAGGCCCTGGATAATGAGGTTCTGCTATTGCCGCCGCTGATTGCCGCCACACCGTAAAGCAGACTGCTCAGTTCATCAAGAGGCACGTTAAGCTCATCACTCAACTGAGTCAGATGAACGCCGTTACCCGCAAGAGCGGCCATCATTTTTTCTATAATGAGTGACCTCTCACGCTCAATTCCTCCCGGCTCACCGGTTCGGAACCCCTTTGCGGTTGCATCGCGCATCAGACTGTTATACTGCCATTCCGTCAGCATGTTCAGATTTCGCATTCTGACAATCAGAGCCATTGCCGAGACTTTCCAAAGCGATTTCAGCTGAACGATTTTGTCGAACGTTGGAAACGACATTTTAACGGCCATCACGTTTTCCAGGGGCATCAGAAATGCTGACGCAAAAGCATCCGCTTCACGCTCAGCATCCTGTCCTTTGACATCAGCGTGACGGTGAAGCACCAGGTGAGCCAACTCATGTGCCGCATCGAAGCGGCTGCGTTCACCTGACTTGCGCGTGTTGAGGAAAATGTAAGGGACATCATCTTTCCAGAAAGAAAATGCATCGATACTCGCCGTTTCCTCCGAGAGCCAGAACACCTTAACGCCGTGCTTCTCCAGAAGATGAACAACGTTGGTTATACTCTTCTTACCAATACCCCAAGCTTCTCGCACCGCCTGTGCGGCGACCTCAGGTTCACTTCCACGGAGATTCGGCAGTTCAGGCTGCGGCAGCGTGAAGCGGGTGCTGAAATACTCGCTCAGCATAACCCCCAGCGCACCAGCTCCAATTGCCGCATGCTGGTCGGCGGCTTTTGTCGAGCGCAAAGAACGGAATGAAACCGTTAGTGGATCGATTGCTTCAACGTCATCCCCGAAGAAAAAGGACTCTGGATACTTCAGGGCGCTAGCGTATAACTGGACCGTCTCTGGCGTGGGTTCATACAGGCAATAGTCTTTTTCGTACTCAATTACAATACGGCTGGATAGCCCCATTTTCTCTGCCAGTTCTTTCAGGGTCAGCTTGCGTCTGATCCGCGCCAGCTTAAGCCGGGACGGATTAAAAAGACGTTTGCCGTCATCGACAGGCTTACTCATTTGCTTTCAACGGAAATTGATATGTCATCATCGAAATCCTCATCAGGGAAAATATCCGTGCCTTCAAACGGCAGAGGACTCAAAATAATGCGCTCACTCCAGGCGCTTACGCGGGCAAATCCGTCCTGGTTCACCATTCCTACCGGGTAGGACACTTCGCAGCGGACCTCTTTGTTAGCCGCATCATAATAATAAAGGACGATATAAGTGCGGGTGCTGTCTATCGGCGTGATTTCAGATTTACCTGGATATAACGCATCCGGCTGGAACATATCGACTGTGCCGGGATTGTTGTGAACAATCGAACGCGTTGCCTCACCTTTTGCATTTTTGGTTTTCGGTAATCCATCAGGACGTCCGGTGTGTTTGTCACCCGAGGTTATAATCAGATTAACCCCCTTGGCTGAGTTAACGACCATTTCCATTCGCTTGACCACTTCAGGAGACCAGCCATTACACTTGCCAATCAGTTCACGGCGGGTCGCGGCAACCATCTCGCTCCAGAAACGGAACCCTGCATCCACTGCGGGATGAAGCTTGCTAGATTTGCGGCGCTCGTACAAAGCAGACGTCAGAGCGGTATGAATATCGTTTTCCGAAAAACCCAGTCCATTAAGTACAACATCTGAATCAGCTTCGGTATGCAGGATACAATAAGGCATGGTCATGAGGGTGTCTCCATTGGTTCACTTCATGATTTCAACATAATTGTTATGACAAAATCAAGAAGTGGCCACCGGAAAGTTATCACAAATCCTCACTTATTTCCTCACACCCCGTCCCCAGTTGTTCCTCACTTTTTTAGGCTATAGAAAAAGACCACTACATTTCTCAAAGTTGAATAGAACTGCGCCCTTTATCCATATAGTTAAAGAAGTGGAGAAACAGTTCATTGCCTGAGGGAATGAACTGCTCATATCTCAATAAAATATCGTGATGCTTGTAAGGCATTAATCAGTAGTTGGAACTATCATGAACTTCCGCTCCTCGCTCAGGCTGTGTGAGAACTCTTATTGCTGACAGAAGGTCACGCGTTTGGACGGTTTTTAGAAAATTTGCATTGAAAGATGATGCAGATTTAACCTAAAAGCGCAGGCGTCAGTGTCTTTTGCGTTCACGTCTCAAGCTTCAGGCGTTTTCACACAGCCTGCGCTCATAGCAGACCTGTCAAACCCTTAGACAGACTAAATTGAACAGAACGAAACTAACTAACGTTTCTAATCACTCAGATCGTTGTTACTCAGCACAACCACTGGCCTACCACGAAGGTCAGGGCGGAAAAGTGTCTCACAGCTGGCGTAAAAGAAGTTAACATCGGCTAGACCAAACATTGGCATGATCACCTCCGGCGGGCACGAGTGCTGTTAAAGAACCAAGTGACGACGCCGAGCAGCTGTAAGTGCTCCGGATAAATTATCGGATATGCCGAATTCATTGGCAGTAGAGCAAGACTAGGATGCAGCTGCAGGCGCTTGACTGTAAACTCGCCGTTGAGCTCGGCAATCACGATGTCGCCGTCAGAAGCTTCCTCGGCCCGGTCAACCACCATGACGTCGCCATCGCAGAGGCCCAAGTCCTGCATGCTGTTGCCGCTTGCGCGCACAAAAAAGGTTGAGGCACGCCGGCGAATGCAGAGCTCATTAAGGTCGAGTTCTTTTTCGACGAAATCCTGAGCGGGAGAGGGGAAACCGGCGGCACAAGGATCATCATACAGTGGTACGCGGATACGGGGGGCAAAAATGGGTGGCCAGAGCAGCGTTAGCCCAGTGTTATGTTTGGCTATGTTCATAACCCAATGCCCCTGTCATGCTGCTGCGTGACTGCGTAAGCTTTTAGTAAACTACACATAGAATTCCACCCTTCATTTAACTGTTTATGCATACAGTATTATTGAGCCAAATTTATCTGGCAAGAGGAAGCGAAAAGTTACCTCCTGGAATAAAGCCATCTAACTGACCCTGCGGGAAATTTTTAATGAAAATCGCTGGGATAAATTTTAGGAAAGAGAACTTGTCAGGTTGGGATTAATTTTACGTGTAGAAAGAAAGCAGACCTGAATCAGGTCTGCTTGGGTTATTTTTGATGAAAATCAGAAGGTTATATTTTGCTATCCGTTACGCTGTGCAATCTATACGGCCAACGTTCCCAGTAATGTACAGGCGTGCGTAACACCCGTCGCCGCTCATCGCTTAAAGCATTTCCTACGACTACCTCACCTGGTATGCCGCTCAGTGAAAGCTGAATATAAGCCATACCTGCTGCCAGTGGGTCGATGTCTGTTGCTGAAAACCACATGTGTTGATGCGGCGGATAACCTGCCTCCATCATCACGTTGGCGTACGCCAACACCATACAACCTGAACCACAGGCTGGCTCCCAAAGTGTAATAAACGGTTTATGCTCCAATTGTTTTTCAATATTCCCAAGCTGAAGCTGAGCCATCATGCGGGCGATACTCCATGGGGTAAAAAACTGTCCACGGTATTTATCACCCATATCAAGCTGCATAAAGATCCGCCCCAGAAAATCACCTGGAGCATCCTCAAGTCCGCTGACTACATGGGCCAGCAAATGCGCCATGTTCTCCACATCGGGCTTTTCATATCGTGACACTATGCGCAAATACTTCTGCTCGCGCTTTTCGCAGAACTGAAGGCGATTTTCCAGTGCGATGACACTGCAACTGATGAAATCCTCAAATACCTGATGCCGGCGGTGGTAACGCGCCGTCTGGCTGAAGAGTGAAAGAAAAGCCTTTTCGTGATTTATAACTTTTTTCATGCGTGCTTCCTCGTGCAAAGGGAACACGCTCCCGGAGGGAAACGGTGTTCCCTTCAGGTGAAAAAAAGCCACAGCTCTCGCTGTGGCTGGTTAGTGAAGCCGTATAAAACGGTTCATTTTGGTGTTATGCACGGATACTGCCGTAATGTGCTAAGCCGGACGCAGGTACCGCTGCCTTATCAGGCGTCACCAGATACATACGGGCCCCTTCAGTGGCCTCTGACTGGCGCAGTTCCTCTGCCGGGTAAGGACCGCTGTCAACATGGTCACCACGGTCAAAGCAGTTGTAGCCTGACGTGCCGGCTTCCGGTGAAATCCAGTAGTGACGGATTTCACAGTCAAACAGCTGCGACATCTCGCCCATCACCTCGCCTGAAGGCGGAAACCAGGGAGATCTAAAGCTCAGTGTCAGTGAGCTGACTTCATCTCGATTCCAGATGGCCTGATGGCCAGCCGGAAACGCCATGCCAAACAGCTGCAGATAAAGTTCTGATGCCGTGGAAAGTCCGGTGAACAAACCACTTTCGCCGTTGAGCTCAGTGGCCAGACGTGACGGCATCACCATCAGCATGTCGCAGGGGCAGGTTGCCTCCGGCATGATGCTGAGCCATTCCCAGCGCTCCTGCGGGTCGAAGTGACCGCCGGCGCCGGCAACGCCAAACCAGTCGGCATAGTGCACGGCCATCAACTGCGCCATTATCTGCCGCGCTGAAAGCGGAACAGCTTCCCACTTCAGCGCATCGATGCCGGACTGCAGCCAGATTTTTTCCATGCGGGAAACCGTTTTAGTGTCGATCCATGCATCCTGCTCCAGCAGCTCAATGAAGTGCTGGAAAGCCTGGTTGGGTGAGGTCTGCGCACCCGCGCCATATGCGGTAAGCATTGGGTAAGGTGTGTATTCCACCGCCCTGACGGGCTTCAGTATGCCGGCACAGCCGGCCAGAAACAGCTTTGTAGCCTGCCGTATGGCCTGCCGGTAAAGCGGTTTTTCCGTGCCGGCAATCCAGGGCTGCATCACATCGAGGCAGACCGATTTGGCGGTGATTTCCAGACGGTTATGGCACCATGAAAACATTGTGAAACTCCTCTTGTCAGTTAAAACGAAAAGAGGGCATCCCCCTGAGGAAGATGCCCTCAGGGGGATGATGGCGGCCGCAGCCGCCGGTTCAGTTATGCCGCCTGTTCGGTATTCCGGTTCAGGGGCTCAAGTAAGTATTCCGAGGCTTCCCGGGCGAAACGACAGGCCCGGAAAATTGCTCGTTTGTCTTCACGCAGCGCTCTCAGCCAGCCGGCGAGGTAGCTTTCGTGCTGCACGTCGCCGGTAATACCCAGCTGCGCGCAGAGAAAAGCACTGCCGGTTTCCGCTATCAGCTCTTCGAAGGCGTACACCGGGTCACCAAACTGCCGTGATGAAGAGGTGATCCCTTCCCGGTTGAGTCGGCTCCCGTGACCAGTGGCATGCACTAGCTCGTGTAGCAGCGTGGACCAGTAATCCGCCTCCGTAAGAAACTGCGGCGCCGTCGGCATCACGATGCGGTCTGCGCCCGGGCGATAATACGCCCGGTCCTGCCGGCGATGGTCACACCCGACGCAGGTTGCGCTGAGTATCTGTTGCACCTGCTTCAGCTGAATTGCGCTGAGATCAGAGTGCTGCCCGGTCGGTGCAGTATGAGCAACCGTTCCGGTAACAGATTTAGGTAACCCTTCACACTGATGAACACTGAACAGCTGCAGTTGTTTGATCATGGCCAGTTGCTCCATGACAGGTTCACCGTCCCTAAACAGCAGGTTATCGCTACTGTCCCGGGCCTGTTTCTCAAACGGTTTGTAAATGATGGCCAGCGCGCTGGTTTCGCCCTTTCTGACGTATCCGCCGGCGTCTTTCGCCTGCCGGAAGGTAATCCAGCGGTCGGAGGCGTAACCCTGCTCTTCAGCAGCCATCCACAACAGCGGAATATTGATACCACTGTAGGCACGGCCGGTGACGGCATTCACCGGCAAACTGCTGCCGTGCACGCCTTTAGCCGAACGCCATGGCCGCCGCCAGGGGGGCACGCCGTTCTCCAGCGCAACAATGATTTTGTCTGTGACCTGCTGGTACAGGTCGGGAGTGTTAAGTTCTGCCGCTTTACGCCGGCCAGAAGTCGTTTTCATCAGATGCTGCCTTTTAGTAAGGGGCGCATCCTGTCCAGTGGCGGACAATGCGCCACCAGTGAGTGGAAAAATCAGTTATCAGGAGTAGCGTAAGGAGCCGTCTGACATAACGGTACGGATGCGATCAGTTACGCTTGCGACTGCACGATTAAACATCTCCCGATCTGCGGGTTTGGCCCGTTTTGAGTCCAGGCGTATTACCTGATCCAGAACACGCAGTGCCTGTGAACGCCAGCTCAGACGTTCAGCATTACCCACGCAGGCATGAAAGTGGCGCAACGACTGGTCATAAAGCCACTGCACACTATCCCGGTATTGCCCCACCGGCACATACATCTTCAACGGAGGTTGCGTTTCTTTATGAAGAGTCAGCGCATTATTCAGGTCACTGATAACGGGGGTTATCAGCAGGTCACAATGTTTACTCAGCACCGCATCGAACATGCTCTGTGCCAAGAAAGTTTTGAAAGAGAATTCTTTATCTGGGATCAGCCCGTCGGCGACATCTGACCAACCAGAATCTTTTGACGGATTACAGCCTTCAGCCCAGGCTTTCATCCACTCGCCGGGGCGTCGGTCATCGGGTATGCGGATATAAATCCCCAGGTTCTTTTCGAGTATCAGCGGGCGCTGCATACCCAGATTTTGAGTGAGCAGCGGACGAAGTTCAGTTGATGTAAAGCGGATCATGTTCCCTCCAGTTAAGATGAGGAGGAAACCTCCCCGGGAGGGAAGGTCCCTCCGGGAAGTGTTAATCAGTGAAGAACGATTCAGTCGAAGCGGTAACGCAGTCCGGCCATCTGCTGCGCCATTTGCCGTCCAGCGTGTAAGGCTTTACGGGCAGAGGCAAAATGACCGGTGCTGGCCAGCTGCTGATAGTGCCAGTCGCGTGAACTGTAACCTGTTCTGCGCGAAATGATGGCGGTATATCCGTCATCAGACTCGATGACCTCAGCGCGGAAACTGCTGTAACCGCTGCGGTTCGTAAACCATTCTGCCTGTCGCTGCTTCATTGCCTCTGTAAGGCTGCTGAGCATGCGGGTGGTACGGGTGATGAGTATCAGCATTATACTGCTCATGGTTTTCTCCTTGATGAATACGGAGAAAACCGTCACCGCGGATGCGGGAAGGTTTTCCCCGCATGGGTTATCGCGTTTGTCTCAATGACGCCAGCTTTTAGTGTATGACTCATTCACAATCCGGTTGAGTCTGAACCCAATGGTCCGGCTCAGTCCATCCAGCGATCTTCGCTTATGAGATTCTCTTCGTCCTGGACCGCGCGCCCGAAAAAAAACGTCCAGGCAGCGTCGTCAATTTCTCTGGCCATATTGCAAAGGCCTTCGAAGAAAGACTTCCAGGATTCAGGAATAAGATTGCGTACAGACAATGCTGCGAGGTCTTGTGCAACAGCAGCCATGTCCCAGACATAGTACGCAAAGCCATCTATGTCGGTTTGAGTGTTAAGGCCAAGGCGACGTAGAGCTGCAATGCTCAGCAAATCACCTTCAGCATTAACAAGCGCCACTTTGTGCGCAGTCAGCTCACGGGCACGAATGTGAAAGGATGGTTCAGGTAAATACTCGTTCATAAAGGATTCCTTAAAATTGAGGAACCCTGTCCCTTACGGGGACAAAAGTCCCGTCAGGGTGACAAATGATTAAATTGTTCAGACCGTCGTGTTACTTCAGAGAGGGTAGCTCTGATAAAACATTTTGCGTAGTTGGTCTGTGGCTTCGTCCAGCGCTTTTTCCTCGCAAGCCCGGGTTATGCCCTGCTGAAAAGCTTCGTTCCAGTGTCGGCTGTGGACCTCTGCGCCCATAAGGATGAGACAGTCCACCGCGTTTTCAACAAAGTCATATCTGACGTAACCGGATTGCATGACAAAACCTGTGGAATCTGCAACCCACCTGATAAATGTCAGGTAATCGGGAAGACCGTCATCTGACATAGCAGCGTCGGCGTCGACCCTTAGTTTGTTCATTAAATGGAAATTAAGCTGAGTGCGAACATATTCCACCATGATGCTTGCCTTAGCAGAAGAATCACAGCTGAGTAAGGTATTTGGATTGAACACTTGTGTGTAATGCATGGAAACGATTCCTCGAAGAAGGGAAACGTCCCATAGGGAAATTTTCCCTAATGGATAGCGAATAGGCCTTTTGCAAGCTGCCAGATGAGTACAACAAGAAAACCGAGAAGAGGTGATTAGTTGAAAGGACCTTAGCCCATAAGGGACTCTGTTTTCAAAGGTTAAACAGATTTATTACCGCTCGAAAGCGCCATCTCTCAGGTAACGATGGCATTGGCGTGTGACTACCCGAAGGCGTTCCTCTCAAATCACTGGAACATTGGCAGTTGTCGGTGTGACAACGGTTAGCAATCTAAGCGTACACAATCCGCTCATTTCCAGCAATACCACGGAGATAAATTTCTCAATAAACAGTTACTACTGCCAGTTAATAACAATTTAGTGTTTGTTAAAAAACGCAGATAGTGCGCCATGCAAAAAATTGAGAAAAGCATGGGGATGTGTGTATTCTTCACCATAGCGCATGTGCGCTTCTTGTGAGCAGGCTATTTCGTAATAACCTTGTTCGAGAATAAATGTAGCTCTATCGTTCAATTTCAAAAGAAATCGAATAGTCCAGTGACAGAAAAAAGAAATACTATTCATCACTCTCAACCTTGTTGTAAACACGGGCCACATAATGCCCCCTGCCATCCCCATGCCCCAGGTCCATTGATGCAAGAGCCTGCGCCTCTTCTTTACTGAAGCCGTTTTTCATATGAAGATTCATCACATCGACAGAATAGGCATAACGCAAACTGTGCGGTGCATATTTCCCGGTCAATCCGGCTTCGCGCACTATATTTCGGTACCGTTCGATAGCGGTATGTAATGACGGCTTATCGATCAACTTACCGTTATTTTCATTCAAATATTTCAGCGCAATACTGATTGCGGAAAGAGTAGCGTCACGATCCAACACAGTTGTGTCTCTGGGACGACCTCCTTTTGTCCCGAATACAACGCGAATTTTTTCGTTACCAGTGAGAAGCATTTTTTGCCAGGTTTTTAATGATTTCGCGGACTGAACTGTTTCTTCGGTTCTTAAACCCAGTAACCGGGACAACCTCAATGCACATGCTACACCTTCATCCTTTTGTTCTACACTCGTCAGCACCTGCCGGAAATAATTATCGGGAATGGCAACCTTTGTTCCGTCACGACTGGTTTCTGAAATACCCAGAGCCTGATTGCTCAGTTTTTCGTGAGCCGGGTCAGCCATAAACGTTTTTCCTGCAACCCGAAGCAAACCCCGGATGGCCGACATTTCATTCTGGAGAGTGCGCTTTGAAATTTCCTCAGAGAGCCGGCTTTTCATATACAACTCAATATGTCCGGTCTTTATGTTTTTTATATCTCTAATCTGGACGTTAAGTTTTAATAAACGCTCAGCAAACCTGTCCGCAATTTTCATGCGGTCAGAGACAGTCTTAAAACTTCCCCCTGCCTGTCGGGCAAGCGTTTTTAAATTCTTATTGAGTTTTGCCATAGTCAACCATCCTTTTCAAACAGGTGTCAGTGCTTTTCCGTCTGAGTGAACGGAAAAGCACTGACACCGACTGCGCTACAACTACAGACGATGAATTTCACCCCGACGGCACGGTTTAAGGTTGCGCTTCCTGCGTCTCGACAGATAACTGTGCATCGGGGCGGCGAAAAGTTGAGTTATTGCGAAGCTCCCCAGGTCTCTGACCTGCTCGCGGTTTTCACCGGGCTGAAATGAATCAGTCTGCTTCCACACACCAGTATGTCTACTGGTGTCGCCATCGATATCGTGTCGATTTTTCTCCTATTTAAATGGAGTCCTGACCCGTTTTTTATGGGTAAGACGTTTGGTTGATATTTGAACAAACAGTGAGTGATGTACGTCTTTAAGGCCCTCAAACCTTAAATTACGTGTTGGTCAGTTGGTAAAAGAGTTGTTGAAACGGCAGTGCGTCAGCTCTGCCAGTTATGCGCTGCGCGCGTCACTTGGTACTCGTTTCACTCGACCGCAAGTGACGCCGCGCTCCTCTGCTCTCAATGCATTCGTGGAAGATGCCCAAATGTTCCAAATGGTCATACCCACGCCGCAAAGTTTGCAACCGGAATTCAGCGTCTGAACGAAAGAGAAAACGTTGGCGAGTAACGCCATGGAGATAAAGAAGCCATGAACAGGCATTGAAAGAAAAGGACCTTTGTCGTTGTACGACCTCCGTTTTCAAAGGTTAAACGGAGTTACCGCCCTAGGGCACCGTCTCTCAGGTCATGACGGTTTTGGCATGCAATCACCCGAAGGCGTCCCTCTCAGATTGCCGGGACATTGGCATGTTGCTTTACGCAACGGTACAACGAGGAGATGTTAGATCGAAGCATGATCCTTTGACAAGTCAATTGTCATAGCCACATGCAAATCATATAAGATAAGTAGTCTGAAGAAAGAAACCTGGAATATAGGTTCTATAAATTCTTAGAACCCTACGCCATTTCAATAGTAGTTAGAAGGAACGGGAAAGTGGTAACCTCCCCCATGTTGTAGAATGCCTCATATCGAATAATTGCTGTGCGGAATGCAAAGTTAAATTACTGTATCTTTCCTTATAAGAGTCTCTGATTTTAGCATCATTAATGACAATGCTGGAAGCAGGGATTTCAACAACACCTGTTAAGGAACTGTTCATTATTATCCACTCTTCTCCTTCCATTTGCCCGGAAGGGAACATTAAGTATGAGTACAAGACATCCTCTGCAGGTATGCTTAACTCAATCGATATAGTTCCATAGCCACCTTTGTCATTGGTGTCGGTAAAAGAGTTAAGTAAGTCCATATGTACAGGTATTTTTTCTTTACCTAATAAATCAGCTGCGGATTTATAAAGCATTAGTAACTCGCTGTAATTAAGGCGTTCGGAAAAATTATATGATACTATTACTTCTTTGACTTTTTGTTGCGGTAATTCTTTGGGTCCTATTTCTCTCCTCAATTTTACATGAGTCACTCCCGCAGTATTTAAAATTTCCTGCTGGTGACGGTAAATGTTAATCAGTTCGAGAATAACTTCTTTTAATTGTGATTTACTCAGGGGAGCAATAAAAGCATCAACCTCATTACTATACCTTGAGTATATTCTGTCATCATCAATGAGCTTTCCATGGACATCAAAAGCCATAGATAAGAGTCTCAATAAGATTGCATATCCATTTCTTTTTTTATCACCAAATCCAGTTATGAATCCATATTTCTCTTCATGACTCCCATAACCAATACAAGCTGATAAAAGCTCGCTTTTCAATTGAAGCTTATGGTCATTAGAATAGATGTCTAAATCATGTGTTTTAGATGAGGGCATATTTCCACCAGTATAATTAAAACAACTACATATTCCCAACAAACTATAACTCATGCGAAACTGGTTTTGTTGTAAATCAAAATTCATCTAAGGATCAGTTTCAGAGTCCGTAATGTGGTGCCTGATGAAACGAGCTGTGATTGCAGTACAAAAATTTGCCAGTAGTGCTGTTTTTTAGTACTGTTATTCGACATAACAACCTTTGCTATGTGTTGTGAATGAGGAAGACCCGATGGCGAGTGACTGGAATGAAGAGTTAGACAAATACGAGAGTGGGCGTAGTTTCGGGGATGATTTGAGAGACTCAATCAAGACTGCTTTCTCAGCTACTTCTTTAGCTGCTTCAAAACTGCCTGATTCGACTTTTAAAGCTAAAAAGCTTAAGGATGGCTTTCGTGATGGTTTTGAAGGTTACGGTTGGTACGTAGGTAATTACAGAATAGATCGTGATTAAAGGCTGTCAGTGATTGATCTGTCAGCCTCACCATTGGTTCGAAAAATAGTTAGATTAGTTTCTTAGCCCCAGCTTTAACAGCCTCACCGGCCATAGCTCCCCCTTCTTGACCTGCTTGTTGAGCTTGAGCACCTCCCTTAATGAACCCCTCAGCAATGCCTCCAATTTTCACTCCAATCCAGCCCAGCATGCCCACCCAAAAAGCTGGGAACACCACATACATCATCCCCAGTACCAAATTCATGATCCATCCATCTCTTGGAGAGCTGAGGAAATCTGCGATAGGTTCACCTGAAGCAAGTCCGTTAGCAGCAAGGCTTGAGTACAAAATGGTTATCAGTCTGTCATCAAGCCAGCCAGCAAGCTCCCACCAGAAGGTGATGAACTGCAGTGCAAACAGCGCAAATGATATAGTAACCACCGTTTTGGGCTCGTAGGCACTGAACATCATCAGCACAGGTATGACAGTAATAATCATCATCTGCAATAGCGCCTGTATCATCGGAAGCGCCTGTTTCAACGCATCGAAGCCAGGAAGTGCCTCTACCTGTTTCATGCCTAAACCTACAGTAGATGCCAGCCGTGAGAGATTGCCGCCAATGCCTGACGCTGTATCATCCGCACCGGCCATATAGGTCACCCCTCCGCCTGAAAGTCCGGCGTTACGCGGGCTGACTATCCATCGAAGTACCACTTCCTCCCACTGTTGACCTGGAAACTGCCTCTGCACTTCTTTACGTGTGTAATCACTGAAAGTGGCTAGCACGCGAGTGCGCAGCCCGGATGAGCCACCGGACCACCACGTTTTACAGGTGGGATAGCCTCCCTGACCGGTGTCCGGATAGCCGCTGTCGCGCGTGCTGTCATAGGGCCACTGGCTCCTCGGGGTGGTGGCGGTGTAGTAATCATAGTAACCCGATGTATTCAGGAAGTAGTCGCTGCCTATCCAGCCTACCGAGTTAATGGTCGCATCGCTGAGCTGAGTATTGCTGTTTTTGAGGCGGAAATATGCCCGGGAGTAGCACTGGTCGGCAAAATCCTGCACCTCCTGCAGCAATACAGGGTCACGCAGCTTGGTGTTCTGCACGTCAAAGCGCATCTGGCGCAGCTGTGTGCCGCAGGGGATAGATGCAATCATCGCCTGTGTGGTTCCCTTAGACATCATATGCAGCAGATACCACCATATGGGTACCTGAGCGGTACGTCCGTCAAAGTCGTTAACCAGTCCGCTGTAACCGGAGTTTTGCGGCGTAGGCACGCTGATGCCACACTGCTTTGCTCTCGAACTGTCGAACTTAATGGTGCTGATATCAACCGGCAGGAGTGGAATACAGCAGAACAGCATCACCACGAACGAGACGTAAATAGCGTGCTCGATGCGCGGCATAGCAAGAAGCCCCTTGTTCCCCTCATCCGCACCTTCCTCACGCACCTTAAGCCAGACGCCAATCACTTTAAACACCAGCGGCAGGGCAAACAGCCCCGTGCTGCTGAGGATGGTCCACATGGCGTTATTCATCACCCAACCAAAGAGGACCAGAAAGTATTCCAGATAACTGTTTGCAGTCATGGTCTTTTCCTTATGCCGTGCCGGTCCAGGCCACGCACTCTGTGGCCAGAATAAACAATACGCCGAGCAACTCGGTGCGCGGCAGGCGCGCACGGACTTCCGGCCAGCGCCTCAGCAGTTGTGGGCGTACCTTTATGAGCCAGACTCCTGCGATACCGGCATACATCATCAGTCGCCAGGCAAACAACGCCCAGCGGCTGTCATGCAGCCAGCGACGGGTCAGGTGGCCATCCGGGTCGTAAGCCATAAATACGGAAGCCAGGGCAAACATACCTGCAGTAATCAGAACCAGGACGGATACCATCATAATGAAACGGCCTGTGCGGCCGCGGAACCAGGTGCGTTTCATGTCAGTTTGCTCCGGAAGACTGCGTCTGGTTCATCTGGCCAAAGCCCTGGTCCTGGTTGCCGGACTTCTGCTGCAGCTGGTTGTCCTGGTTACGGGTTCCCTGACGCGCGAGCGTGGTCAGCAGGCTGTTGTTGCTGATGGACTTGCGAAGCTCCATTTCATTACGCAGGGCATTCAGTTCCCGATCGAGCGCATCAATACGACGGTCACCTTCGGCAATCGCCTCTGGCTGTTCCGCTGCGTTGGGCTCAGATTCGCCCGTGGTCAGCATACGTCGCATGGTCAGCGCGGTTTCCACGGTGTCAGCCATCGCCAGCTCACCGGCCAGTCGCTGAACCAGCGCGACCTTGTCCGGGTCATCGCGCAGCGACTGGATGACGCCGCGCGTCACGACAAGACTGCCGGTTTTAAGGGCTGCGAGGTTATCAGCTGTTGGCTGCAGTTCTCCGCCGACCAGCTTGCCGAGCTGCTCAAGATTGGCTTTGGTGGCATCTTCCAGCACCGGCGAGAACCCTGTACCGGCAAGCGTGCTACCAGGCTGATTGTCTGAACCGCCGCTGGTGCACTCGCTGGTCTCACGGCAGGTGCGAATGGAACGGTCGCCCAGTACTTTAACCACCGCTGCGGCGGCCGCATCGGACGTTGGCCATCGCTGACATACGGTGCCACTGCAGCCCGATGTGCTTACGCTGCTGTTACTTGTGACCGGCAGGCTGTTCATCATGTTGTATCCTGCCTTCGCGAGGTCCCGCGTCGGCTGAATGGCCTGCTGGCCTTTTCCGCCGCGTTTCTGACCTCCGACCCAGGTCACCCCCTCTTCACCGGTTGCTTTTTGCAGTTTCTGGTCGCTGGAGACGGCATCACCGCCGCTGGAGGCGACAATATCCTTGTACTCTTCGGAGACGGCGGCCTGTTGCCACTTACTCCCCAGCGTATAATCGGCAAGCTTTTTCGACATGTTCTGGCAGTTGAGCTGAGCTTTATCAAAACTGAGTCCCGCCTGCAAAACGCCGTTGGTGAGCATTTCATACAGTCCCGGATTCGCCCGCTGGATGGCCATTGCCGGCATGCTCATGACTGCGCCGGTTGCGCCCTGAATAACGTTACCCATCAGGTCCTTAAAACCACTGGTGACCCCGTTGAGCTGATTGCCCACGGTGGTTTTCAGGTCAAAGTTGCCGCACATGAGGTCGCTGCTCCAGCCGCTGTTCAGACCTAAACGTGACATGTTGCTGCGGCTTGGCGGCGGGGAAATGACCGATCCGCCCCCGATCGAATAGAACAAACCATCATTAATGGCGCCGCTGACCGAAGCGCCCCCTGATGACAGCGAGGTATCAACGGCCAGCGCCGGCATGGAGATAAGAGAAAAAAGCGTGCACGCCGCCACCAGGCGGAGTACAACCCGTGTCTGCTGTTGTTTCATAGGTTTATCCTCAGGAGAAATCGGTGCTGTAAAGGAAGGTCTGGCCACGGCGCTTGCAACAGCTGTAAGGTTGCCAGAGTGCCCAGGCGTAGTTGCCGTCTTCAGCAATCTGGCCATCAGTGTCCGGAAATACCGCGCAGCTCTGCGAGAGCTGAGGAGATAGTCGCTGCCACTTGTGATTTTTGGTTCCCGTGTTTTCCTGTACCGGATCGGGTGGCCAGTAGCCTGGTGAACGCTGGCCTGTGAGCGGACTGTAGACGTGAAGCTGACCCTCCCGGGTGATGATATCAGCCACGCGCTGAACCACGATTGCCGCGGATTTGTAGCTGTCGGTCTGCGTGACAAAGCCGCCACGTGGATAAACGTTGCCCCACATCGTCCCGGATGTCGTACTGCCAATTTCACGCTGCCCCGGGATTAGGGCTTCCGGATAGAAGGATTCAGGCACGCCGGTGCGCCAGGCGAGGGCATCGAGAGCGCTCGTAAAATACGGCATAGAGGGGATGGCGGCGCTGTCACAGGAGTAGCCCGACACCATGCCACCGATGAGTTTTGTCGCGGGATGACCGTATGCATCACCATAGTAAAAGTGCAGGTTCTGCTTGCGCTCGCCGGGCGCCTTCATTTCCTGGCGGCCGCCACCGGTCGGCACACCGGCCGCGCCGCCCAGAAGGGCGCTTTCGGCGCCGTCTGCCAGGCTGCTGACGGCAGACATTTCGGTCCAGGGATTGGAGCCGGGGCTCAGATAGGCCGACACCACGGCCTCAGGGATATAATGCGTCACCTTGACGGATGTCTTCACCGAGCAGCCGAACGGCGTGCAGAAAAGCCAGTAGCAGATACCGCTGATGCGCCAGCTGATGCAGTCCTGACTGGCGGCGCTGGAGAGCAGGCTGGCAGTATTGACACTGGCCATCGTGCCCGTGCAGGCCAGCAATGTGGCCAGCGCCAGACGGCGTGGGCGGAAGAATGACATTTTCACTGGGCTTTCTCCTTCCAGGCATTGAGCTGCTGCGTGGCTGTACCGACGTCGGTGGTGCCGTACACGACCCACCTGTCGTCAAACACCACGGCAGGGTACTTTTCCAGCCCCAGTGTCCAGGCGTGCGTGAGGCCGACGTAAGCGCCTGACAGTTCCTGATGACGCTGCTGAAAGGCCTGTGAGCTGACGATCGCGCGCGCCTGCTGCTCAGCCTGCGCTGGATCTGCCGGCAGGGGCCCAAACATCTGCGCCTGAAGCCTGTCGGGCGCATCGAGCAGAACGACGGTGACCTCTGGCCCGGGATTGCCCGCGACCGGGTGGGCGCTGTCGGTGTAAATAACGGTACCGGCGCATGCACCGGCGGAAAGGAATAACGCTGTGAAGCAGCTGACGTTTAATTTCATGGAGAACACTCCCTGAGTGAATAACCCGCTCAGGGTGCGTTCAATATCGGGGCGGGTCAGTAATTAACTCTGAGCCCGTAACTGATATTTTTTCGCCACAACGTCTGGTTGACAGAACGGAAAAAGTGCACCGATATGTAAGGTGACAAACCGGGGGTTATGCACCGTTTCATTTCAGACGCTACCACTGTTTTTGCGCCACTCAAGGTAGTCCAACTCCTTCATAAATCCGGCCGCAGCGGCGTTACGCTCGATGCTCCACCGCGTTTCACCTTCGTGAAGGAAAGGAAGCCAGTCAGAAGGGACAGGACTTTCACTGGAGGGTCCAGTTCCATATTCATAAAGGTCTTCCGTTTCAGTACAGTCCGGGGTAAATCTGGCGTACCAGAGGTCACTGTTTTCCCATGCCTGCATTCCCCAGGCAGCGAGTGCCTCTTCATCGGAATCGGTCGCACAGGCCAGGAACTGAACGACCCAGTCAGTTAAAGCGTCTTGCGTTGCCCCGGGCAAAAGCGACAAATAATGCGTTTTACACGCATCCAGCCACTGCTGCTCTGCGGAATCCTGCTGCTCATCCGTCAGCATATCGGATGCGTTCTCCTCAGATGAATACCATTCTTCCAGAGCCTGCTGCTCCCGCAACCGCTGAGCCTGGTTTTCACGGGTCTGCTCAATACCGGTGGCCACAACGCTGTTCCAGTCAGTTTCAGCCGGAGCAACCTGGGCCGAACCGTTCAGCAGCTGATTAAGCAGACTGAGCCGGGAAATATCTTCCGGCTCTGACGGTGCGTTGACAGCGTCTTCAATGCCTTCGCGGCTGATTACGCCGGGCAGGCCCTTTTTCTCCCTCCCGGTGCTGGCCCGCTCTGTCAGATATCGCTCTCTCCAGGCCGTCCCGGTCGCGCGTTTACCCTCACCCTCTAGACTCGTGGTGTATTTCATCAGCCAGACATGAATGTAACGCTGGCGATCGGGCGCACACAGAATGCTGATATCATGAAAGCGCTGATAAAAAGCCTCGTCGTGGCCACAGTCCATGCTGTCACCTTCGTGTGCCACCTCATGCTCCGTCAGGCTGAACAGGAGACTAGCGGTCTGGAGCGCGTCGGATTTAAGCCGGCGCACAATATCGATGTTATAGGCAATATAAGTATCTCCATCCGTCCACGCATCGGCAGACGTAGACTCACCCAGCAGGATCTGAAAACGTTTGCCGCCATAAGAGCGTGACTGATAGCCAGACTCGCCCCCCGAGCACACGGCGGCATACTGGGCCAGGCACCAGCGCAGTGCTGTCCAAGCCCGACGCGTTTCCTTATCAAGCTGTTTTTCGCTGACCATCTGCGTGCGATCGATAAAGTTGGCGCTGAGGGTGTCAAAATCAACCAGCGCCAGGTCGGTCTGCCAGCCGGCACCCCATCGCTGTTGCCCGGGTAACTGTTCACGGAACGCCAGCAGGTTTGCGCGTACGCGGCTCAGGCATTCCATGAACTCATCCGGTTCAAAGCAGCCGAAGCGGGCGAGTGTGACGGGGTGCACTACGGGCGCGATACCGGCCCGGGCAATAATTTCCCCGCGCGGAACATCGCGTGCATACCGTACGAGGGTAAAACAGTTTTTGTCCGTTGCCGCCGGGTAATAGCGGCATTTACGGATGAAGTGCTCGAGCGTGACGTGGCGTTTTCCGGGCAGGAGGGTGATGACCTCCTCACCGTTCATTAGCTTCTGGAGATCCCCCTCTCCTGCGAGCAGCGCGCGCGCCGTTTTCTCCCGTCGCGCTTCTGTTTTACGGTGCTTTCCCTGATTGTCTGAGAAATCGGCGGCAAGCTCGCCAAACCGGGCTGCAACGACTTTCCAGACAGGGCAGGTCTTGCGGAGGATTTCAGTCCGCGAGACGTTCAGCGCAAGAGGCTTTTTGCTGACGATGAGGCCGCCGGTACCCCAGATATGGCCAGGGTCGTGACGCACCAGAACACCCTGATTGTAAATCGACAGAGCGCCGTCTTCCCGGAGACGATACCAGGCCACATCGTCCTCCGCGTCCCATGTCTCTTTAGCCGGCTGGCGTGAAATCAGGGTACCATTGAGGCATACCGAGACTGGGGTATAGCGCACCAGGTCGCGTATTTCCTGAATGCACGACATGCGCTCCTGGCTGCTCAGCGGTTCATACCACTCCCCGCGGATACAGCAACCCGGCTCAACCTCCGCAATTTCCTCCAGGTCGTAGTGATATCCCATTACACGGGTATCAACCGACATCTGCCAGCGCTGCGATCGCCAGACTGTGCGGGCATGCGCCATAATCTGGCCGCGGCCCAGACGAAAGCGACCATAGGTCGCATCCCCTTCCTGGTGCGGCGTGCCAAAACGGCCAAAATAGCGCTTAACGTCATCATATGAAGTAAATCCGCGACCGTCATCGCGGCAAGAGAAGCCCTCCTGGGTAATATCGACAGTGACGGCGCCGGCGGCGGCATCCACGCTGTTCATGATCAATTCGATAACAGCTTTACCGATTGAACCGGCCTGACTGTAGATAATGTGATGAATAATTTGCGGATCGAGCTCAAAGGGATGGCGCATTAAAAGACTCCTTTTTATGGACAAATGTCCATTTTCTGGTAATGCGCGCAGGGTTAAATAAAGAACTGTGATTGCCATTGTGAAAGAATAGGTGGCACTGTTCAGACATGAGTCATGCCGGTGGAGAAAATGGAACTGAAAGACACGATTGCTGAATCGCTGGAAAGAAGGGGCTTATGGCGCCGTGCAGCCCAGCGCTGGCTGACCGTGCTGGATGATATTACTGACGATGCCTTACGCGAGGCCATCATCCGCCGTAGAGAGCACTGTCTGGGTCTCGCCGCCAATCTGTCACCAGATGGTCGGAGAAGCGAGACACGGCGACTATATAAGATCCAGAGTCGCTGCAATGATGGCTACTGACCTGGGGAGGGTCAATGGAAGGCATACATATTGATATTTGTGACGTGATTGCTGCGGATGATTATCGCATTGTTGAAAACGGACTGAATGGATTTAACGATAACACGACGGGTTACTGCGATCGGCAGCCCCTTGGTGTGATTGTCAGAGACAGCCACACCGGCAAAGCTCAGGGCGGGATGATCGGTCGCACTTCTCTGGGACTAATGTTTATCGACTTATTCTGGCTACAGCCGGAGTTACGTTTTCAGGGTTTGGGGAAGGAAATCCTTACACGATTCGAAAGCGAAGGTAAGAAACGAGGGTGCCTGGCGGGTGTACTTTACACGATTAGTTTTCAGGCACCAGAATTCTATAGAAAATATGGCTGGGAGGTGTTTGGTGAAATCAATTGTCAGCCTGAAGGTTCCAGCCGCATATTTATGAAAAAAACACTCTGAAATTTTCTGGAAAACGCGGGCTCTATGCCGCCCGCACCCGCAGCCTGCCTGACGGCCCGACAGCAAAAGTCGCTGTCTGGCCGTCAGGCAGGGCCGGTTTAATTACATGCTACTCCGCCGGTTACCCTGTCTATCTCCTTCAATACCCACAACAGATCGGTGGCATCCGGCACGCAGATATTCCAGCGCAGGCTGGCCCCGAACTCCGCCTCATTGGGCCATAGCGTATTTCCCGTGACGGTGATCAGAATATCGAGCGTTTTCTCATGAGCATCAGCCAGATGAACCGCTACACAACTGCGGCGGCCTACCCGGTGGGGATACACCGAGAGTAGTACGGGTTTGTCCAGACGGTTAATGATTTCCCGCTGCAGCAAATCCAGCGACACGCTGTCAGCCTGCCCGATTGAAGCCATTCCCTGAGGCGGAACGTTAAAAATGACAGAAGCGATCAGAGCCTTGTCCGGTACGACCATTGGCGGTGCCATAGTCAGTTTTTTCATGAATTCCCCTGTCAAATACTCAGTCCGCGATTTTCATCAAGTCGGCGCGCAACATGAAACGCAGCCTCAAGTTCACTGCAATTTAATTCGTTCATGATTTGCCGTCTCTCGGCTTTTTCCGGTTTTTCAGTCATCCCTAAAGCCAGATACAGACTGGGCGGAACTGCACGGAACAGGGCCTGGACTTTTTCTGAAAGAATGACCCCTTCGGTATATTTTCGCGGCACCTTGGTGGCAGAGAGCAGCATGACACGCTGTTCATCCGTGAGTGTCTTGAAACGGGCAATCTGCTCCACTTCCTGCGGAGGCATTACCAGACATATCCACCACTCCGCCATGTTCAGCATTTTTTTAGCCGTGTCCGGGAAATCCTCAAGGTTCTGAGTGAATATCCAGAGCCATGTCCCCAGCTTTCGCCACATTTTGGCAATTTTGGTGGCATAGGGACCCAACAGCGGGTTCGTGGTCACAATATGTCCCTCATCGATGGGTACAATGATATCCCTGTCGCTGTACTGGTCGCGCTCGGCGATATTGTTGATGGTGTTCAGCAGGGAAATAACGGCTACCGCCATTTGTGCTTCATAGCCCTCACGGGCCAGCGTACCCAGGTCAACGATTGTCACATCCGCCTCTGGCCATGGGGTGCCGGGACGGTTGAAGAGTTCACCTTCAAATCCTTCCGTGAACATCCGCAGCGCCTCTGACATCTCCTCTGCGCGGGAGCGACGTGCAGCGGTGCGTTTTTCGCGGCCGTCTTCACCGTGGCTAATATCCCGGGCAATATTCTGCAGTGCAAACATCAGGTCTTCAGGCAGCATCTGCCGGTCTTCATCATACGCGGTTCTGGCCGCAATCATGATGGCCTCACGTATCATGCCGCGGTCTGCGCGCGTTAACCTAGATTCTTCAGCAGCTTCTCCACCGGTAATCATCAGCCGGGCAGCAATTTCCATCTCTCCCAGCACATCCCGCTCTTCATCTTTATCTTCATCATCAATATCAGGAAGCGCGTCTTCACTGATGATGAGCGCGTCCGGTTTCACCTGCATCAGCAAATGAGAATCTCCGAACGGCGCAAGCGAGATGACTTTTCCGGGCTTGATGCTCACCCGGTGAACGCTGAGGCCGAGAGACGCGCAGTAATCACCAAAAAGTCCGAAGCTGTTGCCCGCTTCAATCAGAAAAATACGGGGGCGATAAATGGCCATCATCTGCGCAAGCTTAACAAGTGCCGTTGCAGACTTACCTGCACCGGTGGGCCCGAAGAGCATCAGGTGGGCATTCTGCGTACGATCATTCCTGTTCAGTGGGTCGACCGAAAGGGGGCCGCCTCCCCGGTTAAAGAACGTGAAGCCGGGGTTGCCGGTGCCGGTATCTCGTCCATACACCGGTACCAGACAGGCAAAATGCTGCACGAACATTAGCCGGGTATACCAGTTGTGACGGTCCTGCGCCGGATTGAAGCACATGGGTAAGGCGCGCATATAGGTACTCAACGGACCGATATCATGCTCAGGGTTTACCGGTTCCAGCCCGCAGTTGAGCAGCTTACTGCTGAGATCGAGATAGCGCCGATCAAGTGAAGGCAGATCCCGCGCTTTGATAAGCAGCGTAACGGCGGCGCGATAAAGCTTATGTTTATTGCCCAGGTAGGTACGTGCCGTGGCGGCGTCTTCACGCGCGCGAAGGGAATCCACGTTTTCACCCATTGAATCGCGGCTCAGGCGGGCAAATGTCTCCTCCAGTTTATCCTGCGGATGGATCACCAGAGTCAGGGTCAGCACCGTCCCCTCCGGCAGCAGATCCATGATGGCATTGATATTATCACCACGTTTTACCTCTCCGGTCAGATGTCCGGTGGAAGGGGCGTTGCGCAGTCTGGCAACGGGGACGGCCTTGTGCGCCACATCATCGAACCACCATACGCCTTTCTCCCCGTCGCTGCGGGGGCGGGTAAACCACAGACTTTCACTGAAATCATTTAGCAACGGCAGCTCGCCGGGCGCATCGTCGGTGTGTTTTGCGCAGCGGTACAGCGTGGCCTTGTCTACCCATTTCGGATCCGGATTGAACCAGCGCAGTAGCCAGCTGTGGATCTGCTCTCCATTCTGACGCTGACACCGAATTCCGGCGCCACTCAGTGCGGAAGTCAGTCGATCGCATACCTGTTTGAGCAGTACTTCAGGCGCCATCGGGTCACGGTATGGAGATTCAACCCAGCGGTAGATCACCATTCGGGTTCGCCTGATCTGACCGCGCCAGGGCGCACCGGTCACCGCATCATCTACGAAGAGTCCCTTTTCACTGGCCACGTTCTGCAAATGACGGGCCTGCTCGCTGAGCCAGGCTTCCGTAAATGCGGTTCCCTGCGCACCAGGTTTGACATAACCCCGGATATTATCCATGTAGGCAGTCAAATCTGATTCATCCTGGCAATAGAACTGTACTACCCACTGATGGGCATCCAGCTCCGGGAGACTGTCCTGCAGGGCATTTTCCACCACGTCGCGAATTTCGTCGAGTCGCGAATCCGGACGCCCCTCGGTTCCGACCGGAATGATTTCGTAAACGGCGCCTACCGAAACGCCGTCATCGAGGAGGATGCACTCTTGCGCCGGGAGATATTCTCCCCATGGGATGTGATCGATAATGGACGGGGCTGTACTGTACAGGGTCGCTTCATCACGGCGGGTCAGACGTCCTTCGCGGGTCAGCGGCTCATGTCCGTTAACAGAAAACGGGCCGTCACCGTACTGGTGCGGTGCCTCATCTTCCGCCCTGCGACGGAAAAGTGAAAAAGCCATTACAAATCCTCCGTGCGCTCGCCGGGCAACGCGTACTGTACCTGGCTGTAAAAAGGAAAGACGGTGCTGTAACCGGGCACCGGCGTATTGCCCTCAGCGAGATGCGGGAAGACGTACATCACCATGTCGGGATTAGGCAGGCGAGGAAACGTCTGCTGGATTTCGTTTTCCTGCGTGCGGCTGTAACTTTCACGAGTCTGCTGAGCGATCGTCCGCTCAGAGTCCGTCACGGGCCGGCGCAGGGTGGTACGACTTTCTCCCGTGGCGTGGGAGGCGGAGGCGCCATCGTTCCACAGCTCGAGCATAGAGCTGTCACCGGGCGGCAGCATCTCATCCTTTGACGTGCTGCAGCCGGCCAGCAGAAGGGGCAGCAAAAATATCAGAGGTAACATACGGTGGTATTTAGCGGTTTGCATGGTCTTCCTCCGTTGTTTCAGCCCCGGTTATCACAGCAGACACCTGCAACACCCGTCCATCCGGAAGGGAATAACGCACATCTTTGCGTTCCCGTGCCAGTTTCTGACCTACCGCGAAAATGGCGCAGTCCGTCACATCGTGGTGAATCCCCTCCCACTTTCCGTTGTCTTTGCGGACAAAGCCCGCATAAAGTCTTCCACCGAGTGGGGTATACCCCACCCTGTATTCTAAATGGGTGTTTTGCATTGAATTCCCCGTCAGTCCATTCCTGTGCCATTACCGGCAAGGCTGAAGTCATATTTAACCTTGCGGCCTTTTTCTTCATAATCGATGGCCAGCTGGCGCGTGATATGTAAAGCGACCTTCTGACCAGGTGGGACATAGATGGCGTCGAAGGTCTGTCCGTAGCGGGCTTTAACCCAGTCGATCGTTTCCCTCATACCGCCTGAGAGCGCTTTGCCCAGCACGGCCTGACCGGCATCACCGGTGAGAGACGAAGTCACGCCACCGTAGGCGTTGGTCTGGGTGGTATTCTGGTTCTGCGCAAATGCGTCACCCGCAGCTCCCGCGGCGGCAAGCCCTGCGATGGTCGGCAGGTAGGTTGAGGCGTTGCTTTTACGCGTACCGGAGATGCATGGAATGCCGTTATCGTCTGAAAGCCATCCGATGCTGCTGTTATTGCCGTTCGCATTACCACTGTTCTGGGTGCCGCCACTGTTCTGGCCATCGGGAGAAGGCAGCGTTCTGACGGTACCGTCGGTAAAGACAAACGTAATGCTGGTAATGGAGCCGCGCACGCAGGATAGCGTCCAGTCACCAGTGGCGGTCCCGGATACAATAGCGCCCTGCACGTCGGGCAGTTCGATGCCATTAGCCGTCAGGTTGTCTTTACCAATCATGACTTTAAAGGGATAGGGATCCGTGACTTTGCCATCAATCGGAATACGCCCCAGGAGTGCTGTCATCGCGCGGCTCCCGACCAGCGTTGAGTTCTCCGGTAGCGTATAGACTGGATCGGTGGCCTTTTGTGCATCAGTGAGTTGAGTCTGCACCGCTGCGGCAGTATTGCCGGCAGCCTGTTTTCCCGCCTGACCCACATCACCAAACGATGTGGCAAACGAGAAACCCGTTGCGTTATTTTTATTGGTTTCAGTTACTGCCTTTCCGCTGGCATCAACGGCAATACCGTCTTTAGGTTCTACCCACTGCAAACCGTCTGGAGAAGGGGTGCTTGCGGCACCGGGATTGAGTCCATTGTCGTAACCCAGCCCTATCGGTATGTCACCGCCCGGACCGCTGCTTTTTGCACCTGCATTTGTACCGGCCCCACCGTCCTGCAGCTGATCCATGAGCTTCTTAACCTGCGTACCGAGATCGTTAACCTGCGCGCTGAGCTGAAGGCGCTTCTGTGCCTCTTCAGCGCGAACATTGCTGACAACCTGATTAATTTGCGCATCAACGTTGCCGTTAGTGGTTTTGAGCGCCTTGTTTTCGTCACTGAGTTTTTTATTGTCATCAGCAAGTGTGTCCAGGCGATCCTGTACTTTACGGAAGTTGCCCACCACCGTGCGCAGCGTATCCTGCGGCGTATCACCTTCAATACCGAGCGTTTTAAGGTCTTCTGGTGACAGGTCTTTCAGTGCAGCATTCGTTGGTGCGTGTGAACCGGTGGAGGGCTGGCCACCGCCTGAGCAGGATTTCACGCCGACGACAATGGCGCTGGCCAGCACCACCGGCACAGCGACCCTGACAATGAGATTAGAGGAAGGTGCTTTCATTATTTTTCTCTCCGCTTACGGCCGTCAGCAGGCTGCAGTGACGGCGGTTCGGCGATAAAGGCTCCCTCCGGACGCCCGGACGTTACCAGATAAAGCACCGTGGTATCCTCTGGCGTGCCTGCACGCCCCAGCCAGCGGTGCTGGAAGGCCGCCGTCATGAACTGGCCCTCAAGCGCACGCGGATCGAGGATGACCTTGCCCGGTGAACGATTACGCACCTGCAGGGCAATGACGCTACTGCCCTGAAGGCTCCAGGCTGCCATTGGCGTGACGGAAACGGGTTCAGAGGGCATGAGCGTAGTAATGGACGACGGCAGTTTGAGGGATACCGGACTGATACCCGGCACTGCTTCTACCGTGCGCAGCGGACCATACATGTTCTGCGCCGCATAGCGGGTCAGGACCACCGGCAGCGGCGCATTAAGTTTCGCCGGCTTACGGTCTGCCTTAGCTGTCTGATTATCCGTTTGCTGAGCGCCACGACCGGTGCTGTCCCCATCACTGCTGACGGACTGCTTGTCACGCGCAGTAGCCGTGGCCACCTCACCGTCATACACAATTTTCACTGGCTCACGTGTGGTTTTACCCGGCGCTGCAGACACGTCCAGCAGAATAAGTTCCCCGTTCTCTTTATCCTGAAGCTCAAGTCGCGTCACCGGGAACGCTTCGCTGGCATCGAGATACACCGCACCACCCGTGCTTTGAATGCGCAGTTTGCTGTTAAGCGTGGGCGGAAAACCCACTCGCACGTTTTTATTTACGAATACGATGCGTTCCTGCCCGACGGTAAGCGGGACCTGAAGCGGAATACGCTCCCACTTCATCAGTTCCACCGCACTGGCCATACCAGGGAGAAAGAGGCCAGAGAGAAGAACAAGAGAGTACTTTTTCAATGTATGCCTCATCACTTTTTCTCCGGCTCAGGCAGGGTGACAGCCTCCAGGCGCTGCGGCGTGGCCGCATAACAGTCCAGCGCGAGACCGAAAGGGTTGCGCTCCGGATCGCCTTCCCAGCGCACCACTTTCAGGGGGTAGCGTACCAGCGCGCGCTTAACCGACTCAGTGTGGTAGTACTCATCTGCCACCAGGTCGAGCTGTGCAATCCAGTGGTCCTGATCGAGAATGGTGACGCTGCGGTTGCTGTAACCACGGCGCGGGATTTCATATACCACGCGAACGCGATCACGAAGCTCATCACTGTTCTTACGCATCTCTGCGTCTTTGTTCAGAAAGTCCTGGCAGGAGGGCGTCAAGTAAGGGCTCATCTGTGCGATTTTCGCCGGATAATCCACCTCGCCATTTTTTGGCCAGGAATTCAGCTGCTGGAAAATGTAAAAGGCAAAGCTGTAAACGGTTGAGGGCGGGACCTCCCACCATTTACGCGTACTGCCGGAACGGAGATCTGGCGGGTTGTGAATAGTGAGTTCGGCAGGCGCCCGCATCCAGCCGATGCCTGTGACCAGCATGCCGGCGAACAGCAGCGCACAGGCGATGCGCAGGGAAATAATGTGATTGTCGCGTGCCGTCATGCCATTACGAAAACGACTCATCTCTCACCCCCGCGCATGACAGCCCGGGTACGTTTTACCTCCCAAGCACGGCTGCCCAGAACCATTGACCGTGACAGGCGGGCCCTACAGCGGATTTCTTCCAGACGCTGCCAGATGTAGTTTTCCGGCTTGCCACGTTTGTAGCGGGCTATCCAGCCTCCCCCAAGAAAACTGACAATGAGCGGCATGAGAAGCATGCAGGTTGGAAACGCCAGCCACCCGATAAAAGGCACCATCGCCAGCGGTACTGCCAGCGGTATGCCGGCAATAACACCTGTGATGGCCGCCAGCAGAAACTCACCAGACGTAAAACCTTTCCACACCACAGGAGGGTTATTCAGACGGTCAGGAAGGAAATCGATGACGGCCATACACGCTCCTTACAGAATGTCTGAGGCTTTGGTGGCCAGATAAATAACAACAAGGATGAGAATGATGCCGACTACCGCGTAAGTCAGAAATTCCGTCCAGGAACCTTTACCTTTACGGATGTCATGGAAAGACGTAATGACGGCATGGGCGACGGCCAGAAAAGCACCGACACAGATAATCAGGCCAAGTGCCAGACCGCCCATTTTGGCGTAGCCCATCATGGTGTTGTAGGTGCCGCCACCACCTCCTGTAGTGGGCTGCTCAACAGAGGGAAGGTCTGCCAGAGCCTGTCCGGCAGACATTAATCCTGAGAGCAGTAGCCCCGTCCGCGCAAAAGCAGAGTGGTAAAACCTGAGTAACTTGGATTTCATTGATTTATCCTTTCAGTGGAAAAACAGAAAGAGCATCGACAGGTAAAGCACGACCAGTCTGACGGCGAGCTCATTGAACTGACGGAACGTCACGGATTTTGATACGACCCCGCGATAGGCCTGAACCAGCGCCCAGGCGCAGAAAAGCAGAATTACGACCGCAAGCGTGCCGAGAACGAGAGTATTCAGTTGCCCAGGAGTCAGGCTGCTACCGGTCCCCGCGCTCCAGCCGTTCAATTGCGCACCGTTCATCGCCATGCGGGTTCCTCAGCACGATACTGGCCGGTAACTGAGGACTGACGGGATGCAGGCTGTGCCCGAGAAGGTTCAAGATAGGTCGATATACCCTGCTTCATGGTGGAGATGTCGCGCGTTGCCTGCTGGTAATCGAAATAAAAACGGGCATCCTGGGTCTGATTGGCCACCACACGCGCCCGATCCAGACCGGCCTGCACCTGATCCAACTGACGTAAAACCTGCGCCAGCTCGTCTTTCTCTGATGCATGGCACTGCAGAACGGGAAGTGTGGCTATCAGCAGTACAATGAGTTTTCTGGTGTGACGCATGGGGATCTCCCGGTTAACTGGTCGTCGGGAGATTGACGTAAAGGGGAAAGCCTTACAGCAGGAAATTCTTAATGCTGATGTGAAGAAAAACAGCATGACGTGTTTTGATTCTTCTAACCGTTAACATCTGAATAATCGCGGTGTGGGTTTTGTCTATATGCTGCGCAAAAAAAAACCCGCACCAGCTGCGGGCCTCCGGGCATAGTCCCGAAACTACTACTCTGGAGAGATTTCAGAGATACTTTTTAAATGAACCGGTCACTACAGCCAATATTGCGCCAACAAGTAATGCTGATGGGAGGAGTAACAGGTTTGGCCATACTGCAGTAGGCCATGCGAGATAAAGCATGCAAGGTCCGTACAGCGCGGGTTTGATGAAACGTTTTGCGTGGTGATAGACAAAGCTTGATTCATAACCCGCACCGTAGCGCCGCAGGTCACGCCGGACCAGCCCGTCAACCACGCCCGTTATGATCACCAGTGCAAAAAGAGGTAGACTCAAAAAGAGGATCATGACCCGGATAAAGAAAATCAGCGTGACCCAGACCGTTGCCTGAAGATAGACCTCTAGCCAGCTGACCAGGGAGGCGCCAACGCCGTTCAGCGCCGGAATAAGGCCACTTCCCTTTTTACTCAGGGAGTTGAACGACTGCAGCCAGCCGCTGAATCCGCTGTCCACAAAAAGCCACTGCCATGCCATATGTACCCATCGACTGACGGTCTCGACCGGCGCGCTCATCAGCAGGCTACGGGTGTACCCCTCTGACAGCCACCGGCTCTCTGCCAGCATGACGCGGTAGCTGTGTGCAGCCCCTTCATCGGGCCAAAGCAGAGCAATGCAGGCGTACTCAATCAGCAGGCTGACCAGCAATGAGCCCAGCAAAATGCCAATAAGACCCATCGGAAAATCCCACAGCAGCATGCCTATCGGGCCAGACTGCCGCTGACGAGCTGGCTGGCTGCGCTGCCCGTTTTCACTGTCCTGCTGTGACATCCGATCCCCCCGTAAACACCAGGTCACCGCCCGTCCACCACGTTTCACCCGTGTGGTAGTTCTTCTCCATGCTGTCAGCGAGATGTTTCAGACTGGCAGGCATATGCGGGTCGTCGTTATCTGCCGGCAACGGCATACGAATTTTCCATAGCTGGCCGCCTTCCAGCAGCGCAAATGCCTGCCCCTTGGGCAGGTTGATGATATCGGCAGGGCTTATCATTGGCGTTTTTATCAGGCTCACCTGATCGTTGACGTTACTATTGAAATCCGTGCCTTCGCCAGGACGGGACACGTCGGTAACCCCGGAAGTAAGCGTTTTCTGGTAGACGTCCACTTCCGGAAGCTGATCGGTGAGCAGCATGGCTGTATTCTTCTCACGCACACGGAGCATCACCAGGGTATTGAAGTTACCCACAACCTGATTGGCTTTGGCCGTGCTGCCAATGCGGGCCTCAATATCAGACAGTGTCTGCGTGTAAGCCGTCACCTGAAAACCGGCGCCGCCGCCTTTGTTTATGAGCGGGATGAATTCATCCCCCATCAGTTCGTTAAACTCATCGCAGTGCAGGTTAATGGCTACTTTTGACGACTGGCCCTCATCTTCATCACCGAGACCGAATTTATAAATGTGACCGCCTTCGGATACGAGGTCAGCGAACATGCTGTTACCCACGGCGGCGGCCACAACAGGATCAGAGAGGGCGTCGAGCCCGACATAGACCACGCCGCGCGATTTGATAATGTTGTGCCAGTCCAGAATCGGCCGGGGGTCGTTGAGGTCAGTGTAATCCGGGGCGAGAAGCGCCGCCGTTTTACCCGTGGTCAGCTTCTCCAGCAATGGCAGCAGGGAGGCGACAATCTTATCGAAATAGGTCCGGTCATACTGAACCGCGCTGCGAAGCCCGTCCAGCACGGGGTCCCAGAGCTTTTTACCCTCAGGGCTCCCCAGTACCTGTTCGGACACCCATATCTTTGCGCCATTGGGTCTGCCCTGAAGATGGCGAGGTAGGTCCTTATCGCTTACCCCGTTGCTCATCAGTGCCTCGACCGAGTTCATAAGCTGCGGCGCTTTTTCACTCAGCAGATTATCGACATAGGTTTCATAAAGCTCACCGATGTTGGTGACATAGCGGAGAATGAGACTGTAGTCGGGCCGCTGCCCCAGAGCGACCAGCGCGCGCGTGATGATATTAACAAAGCGCCAGGCGAACTCACGAAATGCGGCAGAGTTACCCTCACCAGAGAGCTGACCGGCCACGCGGGATGCCACCTCAGATATACGGCTGAACCTTCCTACTGCGTTGTAGCGTGCGCTGATATCAGGCCAGCCCAGGTGAAACACCCAGAAATTATCCTGACGCCCCGCACGATGAGACTCGGCGTACATTCGACGTAGCAGGTCCGCATCGCCTTTTGGATCAAATACGATGACAACCTCATGCTCGCCGGCCGCATTTTTCCGCCGGATATCCTGCGTAATGAGCAACTCTGCCAGCCGGGTTTTGCCCACGCGCGTAGTGCCAATGACCAGCATATGCCCCACGCGCTCGCCAAGATCATAGGTGACAGCGGTTTCATCAGGTTCGACACCATGATAAACCGGACTGCCGCCAACCGGAGGCAACGGACGGAAAGGGTTAAGAGCTGAATCAGTCCGCGTCAGACGGCACAGCCAGGGGAGGCTGTACTCCATCTTTTTTTCCACGTCACGCGCCATGCGATACAGCACTGAAGGCTGAACATATACTTCACACTCCGGGCGACGCGCTTCCATCAGCCGCTGCGTGTGGCGAGCTGACCACCGGAACCCCTTCCCTAAAAACAAGTGGCGGCGGCTGACGGGTATCTGTTCACTGGTGAGAACATAACGGGGAAGACGGCGGATGTTGCGGCGATAGCGCAGTATCTTCAGGCCCTGCCGGGTGCGCTTCAGGGCCAGCACCCCAAATCCCGCAGCAGTCACCCAACTGACGGAAGGCGCAAGCGCCACCGCCCACGGGGCTGTCAGACAGATGCAGGTCGCGCTTGCAGCGACGGTTGCGGAATACATTTCTACGGCCGGACGGAGCAAAGACTCCATGACGTAATCATTGCTCATGGGCGCTTCCATCCTGTCAGCCTGTGAAAAAAGCCGGTGCGGCCAGCTGACGCACGCTGATCGCGCCACATCCGTAGCTCATGGAGAAGTCTCCAGCCATCTTTCGGGTCTGAGACAGCACGAGCGGCAGTGACTGAACTGACGGCGGGATTTTCACGGTACTCCCGCTGCCAGGAGCCCGAGCTGAAATACAGCGAGCTGGAATACGTATCAGTTTTCCAGCCTGCAGTATCCTCACGGCCGCGATGGATGTGGTTGACTTCAAGGTCCATATAAAAACCTTGGGCGGTATGCTGACTCAACTCATCACGAAGCGCCACATACACGGCCAGCAGAGGTTCATCGAACTCGTAATGACTGAGATGCACCCCGTGCAGATACGCCATTTCCCGCTCATGGAACAAAAACCGCGCCAAACCGCTGCGATGATTGCCGTCGGCGCCGATATACCAGTCAATGCCGTTGTAGCTGTTGTAATACATGGAGGGCTTTTTGCGTTCAGTCTCCAGATAGTACCCCGGGTTGCGTTCGAGCATGGGGATATTGCGGTCCATGCGTTTACCACGATGAAGGAAATCATGCCAGGTGAGTCCCTGATAATCCGGGTGTTCGGTTCCCTTAATGCAAAACACGTTAATGCTGCCCTGATCCGTCCAGTAATGCCGGCGCAAAAAACCACCGTGCAGCCGCAGTTTATGCTCATCCCATACGCCAATAATGTCCCCAGCCCAGTGCGGTGGATTAGCGTCCGTTCTCGTCAGAAAGTCACTCATGGCTTATTGACCTCTTCCTTTACCGGCAATATCTGGCCAGTCATGATGGGACCCGACGATTTTACGGACCTGAAAAACCAGCTCGAAGAGCAGACCGGCGAGGCACAGCGGTATATATGCGTCGGGCAGCAGACGCAATGTACGTAATAACCCTGCATTCAGGACCTCTGGCGTGTAGGCCGGGCTGATAAAGACCGCTACAGGCACTGCAGCCATAACGACCGACGCCAGGCAGCTGAAAAGAAAAAGTGGACGAAAGATAATGATCCTGATTGCACACTGGACCAGGTTTCCAAGGACGGTATAAATCATTCTGGCCCTCTCCGATGTAAACATGTCACAGATAAGTTCGGAGGGGGGCGTGTTGAGTTTGCGCATATCAGCGTTCCTTTCGGGCAGAAGGTGACAGGGAGAAAGCCGGTGGTGAAACTGCACGTGTTGGTGTCTGTCGCTCAGGTGAAACGTTGAGCTTTTCCATCCAGCGACGGTCGCCTGCCAGCAATCTCAGCAGTGGCTGACCGCTGATGAGTCTGATGCCTGGATAGCGGAGGAATGCTTCTCTGCTCACTTCACCCGTGCGCCCGGTGTGTACAAACAGCCCCGACGCCCGTTCAGTTTCGGTCAGCAGGCCGAATGCAGAGACGTGCGCGGCGTTGATGGTATCGCTGTAGCGCTTGGCCTGAATCAGCCAGCGCTGACCGTTTATCCAGACCTGACCGTCAGCACCACCGTCACCGCTGTATCGTGCGTTGCGCTGTATGCGAAATCCCTGTCGGGACATCGCCGTCAATAACATTTCCTCGAAGACGTACGGGTTCATCTTACGAAGCCAGGTGATTCTGGCCGCGTCGTCACGCAGCTGCGGCAAACGAAGCAGTGCCCGGGCCGCCTGTTTCTGATAGCGGTGATGGCGACGCTGGCTGACCGAACGCGGCCTTAACACTGTGATGGCAAGTGCCAGCGCCCCCGCTAGTAACAGAGCAAGCATCCCCCTGTGCTGACTCAGCAGCTCGGCGATGAGAATGACCGACATCACTGTGATATTCCTGTTGCGGTGATAAGCAGGGGGTAGTGATTCAGCCCCAGCCGGCGAGCCAGGTCGCCGCCGCTGACGGGCACCATAGCCACGCCCGGCGCCAGTTGACGAAGGGTGTTTAAACCCTGCTCATCCTGGACGCTTATCACCATGCCAGTTGCCTGCATGCCACTGAGTGATGCAGCATGCTGCTGCAGCCATTGACGTGAAGCCACGTCATCACCCAGCACAAATACCGGCGGCATACCGGGAAGGTTCAGTGGCCGGGATGCTACAACTCCCGGAGACATTTCCGGCGTACTGACCGGCAGCATATCGGAAATGCTCAGAGAGGCGGGCGGCTGTGGCAATGACTCAGGCATGCCGGTGTCGTTGTTCTGACCGGCATTGATGGCCTCAAAGAGGGGGGCGGTTGGCTCACCACCTGAATCGCCCACGACGATGAGCGAGGCGCATGCACTGAAGGCGACAGCCATAACGGCTGAAAGGAGTGAGACAGTAAAAGCCTGACGAAAGAGTTTTTTCATTGAGGTTCAATCCAGGTGAGCGTTGAGCGGGCCAGCGCCACAGGCTGAGCTGAGCCTGCCGGTATACTGGCTTGTGCGATCTGACTGAGTTTGCGACGAACGATGGCCATATAGGTCGCTGCGTGTTGCCCGCCCGCAGGATGGTGGTAACAACCCGCAGCCCGCAGCCAGCTGCCAGGTCGGGCGTCATAGCAGGCTCTCAGTATCCGGGCGGCAGCGCGAAGGTTGGTATAGGGGTCGAAAGCATCACGATACGTCGGAAAAAAATGCCCGTTCCAGCCCAGATTGACCTGCGCAATGCCGACATCAATGTTCTTCAGGGGCCAGCGCTGCATAAACCCCATAAGTGCCGAAAAGGCCTGCTCCCGCGTCTCATAGTGGTATCCTTTTCCCGCCACATTTATTGTCCATGGCCAGGGCTTAGCCCCCCATGCGGTCTGGCGGGTACTTTCTGCCATGGCCAGTGAATACAGTGATTCAGCAGGCACACGTTCAGCTGCTGCAATCTGCCGGTAAGCATCGGGAATAACTTGCAGCTCTGCAGACAAGGCGGACCCCGTGGCAAAAAGCAGGACAGTAAAGAACATCAGAATGCGGCAAGCTGCCATCCGTTTTCTCCCTGCTGCAGAATGACCGGCATCTGACCCTGACCGTAGCGCATCCACAGGCCGCCATCATGGTTCAGAGTAATCTGGCGGCTGCGGACTTTATCTACCGGAATATTGTGTTTAATGGCCCATGTCCTGATGCCTTCGTCGCTGCTGTCTCCTACCAGATAAATATCAACCGGCCGGTTGTCGGCCAGAACGGCGGCCAGGCGCGCATCGCAGCGGGTGCAGTTTTCCTTCACAAAGAGGGCCAGACGGCCCTGCGTGTCGTGCGCAATGCCGGCCGCGTTGCTGCCCATATTGACGGCCAGCGTCTCCGGATACAGTCGCAGCCAGGCTGCGTTAATTTCTCGCTGAAAAGCCAGCTCCTTCTCGCTTCGCTGATACTCATGTCTGACCCAGAGTTCAGCAAGGCGGCGACGTTCGGCAGAGCTGTCAGTCTCAACACCCAGTGCGGTGAGTGGATCAAGCCCGGGGGACATAATGCCCCGCGATCCCTTCATCATCGCCTGGTACCGACTCCAGTCGGTATCAGATAATCCCCACTGCTGAGCCTGCTGCTGCGCGCTCAGAACGCTCGTGGATGACTGCTGCAACACCGATACCACGCTTTGCGCGGGTGACGTCTGGACTTCAGCAGCCTGAAGTACCCATGGCATAAGACTCAGTGCTGTCAGTAAAAAGTTTCTCATATACGTTTTAGCTCCACTTATTGAGCCTGGATCAGCTGTTCACTGCCATTGATCTGGAAGCGGGCCGCATGCCCCCCCTCCGTGGATTTCAGCGTCCAGCCCATCAGACTGTCACCCGGAGAAAGCAGGCGCATCGCTGATATCTGCGAGGCACCCCGGGGAATGACCACGGCGAAGGTCTGACCGCCACGACGTTCAATGCCGGTCAGCTCGAACGGTGCAGCCAGCGTCACCGCGCGCCTGACTGACCGGTTAATCTTTTTTGATGCGGACGCCGTCCGACTTTTTCCTGCCTCACTGGCGGTGCGGGGCTTTTCAGGCTCTGAAGGTTTTTGTGCAGGTTCTGCCCTGCGGTTAAGCTCATCCAGCGTGGCTTTAGCCTGCTGAACGTCGTGCTCTAGCGCACCCGCGCGGGTCTGCAACTGAGCCACCGCCTGGCTGTTGGTGTTTTCGTTATCACGGAGCTGATTGATCGCGCTCTTCAGGCTGTCCTGCTGTTCACGGGTTGACTGAACTGCGCCAGGCAGGTCAGCAAGCGCGGCGGCCTGCTGTTCAAGCGTTTTAAGCCGATTTTCCATTGCCGAAACATTTGAGGTCAGCTGGCCAATCTGTCCGCTGCGAAAAGCGGCATCGAGCGTGTTAACACGAATGGTGAGGTCAGATACCTGACTGCCCATAACAACCAGCGCAATGAGTGATCCGGCCAGACTGACAGTCAGTAAAATGGCACTGCCGGTCAGGAGAATTTTTCGGGGGCTAAACGGCAATCGCTGACGCGGCTTGACTGCAGCAGAGGGCTGCACCTCTGGCCCACAGAGCTGAGACTCAGGCGCATCCGGAAGTAGTTCCTCGGGTGAGGCATGACTGGGTGACATACAGGGTTTCCTTATGGCTGCACAGCAGAACGGCCATAAGGTGCAAAAATGCGCGACGAATAACGATGATTAACTCATTAGCCGTTTGTAAAAATTTCAGGAAGACGCCGGCAAGTGGATATCAATGAACTGAGTATGGGTATGGAAGATCTGCTCTGCAGATACCTGGAGGAGCAGTGCAGTAAAACTCAACACATAAGGTGTAATGGATAAAAAAAACCGCATACCAATAAATGGCATGCGGTATCAATATGTCATTAGAGGTTTGCTTTCGTTGGTACTACTTAATTTTCATAAAAATCATTTCGGCAGTCAATCTGCGGAAACTGATTCCTTAGTTACTGAAATGAAATCGTCCCTGATTTAGCCCAGGCTGGATTATTGTCGGATGCAGACGCTGCTCCTACGCCACCTGCAGAAGCACTCAGCGCCCAGGTGTTAGTACAGCCCTGACCATCACCGAGATCCTTGTACACGATTGAATTACCGCCTACTGCATACACATTGATAGTTGCATTAGCTGAGTTATATCCGTTGTACTGTGAAGTGAAGCTGCCAACCAAGGAATAACGTCCGCTGTTTTTGGACCCACTCCACACACCGGATTGACAGTCAGTTAATGCTGCAAAAAACAGGTATCAGCCAGTTCTTCGAGTATGAACCGCCGCAGCCTTCACGAGGGTATTCCAGGAGGACCAGTCACCATCATGATTTACTTTTCCAATTTCCAGTGGCCAGTTACCACCACAATAGTTTGCACATACTCTCATCGTGGATCCGGAACTTGATTTCCACACACCGGATTGACAGGAAAGTATGGCGCCAGCACCGTCGCGGCTTACCAGCCCGTTTGGCGAGCAACCTGCGCCAGCGGTGTTTATACCATCAAGCTGTAAAACCTCCCCCGTTGACAGTCGCCCGTCAGCCCGAACGCTTCCTCCACGAACCTGCCCGCCGGTGTAGATATTTTTGTTATTGATGGCACGCACCCAGTCGTTATCAGACATATAAAAACCGCCGCCATACGTCTCATTCAGCCAGCCCTTGCTCCCACGCGTTATAAACCAGCCATTATTTGAACGGATATCATTATTCGCCGTCATGCCATTACCCGCGGTCACATTCGAGCCTGCTGCAACATTCTGCCCGGTCACAGTTCCACTGGCGGTGATATTACCGCCCGCGCTGACGTTACTGGTGAAGGCACCGTTTGCTGCGTTGACGGTGGCCGTGTTATTCAGGTTGTTTCCGCCCATGTCAATGTTGGTATGCATGGTATTCAGGTCGGGCTTGCCGGTTACGGAAAAACGATACAGGCGATCACTTTCACCCCGCGCAACGCCCAGTTCATCGGTTGTGAGGAGTACGGCAATATGCCCCTGCGTGGTAGTGACACCAAATTGTGACAACGGTATGCTCCAGCTGCTCATCGCACCGGTGGCGATGCCTGACGTCCAGATATACCCACCCATGCCTGACGTGATATCCATGGATATCTGACGCAGCGCCAGAAAAGGAAGCGCGGAGCCGTTCTGCGTGTACACCAAAGCCTGCAACTGATCGGTATTCGTCGCATTGCGGACCAGTGCAGCGCGATACCCCTGGCCATCTATCGTATTTTCACTGAACCCTTGCTCAAGAAAACCGGTATTTTTTAACATGACCGGGGTCACGATGACCGGGGCCGTTGTTGTGGCACTCGAGAGCAATGTGTCGTAATAACGCCCCGTGTAACTCTTCACGGCCTGGGTAAAGCGTGATACCTGTGCGGACGTGTTCATCCAGGTGCGCTTTTGCATCCATTCGCTGATCAGTGAATAACCCCATACGCTGACCAGCAGAAGGATAATCAGTGCAGCGCCGGTGCTGAGGATGGCCCATCCCCGGTCAATTGAGTTGTTTGATTTCACGGGATTCACCATGTAATGAGTGGTTGATAAAGTCGGGTTAAGGTGACAAGAATCGCGCCAGTGCACAGCCAGGGCCCCATCGGTCCTCCTTCACTGACGCGGCGAACCAGCAACTGCCAGAGCACAAAAAATATGACGCCGGCAAGCAAAGCAGAAAGTCCTTCAGGTCCGCCCAGCCAGGCAGACACGGCGCCCGCCAGCCAGACATCCCCCAGACCCAGACATTCACGGCCATGCATTCTGAACGTGGCATATCGCCATACGGCGAATACCGCCAGCGCGGTCACAGCTGAGAAGAAGTGTTCCCAGAAAGCGGGAACGGCAAGAGCAGAGACCAGTCCGGCGATCAGACAGCTCACCGTCATTTCCCGGGGAAGAAAGCCGGTAATGGCATCACTCAGCGTCATTTTGAAGAGAAAAAGGCTGAATAATACCGCCAGTAGTCGTTCCAGGGCGGGCGCTGGAGACATAATCATAAAGGCTGCTGCGGCGGCGAAAAGCCAGGTGATACCTGGCGGTGCGGGTATGAAAAAGACCTTTATCCACTCTCGCTCATCATCTGAAGTCATCAGATAAAGACGGACAAGGCTCGCCATTGAACTGAAGATGCAGATGCACAGTGGAAAAATAATGATAAGCGTGGGCCATGGCATGCTCAGGGTCAGCAGGGTCACAGTTTAACTCCCCGTTCTTTCAGCAAAAGCTGGCGGTAAATGGCATAAATCCGGTTGGCGTAGGACTCACGGGTTTCATGACGATCTTTTCTGAAGCCGGCGTTATAGGAACCCAGGCAGTTCCAACTGATGCCACAGACCTGAAAATGCTTCGCCAGTATCCAGGTGCCGATTTGCACATTCAGACAGGGGCGCGTCAGGAGTTCCTGAGGGCTGCGTATAACGCCCTGTGCTATCAACGAGGGAATGTGTGTTGAGTTGACCTGCATAAGACCGTAGTCGGTGCTCAACGCCCGGCCGGTAGTTTTATCGCGGTTGATATTGGTAACCCCCGGACGGAGGCTGCTTTCGCCCGTTGCAATGGCTTTTAGCAGCAGTGGGTCAATGTGATATTTCGCGCCCGCCGCTTCAAAACAGAAGGCCCCCACACGGGGGCACAGCGTGACCAGAAGCAGTAACGTGATAATGCGCAGCATGTCATCAGCCGTTGTGCGTGAAGACGAGTGTATTGTTACCGGTCATACCGCTGTCAGCAGAGCAGGATTTGCCCGCCTCTTCTGCACTCACAACACCATCGCTGTAGTCCGTACTGTTGATGGTAATAGCGCTGAAAGCGCCACCGGAGCCCAGCTGAGTCGCTAGAGAGATGCAGTCTGCCTGCGGTACTTTCTGAGTCGTTACGGAAAATCCGTTGTTAAATCCGTTAGTCGCTACCGGCGCCATCACCACCTGTCCGCCGTAACTGTTCCACATGGTGGCGGAGCCTGAGCTCGCCGTTCCCTGAATGGTCCAGCCCGCTTTCGGTGCGCCCCCCTGTTGAATGAACGTACCGGTCATCGTGGTGCCACTGGTGAAGTTATATCCCCCCTGTGTCTGCTTAAGCTGCTGAGCATTGGTCACGATGGTCTGAAGATTTGACACCTCCACGCCAACGGACTTTTTCCCCCACAGGCTCCATACCCATGCACCAACAATACAGATAACGATAACGGTACCCAGCGCAATGGCACCGTGTTCCAGAATGCCCCAGCCTCTGTCGGGTTGGCGCTGATGCTGCGGGAAAGCCTTAGATGACATGATTTTTCCTTAATGATTGCTGAACGTGTTCATGTCCTGAATCTGCATCACCATCAGCAGGATGAGTAAGAAGAAACTCATAATCAGAACGAGAGAAAAGAGTTTGGTGACGTTCGCGCGCCGTGCAACGCGCGCCAGGGCCTGCTCCAGCCAGCGGTCGGCATACCGGGTAATTAGCGACGCAGCGCTGCTGCCTTTATCCAGCAGCGAGAGGTAGTTCACCGCCTCACGGCTGGGGAAGTCATAACCGCTGTTGCGCATTGCACGGCCCAGAGAATCCCCTTCGCTCATGCACTCCATCGCCCCCTCAATCCGCTCCTGCAGCCAGGGCGGTGCAAATCCGTTCAGGATCTGCAGAGACTTGAGTTCCTGCACGCCGGCACCGAGCAGCGCCCCAATATTCATCAGAAAAACGGCGCCCTGCAGGTCTTTGTAAACCGACCAGGGCATGACGTAATCAGCGAAACGACGCAGTCGCCCCCGCCACCGCGGCAGAGACCAGAAGGCAAGAACCACCAGACCGGCGGCTACACCCGCTGCGGTCAGCCCCCACTGGCCTGTCCAGAGTGCGACGCCGTTCATCAGGCCTAGTGCCCCGGTCCAGCCCGCAGGATCGGACATTTTGCTCATCGTTGGCACCAGCGCCAGATTGTTGGCCAGCAGCAGTCCTGTTCCCAGCAAGACCAGCACGACAGGGAACACCGAGGCGAAGAGAACCTGACCGAGGATGCGCCGGCGGGCGACAATGAGCTTGTCGGCCTGCATCAGGGCGCCAGGAATATTGCCGGTTTCCATCCCGGCGCTGATAAGCGCGGCCTCTTCATAAGGTGCCCAGACGGCGAGGACATCCTGCAGTGCGCGCCCGGGGCGGTTATCGTTCACCCCCTCAAGGCAGTCCTGGACCAGCTCATGGTAGGGATGCCAGCGCTGGCCAAAGTCGGTATGCACTTCACCGATCATGATCAGCGCCTCTTTAAGTTGTTTACCGTTCTCCAGCAGAAAGCGCAGGGTCTCGTAAAAGGGCTGGCGATACTGACCGGTAAAGGTCGCCCTGACCAGGCGATAGCGCAGTTTTTCTGCGACCGACATGTCCCTGTCAGGCGTGAAGCGATTAACGGATGCCATCAGGGACCTCGCAATGCATTACCTCATCTTCATCCAGTGGACAGATAAGATCCCCTTCGAGCGGATCGACCCGCCCCTCAGACAGATATCGCATCAGGTGCATACGCCGGGTGATCCCCCCGTTGTTCACCCAGTATTGGCGGGCCACCGCTGGCCCGTGTGACAGCCAGAGCTGCATCTGGCGCGCATCCGTCCTGACCACCTCGGCCACGGCCGTACGCCCCGTCACCCCACGACTGATAATGCGCCCCGTCAACGGCACCGTTTTCTGGCAGTGCGGGCAACCTTCGTGATTTCGGAAGAAAAGTTTGCTGGTATCACACAGGCCCTCAACGGTGCAGTACCGTTCGAGTCGGGTCAGCGTATCTGTATCCAGCTCAGGGGCTTTGACATGCCAAGGGACACGGCAGTGTTCACACAGCAGCGGCACCAGACGCTGGCCTATCAGGCCGGTGATGAGTGCCGCATCCGCTAAAAGATGACGATCCACACCAAAGTGCTCCATGCGGCGCAGTGAGCCGATAGCACTCTGGGTGTGCAGGGTTGAGAAGAGCGCGTGCCCGGTTTCACTGGCATAAATGGCCGCAATCAGTGAATGAAGATCACGCATCTCACCATTCAGGATGGCATCAGGATCGAGGCGTAGAGCGGAGGCGTTGGCGTTATTCCAGGCACGGCTGACAGCCTCCGGGGAGTTATCGGCGGGCATAACCGGTGTCTGAATAGCGCCCGGAATACGACCTTCGGGTGGATTTTCCAGCGTCAGCAGGCGCTTTTTACCGCCGGTCAGTTTCAGCCAGATATCGCTGAAGACGCGCAGCGTGGCGCTTTTACCTGACCCTGTTGGTCCGGTCAGCAGCACCATCCCTTCCGGTAGCTTCAGGATCTGCATGATAAGCTTTATCTGCTCCGGCAAAAAACCCAGCTGCGGCAACGTCGGTATTCTGTCGCCGTCGTCCGGGATAAGACGCATGACCACAATCAGCCCGTCAGGTGTGGGGCGATGCTCGTAGCGTGCGCCATAGAGACCGGCCCGGCGCGCAAACTTTGCATCGACGCGCCCTGACTGCTCACGGCCGGCAAAGAAGGACTGCTCACGGACGTCGCACATAGACAGGTAGGAAGTCGATGCCAGCGTCATGCCCTCCACATCTTTCACCTCATCAACCACTTCGAGCTCACCATGGATCCGCAGTTGTACGATCGTCAGTTTACGGTCTGCACTGATCTCAAAATGGATGTCAGAAGCATTGAACTCATGGCCCAGCTTCATATAGCTGATGACCTTGTCCTGTGAGACGCTGACGTCCCGTTTATCCATGTCCGCTTCGCTGATCCCCTGACTGAGCCCCATTCCCTGACGGTCAGCCACTTCCCGACGTCGGTTCAGTTCGCTCAGGGTCACAAACTCGGTTGTCGCGGCCGGATAATGGCGTGTGACGTCCATTACCCAGCGCTGAATCGCCGCTTCTTTTCGTCGGTTACCATCAATCAGCAGCATCACGCCACCGGCGGGCAGCCGTTCAGCGTATACAAAATCCATAATCTCTTTATCAGGTGTCATCATGGCCTCAGAAGGAGAGTTCAGAATCGTCGTTGAGGCGCACAAGCGTGGACGTGACCTCAGTGACACGCTTTGTGGTGCCCGGGATTTGATCCCCTTTCACCACCTCTGTCACCCCCCCATCGGGGAGCACAATACGGGCACGTAACTGATTACCACGTCCGTAAATCTCCTGAAGCCGCACACTGCCGGCGCGCTTCTCCGCGCCAGTTGACACGGTCTGCTGTGAGGGGGCAGGCTGCGCCATCAGTGGCATGGCAGGCTGAGCGGCAGTGGCCAGATAATTCCGGTCGGTGCTCTGCCCGGACTGGCTTTCACGCAGCTGCTGCTCGAGGCGGGCTGTCTGAACTTTCTGCTCAAGGATGAGGTTTCGCGCCTGTGCAGCTTCAAGCTCACCAAGCGTGACGTTGGGTGGCAGTGGGTCGGCGGCCAGTACCGGCAGTGTCGTTCCGCAGAGCAGAACGGCCAGCAGCAAGTCCCTGCCGGCGGGATTAATTCTGCGCATAAACGCTCCCCTTCATCGTGTAGTCGAACTGCCCCTGCGGGCTCATGGTGATGGACAGGCTGGTCAGGCGTAGCCCTGTGGCATCAAAATCCTGAAGCAGCCGCTCAGGCTGCAGGCGAGAGCTGACTGAGAACGAGAATTCCCGCCAGTCCTGCGGAGGCGTGTTTTTTTCCTGACCCGGCGTGACAGCCGGCGGCTTCACCTCGGTAAACTTCACGTCGAGATTCCGTCGCTGCAGATGGGAAATAAATCGCATGAGCTGAGCGTCAGCACCGGGGAGCGCTTCGTCCGTGAGTCCGGCGGGTGAGGTGCGTTTGAAGGGAATAAAAACGTCGCCGCTTTTGCCGCCCTCCTGCAGGTTAAAGACGGCTGAGTGCCCCAGCAGCTCCCGTGCGCGGCGGGAAAAGTCCTCCACGGTTGCGCCGGGGGTGGCAATAAACCGCAAACGCAGCCCTTCCGGCACGCATTCGCCATCCGTAAATCGCCAGCCGGCCACGGAGGCAAAAACAGGTTCACGGGTGAGCCAGCAGTTGCTGAGCAGCACAGAAACGGGAAGCTGCGAGGCCCACGGGTGCGGTGCGCGTGCGGGCACGGCCGGTTTTTCAGGCTTAAGGGCCAGGCGGGCGCGAAACGCCGCCATCGCAGCCGCCTGTTCGGCTTTCTCAGAGGCGGTGTCGTACCAGTACATACCCGAGGCCAATGCAAGGGTCACGAGGACCACCGGCAGGATAACCGCCATCGCAGTGACGCGCTTACGCAGCCGGCAGCGCTTAAGCTGGGTGCGACTGAGTCTGTCAGTCAGCGTACTGGCGTGGCGATCGTCGTCCACCGTCGCGGCACACCTTAATCCCGGCGCATCGGCGTCGTTGAACCGCAGGAAATTTTTTGCAGCCAGTTCAATGGTGGCTCGCGAGCCGGTCACGTCGCCCATCACCGAAAGCTGCCCGCCGATGGCGGCAAAGAACACCCACATATCCTCTTCGTGACTCAGACGGTAGATCCCCCAGGCTTTCCCGCCCTCGGTGAGCAGAAACGCCACGGCAAGGGAATGAATATGACGGCGCGCGCGGCCCGGAGAAACCAGCCCCTGCATCGATGCATTCCCGCGCCCGGCAGCAACAAAGTGCGTATCGGGAGAGGACTGGCTGCGAAACCGGGTGGCCAAAGCGTTTCGCTGCGGCTCCCAGTGCATTCCGGCCATCCAGTCGCGACGCTGATGCATAATCCGGACGCCGGTACGAAGGCTTAATTTTTTCATTGCTGGCATGTTTACCTCAGCAGAACAGGAGTGATCATGATGACAAGCGTGGTACGGCCGCGGGAGCCGGTCTGACCGCCGCCCAGAATGAAGTTACCTGGCGTAAAGGTGCCCTGTTTGTCTGCGGAGACGTTCTGTTGTTCCGAACCGGTCAGCACCAGCGTCTGCCCGGAACGGAGGTTCACCTTGCGTGCCAGGCCTTCGGTAGAGGTTGTAGGCAGGTCATTACGGGTATTGCCGTCGGCGCTGATAAACTTCTCAATCTGCGGCGGGCTGGTATAGCTGAAGGCAAACTGCAGCTGCACGTCACCGTTTTCCTGAATAAACGGCAGCATGGTCATGAACAGCCCGGTGGTAATGGTCGTCGTAGTCATTGATGAGGTGACGCCAACGTTCGCCGTGGCCGTCGAGCTGGAACTGGATAGGATGCCTTTCTGGCTGGAAAGCTGGTAGGCCACCGGAGTCAGGTTGGCGGTCGGGTCAGTCTGATTCAGCGCCATGCTGACGTTACCCTGCTCAGACAACGCTTTGATAAGCAGGCTGGAGCCGGAGAATTTCGCAGCGTTACCTGAGGCGGTATCGAGAATTGAAATGCCCGCGCTGGCAGCAGATGTGGATGCATTGGCCATGGAGCCGGTCAGACTGGCGCCAAAGTTATTGAGGGATTTATAAATCAGCCCCCAGTCCAGTCCCAGCTGCTCATTACGCGTCTGGCTGACGCTGACTATCTGAATATTTAGCTGAACCTGACGACTCAGGACTTTGTTCTGGTATTCGATGTAGCGTCCGATACGGTCAAGCACATCCGGCGTGTCCGTCACGCTGAGCGTACCCGTGGCGGCAGACAGCCAGAATCTGCCTGATTTTGGTGTCAGCATTTGATCGATTGTTTTACGGATATCATCATACAGGTCACTGTTCATACCGTAATCGGTCTTCTGGTTCGAGCTGATGTCACCGGTCGTGCCACCGGTAGTTCCCCCTCCGCTGCCCAGCTGATTACCGGAGCCAGAGTTGATTGAGGCGCTGCTGTTGACTTTGGTATTGAGAATGACGAGCTGGAATGTGCGGGTATCCTGCTGGTAGAAATACACGCCGCTGCGGTCACTACGCCAGGACAGACCGTATCCGCTGGCTTCAACATCCAGCAGATCCCGTACATCGCCCTGGAATTTGATACCACGGACAAGGGCAGTGCTTTGCTGAACAGGTGCAGCCTGCCCTGATGCTGAGCCGATCTGTGATAGTGGTACGCGACCATTATCATCAGGCGCAGGGAGCTGACCATTCATCTGCGAGGTGGTCACGCTACCGGTTGAAACGTTACTGAGTGCCGCAAAGGCATCCGGCGTGATGGAAACCCTGATGCCGCAAAGCGCGGTAATGCGTTGTCCAAGCTCAGGCAGTGATATACCGTCTGGACGGTTTATCGTTATCTGGCAGGCAGGCAGATTTTTTTCGTCCGGCGTGGATACGACGGGCGCAACCGGCTGCAGGTTAACCCAGGGTTTGTCGGACCAGACGACGGTAGGTTGGGTCATTGCCTGTCGGCTCTGCAACACCCGCTGAGCAGTGTCAGCCTGTCCTGAAGCTTCTTTGTCCATTTTGCTGATTTCTGTCAGCGAACAGGATGACAGCACGAACGCGGTGGCCAGCGCTGTCAGGCAGAAAGGTATACGCGGCATCCGCAGCTCCCTGAGGTGGTTAATTGAGGTAAACAATGCTGCCCTCCGTTATTCCGGAGGGCAGGGAAAGATTCATATCGGTGCCGTCAGCCATGCGCAGGCGACCGCCGCTTACGGTCAGCGCCAGCGCTGAGGTCACTGACTGGCTTCGCAGGGCGGCAAAAACGCCGTCAGTAGCAGGGACCCATACCCAGAGTCGGTTGTTCAGAATGACGGATTGAATTCGGCTGTCAGGCGCAGGCATCATGCCTGTCTGAGCGGGGGTAATAGCACCATCGGCAACCGTGCGACCATGGCGCCAGTTATTGACAGCATCGGCCGTACGTAGCATGTCTGCGGCCAACTGATCCGGCAGCGTTTGCTGGACAGCCGCACGGACGTGTTCTGACGAATGACGCTGCGCATCACCCGCCATCAGCGCAATGACCAGACAAAACACCAGAACCGGCAGCGCGAATCCCATCTCAGTGCCCCCCGCCCGCAGGGGTGTCGCTGACGGAAATCAGGCATTGAATGCGGTTTGCCTCAGCAAACAGCGGTTTTTCGGCCTTGCGATAGAGGTCAAATACCTGAACCATCACCGACTCAAAGTTGCCGTGGAAAATCAGAGGGGCATCAATGCGGTAATCAAGCGATACCGGCCAGATAACGACCCAGTTACCGCCGTTACTGCACGGCGCCTTCGAAGCCCAGCCGGTGAGTGTCTCTTTCAGGGTTGAACCCGGTTCTGCCCGCCATGTCTGACCCACCGGGGCGACGGTAACAGGTGTGCCCGGAATGGGAGAGGCTACCGTCTGGCTGCTCACAGGCGGCGCGGGAGGGAGCGTTGTGACAGGACGCACAGAGGATGCTTTCGGTGTGGCATTCACTGTAGTCTGTGTGACTACCGGCGGTCGAACTGCCACAGCCTGAGAATCGTGCTGCTGAGCCAATTTAGCAACCGGTGCCTTAGCTAATAGCGGCGGATTGTTCGCTGATTTCTGCGCTTTCTGGGGTCCGCTGGTTGTCAGCATGGGTGACGGCACGGCCAGATTCTGTGGAGTCAACGCTGTTTTTGGGACGGCAGCCGGCAGGGTTTCTCCTGTGAAAGGGTTACGGGGTAAAGCATTTTCCGGAACGGCTGGGCCCGCTGACTGAACGGGTTTCGGCTGAACCGGGTTAATTGCCGATAGGCTCTTTGCCGGGGGGGGCGTTGCAGCCGCTGCGTCAAACTGGCGGTACTGATCGCGCAGCACAAAACAAATTTCACGGTTGACTTCATCCACCTTCAGCCGCCAGGCGGGGCCGGCAAGAATTTGCAGCGCCTCGCTCAGCTTAACCGGACCAATATCGCGCTGAACAGCGGGAAGCGGACGGCTGAGAAGTTCCGAAAATGAAGAAGTCGTGGCTGAGCACAGTGAATAACCTGATTCCAGCAGGAGATAGCGAAATCCTTCTCCTACTGTGTTAACCAGCTGTGCAGGCATCGTGATATCAATAATCTGATTGAGCGGATCGCGCTGTGCATCATCCGGGCGCGTACTGACGAGCGTGTAGCGATCGTAGCGCACCACTTCAGGGGCACGATTGCGGTAAATGTCATCGAAACGTGCAGGCTGCTGATAACGCCCATTAGTTAATGGCGCAGGGTCAGAAGCCGGGTTGCTGCAGCTGGCTAACATGACAGAGCAGGCGAGCAGGCCGGCTCCCGTTGCCGCGCGTCTTGAAGGTACTGCCATCAGGATTCACCCCAGGGATAGTCTTAGTCAGGAGTGCTATTCTGGCGGTGATGAAAAAGCGGGCAATGTGAAACTCTGAGTTCAGATTGAAGAATAAAGTACTGACGGCCGATAGAAGAAAAGTGACAGTTCGTCACGTTAAGGTTCACTCATCAAGAGGGTGTTATGAAAAGAAAATTATCAGCCATCTGTTTCGCCGCGGCTTTCATTACCAGCTCAGCAGCTTTGGCCGCGACCAGCAACAAAGTTGCGGTAAGTGACCTGCACTTCCAGAAAACGCAAAACGGTCTTCAGAACATTCAAGGGCTGGGACAAAATACCAGTGGTAAAACGCTCGGCAATATTATCGTTAAATTTAATTTGCTTAAAAATGACGTCGTCATCGGGCAGGCTGTAGATATGGCCAGTAATATCGAACCTGGTCAGAAGTTTACTATTAACGCTATTTACAACAGTATCCAACTGCAGCCCGATTCGTTCAAACTGACCGAAGTGCTGGCAACAGAAAAATAACTCCCCTTCGGGGCAACCCGTCCACGCCATAAAAGCAAGTTTCATGTCATGGACGGGTTTCCGATAACTGACTAAATACCAGGAAATTCAGGACAAAAAAAAGCGCCATGATGGCGCTTAGTCTTAAGACAGGCTGACAAAATCAATCCGGGTAGTATTCCTGAGACAAGATCTGTCCCATTTCCCAGATGCAATCTTCAGGAAAAACATCAAGCTGTGTCTCCTGAGCTGCAGAAGAGACTGCATCTGCCCATACTGCAGCAATCCAGTCACTATCGGTAAGAGCCGTTTTTAAGCTCGGAGTGCCTTTTATATGTAATGCCAGTGCTTTTCTTTGCTCTTTGATGGTTCGCTGCCAGCTTGACCCACGACGGCCTGGCTGAAACTTCCATTTGAGAAGATGCGCCAGCAGAACGGCCATACGACTGGCCAGCTCCCGCTTTTCGCTTTTACCCACGTCTTCGATCTCCTCGGCGATATTAGCAATATCAATCTCAGAGAACCGACCGGCACGGAGTAAAGCTGCCTGCTCCTGAGCCCAGGCAACAACGTCAGCTTCGTAGCGTGTGTTCATGGTAGATCTCCAGTGACATTCCTGATTAATGAACATCATTATAGAAGAAAAAAGCGCCAGACTGAACTGGCGCATAAGAGGGTATATTTATCTAAATCCATTATGAAATTGCGTAAATGGCTTTTTTACAGATGCCATAACCGTGTCCGAGGAACGGTATGTCATCATCAAAATCCATCGGTGGCTCATTCTGTGGATTTTTTGGCGCTGACGGAGTCTGCTGTGGCTGCTGAGGTTGACCCCAGCCACTCTGCTGACCTGACTGCGCATTGTTTCCACTGGTACTGGAGCTGTTATTGCGACCCCCGCCCAGCATCTGCATCGTTCCGTTAACACCCACAACGACTTCAGTTGTCCAGCGATCGGTACCGCTGTTATCAGTCCATTTGCGGGTGCGTAACTGGCCTTCAATGTACACCAGTGAACCCTTTCGCAGGTATTCACCGGCAACCTCAGCCAGCTTGCCAAACAGCACGACACGATGCCATTCGGTATTTTCACGGTTTTCACCGGTCTGTTTATCACGCCAGGTTTCTGAAGTCGCCAGGTTTAAACCGGTTACTGCATTGCCATTTGGCATGTAACGTACTTCAGGATCCTGGCCGAGATGACCAACCAGGATGACTTTGTTGACGCCGCGTGCGGACATAATGATTTCCTCTTATGAATTGGGTTGAGAGGAGCACATCCACCGGGATGTGTTCCGGTGGTGTGTCCGTGACGCTTAGAATGAGTTCGGATCGTACTCTTTCGGAGCAGATGAACCGGATTCCGGCGTCTGGGAAGCATTGGGAGCCTGGTAAACCACGTCCTGGCCTTTCTTGATGAACTCCACCTTTATCAGGCGGGCCTTCAGAGAAGGGCGACTCTCACCAGCATGATCACCCGACTGGAGGGTAAACACATCGGCTTTCAGTCCGCTCAGTACAAATCCGAGCAGCACCTTTTCTTCTTCATCAACGGCTTTCTGGCAGCGATTGATCAGTTTGGTTGCTTCCGGGCCCGCGATGGTGACATCAAATCGGGTATAGGAAGCATTGTCAGTCGGACCGGTCAGAGCGTTAATAACAGCGCAGGTGAACTCACCGTTAGGGCCCTGAACGCGACGTATCGAGTTCAGATAACCGATGCCGCTGACATTAAGGTTGAAAAACTCTTTTTTCTGATTTCCAGAAGCAGAGCCATTTGAAGCAGGGGTTTGATTAGTTGCAGTCATGATGTTTTCTCCGGAGTAAAACTGAACAGGTAGCGGAGAAACATTTGTCCCGTACGGGAAATGTTTCCCGCAGGGAGGTCAGCATAATTTGCCGACTGGCTGAATTGGTGAAGTGGACCTTTACCTGACTAACAGGTCCCTGTTTGCAAAGGTTAAACAGGTTTAAAACCGCCCGAAAGCGCCATCTCTCAGGTTGTGATGGCTTTGGCATGTGATTACCCGAAGGCGTCCCTCTCAAATCACTGGAACATTGGCAGTTGTCGGGAAGACAACGATAAGCCTCACAATCATTCATTCAGTCGCAACGGTTGTCAACGTTGTACCGCGCAAAAAATCATCACTGCATGAAAATAAAAAAGCGGCGCCATGTGGCACCGCCTTCTGAGGTCTGCACCTTCGACCTGGTGTTAAGCTGTATTTTACAGTAGCTCCGCTGGCGTGTTCAGTTCCCGGCACGGTTTTCACGGAGTTTTCGTGCCTTACCGGCTCCCGTTCAGGTGTGGACGAGGCCAGTCAGACTGTATTCCGTCAGCATATGCATTAGATGATGACAGAACCCGCAGTCACGGGGTGCGGCTTCAGAGCCGGTGTCACAATAGCAAAGCCCCTGATGGCCCGCAATTGGAGAAAACGGATTAATTCTTCTTTGATTCAGGAGACTTAGCCTTACGGGAACGTTTATTTTTACTGCCGCTGACATTAATGACGCCCTTACATACCGGATAGCGCTGACAGCTCCAGAATTCCCCTTTTTCTCCCTTTCGCAGTCGGGTTTTATTTCCGCATAGTGGGCAGGGAGGGGAAGGAGGCACGCGAATATTCACCCGCTGCTGCGCGCCCTGACTGACCAGATTGCGCGTCCAGCCAGCTTGCCGTTGCAGAAAGTCGTCAAGTGACATGCGACCTGCAGCGACCTCATCCAGCGCCTGCTCCCAGAGCGCGGTCATGCCGGGTTCAGTCAGTTGTGGGGGAAGAGCATCAATGACGTCACTACCCAGCTCTGTGGCCATCAGCTTACTGCCTTTACGCACAATAAATCGGCGGTTCAGCAACTGTTCAATTATACCTGCACGGGTGGCCTCAGTGCCCAGACCCGCATTGTCTTTCAGTACCTTACGCAGCGCGATATCAGTAACGAAAGCGGAGGCGTTCATCATCGCACCAATCAGGGTGGCAAAGGTGTAGTGCGCCGGCGGCCGGGTCATTAGCTGCGCTACCTCAGCACCTGTCGCGGCGCAGGGGGCATTCTGAGAGAGCGGTGGCAGCGCCAGCGCTGCATCGTCATCCGCCTGCGCATCTTCATCTCCGGCTCTGTCAAAGAGAGCCTTCCAGCCCTTTACTGCCTCGGTGCGCCCCGTGGTACGGAACAGCTGCCCGCCGATGTCGAACTGGAGCCGGGTGATATCGGATTCATACAGGGGCAGGAACTGGGCGAGGTAATTGCGACGGATAAGAAGATAAACCTTACGCTCAGACTCCGTCAGGGCCGAGAGCTGAAAGGCGGTTCGAGTGGGAATAATGCCATGGTGTGCCGTAATTGTCCTGTCATTCCATATGCGAGACACAAATGTCAGGTCAAGACGAGTCAGTAATGGCACACAATCCGGATCAGTTCGGCCGATGGCATCGAGTACGCCGGAGACCTCCTCCTGCATGGATTCAGGCAGATAACCGCAGTCGGTCCGGGGATAGCTTGTCGCCTTATGCTTTTCATACAGGCTCTGAGCGGTATCCAGCACCTGCTGGGGAGACATATCCCAGAGTCTGCCGCAGGCCTGTTGAAGGGAACCAAGCGAAAACGCCAGAGGGGCCGCAACTTTTTCTCGCTTCGTCTCACACTCGGTGACGACAGCACGTCCTGTCTGCCGGCAGAGTTGCGCCACCTGCTGCGCGATATTCTGGTGGATACAGCGCTTTTCATCGTCAGTATAGATTTTCGCCGGCACCCACTGCGCGGGGAAGGTAAGGCCGCCAGCCGAAAGAAGCGCTTTGACCTGCCAGTAGGGTTTTGGCACAAAAGACGCGACTTCGCGGTCCCGGCGGACAACCAGCGCCAGCGTGGGGGTCTGCACTCGCCCGACGGAGATCACGCCGTCAAAGCCAGCTTCGGCGGCTCGCAGGGTGTAAAGCCGCGAGAGATTCATCCCTATCAGCCAGTCAGCACGGGCACGTCCCAGGCCGGCATGATACATGCCGAGCGTGGCCTGGCCGGGGCGGAGGTCCTGAAGTGCTGCACGGATGCTGGGTTCATCCAGAGCAGAGAGCCAGAGACGCTGCACCGGGCCTTCCCAGCTACAATAGTCCAGCAGCTCTCGCGCAATAACTTCACCCTCACGGTCAGCATCGGTGGCAATGACCACCTCATCAACCTGGCGAAGCAACCGCTCAATGACCTTGAACTGATCCTGCGTGTCCTTTTTTACAACGACCTGCCAGGGAGCTGGCAGGATCGGCAGCGCTGAAAGTGACCAGGGTTTACCGTACTGCTGACCGTAGGCTTCAGGAGAAGCCGTTTCAAGGAGATGACCCACCGCCCATGTCACGGTCACACCGCTGCCCGACAGAAATCCTTCACCGCGACGAGTTGCACCCAGCACGCCAGCAAGATCTCGCCCCTGAGAGGGCTTTTCACAAATATAAAGCCGCATGGCTGCCTCCGGCGTCTCAGATAGCCTGATAACGCAGGCGAAGGAGGTTCACGCTTGCTTCATTGACCGGTGGAGAGAAAGCAGAACGCTTATGTCCCAGCAGGATAGCTTGGTCAGGCTCTCCCGCAATTTCACAGGCTTTTTTCCAGATGTCATTATTCTCCGCTGCATCGATTCGGGTAGCTTCCACTCGGCGATATGAAAGCACGGTTCCATAAATCTGACGCAGCAATCTTCCCCCTTCACTGAGATACGAATCGCGCGCGTTGCGGGTGATTAAACCGTAATGAGATGCCTGAAGTACCTTTTTGGCAAACTGATCAAAGCCAACAAGAAGAAATACACATCGGTAACCAAGAGGAGTACGAGTAAAGACTTGAATGTCTAGAGGTTCAACTGATGCCACTTCTGTAAGAGTTACTCCTTTGGGTAATAAGGCGACCTCTTGCTCAAGCTTCTGAATCAATTCAGACATTCTTTCTGTTGCTGCTTTTAACTTTTCTTCAAGCCTGTACATAGCTTCATCTGCCCAAGGATTGTTTTTGAGCGAGTCTTGGTTGATAAGCGTTGCACGATGAAAAAACTGCGGCATTCCGATAATGCCATGCTTTACAGGAACATTACCCTCCTGTTTACCCGGCCTGCGCCCCTGCCATAAACCTATTGCATAATTTGTGTGGAGCGCAATTGTCATCTCTGACTGAAGCGAACCCGTCTTAGTTACTTTTTGATCTGCCATCGTTGTCGTCACCTGTGTTCAGTTAAGATGAGCAGGCATAGTCGTGAAACCTGTGCACTTACAACAATGTGAAACTCTTAATCATCAGCATGAAATTATTCTTCTGTTCATTTTTTAATCTTGTTGCGCCCCGCAACAAGATCATTATTTGAACAGTTCAGGGTTGCTGATTTTTTCAATGATAGTGTCATTACAACAATATCTCTTCTGTACAGTTTTTAACCTTGTTGCGCCCCGCAACAAGGTCATTATTTGAACGCTTTAATGTTGCTGGTTTTTTGTACGTCAGGTTCACTGCATTAACAGCACCTCTATACGATTATTAACCTCGCTGCGCCCAGCAAAAATGCTCGCTTTTCAATCGCTGTTTCAGGTGATTATTTTGTTTCGTATGGCACTGATCATTGCCCTGACATCCTCCGGTGACGGGCGACTGGTTGGCATCACTGGCAGATTCGCTGGCGGGACTTTTCGCGTCTCCGTCATACGCAAAGGCTCACCAGCGGCATCGCGCTTCGTCGTCTCGTCGGACAGTTTCAGTTCACCGTTTCGCGCCCGGCGCAGCATGGAAAACAGCCAGCCAGCAGGGTTGGCCAGTTTGCCCCGGTTAAGTTGTTCCTGCAGCATGCCAGCAAGGGCCTTTGCGACAACCTCAGGCAGCGAGGCCATCTGCGAGGTCAGCATGTGACGGTCTTCGCTGTTCAGCCCGTTCAGAAAATCGTCAGGCAGATAGTGATTTTCACAGGGTACGTACGTTTTTTTATTCACACTCTGTGTGAAAGAACGTACGTTACAGTCCGGATTTCGGACTCCGGTGTAACATGTTGATTTATCACTGAGTCCTGAATCAGGACCCGGTATTTTATCTGTTGGAGGTGTACTGAGTCCGTTTTCCGGACTCAGTGAATTCTGGCTGTTTTTTATGCTATTTTTACTGAGTCCGTTTTTCGGACTCAGCTGTTCAGTGTGCCGCTGATGGACCATCTGAGCAGGCGTTTCCGGTGCGCTCAGTCGACTCTCAATCAGCGCAAGGCGGCTGTGGCGATGCCGCATCCCCTTATCCTGGAGGATGTCATTTACTACGGCCAGCGCCGTCATCCGGACGGCTTTGTTCCGGCTGAGGCAGCTGTCTTCGACCAGCTTCAGCCAGCCCGGGTCAAAGGTTTCTGCATCACGGTAACCCAGCGGCTCATCATGCTGTGCATAAATGTTCCCCCTTACCCGGCCGCGGTCATCGCGTACGCGTTTGCACAGGCTGAGCCAGCCGGTGAGGCGCAGCATCAGCAGAACGCGACTGACCGTGTCCCTGGATGCCTTATCTGAATGGGCTGATGCGAGCTGAGCCTGTAGTTCATCATAGGTAGGAAAAATGGCGCCCTCATTCTGCTGCGCATAAAGCCGGATCATCACCCAGGCGGTTTTATCGAGCGGTGAAAGGCGCGTGTCCAGGAACAGCCTGCGCGGAAAAGCGTCGTGCACATTGCCCATAAACAGCAGGCCGCTGCGCTCCTGGCTGACATCGCCGATATCTGACCGCCGCTCAAGATTTTTCTGCATTCTGGACAGCGTGTGCGCCACAATGCTATCGGCTGGAATGGTCATTTAATCATCTCCTCTTCTGCCTGAGACAGCACAGTGCCGGGCTAGACCCGGCACTGTGTGGTCATCAGCGGTCGTCCTTTACCGGCGAATTTCACGGTTGTAGGTCTCATGATCCATCAGCCACCACTGCCGTCCGCCATCTTTACTCAGGATGCGCCAGAACGGACCCACATCTATCTTGAGATAACCGTTCATGGTCAGCCGGCGAAACACCTTGTGTCCGCAGCATGCCGCCCGGAACAGCGTCTGTGCGCGGCGCCTGACAGCCGGCGACACCTGCTGACGGGGAGAGAAATCACCCAGCTGCATCACGCCTCCTTACGTACGGTAGATTCAGACCGGCGTGCTGCAGCACCTGCCTCGCGGCACCACTGACTGACCCGGCTCCACACGGCAGTCAGTGACAGACCGTGTTGTTCAGAAGCCAGCATCATTGCCTCCAGCGCCTGATGAGAGTCGGGAGAGGACAGTCCGGCCGCTTTCCACTCGGTCCAGAGCGCCGCATCCTGCGGTTCCGTCAGGGACTGTGTACGTCCCTGCCGCGACTCAATTCCCATCAGTCGGCGACGGGCGCTTACCTCAGCTGGAGAAAGGCCAAAATACTTGTCAATCAGCTCCATGGACCCGCCAAGCTCAAGTGCACGATCAATCATCAGCATGCGCTTAAGTTCGTTGCGGGCCTGGTTCAGCATCAGCCAGAAATTTTCATGATTCAGGCTGATATCCAGAACGGAAACGTGCGACTGGCTGAGATAATGCAACTCATCAAGACTCAACTGACTGAGTGCCCTTATCTCCTCAACTGACATCCCCAGCGACTCACATCGGCGGATGTTACCGCTCTTAACGTCCATAAGAAGTGAAGAGAGAATGGCCGTGGTGGCCTGAGAAAGATTATGCTGGCTCACAGGCCACCTCCTGAAATTGTCTGGTCAGCGACGAGCAGAACATCAAAAAACCAGCCTGACAGGCAGGCAATCCATAAAAGAAAGTCAGTCATGTACATTCTCCTGCGCTGTAATCTGTCGCGGAGCCTGAGCGCCGCCGATTCCCTGATGTAATTCCGTTTCACGGCCGGTCAGAAAACCCTTTTCCCGGGCCAGTCTGTCACCGCGGCACCTTCCGGCATTACGCACATTGAGTTCCCGCAGCGTTTCACTGGAATGACGCTGGCCAAGCCAGCGTTTGAGGACGACATTTTCACCGTCTGTCGGGGCGAACGACTGCAGCACCTGCCAGACGCCGGCGACCCAGCCCTCCCTGAACTGGTCGGCCCGGCGCCTCAGCGTACCGATGAGGATGCGGCGCTTGCGATACCCTGCCATGTGCGCGTCTGTAGCAACCTTAAGCTGCCGCTGCAGAACGGTGAAGATGTAGTTCGCCACCTCGGGACGCTCATTAAAACCGTAAAAGTGAAGTGCCCTGCGCACGCTGTTCACACCCTGAAGGCTGGTATGGATATACCAGCCAAACCAGCAACGACTGCCCGTGGCCATGCAGACGACGGTCGCCAGCGAGCTCAGCCAAGCCGGGACTTTGTCGGCATTACTGCTAAGCCCCTGACACACGGACTCGCTGACCTCACTGAGTGAAAGCATGTCTGCTGTCAGGCCGTGGCGCTGCATCAGCCGCTGAGCCAGCCTGACTGCCCGTGCGGCTTCGTGGGGGTTACTATTGCGGGTTCCCAGCGCCATCAGGCGCCGTATGCGTTCGAGAACTTTTGCCTGCTCAGACATACCCGTTCCCTCTGCCGCCAGCCGAACGATGACGCATCTGCTTTTCCTTCACGTCCTGACAGCCGGCACAGAACTCCACACCCGGAACGGCACGTTGCCGTTCAGTGGGAATATCGGCACCGCAGCATTCGCAGATTTCTTTTGAGGGCCGCAGACACTGCACCTTTGCACGGATTGCATCAATACCGCGCTGAGTAAAAAGGGCAGTGCTGGCCTGCGCCATTTCATCATTGAGATCGTCAGACATTGTCCCCTCCCTGAGCAGCCAGGCGTTGCAGTTCACGCAGGCGACGGATAACCCGGATAAGGCGCATTGTTTTCACTACCGTAATATCATCAAAAACGGCCGTATCCGAAGGAACCTGCGATCCGAAGAAATTCAGGCAAAACATAAACATATTGAACTGAGAATTGGGAACTGAACCGGAAAGACCCGCCAGAAACAGCGTAAACTCGCGGGTGCTGTCGGATACGGCAAAGCCGGCAGACAAAGGATTTTTATCTTCCCGCACACAGTCCGCGCAGCCCATGGCCTCAGCAATCTCAAACACAAGGCGATATGCCATATCCTGCAGATGTTCCGTATCATCCTGCAGCGCGGAGATGTGCCAGATATCGCTGACCGGTTCCAGCCCGGTTTCCGCAAAAGCAACAGAACTGATTACCCCATCAGAGGAGGCTTCTTCAGGATCTGTGAACGCCGAGACAAGCGAGCCGGCATTGAACTCAGGCGAGGATAAGGACGCATTCTCATCCGTGATAATTTCACTTTCGCCGCTGATGACAGGACACCCGCCAAACAAATCGTTCTGCACCTCGCGACGCGGTTCACTGCCGGCAGTGACTGACGCTGCATCAGGCAGTGACGTGTTCAAAGTCAGGTCCGGCGCTGGTTCAGGGCGGCCGGTAGACGTTAACGTACCGCTCCGGAGACCCGTAGGCTGGAGGGCTGATGAAGTATCCGACGGCAGAATGGTCACACCCGGCTCAGCGCGTTCACGACCAGCAGACCGCCCGGGCGGCGGCGTGAGCGAGGGTAGCGGTGGCGGCTCACCAAACTGCTCACGGCGTTTTTGTTCGCGCGGGTCCAGTTCAATCAGCCAGCGATCGTAATTGAGGCTCGGATGAGGTAATGCCTTAACAAGCTGGCCGATAAATTCATCCCTGAACACATCCAGTGCATAGCAGTCAGGTTCGTCAAAGCCCTTGCATGTCGATCCAAATACTTCGTCAAGAGTTGTATCGGGCCGGACGTCACCGCTGAAAATTTTCCAGACCTTCATCGCCGAAGAACGAAGACTGAGCAGAGGCGTTGCCTGTCCCCGGCTCATACCCGATTCCAGCAGTCTGGGCATATGTGGGTATAGATAGTTGAGGGTGTCCTCCATCCGGCTAACGCTAGAGTAATCAATCGGATAGCCCTCCTGCCCGAGAAGGTCTGAAAGCTCCCTCAACGTGACGCTGCGGCCCAGTTGCTCCTCATAAATGACGCGCGCTTTATGCACCCCGAACGCTTTCTCTATATACGTCAGGTCGCCCCTCACCTCATTCTCGGCCAGATGGCCTACGAGGCATTTGAGCCTGCCCGGCCACGGCTTGAAAATGGTGTGAACACGGTGAAACCGTTCATCACCGGTCTCCTGCCAGAGCTCACAAAGGATCTGATATCGCGTGTTTCCTCCGTCACTGAAGATATAAACATCTTCGCCATCAGGGTCACGCGTGACCTTAGGTATGGAATCCAGACCGCGTGCACGCACCGAAGATTTGATCTCTTCATAACGTGGGTTACGGCCTTTACGCGGGTTATCGGGGTTGGGGCGCAACTGATCAAGGGTCAGTACCATCGCCATCTCACTGACCGGCAGTGGAGCTGTATCAGTACCGGCATTAACCTTAGCGGGCGATCTGCCCCGCTGTAGCATCGCTGAGCCCAGGTCCAGTTTGCTGACATTGCTCATACTGATCTCCCCGCCTGTTTGTGCATGGCATTAAAGCGGGTATAGCGACCTTCATACTGCAGGCGTATTGTCCCTGTGGGTCCCTGACGTTGTTTGCTGATAATGATTTCAGCAACACCTTTATCTTCAGTTTTCTCGTGATAAACCTCGTCACGGTAGATAAAAATAATCAGGTCAGCATCCTGTTCAAGTGAGCCAGAATCACGCAGGTCACCGTTGTTAGGCCGCTTATCCGCACGGTTTTCCAGCTGTCGGTTAAGTTGCGAAAGTGCAACGACCGGGCAACCCATCTCTTTGGCCAGCGCTTTCAGGGAACGGGATATTTCGGCGATTTCTTGCGTGCGGTTCTCCTGGTCCGGACAGCGCATCAGCTGCAGATAATCAAGTCCGATAATGGACGGGTGACCGTAGCGGCGGGCATTACGACGTGCGCGGATACGCAGCATCGCTGGCGTGAGCGAGCCTGTATCATCTATGATTAAGCTGTCCTTGAGATCGCCCATAAGCAAACTGGCCGCGGATGAGGCACGAGCCCAGTCCTCATCATCCATTAATCCACTTTTAAGATGGGTAAGATCAACATTGCCCAGTGATGCAACCATGCGCATGAGGATTTGTTCAGTAGGCTGCTCAAGACTGTAAAACTGGCCTATTGAACCCACTTTTTTCTGCAGTGAATTGAGCAAGAGGCTTATCAGAAACGCCGTTTTTCCCATAGACGGGCGGGCCGCAATGAGCACCAGATCACCAGGCTGTAGACCGCTGGTCATCGCGTCAAACTCGTCAAACCCGGTGGGCGTGCCGGTAATGCCATCGGGAACGTTGCACCGGCGCTCCAGCTCCGTCAGCAGCTTTTCCATACCATCAATTAGCGTCACGGCCTGTTCAGGCTCAGCACGTTCTGCCAGGCGAGTTATTTTCTGCTCGGCGGTTTCCATGAGCTTTTCAATATTCGTTCCGGGCATTTTGACTTGTTCGGTAATCTCAGCACCAATGGCCGCCAGCTGCCGCCCACGGCTGTTTCTGGCAACAATTTCACTGTAAGCAACGATGTTTGCTGCACTGGGCGTATTTTTTGCCAGCTCAGCCAGGTAAGCGAATCCCCCCAGTTGCTCAAGAGCGTCTTTACCGCGACGTTCAATGCTTTCAGAAAGCGTAATCAGATCAAGTGGTTTACCGGCTGATACCAGCCGGGACATTTCCTGAAAGATGGCCTTATGCACCTTGAGAAAGAAATCATCAGCACTCAGATGGAGAGCAACGTCATCCCAGCGATCGTTATCCAGCATCAGGCCACCGATAACAGACTGCTCGGCATCAGGTGAATAAATACCTGGAATATTTCTGCGGTTGTCAGACATACGCACCTCCATTGAGAGAGAACATTGCCGAGGGCCGCTTGATAACACCTATACTCAGCTGCCGTCCGGCATTGTTTTTATTAACTATCATGGTGAGGGCTGCTGAAAAAAAAGGGGAAAGGATCATTTTGATCCCCCTTCTTCCGCAAGCACGTCGAACTTATGCTTCCATTCAGGGAACAGTTCGCAGGCAAGTTTGTGCATTGAGTCGAATGCTGAATCGCTCTTACGGGACGTTTTTTTCTCCAGGCGGTGAACAGGCTGACCGGCCGCATGCCCCTGCTTATAAACATCAAGATCATAAATGCGCGTCTGTAGCATGTTGATGACGATCTTGTCTGAATGCTGACTGTAATCGCCACTCAGTATGATGCTTTCGGCCTGTTCAACCGTGGTTTTCGCAAGCAGCGTATAGTCCATGCAGTTAACCAGCATGCGTATACTCGGAAGACTGATCCCAAAAGCCATGTAAGGGAGCAGTTCTTCCATCAGAGCAACTGTGCCGCGCATAAATTCACGCACATCAGGCAGCACAGGCTTGACCATTCCAATCATCTCGCCGGTTGCGGCCAGAATAATCAGTTCTGACATCACTGAACGTGACCCCTGCGAATCAATCAGGATGACGTCATACTGGCTAAATACCGAGTTTGACAATGCATTGCGCAGACGTACGCGCCCATCTGCAACATTGAGCATATAGGTAGGTAAAAGATTGCGCGGATCGTTTGAGACAATGACATCAAGGTTCGTGAACGCGGTGCGGGAAATGATGTTTTCGGCCTGGGATAGGTCGACGGTTTGCATAAGCAACTCGTAGAGCCCGCAAGGTGCTTCATATTCTAAGGGATAGATACTGCTGGCAGTTGGCTGGGCATGGTCGCCGTCAATGATGAGAGTTTTTATACCTGCATCTGCAAGAAAACCACCCAGATTTGCGGCTTGAGTTGATTTCCCTTCTCCACCTTTGGTTGAAACAACAGGTAAAATTTTGGGCTTTGAACCCTGTTCTTTATAAGGCTCTGATTTTGAATGCATTTGATACACCTGAAATTGATTCAGGTGCGATTAGCAATCCAGCAACAAAAAGGCCAAAACGTTAACAACCGGACACGGGGATTGAAAATCCCCGTGTCCTTGGTTCGATTCCGAGTCCGGGCACCACTATTCAAAGAACCCAGCCTATGGCTGGGTTTTTGCTTTTCTGCGTTTATAAATCCCTTCTTTGTATTCTTGTTTCTCTTTGCCGTGGGATCGTGCGGTCTGGCGCGCCCGGTGGCACAGCGCGTACCGGGCATGCGGGTTTTCCATGCCGGATAAGTCGAAGCCGCCATCCGGCATGTTTCTGCCGGCACAAAGCAAAAAACCCCGCACCTTACGGTACGGGGTTCTTCTAATTGATGCCTGGCAGTTCCCTACTCTCACATGGGGAGA